>NZ_AUMR01000049.1 GCF_000430785.1 Ectobacillus panaciterrae DSM 19096
AACAACCATCAGGAGTGGAAACCATTTATGTTGATTCTGGAGCAGATGCTGCGGATTATCGGATTATGAAGTTAGCAGAAAAAGGAGATATAATCGTTACGCAAGATTATGGTCTTGCTTCGCTAGGTTTAGCAAAAGGGTGTACGGTTCTTCACCATAATGGGTATAGCTATACAAATGAAAACATTGACCAATTATTACAAACACGTTATTTGAGTGCAATGGCTCGAAAAAGCGGAAAGCGTACAAAGGGGCCAAAACCATTTACATCAGAAGATAGGGAGAAATTTAGGGGGCTTTTTAAAAGAGCGATTTCACGTTAAAAAAGAACTGTCCATTTTTAAGGAAAACCTAGAAAAATAATATTGTGACAAGTATTTCAGTTCTTTTTTAAAGCCTTACACTACACTCACATGAATAAACAGTATAATTATTTCCTGTAAAGAAAGAGTGCAATTCTTATTCTGGAATTGCGCCCGATTGCGGAAGATCAAGAAAATGATTATGATTGCTGCTTATAGCTTGTTGTACTAACGTACCCGTTCAAGAAAAGCGTACCTTTCAGCAAAAAGCCAAAGGGTACACTTTTGTGTGCAGTATTATTCTTTTCTTAGCTGGTAATGCGTAAGCCTGTTACACGGTAGTTTGCTTATACTCTACGAATCACTTTTTTGTTTTTTTCCATTTTAAATTATTTGATTGAGTGTTACCTGCGATCTAAAAAGGAGTTCGAATAAACGCAAAGTAAGGTAATATCTTAAAGTTTGATTAATTGATTTTCTTATCGAATGTACTTGTGCGAGCCGTCACAGTAGGGCTGCTTTTGAGATAGTCCACAAGTGCAATCATTTAATCCCTTTCCATTGAGAATTTGCTGCATACATTTTTCAACCCTTAACTCTCGAGTTTTGGATTGTTTGGGTTCAGAAAAATAAAGAATATATGCTCTTTGCCGTCCCGGCGTCAATGCTTCAAAAGCAGTTTTCAAGGCAGGGATTTCATCGAATTTATTTTGAAATTCTTCAGGAATTATGAATTCTGTATTCTTTTTAAAATTCACTTCCAAACCGGCTTTTTCAACTTCAATGGCTTCATAAATATAGGCTTTCAAAATGGTTTCCATTTCAACTATTTCTTGAACATTGGTGAACCGAATCTGGCGCGCCGCCTGTACATTCTCCGTTTGTTGGATTAGAATCCCATGGGCATCCTGTAACAAGGCACCTTTGTGAAACAGAAGCGCACAATATTCTTTAAATCCATGTATTAAAACTATGTTTTTTTTCTCAAACGTGTAACAAGGATGCATCCACTTAAATTCTTCGGTCAGCTCACAGTCAAGAACGATATTTCTCAACTTCTCATATGCTTCCTTCCACTTTTTAGCTTTACTTAAAAATTCATCAACCTTAGGATTCATTCTACTATTTGTCATCAAGGAACACCCCTCTTCAATTTTTCGATCAGCTGACAGTCAAGAATGATCATTCTCAATTTCTCAAATTCTTTCTATCACTTTTTGGCTTTACTTGAATATTCATCAACCTTGAATATTTTCCATGACCCACTTGGCAAGCTTGCTCGAATCGGTTTAGGCGGATCAAACCTTCTCGATCGATGTGGTGAACTGAAAATCCAATTTGATTGAATGTTTCAATCATTTTCATCAAATCACATTTAAGAATAAAATTGCTTATTTATTACTTAATGATAATGATAACTTAGAGTTCAATTTACTTCCTAACAATTCCTTCTCTTATTCCACAAAATGGCCCGTTTGTTGAATAGCGAATAATAACCTAATCTCTCCTTAAACTACACTTTTATATATATTTCTGTATAAGGATTACTACCAACATATTTGTCCAGAAAATCACCACTTTCTGAACACTCCCTTTTTTATTTAGCTATGTTAATCTTTAATGTTGATATTTTGATGATAAAAAAGAATAGTAACTTCTATAACCTCATCATATCACTTTACAATGTTGTATATTCTATACATGTGAAGTTTACATAACATGTCATTATCGGAAGTTAGATTTTATCAAAAATCCTTTTATACTAAGGATTTCTCTTAATCTCCAATATTATGAAATATGCAGGATTTTATACATGCCTGTAATGGTGCGAGTTTGGGATCTCTGGTTATGTACTAGATATGCTAAAAATGCAATATTTTACCGATTGAAATTATCTTTTAAATTATTATGAATTTGAATCGACATTTTATACAAAATACCTTTACATGCAAAAAGAGCCACATTTAATGGCTCTTTTTGTATTTTTTTTAGCATGTGATGGTACCACATGCCCATCAAGCTAGTGAAGGACAAGATGCGGATTGAAGTATAAGTGCACTGCTATGTATCTTCAATTTGTTTGTCCTCCGTCGTTTTCTACAAAAATGCCCACGCCAAAGAAGCCCCGGATAAGCAATTTTATATTAACTGGCAGCTCCCTCCTGGATCAACAAAAAAGAAGCATCCAGACCCGGTCGTCTGCGATGCTTCTTTGGCTTCCCCTTTCATGCGGAAACAGTCTTTCTCCTTACGAAACGTCTGTCTGCCAAATAAACGACGACCAGAGACAACAAGCCGACACCGATCGGGATGCCGAACGCTTCGTACGAAAATGGTGCTCCTTCAAGCTTAAGCTGGCTTGTGGCGCGGTACTCGAGCCGCTTGGCGGCGAATTTTGCCGTCCGGATATCTTCCTGCTTCGCCAAATCTTCAAACGCAGGCTCCATTGCGAACCGCTCCGGCGCATCACTGTGCAGGTAAAGCTGCTCAGCCTTTCCGCCGTTCTCGTTCCAGTTTCGGATATCGCCCGCAGCGCGCGTCTTAACGTCCGGTCCCACAAAAATCATTTTGTCGAGTTTCGGAGCATCTGCTATTTGATATCGAGCGATCAGGTTCAGACCGTGCCGGGTAACAACCGGCTCGCGTTTGCTTGATATCGTCAACGTTGTCGTCGTGCCGGAAGCCCCGTACGTGTCAAAAACCGAGGATAACATCAGCTCGTCGGCCCCGTCATACAGTAGGACCCCGTTCTTTTTTTTGCTCCATTGAAACGCGTTGTTCAAAACATAGACGATATCGCTCAATCCGGTCGTGAAAGGCTCCATTTGCGGATGCTGAACAAAATCGTAGGAAGGGTAATTCATTTCCTTCGCCACTTTCTCCGCTGTCGGCTCTCCCATTTGCCGGGATATGACGTACAGCGTGGCATCGATCCCCGAAGTCAGGCCGGCCGAAGAGACCATGTTGCCGTCAGGTACGTAACGCTGATCCCTTTTCCAGGTAATCTCGGTATATTTCTTTTCCCATCTTCCGATATTTTTCCAATGCGCTGCCGCAGATTTTCCGTTCAGCAGGCCGGTATCCGCCAAATTTTCCGCTCCATCGCAGATGGACAACAAGGTCGTTTCCTTGCCGGAGTGTTTCCTTATCCAATCGCGGACAGGCTTGTATTTCGCCTCATCCAAAATCGGCATGTAAGGGATCACGATTATATCCGGACCTTTGCCCGTCAATTTGTCTAACTCGTCGAAAGTGTAATGTGGTACGACATCAAGGCCGCCTGTTAACGATTTGATGTTTTTGTCGGGAGCTACCGCAAACACATTGTATGAGCTCGTCATGGAGAACATTTCGTATGGTACGAGAAAATCGAACACCTCGGTCACTTCATTCGCCAAAATAACGGCCACTGTCGGCTTTTTCGAATCATAGGCAGGAGCTTGAATGCTTTGTAAAGAAACAGGAACCGGCTTATCGTAAACCGACATAGTCTCCTGCAGCGTGCTCATGAAACCGATCGCTCCGGTTCCTCCCACAAACAGAACGAAAACGCACACATACACGATGAAACGCCATACTTTTTTCAATTGTTTTCCCCCATTTATAAATTTATTGGTTTACACAAACGGATTTAGATAATTTCACCAAACTAAACTCATACAAATTTTTTTGATTATCAATTAATCAAAGATATAAATATTTAAAAATACGAAAACTTTATCATTATTTTCCTCCACCTTTTCATTGGATATCGTGGTTTTATCGACTAGGGTTCTGCTTTGTTGGATGATTTCATTGTACGTCGTTTGATTGCTTCCAAACCCGCAACCTTTTGGGGGATTACCGCAGAATTTTGGAGTACCACCGCCAAATTGAGATAGCGCCATAGAGGCAAGGCGCTTTAGAGCGTGGCATAAACGGTATTTTTTAGTTGTTATAAAGCAATGAAAAATATTTTTAGCAACCCAAATAGCACAATAAACAGCAAAAAAGCTTGGAGTCATTACATTTTACATTTCCAAGCTTTTTTATTGCCTAACCTAATTCACTTTTTTATTCCTTCTTCAACTAAAGCGCCCCGAGTTGAAGAATAACAAGGATTTTTTTTAAGTAATTCGTGATACTTTAGTCGAATTTTCATTAGTAACAACTACAAATGATTTGTTCGATGTTATTAACACTTCTTCGATAAAAGAAAGACCTGGTGCATAAATAAAGCTTCCACCAAGCTTTAATGAGTTTCTCTCCTAAAAGGGGACCCGATAAATTAATTCTGGTCCATTAAAATGGCTAATATAAATCTTCCATTGGCAAAATCCCCAGATTTTTTGCTTTTTTTATCGCTTCCACCCGTGAATTTACTTTTAGTTTTTGAAAAAGTTCTGTCAGACTATATTCCAATGATCGTTGACTAATCAACAAAGTTTTAGAGATTTCTTTATTGCTAAGTCCCTTTGCCAATTCTCTTAACAGTTTATCCTCTTTTTGAGTAATGGTCGTTTTTTCATTTGCTTTTTCACTTTCCAAAACAATTTCCTTACGTCTCAATTGTTTAAGGAGCTGCATCGGAACGATAGCTTCTTTCCTAGCTGCGCTGCGTATAGCCTGGATTACTTGCTCCCTGGTGGATGTTTTTGAAATAAAACCAGAGATACCAGATTCCATCAGCAAATTAAAATGAGGAGCAATTTCAAATCCTGAATAAATAAGAATGATCGCATCGGGAACAAGGTCAAGGACCTTTCGAGCTAGATCAGCTCCGTTCATATTGGGCATATATAAGTCAAATAGAATCACGTCAAAATTCTGAAGACGTACCAGATCTGGGACACAATACACGTCCGTCTCAATCGTGACATTCATGTCCTTTTCAGATTCAATTAACAATTTCGTTCCTTCAACGACCGACCTATGATCATCAACCAATAATATTTCCATAGTAATCACCTTTTTGTTGTATAGTTGTTGGGATATAAATATCTACCTGAAATCCTTCATTAGGAGCTGATGTAATGTCTATTTTTCCATCTAAACTAAGTACCCTATTGGTGATACCTGCAAGACCCATATGTTTAAATGCTCCTTCGAAACTCGATAAATCCACTCCGATACCATTATCTTTATACGAATAATGAATTTGTTCTTGATTTCCGCTTAAAACCATTTTTACCTTCGATGCTTTTGAGTGTTTGGTGGCGTTATTTAACAGTTCTTGAACAATTCGATACATTGCAAGGATTTGATCCTCATTAAGCGGATTTTCCAATTCTAATGCAGAAAATTCAATCTCGTA
Source organism: Ectobacillus panaciterrae DSM 19096 (assembly GCF_000430785.1). Classification (GTDB taxonomy): domain Bacteria; phylum Bacillota; class Bacilli; order Bacillales; family Bacillaceae_G; genus Ectobacillus; species Ectobacillus panaciterrae. Next base: position 5,596 of record NZ_AUMR01000049.1, read on the forward strand.
ATTTGTAAACATCCGAGCGTATGAAAATAAACTTTTTAAAGAATCTACCAGTCCCAACTTTAAGAGAAATGGAGGACGAAGTTCATTACAAGTAATACGAATTTGATGAATGGCATCAAGCAATCCTTCCTCAATTTGGATAAGTTCATCTTTTGTTTCCTTATTAAATATTGTGCTGGAGCGTAATGATTCAAGCTTTCGATACCAAATAATCAAATCCTGTAAAACAGAATCATGCAAGTCACTGGAAAGTGATGCTCTTTCCTTCTCAGATAGTCGAAATAAAAGCCGTAACATCCATTTAGGTGTTTCGTTATTCTTGACCATGTCCTCAAGTCTTTTCATCAGATCTTCAATGAAATGAAGATTATCATACAGTATCGAAACATAATGAACGGCGGTGTCAAGCCATTCCTCTTCCATTTTAACCAAGGTTTGTTCGATCGCCAATTTTAAAAATACCTGCTTTTCCTTGTCGGCAATTTTAATCCATTTCTCATTTTTATTTTGGAGAGTTAATTCCTGACCTCTAGGTATTTCTTCAATGGATACACTTTTAATTGGCAATATTTCTTTTACTTCTTCAATCAGGCGTTTTTCCAGTTCTGTTACTTTCATGACATTAGCAAGGTCGTTAGAGAAACGATTGATACTTTGCTGAAGGGACTTATATCTTTCTTCACTTTTAATTAATTCAAGCTCTTCTCTTTTTCGTTTCGTAATGTCCTTTACAATACCATGTACTCCATTGAGTTCACCCAAAAGGAAGATCGGAACAAAGGTAATATTGACAATTTTCTCACCTTGTCCAGAACGTGTAATGCGACATTCGACATCTCTTGGTTCCTTCAATTGCATGACCTCAGATAGGATTTGGTAAACAGGCATGTGATCTTCATCATAAATCAAGCCAATAAAACAACGGTCAGGAAGCTGATCCATTTGGATGCCAGTAATCTTTTCAAAGGTTTGATTGGCATTGACAAAATTACCTTTTAAATCAATGGAAAATACTCCATCCAAATTATTTTCAAATAAGGACTTATATCTTTGCTCGCTCTCCTCAAGAGCAAGCTCCGACTGTTTTTTTTCTGTAATATCCAAAATAATGCCGTCAAGTCGTTCGATAGCACCCATTTTATCCTTATAAGGATGGATGATCATCCTTGCCCATTTTGTTTGATTTTCCATATGGATAAATCGTACTACTTCATTAATGGGTAATCCCCTATCCAGCTTTTCCTTTATTTCCCCCATGAGCCTTTCGTTATCATGAGGATGGATATGATCATGTATCCGAATGGGATTATACATGATTTCTTCTCTTGGAATCCCGGATATTTGCTCTATGGACTCTGAACAAAATGTATAATGGTGAAAATCGGTGTTTGTGGACATCACAGCTGCGTTTATGCTGTTTAATATACTTTCAAGCAATTGCTCTGTCTTTTTGCGTTCTGTTATGTCTCTAACTACCGCTACAACATATATAACATTCCCATTGTCATCAAAAACAGGCTTTACTTTTGTCTCAACATAAATGGTTGAACCCTTTGCATGAATGATTCGATATTCTAAAGCTACAGAAGTTTGGGTCTGAACAACTTGGATATGCGATAAGCGGACACGGTCTCTATCCTCCGGATGAATCAGGTCGAATGCATCCATCCCTTCATACTCTTCAATAGTATAACCAGATGTTGATTGAAAAGATGGCGATACATATCTCACAATAGCATCATTATCAACCAGAACGATCACATCGGATGTATTCTCAGCAATGATTTTGTACCTTTCCTCTTTACTCAACAGATTTTGATTATTTTTCAATGCTATCCCCTCCTGGGATCAATCGTATAGTATTAATTATAAAGGCCAAATAATCTATCCAACACGCAAAAAAATAGTAAGTGCCCGCAATAATTCACTTCTATCGTATATACGGTGGTGTATTATCAAGACAATTCGGACATGAAAAGATGGATAATTTAAGAAAATTAATAAAAAAGCGATGAGATTATTCTCTTCGCCATTTTTTAATATTCATACACTAGTCAACCTGCCACCTCCCATTGATCCCTTTTTGGGTCCCCATTCATCTTTTTTTGTTTCGAATAAAGGTTCTTATAATAACCGTTTTGTTTCATCAGGCTTTCATGATTTCCGCATTCGACGATTTCACCGTTTTTCATCGCAAAAATCGTATCAGCATTCAAAACAGTCGAATGAAGCCTTTATTTTGTCCCCTTGTTTTGTTTCCATCAAAACATCGCCATTTTTAACCTGGTCGCCTACTTTTACTTTAATTTCTTTAATCTGTGCTGCTCCTTCACTCATGATCGTCTTTTTGTTTTTTGCTTCTACTGCACCTGAAAAACTGTAATAGGTTGTAATGTTACCTGTTGTTGCTTTTTCTTCTTCAAAATCACCAGGTCCCTTTGGCGTAAATAACATGGCTGAAATTATAAATGCTGCTACAAGCCCAACAATGGACCAAATCACAATCTTCTTTTTACTCTTCTTTTTTTGTTTTGTATTCATTATTTTTCCTCCACCTTTTCATTGGATATCTGTGTTTATTTCGACTAGGGTTCCACTGCTATATTGGATGGTTTCATTGTATGGTGTTTGATTGCTTCTAAACCCGCAACCTTTTGGAGGATTACCGCAGAATTTTGGGGTGCCACCGCATATCCATCAAGCTAAGAGACAATCATCCCAAAAAGGAGTGTTAGTAGGCGGATAAAAAACCCTTCTTTAAGAAAAATGAAACGTTTGGCTTAAAAATAGGCTTTTCCTTTATAGTATCGTTAATAGTTGTCTACTCAATTAATGTGAACTCCAATGTCATTGTAAAAGAGCTAGGAATGGCAAAAAAATCCGTTCTTGAACACCTTCACCAACTGCAAAATGAAGGATGGATAAGGAAAGATAAAGGAGGATATTGCCTGATTGTGGATGATGAGGAACGAAAAAAATGGCAATAAAAAGGTCCCGATACAATTGGGACCTTTTTAGTATGTACTTCAGGCTTTACTAACAATATAGAAGCCTTTTAAGCGTACATGGCTCGTTGTTCTTCCATAATCGGAATGACACATTTATTGAGCTCTCCTTGGGTGAGAAGGTTATCTGTGCGAAGGATCAATTCATTCCCGCTTGTTGTGGTAATGATGAGTACAGCACTGCCGAAACGCAGATCCGCACGTAGATCTGCAATCGTTTGCCAAGGCACATTCCCTGTTTCGTGCTGGATTCCATTTTCACTTAGTGTGAATATGGTTCGGTCTTCTGATGCGAGCGCAGCGCGTGCCAGCTTTGTAAGAGGTATGAGTAAATAAGCTGCTCATGATGCCTTCAGATATGTTGGATAACGTCACGGTGTAATCTTGTTCTTTCGCGAGATTGGCGCTGAACGAATCCTTGATTTTTGGAATTTCCGAGGCTGTATTAATAACAACTGCCCCTGGCGCTCCTGCTTTTACCATTTGCTTCGGAATACTGCCTACAAATTCAAGCTGCTTGCCTAAACTCAAGACGTTTTTGGTCAGGAAGCTTTCCATTTTTCCTTTTTGAACCCAAGCTGCACTTTGCACTCGGTGCAAGCCGTTCTCTGCTTTCACGATCTCCATGCTGTTTGTTTTGAGCAAAGTCCCTGCAAGACCCGCCTTTACAAATGGAAACGCTGCACCTACTCCGACACCTACATCCTTTAGTGTTTGTGCCCAAACAAGAATGCCTGCTGCATCTGCTTTTTCAAATCGCGCCGCAGTGTCATGTAAATATTTAGCCAGGTCGCGATACCGATGTTGCAAGGCTTCGATCTGACGTACCGCTTCATGCGAAAGTCGTTCTAGTTCTAATTTTCTCCTTGCTTCTAGTTGCATGTTCATCAGGGATTGATGAAGGCGTCTATGTATATTTTCAATTGCCTCTCCGGTTTGCGTACATTGATTTGCAGCTTCCCGTAAATGAGAGGCGTGACATACGTATACTCTCTTCATGTTGATTACAAATTTTATTATAACGCAGGTTTGTCAGTCAAAATATACCTTTTACATTTTTTAATTACTTTTGGCAAGTTAATAGATGCATCTTCTATTTGCACAAAAAGGACCTTCATCTCCCGACGAGGCCCTCTTGTCACTTTTCTGTTCGGTCGTAATTTTCAAAGAATAATAATTTCTTCCTCTTGCGATCTGGAAGCATTTTAGTTTTTCGTATTATATAGTAATTATTTTTCATTTTCTTAGAAACAATGACATAATAAATGGATAGGAGAATTAACATATAGGCTCCATATACACCAAATGATAACAACTTATTTTGGGTAAAACTTGCTCCGGCAAAAGTAATAATTAAAATGTTAGGTATTTTCCCAATTGTAGAAGCAAGGAAAAATGTTGTCCAATTTACTTTACTTAGTCCGCAAACAATATTCATAACAAGTGCTGGAACAATCGGAACCAACCTAAAAAATAAGATAGCCATAAAAGAGTTTTTTTCTAAATAGGATTCATATTCCTGTAATTTTAGATACTGTTTTAATTTGTTTTGTGCCAAATCCCTAAATCCGTACCGTGATAAAAAGAACAATAGCATGGTTCCTATCATTGCGCCGGTTAACGATATTAATATCCCTTGTAATACACCGAAAATCGCACCAATGCCCCCAGCCAGCACGACAAAGGGAATAATGGGGAAAAATACAGTCATAGCGACAAGTGAGATTCCAATCAGAACAGCATATATCCCGCCCTCTTTTACAATTTCAAGCAGCATATCCTTTTGTGTAAAACCTAGTACAATAATACCTGCCACTAAAAGTAGACTAATTATTTTCTTAAACATCCATATCTCCTTATTCAAAATGGTATTATATTTATATGAAAAACATTATATCAGAGAGAGGAATGTAAATGCTTCGTTCCCTCATTTTTCCCAAAATGTTCCATATAATATTTTCATTAACCCATATCAGGAAGAACTGTGATTTAGATTCTCAATTGAGTTCGTCCATTTTACTCTTATAACCACAATATCTGCGAATTATTAATACTATAATAATAAGTAGTAACTTATCGTACTTGACGATAAGTTACTACTTATTTTTTATACGTTAAAGAAACAATATCAATGCTAATTTATCATAGTAGTTATAGTTTTTATCGTACATACGTTTGCGATAATGTATATATACATTTACTTAGTAAGACCCCTTCCAGACCACTGGAATAACAACAAAGTTGTACAGAAAGTAACTGTGTTGTTGTGAAGGATGAATTTTCTCTTTCTAAATAAGGAGATGTGACCAATGTTTCATGTAGATCAACGCCCAAAATCAACTGGCGATTTAGATAGGATAGAAATTTCTACAACAGAATTAATGATACATGGTAAGACTAAAAATATTACGAAATTAAAATCTCTATCAAATCTAGAAAAGCTATGGGTCTATACAGTAAATCAAGAAGAGTTCGATACTATTATTGGCTTAGTAAATCCTCAGTTTCTTTACGTTAAGGAAATGAGAGTGGAAGATTTATCATCGCTTGAATCGCTCTCAAACATCGAAACGCTTGAGTTAGAATGGAATCCAAAAGCAAGTAGATTATGGGATATAACCAAAAATACCTCATTAAAATCCTTAACAATTATTGATTTTAAAAGATTAAATGATATTAGAAATATACAAAGGTGTAAGAAGCTGGAATCGTTACACTTAGAAGGAGGTATTTGGAATACGCTAAAGTTAAATACACTGGAACCGCTAAAACATCTAAGTAATCTGAAATATCTCTTTTTATCAAATATCAGCGCGAAAGATGAATCATTAGAACCTGTTTCTCAATTAACAGGGCTTCAAGAATTAAAAATTTCTAATCAGTTTCCAACAGAAGAATACGCAAGGCTATCTGTCACTCTTCCGAATACACAATGTGAATATTTCCAGCCATATATTTATTTGTCAAATTCTATTGATGATAAAGATATAATGGTTATAGGCAAGCGTAAGCCACTTTTAAATTCAAAAGTTGATATGAAGAGAATGAAAAAATATGAGGAACAATTTAAATCGCTACAAGATAAATATAGAGATTTATAAGACCAATGAAACCTTATGCCCCTTTCTAATTAACAAGGGGCATATTTTTATCTACATAAGTTATATATACGCGACGTAAAGGTACGATCAATATTAGTTTTTTTGAAATTTAGTATTGATAATTCGCATAAATTGTTGCTTTTAGAGTAAGCGTCACACAAGCTTATGCAACCAATTATGTAGCCATTCTTCTGGCATTTTTACATTTGAAAAATCCATTTCTTGAAGTTCTGAAGTGGAGTATGTATTGGTAAGAAACAATTCCCACTGAGTATCAATTTCCATCGCTACATCGAGACCTTTATCATTATCGTAGTTATCTTCTTCTGAAGTTTCCATACTACACCAATAATCATCACAATATTCATAACACCAATCAGCAAGCTCTTTATGAGAAATTTGATTATTTATTGTATCAAGAATTAGGCTTTTTAAATTCTCTACTGTACGGTCTAAATTATCTAGTTTGAACAAACATACTCCTCCTTTTCTTAAGTATATCAGGAGCAACAAACATTACGAAAACAGCCTAATCATTATATACCATGCTTCTTATTCGACTAAACTGCCCCGTTAGCCAAGCATGCAGCAATGCTGCACCATAGAGGATGGAATATAAACCGTCTTTCCATGGTAGTTAAATAAGGTATAGAATGATAAAAATCTACATTCACCTTTAACAAAGCCAAGAAATAAAAAAGGCGCGAAATGGATTATCGGGTTCTCTTTTGGAGTACAAAAACTAAAATAGCAAGGTAATTCGTAACCAAATTCGCATAGGGATTGGTTGCTTATTTTTTGTTGATATATCAAGGTTTCTGGTCATTTTGGGCATAAATTCGCAGAAGTACAATGTTCGTTGTATACCAGCTAAAAGGGGTGCTAAAATAGGTACCAAAACCACTGCTAATTGAAGGGAGAACACCGACATGTCGGGGAAGCTGGAATTTATCAAACCCAAGAACAAGCAAGTTGAACCTGTGGATTGGCACATATCTGAACGAACACGGGCGATTGTGAGATATTACGCTGAGTATTGCGAATACAGCGAACAAGAAATCGTGGACGAGTTCCTGCAACGCAATCTCCTAAAAGACAAGCAGTTTCTGGAATGGGTGCAATCCCGTCGCAACAACAAACGCATTCTCAAAGCGATTGGACTGTCACAACACGAGGAGTGAAACGATTATGACGAAGTTGAACGAAGCGAACTGTTAGAATGGGGCAAATACAAGGGATACGACACATGCTCGATCTATCATCTCGGTGAACTGTTCCTGCGGGAACAGTTGGCACGCATACCTTCTCGAAGTACGCTCAGTACGCCCTAACAATTCTGCGTACGTTCTACAACTTCTGCGTTCCGTTCAAAACGGGTAACGGCAATGAATTGACTCCTGCCCAGCGGTTGGGTCTGACCGAACGAACTTTTACTCTGTATGATATCATCTACATGAGGTGAAGGTATATATATCGTTATGTCGAGTATTGAGAATATACGGATTGTGGTGTATCATTAAGACCAAATCACAGGGTCATGAGCAACGACATCACTTTAATCTAGTGAGGAGGACGCAATATGAAAAAAATGAATGCAATTGTAAGTGTTTGCGTACTTCTATGTTTAGCGGCTTGTACGAACGATACGAAGTCTTCTGCGGGTAAGCCGCAAACAAGCGCAGAGCAGACCCAAGCACAAAACAAAAAAGTTCGTACAGAGCAAGACGTGATGGAAGCAGTATTCAATCAGTTATCCCAAGAAAACAAGGAACGGATTGTAGGAACGTGGAAAGATGCGACAGTATCCAAAACGGTTCTAAAGGAAAGCATGATAGGCTCCAATGCAGATAAATCGTATGTTGGGAAAGAAGTATATCTGGTTAATTTTACGACAAATGAAAAACAAAAACCAAACAACATAGTGGTGTTTGCAGATACAAGAACCTTCCAATTGGTCGGATACGGTCTCGTTGATTAAAGAACATAGACAAAGGGATTGGCAAATATGCCAATCCCTTTACTAATTCTACTGCGAATTCTTATGCGATTTAGTCTGCGAATTGAACTACTCATTCATGTTTTGTACTTCAAAAGAGAACCCGTTAGAAATGGATTTCCGACCTTTTCTTGTTTATATATAGTCATTAAAGGTAACGGTATGTATGTGTAAGTTACCCACTAAAAACATACATATATTACCTTTTCACTATTTGTATATTAATTCATTTTTTTGTATTTAAACTGATTTGTAGTTGCAGCATTGATTGGATACAACTTATTTGTAAAAGGTCAAACTTAAGTAGGAAAGATACATCTTATTTGTCACTTTACAGCTATATATTCATCCTGTCACTTCCAAATACAAATTAATGGATTTATTTTTACACAATTCGAAATGGTGATGATATTACTAATTAAATTTAAATTCCGATAACTCCCAAACGTAATGCGTAATAATTCTAAAACATGTATATAAACACAAATAGAATTTTCATTATATACGATACAACTTTATTATGAAAGGTACTACTTAAATATAAACGGTACAACTTATTTATAAAGGGTACAACTTATTTATCACTTCACATTAATGTCATGATACAAAACGCAAGTATCCTATTCCGTTTACCAACCTTCTAGTTGGTGTTTTTGTTTTTCTTCTCTGTTACAATTCGTAGGTATCCTCATTTTTACGACCTTTCGTCTGTTGTTACAATACGTAAGTATCCTACTACAAAGGATTCTGTCATTTTTTATTTTCTTTTGCATATCTATGCAATGCGCCCCTCTTCCTTAATCGAACAATTGCTCAGACAAGATAGGGAGTAACCTTCACAATCCACACTCTTGGGTTTTCTTCATAAAAAAAAGATTCCCATTTTGGGAATCTCAGATTGTTGAAAACGCCTAATAAGGCGTTTTTGTGGTTAACATAATCAGTGCTATCAGAAGTTAATATGTCTAAAGCCTATAAAACTTCCCTCCATCTAGCAATCCAGAAGGGGGCATATTCATATAACTCAGATTATTAGTAGTAAACTATTTTACTTAAATATCAATCCACTTTTCTTTGAATGTAGAAGCAAAGCCTCCCACCTGAACATTTGCAAAATCACCTGAATGAACAGATACATTTACAGTAATTTCTGAGGAGCTATTCATTGTATATCCTTGCTCAAAAGTAAAGATTCTTTCTTTGCTTTCTTTCTTGTCATCATATTTTACTAAATAACAAGCTAAAGCCGCATTTGATGTACCAGTAGCACTTTCTTCAGGAATATCATATAAAGGTGCAAAATTCCTACAATGAGCTGTGGAATCATATAAAGTTTCTAGTGTAAATACATGATATCCAGTTACATTATATTTTCTACTTATTTCAGTGATTTTTTTCATATCAGGGTTAACTTCCAATAAGTCAGTAAGGCTTCTTACAGGTACAATGATGTCACGTAAGCCTGTTGACACGATTTGGATGGGCATGTTAGGCATCAACTGGTCTTCAATTATACGTAATGATTCTATAATTTCCTCAAAAGGTAGGACTTTTAAAAAACTCGGAGGGTTTTGCTGTAAGAAAACCATATGATTTTCGTAAATTTGTACATTTAGTACCCCTGCTTTTGTTTCTGTTGTATATATTCCTGGATTTACTATTCCCTTTTGAGTTAGTAAGGAAAAAGTCGCAACCGTCGCATGCCCACATACATCTACTTCTTCATTCGGTGTAAAATATCTAATTTGATAATCTGAATTTATAGAGGGCAATATAAAAGCAGTCTCTGAAAAACCTAATGTACTTGCAATAAATTGCATATCTTTTTCTGTGAGGTCTTTCGTATCTAGAACAACTCCTGCCGGGTTTCCGCCTTCTCCATCTTTAGTAAAGGCAGATAAAATGTATACTTTAGTTCTCAATACATTTTCCTTCTTTCGTAATTTATACACTGATTATGTCATGTTCACATAATCAGTGTTATCGATAGTCAATGTATCTAGGATCCTATAAAAAATCCCTTTAGGCTTTATCTATCCAAAAATTGGATTAACCTATTTTTTGTTAAAATGTTGGAGGTAATCCCCTAAACACCCGATTTAATCATTAAAAAGAATAATATAACGCCTGCTAATATAATTATTAAAATAAAATATATGTTTATTGTTGATGCAACTACTGCTTTTTTCTGTGTCATCATATTGTATAAACTATATGCTATGCCTAAAAATAGTAACGAAATTCCAATATGTGGGGTGTATTTTCCTACATCCATCCAAAATATCAAAACAGCTGATACAGGAAAAATAAAAGGAAGAGCACGTGAAGTAATTTTACTCATATTATTCACTCCATGTTTTTAATTCAAAATCATGTAATCGCCTCCCACTTATCTTAGGTAAGGAAAGACTTTTAGTTCACATAATGTGTGTTATCGGAAGTTTTTTTGTTTATTTAGAATAGGTTCTTATACCGTTAACAAAGTGGAATCTAGTTCTTTAATGGTTCATTGTTCTATAGAATAAACTTAAAAACATCTATTTCTTGCCCTTTATCATCTGAAATAGTTTCCACAAAACTCCATCCTCTATTTTGATAGTACGTTGAAGCATTTTCTGTTCTTAAATATAATTCTTTATAACCTAATTCCTTAACAATTTTTAATGTTTCACTTATTAAATTCTGTCCTACACCTTTACTACGATGTTCAGATTTTGTATATAAAGAAGCAAGCCAAGGCTTGTATATTTTTCGTTCTTTTAAATCATTTTCAAATATTGATACTGTGCCTATACACTCATTTTCTTCTATTGCTATTAAAGTAATTGGCAATTGTTTAGAGTGTGTATTTGAAAAGTATGTAAAAACGTCATCAAAAGTCATTTTACTACCTGTATTAACTACAAATTCTTTATATATCATATTTGAAACATCATTGATAAAGTCAGCTTGGTTTTCTAATAAATCAATAACCATAAAATATTCTCCCTTTATTCTTTTCTTTTTAGTTTCATTTGAAACGTCTCTTTTTTACCGTTCCATTCAACCGTTACCGTAAACGGTTCCTCCCGGTCATACGTCGCACATCCACTGCAGAATGAACTCAGATTGATTCTACCGTTATCTAGCGGCATATTACCGTTACTTTCCCAAATGCCATCTGTTACGCGCCATTGTACGTGCTTGATACTGCCTCTATCTTTACCTTTGTAGAGAATGTAACCTTCGCGTCTTTCGCTGTCCTCAGACTGGATAATCATCAACGTACCTTTCCAGTGCTTGCTTTCTCCAGCATAGCGCATCGTGTCATCACATCCGGCAAGTATGGTAAAACAGACGAAGGCCAACAACAATCCTATTCGTTTCATTGGCAATCCCCCTTTACATAATTTTACCAGTCACCACAACGTTTGAGTACCGCTTTTTACCATAGAATTCTTTATCTATTCATCCAAGCTTTGGAAACCCCTATTCCTTACAATTTTTCTTCACTTGTGTACTGCGGCAACTATTTATTGCCTTCTGCATACTTAGCAAGGATTTTCGCGATCGGAATACGTTAGTAATGGGAGGCAACGGCAAAAGACCCCTCCAAACCGGAGAAGTCTTTCACATAAGATTGAGATCGGAATTGTAGCGCATGTATGCACGAACTCCTTGCCCGGAAACAAAAAGATCATTCCAAGGGTATAGTCCGCCTGACAGTATAGAAGACAGGCATAACCATTGCAATTTCATAAACCTTTTCTGATGGGCCATCAGGATACTTACGTTTTGCTTGGGATACTTACGTTTTGTAATTTGTCACCTCAACCGATGCTTTTTCGTTTCTTTAATAGAGATACACTTTTTTCTTTCGTGAGGAGTATGTGAGGAAAAGATATGTCATGATTAATACTCCGAAAAGGCTGAACAGTCCATACGGGATGAAGTAAAAATCTTTAAAATGCGGATTCTCTTCATATCCGAATTCTGCATACCAATGCTTGTTTTCATAAACGAAACCGCCCCCATACTTATGAGTTTGATTGTCCCCATACGTTATCACGTTTTCTTTCTTTGCCAATGCTTGCGACAAATCCTCACTGTTTAACTTCTCTGGACTGTCTTGTGGTTTTTGATAAAGAGAGAGAGAAACTTTTTTATCGTTCGCTAATTTTTTAACAGTTGAAATGATTTCTTCCTTCTTACTTGAAGAAAGATTATCTTCGTGTAATGATTGCACCATCATTCTATGGACAGCTTGATTCGTTCTTTTGCTTTCATCCGCAATCTTATGGTCTCTCCAAGTCAATCCCATCCAAGATAACAAACAAATAACGAAACAAACAAGAGAGAAATGGAGCAACGGTTTGAACATTTGCTTTCGTGCTGTGAATAACCCGAACAGCCCTTTTGTCAATTGTTTTTCATCACCAAATCGTTCTAACGCAATGGAAATAGCTTTCTGTTTCGATTTCCCCTCTGCCTGTAATTCCTCAATCGCTTCAAGTAAATGCGAACGCATTTCCTCTTTCAATTCTTGTATTTCCTTTTTATCGCCCTCAACATGGGCATACATCTTGTTTACAAATTCATCAATTCGCTTCATACATCATGTCCCCCTTCCAAAAAAGAATCTATGATTTTTTTAACAAACTGCCATTCCGAGCGTTTTTGCTCGAAGCCTTTCTTGCCTAAGGGTGTGAGTGTGTAATATTTTCTTCTTCCCCCTGGACCTTGTTCATCTCCCCAGTAGGATTCAATCCATCTATTCTTTTCTAAACGTTTTAAAGATAGATACAGCGTACCTTCCTTCAATTCAAACTGATTCTCGCTTTTTTCTAGAACGAGCTTCGCTAATTCATATCCATACATATCTCTGTCTTGTAGTAAGGAGAGGATCAATGTATCGATATGTCCTTTTAAAACCTCCTTGTTTATTTCCAAATTTTTTCACCTCCTATATCCTTTATAAATGTAATTACCTAATAATGCAAGGTATTCCTTCAAAAAATGTAAGAAAAACCTGTATCGTAGATTACCAAGTAATCATTGATACAGGTTTTTCATCACGGGAGAATATTCCCTTTATATATATTTAACATATAGGGGCTTTTGTGTTTTCTCAGCGTATCATATCCGTGTTGAGGTGTCGGAATACCAATTAACACACTCATTAGGTTAATAAGAAAACACTATTCTTTAACAGAGCCTTTTTGTTAATTGCCCTTTCAAAAAATGGATGTTCTGCTTGTGGTTAACTTATAAGCATATGCTTTATTTTTTCCGTAAATTCATTTAAGCAATCCTCCACCTACTGGTAGCGGTGGCTGTCTCAATTATGGCTTGTCTTATCCCTAATAAATAAGCCTGTCCTCTGCAATGGACAAGCTTATTTATTTTTATGCAATATATACGTATTTATATTAAATTGATGATTTTTGAACACAGGGTACTTGCGTTTTGTTTGGGATACCTACGTTTTGTTCAGGATACTTACATTTTGTCTGGGATACTTACGTTTTGTCTTTCGTCAATTAAGTAAATAAAGTAAAAAAACTTACATCTCATCCGGGCTTTGTATCCCCAATAAACGTAAACCTTCTTTCAACACCACTGTCACTGCATACACAAGTGCCAGTCTGCTTTGTTTTCCTTCATCCTCTTCCAGTATGCGGACATTGCCGTAATACTTATTGAACGCCTGCGCCAAATCCAAAATGTATTTTGAAATGTGAGATGGCTCATAACGCTCAAACGCTGTTTCGACCACTTTTGGGAAGCTTTCTAATAGCTTCACGACAGCCCAACTTGTGTCATCTGCCAGTGCAGCGCTGACGTTATCCGGTGTAAAGTCCGACTTTCTCAAGATTGAGCAAGCACGCGCATGCGTGTACTGCACATACGGTCCTGTCTCTCCTTCAAACTTTAGCATATGCTCTAAGGAAAACTCGATGTTATGGATACGCTCATTTTTCAAGTCATGGAACAAAATGGCACCCACGCCTACTTGTTTCGCAACTTCTTCTTTGTTCGGAAGAGACGGGTTTTTGTCCTCAATATTTTGTTTCGCCAAAGCGATTGCTTCTGCGATGACTTCTTCGAGCAGAACGACTTTTCCTTTTCTTGTAGACATTTTCTTACCGTCCTTTAAGATTAAGCCGAACGGTACGTGAGACATTCCCTCTACCCAGGAATAACCCATTTTCTTCAGCACTGCGAATATTTGTTCAAAGTGGAGACTTTGCTCTCCTCCCACAACATACAAAGCGCGGTCAAATTTATACATTCCTTGACGATACATCGCTGCGGTTAAATCACGAGTTGCATATAAAGTCGCTCCGTCCGATTTTTTGATCAAACAAGGCGGCATGCCTTCTTCTAATGAAACGACTTTAGCTCCTTCAGACTCCGTAAGCAAACCTAAGTTTTCGAGATAGTCTGCCATCTTATCCATTTTATTATTGTAAAATGCTTCGCCGTTAAAGCTGTCGAACTTGACGCCAAGCAGCTCATAAATACGTGAAAACTCCTGCAGGGATTCGCTGCGGAACCATGTCCATAGCACAACAGCTTCCTGATCTCCATCTTCCAATCTTTTAAACCATGCGCGTCCTTCGTCCTCCAATTCCGGATGCTCTTTTACTTCTTCATGAAAATGCACATAGAGGCGAAACAATTCTTTAATCGGATTTTGTTTGACCTTCTCTTCATCGCCCCACTTCTTATAGGCAGCAATCAGCTTGCCGAACTGTGTGCCCCAGTCCCCGATGTAGTTGATGCCCACTACTTCATAGCCGCATTTTTCACTGATGCGCTTGAGAGAATTTCCGATTACAGTAGAACGTAAGTGTCCCATAGAAAACGGCTTTGCGATGTTGGGAGATGAATAATCGATGACAATTGTTTTACCTGTTCCAAACTCTTTGTTTCCATATAGTTCTTTCTCTTTAACAATCGTTCCAATCACATCTTTGCTTACATGATGACGGTTTAAAAAGATGTTCACGTACGGGCCGGCCGCTTCCACTTTCGCAAACAGCGGAGACTGGAGCTGTAAGGCAAGCTCAGATGCAATCTGGACAGGCGCTTTTCGGAACGCTTTCGCTAGTTCAAAGCAAGGAAAGGCAATATCGCCGTGCTGTTCATGCTTCGGTTTTTCCAGCAGTCTTTCGATTTTTTCTAATGACAGAGCATCTTTTAGCACTTGATATAGTTCTTTGGCAGCGTCAATTTTATATTTCATATTCCCATCCTCCTCATAAAAATAAAAAAGCTCGCCTCTAAACAAGAGACGAGCTTTCCCATGGTACCACCCTTTTGGTTCTTTGAACCTCTTTCCCCTTTGTAACGAGGTTGGGGACCCCCGGCTTGCCCTACTTCGTTTCAGGCAAACGTCTCCGAAGTGCGTTTCATCCGCTCCGTTGCATCAGGCTCCCACCGTCCCTGACTCGCTGTTGCTTCAGTTGCCGACTACTCTCTTCATCCTAGACTTTTCGAAATTTTCTTACTGTTTATTATATACGACTGTCGTTATTTTGCAAGCTGCTTTTCACGCCAAAATGAAATTTCGCAGATTTGCGGCGAAATACGGAAAAACCGTATAGTTCAAAGCGACTGCTGCGAAAGTGATCCTTGAGTACAACACGCTTTTTCGCCACACGCAGCGCCTCTTCCATCGTTGCATCTGTTATGTCATTATATAATGCGAAGTGCTTTAAGCCGCGAATGCCATCTGATTCGAGAATGCTTTCTTCAAACATCGGGTCGAGGTACACGACATCGAAGGAGTCAGCCTTACAATCTTGTAGATATGTAAGATGATCGGTATGAAGGACTGAAATACGGCGCATCGCTTCATTCATTTCTGATATATCAGCATGCCACGTTTTCAAGCCGTTTTTCACGATATATGCTAGATAACGGTTCCCTTCGATTCCAGTCACTGCTCCTGATGCTCCGACTGTATAGCTTGCGACAATGCTGTCGGATGCCATGCCGAGTGTACAATCAAGCATGGTCATTCCTTCTTCCAGCTGCGCTGCCTGCAAAAACGGATCATGCTCCCCGCGCATTAGGCGTTTGATTCGGAAGCTGGAGGAGTTGGGATGAAAAAAGAAAGAATCCTCGCCTCCGTATGGATATATCTCTAACCGATTTTTTCCTACTACAAGTATATCGTCATGAAGTCTCTCCTGCATATTTGGAACGGAATCATCTTTTCTTATCGCAAAAGGACTATCCAAATCTGCGGCGACCTGCTTTGCATATACGGTCATTTCCTGATTCGTTCTTCCTGCTGTTGTTACAATCATCATATCACTCCAAAACAAAAAGGGAGAAATTTCTCCCTTTTAGCAATGCTGTTCGAAAGCTTCCAGAAGGTTGTTCATGATGCCTTCTAGGCTGTTTCCTTCGATTTCATGACGATGGATGAAATGCACGACTTCTTTCCCCTTCAATAACGCCATAGACGGAGAAGAAGGCGGAATTTCGTCAAAGTACGATCTCATCATCGCAGTCGCGTCCTTATCCTGACCCGCAAACACAGTCACAAGATGATCCGGATGCTTTTCTTCCGCACGCAATAATGCTTGTGCCGCAGCCGGACGTGCAAGCCCCGCCGCACAGCCGCATACAGAGTTGATGACTACAAGCGTTGTGCCAGTCGCGTTTTCGATATAGTTTTGTACATCTTCAGCCGTCGTCAGTTCTTGAAAGCCGGCGCGAACAAGCTCTTGACGCATCGGGATAACCATTTGTCTCATGTATTCTTCATATGCATTTACCATGTTTTTCTCTCCTTCAAAAATCATATCCAGCTTCATGATACCATATATATACCGATTTTTACTATTCCTTAGTATGTCTGAACTTAGAAATATTGATTTAAAGATGATCACTCATCGGATTTCTCCGTGCATTGTTTCACGAACGGCTCGAATGAAACTTAAATCTCATAGTTCTCCGCATCGAGCAGAAGTGCTTCGGCTTCTTTATATTGCTTGTTCATTTCACTGGTTTCTAAATAAGTACAGTGTTCACAAAACTATGACTTCAGTTTGCGATTCGGTATTTCACACACACCGTCCGTACAATGCCCAGTCGGTACGATAGAACGGCGGGATGCGATGAAATCATATAATCGCTGCCCCATCCCTATCCAAATTGAAAGCTGTACAAAAGGCACAAGCAGCCAATAGTACGGAATTTGTTTCGCCAGTTTACGAACCGCATAAATGCCCTCATGCCATTTCTTCCCGTCATATACATACAATCTGTCTTCCATTTTCTTTAAAAGCTCAGGAGATAATGCGTAATCTGCTGCAACTGTTGGCTCGCGAAACGAAATAAACTTCACTTTTCGCTGTACATCCAGCTTTTTCGTTCGTTCCGAAACAGCCGTGCAAAGCGGACACCAAGCATCATAAAATACTGTAATCATATCTCTCCCGCCTTCTGTTTTCTATAGTTTATTCTGCATTCCGCGATTCGGTCATTTGTTTCCAAACGGAGCCTTTTGCTTCCTCCCCGCCTTCAATGCGCTCAATTGCCAAACGTGCCTGCATGGCCACTTCGAATTCAGGATCATCCTGTGCATCTTTTAAGGCCGGGAGAGAACTTTCATCGCCTTCTTCAAACAAGAACATCGCTGCTCTCCAGCGCACAAGCTTGCTTGTATCCTTCAGCGATTCAATCATTGCAGGCATCGCTTCTTTATCGCCGATATCGGACAAACAGTCTCCTGCCGTCCGGCGTACGCTTACCGCTCTGTCTTTTAATGCTGTATATAGAAGCGGCATGACAGCTTCGCCCTTTATCATACCTAAATAAGCCGTTGCGAGGCGGCGAATGGACACCTTCTCGTCATGCAGCGCTTTTTCTAGGACAGGAATGTCTTCTTCTGTCGGGTCCATTTGTTCGAGTGCGGCGTAACGATTCTTCCAGTCCGAATCCTCCATCATTTCCATCGTAACCTTGTACGGCTCGCGCTTCTTCACAACAAGCTCTTTTGCACCTGTTTGATTCAGCAAATCGTTCATTAACGTGTTGACTCGTTCTTCCGGGTATGCAGCAGCAATCTCATCCACTACTTCCTTTCCGATATCGGCCAGTTCTCCGTAACGAGTTCCCTGCTCTGCCCACTTGCGCTCCTGCACAACGTTCGGCGCCGTCATTTGCAGCTTCATAATGGCACCTTTAAAATACGGAGGAAGTCCAAAGCGCTCTTCTGTTTCGCCGTCTGTCAGCTTTACCTGCATCGGAATGCCGTAAAACAGTTGAATAAACACCTTCACTTCACCGTAATGTGCATTTAAACTCTGCGCTTGTGCATCCGTTGCTTCCGCTTCCCCAAAAACGGCGCGCACGTTTTGCAAAATCGGCTTCCAATCATACTTGGCGTTACGTTCTACCGCAAGAAAGTCCGCTACATGGTAAACACCCTTCACACCTTCAATCGCAAGAATGTGCTGAATTTTTTCAGGTGCTCCGGATATATTTTCTCTCGTATAATTGTTGCGTGCGCCTGACGGCAATACTTCATTTAATATAACCTTCATTGTATTCGGACTCGGTGTCGGTTCAATTGCTTTAATCTTCACGTATTCTCTCTCCTTCGTTGTTTCCTTGCATCTAGTGTAGCACGTTAGAAACAGTTGTTGCTAATGAGACGCACGTTCTTTTTTGTGCTCAAGGAATGTTACATTCTCTGCTGCAACCTCTGTCCGGTATATTCGCTTTCCTTGTTCATTCTCATAGTGATTAGTATGGATTCTGCCGGTAATTCCTATAAGCGCTCCTCTTTTGCAGTAAAGCGCTACATTTTCCGCAGGCTTTCGCCAAATCGTACAGTCGATGAAGTCTGCTTGCTTCTCGCCTTGACTGTTGCGAAATCCTCGGTTTACCGCCACGCGTATTTTGGCGTATGCGATTCCTTGTTTAGTGTATAACAGCTCTGGGTCTCGTGTTAAGCGGCCGATTAAAACAACGCGATTCATCATAGATTCTCATCCCCTCCACTTGTTTTCTCTATTATAGGGAAAGAACGAGAATGAGAAAAATCAGGAAAAAACAATTTTCCAGAAGCTGTTTTTCTTGATTCTTATACAAAACTGATGGTACATGCCCTCGGTACTTTAAAATTAGTCTATGTGTTTACAGCACCGTATACCATTTCCGTACTTTATTAGCCAAAAGGGTTGTTGTTCCCTCGAGAAAACCCAAATTCTTATTGAACTCTAAATTGAAATCCGTTTACAATAAATATAGTAATCCTTGTATTACATATAAAATATATAAACAAACTCTATGTATCTGTTTAAAGCGTCAAGGGGGAAAACATGTGAAAATTCGTATAAAGCCTGAGCAGGTTATGGATGTCGCTAAGCAATTTCAACAAGCTCAGCAACAAGCTCAAACGCTAGCAGCCAGTTTAAGAAAAAGCATTTATGGTCTAGAATCACAATGGAATGGCGTTACGAGAGAGAGGTTCTTTCAAAACTTCCAGCAGTCAAATAGAATCATTGACCAATATGCTACACAAACACTTAAAGCGGACCATGGGGTTATGATTTTGGAGTCTAACAATCACCAATGGTTATTATATCAATCAGACAATAAACCATCGTTTCTTGTCTCCTATTTGTCTGAAGAACTGTTGGAAAGCCAAATAGAGAAACTCTTACATATTCACAACTCTAAAGAGGTGCATCATGAGAAATCCTAAAAACGACAGCTTTTTCACGTCAAAAGTTCTGCCAATCCTCCAGTCTATTGTTGGCATTCTGGCATTGGCTTATCAAGTATTAGAGGTTGTTGTAAAATATTTTATGATTTTGGTAATTGCTATCTTTATAGGGCTAATTTTCTTTTTTATTTTCATGAAAGAGTTTGGATTGGCCTTAATAAGCACTGTAGCTGTGATGGGCTGGTACTTTTTTTATTGGCTATTCTACCGAAAAGATAAAAAAAAGCGAAAGTAACTGTTCTTAGTTCAAACAATACCCCCTCCTGCTTATATGATATGCACTCCTTAAGGACATATATAAAACTCCCGGGTGATTTATATATATATCTTGGAGGTGCGTATCATTTAGCTGGAAGGGGTTTCTTGTTCACATAACCCCGATTATCGGAAATTACGATTTATTAGTGTAATGTAATTTGCACACGTTTTTTAATAATTTCCTTGTTTTTATAAATCCAAAGAACATATCCTCATTTATCTTTAACAATTCTAGCTAATGCACGAAATAAGCCATAAATATGGTTTGTATACTTAACATGACGTACCATACAGCTCTTACCTCAGCTTCAATAAGAGGATTTTGATTACTGTACCTTTCTATAACTAAAGAAATAAGATTAAACCACTGTTGTCTTAGCTCCTTATCAGTGAACGTTTCACTTAATACGCTGGTAAGACAATGACCACAACAACGAATAGAAATCAAATCTATCAGGCTTAACTATACAGAAACCTCTTCAATGCTTTCAAAGTTTCAAGCACAGCAACTGTAAACGCAGAGTTTTCCTCTTTCTCTAAAGCTTGGAAATACAAGCTTCTTAAGAACATTCTAATATTTTGTACTAAGGTATCATCTTGAGGAGTTGAAGTTTTTTCAATTACCGTAAAGCTGTGAAGCCAGCTCTTCCATTCTTCATCAGAAAGGACATTCTGATTCCGCAGAGACATTACTGCTGTCGCTAACCTCTCATCCTCAAAGTTTATGTACAAGTAATCGTGCAAGCAAACCTTATGACGAACAGCAGCAAGCATTGCATGACCGAACTCGCGATCCCGCAAAGAGCGAGCCAGAGCGCTTAGTGCATCTGCCGCATGAGCTGTAGAATGCGCCCACCCTTTCCCGTCTACATATCCTCTTGCATCCTGTTCGAGATACACATACTCAAGAACCTGCTCCGCAACGCTGTACAGCTGTTCTTCAGATAAGAGCGGCTCCTTTTCATGAACGGATAAAACGAGCGGTGGGATAAGAATAGAGAAGGCACGCTTAAAAACGGAGTCCGTTCCTTTCTCGCCGATTTCGTAAAACAAATAATCAGGACTCAGCGCCTGCAGCAGCAGCCCGCGAAGCTCCTTCTGTCTAAATACCCCGCCTATAATCCATCGTGCCAGCGTACTGTAAATCAGTTTATCGCGCAGCTCGGCATCGGGCGATCCAATGTGGTCGAGCATCCATTGCGCGTACGGATATGCGTCTACGTCGTCCGGTACAGAATAATTGTTATTTCTGATGTGTTGTAGCTCTTGCTTCAATTCGTATTGGTCCATCATAATATTTTATATCCTTTCTTAAAGGTTTTCCGACAATCTAAGCTAATTCTATCACTGGGATGTATAATCTGCCAGTGGGGTTCTCTCCACAGTTCGACATACAGCATTTTTTCTCCCCTGATGCCTAGATTGAGGGATCAAAGAAATCTCTTTAGCGTTAGCCTTCTCACTCATCCGGCCAAATTTTCTTATATAAGGTTCACCGTAACAGGTGTACCAGCAACAACACTTTTTTATGTCTCTATGTTAAACTCTTTCCTGCACCAATCACAGAACAATTCATAGTCTTCATTCACTTGCTGCTTATATACCATCGAGGAAAATACTAACTGTGCACAAAACGCTTCAAAATCCCTTCCGATTGCCCGTAAGATCTCTTCTTCGCTATGGTATGTCAGCAACTCATGCTGCACATCCACATCAGCGCGCGCATGAATTTTTGCTGTGATTCGGCCCATAATCTCGACTGTCGAATCAATTTCTTTTGCACTCGTCATATGCTTTGCTTTCACTCTCTTTTTAAATGGGGAGCGTTCTCGTACGTAGAAGTGTCGGCCATTCATTGTAATAAATCCGAGATACGGGTCCTCATGATGATGCATCGCTTTCTGTGTTGTAATCACCCGTTCACCCTGATGCTGATACTTCTGCCAAAATTGTTCATTATAAGGCAAGAAATATCCCGGAATCGGCGTACGTACCTCTTTTACTTCTAATACAAGATCATCTAGCTGCAGGTGATCTCTCTCTCCTTCAACAAGGACATAATACCGCTCCAGTCCAATAGAAGCTGTTCCTGAACCATGCTTACGCGCTATATCTTTAATACGATAAAACATATGACCGCGCCTATCTTCCGTATCCAAAGTTTCTATATACTCTTCCCAAGCTTGTTCAAGCACAGCCCGCTCTTCGCTGCTCACAGGCTGAATTTCATCTGACCATATAAAACAACGACGATTGTCCTCATTTACAAATGTAATATCTGCAAGCAATTTATTAGATTGGCGCTTCATGAGCTTCTTCAATACTTTACGTATCGGACCTTCTGTATTGTCCTTCGTAAAAAATAATGTAACCGGATCTTCCTTCCTTCTTTCAAATCGGAGCAGCTGTTTGTAATAAGCACTTAGATAGGTTTTGATTCTTTCTTCCTGCTCACCTTCACTAAGGCCCTGCGCTTCACAAAATAATGCAATACTAATCGTCATACGCAAAATATCATACAAATACGATCCCATATATCCTTCATCAAAATCGTTCACATCATATACAATTTCCCCTTGCTCATTCTGGAACGTGCCGAAGTTTTCAAAATGCAAATCTCCTTGAATCCAAGTCGGTTTATCTTCCGGCGTGTGGAAAGAGAATGGAATCTTCGTTATATCATAATAGAATAAATAAGCACTTCCTCGATAGAAGCGAAAGGGATTTTCCATCATTGTTCGGTATTTCTCTCGTCTCATCTCTCGATCTAACGCCATGCTATGCTCATCAAATTGATTTAAGACAGTCTCAATTATTTGCTGGCGTAACATCCGCCTTGTTTCTTTTACCCGTTCAAGCAAATTGGTGACCATTCTATGTCCTTCCTTTCAGCTAACATACCAGTAATTCCCTAATCCAATTCTATCATCCTTTTTCTATAATTGCTCAGAGGATGTTCAAAATATTCTTAATTATAACTCCGGACGTATTGTTAAGTCACATATATAATATATAAATGATTTATAATTTCGACATAGGAACTGCTATACAGAACCAAAGCCTGCACCCGCTTCCTCTCTCTTACCCTTGTATGGGGTAGGAAAAGAGTTTGACCGCTTCTATGTTCTGCCGGATGCTCTTTCCCCACTATAAAAAGATGTTTTTTTATTCAGTTGTATATAGGTGAAATTCTAAATAGAAAAGGACCAATTCCTCTATACAATCGGCCCTTTTCAAAATATCTAATATAATACTTAAAACAGATTCTGCGTTCTTACTCTATTTATTAGATTAATCCTAACTTTTCAAGACCGTGTTTAACTCCATCTTCCTCTGCAGACATCGTGACCAGATTGGCATAGGCTTTTACTTCCGGTCTTGCGTTCCCCATAGCTACTCCCATACCAACTAAAGACAGCATCTCAATATCATTTAATCCATCGCCAAAGGCAACAGTCTCTTCCGCCGAAACTCCTAATTTATCCAGCATCTTCAGAATTCCGGTAGCCTTGGTTCCATTTGAAGCATTCACATCACATGTCCGCATCCCCGGAGAGCTCCATCTTCTAAAATGCAGCTCAGGGATACTTTGTTGGTAAATGTGTTCCTCTTCCATTTCACAATGGAGGAACATCTGGTAAATATCTTGATCTAACCAGAACGTCGGAGAAGCTTGTTGCGGTTTCCACATGTCGTTCTGAAAAGCTTCTGCTACATATGGATGTCCAATTTCTGTTGCCCTAAATTCAGATCCCCCAAGGTATGTAATGGGATGTTGATATTCTTTTGTCCATCCATGCAGTTTTTCGAGCACCGTCTTTTCGATGGGAGCTTGGTGAATCACTTCCCCTTGATGAAGCACGTATGAACCATTGAAAAAGATCATGGAATCGATTCCTATTTCTTTAATGACTGAACTTGCAAAATAAGGAGCTCTTCCTGTTGCAATGACTACATGAATCTGCTTTTCTTTTAAACGTTGAATTGCCTGCTTTGTTGCATTTGTTATGCTTTTTCCATGAGGTAAAATCGTACCGTCAATATCTAAAAAAACAGTTTTATAACTCATATCGAAATTCCTCCTTCTGTCATATCCACATTTCTAATGTAAAAGTTCATAATTTAAAAAACTATTTATAACCATAAACTTAATTTAATTACATGTTAGTTAAAGTTTCTTCTACACATGCAGAACGAATAAATTGATTTTTTCCTCTTTGTTATAGCTCATGAAATTAAGGTCTTATATATTCAGTAACACTTTCCATTCAAATCATAAACAGGCGTTTTTCCAACTGACTGTTTCACGTATGCATATATGGCACATTGCTTTTTCAGTATAACTTACCGGTTTTCGAACTGTCTATATTAATGGCCTGAGAAGCTACAGAGTGGTTAGGTTCCACAAGGGAATAACATCCCGTTTTTAAGGGGTATACTAGGAGCACAGCCACTCGGCTGAATCTAACAACGAGGTGAAAAATCATGGCAAACCGTAACAAATTGGTGGTTCCTGGTGCTGCATCTGCGTTAGATCAAATGAAGGCTGAAATCGCGCAAGAGTTTGGTGTCCAGTTGGGAGCTGATGCGACAGCTCGCGCCAACGGTTCAGTCGGAGGCGAAATGACTAAACGTTTAGTCGCAATGGCGCAACAACAATTGCGCGGTTAACGAAAACAGGCTCTTCCAAAAGGAAGAGCCTGTTTTTTGTTTTTTAAATCAAAATATAAACATTAAGAAAACCTTATATGCAATGAATAAACTTTGCGCTAAGAACAAAGTTCCCCAAATAGGTGCCGCTATAATCGTGCTTTTAGCCAAACTGGTCGCATCCCCTGCATCTCGTGGTTGTATCCAACTTAAACGAAATATAGTTAGAGAATCAGTGACGGAACAAATTAGAACCACTGAAGAAAAGAATAGTGTTGCAAAAATATTTAATGTTGGATTCCCATAGTATAAAAGTATTCCACATAATCCAATGAACGAAATTAGCCAAAAAACTCCTTTCGTATTCCGAACCCAAAATACTAAATTAAAGGCTGCCGAAAGAATAAAAAAGTACAATAGCCAATGCATTTTATGTGTATGAATGAAATAAAAGCAAAGGAAAGCGACTAAAGAACTTGTTGTATAACCGGCATAAGCAGTAAAAATACGACTTAACCATCCTTTAAAGATTCTGCCTGTTTGCCATGTCTCTGCTAATCCTTTTGCCTCATCACTAGCAAATAAGCTAATTTTCTTCACTCTGCCTCCGAACAACATAGCCATAATTGCATGGCCGTCTTCGTGATACATTGTGCTTAGGCAAGAAAAGTACTCTCCTATATCAAGTTTCCCTATTCTCAAAAATGGACTGACTACAGCTAGTATAATTGCACTATATAGTAACCAATCTTGATTCATACAAAACACCTCCTCTTTATTCATTTCTATTTCATAACCAAATTATAATCAAACAGAATTATTTTGGTATGAAATGTTATGCTCTTGTTTGTTTCTCAAAATTAAAGGCTGTTTTCACAAAATTGTTGTTTTGCGGAACATACAAAAGGTCGGTTTTAGTGCAAAAATAATTCACTCGAAACATAGAACAGCATCTTGAATCGCTGTCGGATAAGCTGGATGCTTAGCGATTGTAATAACACGAGGTTTGGGAACATGACAAGAAGCCAAGGCTTTCTTAAAAAGCGCTTGGCTGATGCTGCGTTTCTCTATTTACTCAAATAAAATCAATGCTGTTTCCTTTGGAATCTACTGCACATTCCTTAAGGGGATCCTCAGACTATCAAATAATACTCTTTTTAAAAAGAAGGTTTCTTTCCCCTATTCATTATTACCAGCCAATACATCGGCAAAAGCTTTTACATACTCGGGCAAATCTGGGGGACGGCGGCTTGAAACAAGATGTCCGTCTACTACCACCGGCTCGTCCAACCATTTTGCCCCTGCATTCTCCATATCATCGCGGATACCTGGGGTGCTTGTTACCTTTTTTCCTTGCAAGATTTTTGCAGAAATTAGTACCCAACCAGCATGGCAGATTTGGCCAATCGTTTTTTTACTTTCCTCCATATGCTGCACTAACGCAAGAACTTCCGGAAAACGGCGAAGCTTATTCGGCGCCCAGCCGCCTGGCACAAGAAGCGCATCGTATTCTTCAGGATTAATATCACCAAATGCAAAATCAGATTCTGCTGGAACCCCATATTTGCCTATATACGTTTCTCTTGCCTTCTCCCCTGCAAATTTCCCAGCTGTTATTAATGGGAAGAACTAAAGAGTCTCTCCAGCTCGCGAACGATTTCGTTATTATCTGCATCTACAATCTCTTGATATTGAGGTTTATTGAACAGTTGATTAATTTTTTCAGGAAATACCTGTTCGATATGGCAGCGTTCAATGGACTCATTGAACTTTGCCGGATGAGCTGTTGCAAGCGTTACATAAACCTCACTCGATTCATTGTATTTTTCGTATGCGGCAACTCCACAGGCAGTATGCGGGTCAAGTAAATAGTTAGATTCGTCATAATATTTACTGATTGTTTGTAAGCATTCCTCTCCCATTACCCCATGAGCAGCAAAATCATCTTTGACCTTCTGAAGCAGTTCTTCGCTAACGACTATTTTTCCTTCCGACTTGAATTGGTCCATTAAAGAAGATACTAAACTCGGATTTTCATCGAGCAAATAGTAAAGATAACGCTCGAAATTACTCGCCACTTGGATATCCATAGAAGGGCTATATGTGCTGTGGAATTGACCCGGCATGTAAACTCCGTCATGGATAAAACGTTCTAAAATATTGTTCTCGTTCGTAGCTAATATGAGCTTATTAATAGGAAGACCCATTCTCTTCGCAAGATAACCGGCAAAAATATCCCCGAAATTTCCAGTCGGAACACTGAAGTTAAGACTCTTTATACCAGTCTGTTTAGCGACTTGGAAATAGGCATAGAAATAATAGACGGTTTGAGCCAGAATACGAACGAAATTGATTGAGTTGATGGCACGAAGGTGGTATTTGTTTTTAAAATCAACATCGGCGAACAATTCTTTAATGATTCTCTGACAATCGTCAAAGGTTCCTTTCACCGATAGGTTCAAGACATTTTTGTCATGAACGGTAGTCATTTGCAATTCCTGTACTTTGCTTACTTTTTGATGAGGATGTAAAATGCAGATTCGAATGCCTTCCTTTCCTCTTACCCCTTCAATCGCTGATGCTCCTGTATCCCCTGAGGTAGCTCCAAGAATATGAATGATTTTATTTTGTCTCTTAGATACATAAGAATACAAATTCCCCAAGAATTGCAAGGCAATGTCTTTAAACGCGAAGGTCGGACCATGGAAAAGCTCAAGTACATACATATTATCCTTGACTTTTCGAACAGGCGTTACTTCTGGATCACGAAAAGTAGAGTAGCTCTGATGAATTAACTCCTTTAGTTCATTCTCTGGAATTTCGCCTTCTATATAGTATGAAAAAATTTCGTATGCCAATTCCTGATACGTAAGCTTTGCCATTTCCTCTAGCCTTGTTTGGGGAATCTGTGGTATTTTGCTTGGGATTAAGAGGCCTCCATCATCTGCCAGTCCCATCAAGACCGTATCAATAAATCCAATCTCGCTTACATTTCCTCGTGTGCTAACAAAGTTCATAATTATCCTCCATATGTGAAAATTAAATTTATTACTATAGTTACCCGAATTTGGACCTATGTCAATATAATAAACAAATTAAATAGAGAAAATATCAACATTTTCAATATAAATAGCTCGTATCCCCAAATTCACATGGACTTTTATTAGCTCTATACGTCCTATTAAAAACCTTTCCTAATCAAAACTTTACATATACAAATAAAATTTCTTGTTCTCTCAAGCTTCTTCATCTAAAGTATATAATTATATACATCAACAAAGAGGTGAGACGATGGGACTGAGACTCTTTCGGTATTTTCTTTTTTTCTTAGGATTAACTTTCTTCGGACTCGGTAACGCCATTGCGGTAAAGGTTAAATTTCTGGGCCTGCATCCGTGGGAGGTTCTGAATGTAGCGCTCTATCAACGATTCGGATGGACAATCGGCACATGGAGTGTTGTATGCGGCTTACTTCTCGTCCTAGTTTCCTTAGCGGTGGACCGAAGATACATTAACATAGGGACATTCTTAAATGCTCTGCTGATTGGTCCTATTATGGACTTTTTCTTGCGGCTGAACATTCTTCCTCACGCTACTCATTATTTGTGGATAAATCTTCTTATTTTACTTGCTGGAATTACGATTACAGGTATCGGAGGCGGCATGTATGTGGCTGCTGGGATTGGTGCAGGACCGCGGGACGGATTCATGCTTTCCATTTCGGATAAGACAAGATTATCTGTAAGTCGCGCTAGAATTATTGTGGAAAGTGTCGTGTTAGTGATTGGATATTTTCTAGGTGGTCCTGTGTTTATCGTGACATTCCTCTATACGTTTATTCAAAGTCCTATATTTCAGCAGTCATTGAAGATGGTTCGAGCGTTTCTAGATGCCCAGGAGAGAAAACAGAAGGGACAAATAAGCACAAGTTTGTAGCTATACAAAAACTCCTTCAGCAAGGGATCTGAAGGAGTTGCGTGGTCACATAACACAGATTATCGCAAGTTAGTACATATCCATACTTTTTATAAAATGGTTTAAACATCAAAAAGAGAAAGTTATTAGAGAATCGACTTACATGATATCCTGCAAGTCTATACTTTCTATAAAATGAACAAATGCTTTGACTATATTTATTTCTAGAGATTCTTCAGAATACAACATCCATGTTTTTCGTAATATAGGTTTCCCTTCTGAATTCTTTATCGCGATTTTATGTACAGTTTCTATCTCATCGAGTATCATACTTGGCACAATAGCATACCCTAAGCCATTCATAACCATTTCTTTGCAAGTTTCCACCCTATCTACTTCTATACTAGTGCAGGGTGGCTGCGGATAATTTTCTCTCCACCAATTGTCAAGTAACATCTTTAAAGAATAATCGGTGTAATAATCAATTCTAGGTAAACTAGGGAGCTCTTTTATATTGATTTCTTCTTTCGAAGCGATACATATGTTTTCTTCCATTAACAAACGCTTTGGTCCTTGCCAAGAGTAATCCCCGCGGATAAAAGCAATATGAATATCTCCATTATAGATGACATTCATGATGTCTTTACTGAACCCTGTCGTTATTTTAAATTCAACATTCGGATATTGATCTTTAAATAGTTTTAATAAAGCAGGGAGTTTATGCTGAGCAAAAAAGTTAGAAACGGCTAATCGTAATGTCCCTGTAACTTTATGATTCATATTGAGTACAGTTTCTTTCATTTGCTGCATTTTTAGCAGCATTTCATCCGCGCATTTTGCTAAGTATTCCCCCTGAGGAGTAAATTGAACTCCTCTTCTCCCTCTATTTATAATTTTCACCCCAAATTCCTTTTCTATTTGTTGTATACGATTCGTCAATGTAGGTTGAGATATATATAAACTATCTGCAGCTTTCGTAATATTTTTCTTACTGTAAAGAACTTGTAGCATAATCCAGTCTTTATCTTGCATAGAATCTCTCTCTTTCAGCCATAGGTTTTTTTGATGGCAAAAATAAAAAAATAAATATTTTACCTATATCTAAAAATATACTACATTAGCTATAAGGATTGAACTTTATTTTGCACTGTTGATCCTATACCTGAGGCACAGCCCCCTAGAAGTGAAGAACAAAGAGAAAGAAGGCTTTAGAGATGAAAAAAGAGAAAGTATTTTTTCAAAATATAGGATTTATTGTACTAAGCGGAATTGGCGGATATATTCTCTCCCTAACAGGTATATCTATTGGATGGATGATCGGATCATTAATAATGAGCGGTTTCCTTTCTTTTTGGCAGCCTGCTTGGCTAAGAATGAATAAAAATCAAAACGGAATTCAAAAATACTGGCTGTTTATTGGACAATGGACCTTAGGTATTGAATTAGGGCAAAGAATTAATACCGCTGTTCTGCATACATTTAGAGAACATTGGATGACAATTATTATCATGCTTTTCGTATCTATCCTGCTTTCTTTACTTTCAGGATTTGCTTTATGGCGCTTTAGTCAAACAGACATGTTAACGAGTTTTATTGGAACAGCCCCTGGCGGACTCTCAGCCATGCCCGGGATTGCACAAGAGGCAGGAGCTAATACAGCTGTAGTAAGTCTCACTCAAACAATCCGTGTTCTTCTAGTTACAGGGACTATTCCTATTTTTGTCTCTTATTGGAACACGAACAATATGGGGCATGAGCATGGTACTTCTACTATTCATCCTTCATTTGAAATACATTCTCTTTTATGGACGGGTGTTTTAGTGATAGTGGCATCGGTTGGTTATTTCATAGGGAAACATTTAAAATTCCCCTCTCCATGGCTGTTAGGAAGCATGCTAGGTGTTGCCCTTATACAAACAATTGTCGGCTCCTATAAAGAACACGATATGATTGCATGGTGGCCACATTGGCTTATCATTTTATCCCAAATTTTGATGGGATCAAGTATTGGATCTCGTTTAAATAAAAAAATGTTTATTGGAGTAAAGCGAATGTTGGTGGTCAGCTTACTGGGTTCGTTAGCTTTGACTATTTCCATGTTCTTATGTGCATTCTTTGTATCGAAATTAACAGGTATTGCATGGAATACCTCCGTCCTAGCATTTGCGCCGGGTGGTATTGCAGAGATGGCGACGACCGCAGCGGTACTTCATGCAGATTCTACATTTGTAGTAGCTGTGCAAGTCCTTCGAGTCCTCCTAGTCATTATGATGTTACCTCCATTCTTTCGATTGTTAGATCGCCGTATCTCAGAAAATGTTATAAGTATTAATAAAGAAAAATCGATGTAAGTCTGCTATGAACGTTACGGTTCTTGCCTAGCGACACAAATATATGAACTTCACCGAAGGGCATGCAAAAGTTATGAGGGGATTGTTCCCCTCACTTTATGAAATCAATTTCTAATAAATAGTACAGAAGAAATCCACCTAGTAAACATACAATGTAGAACCAAGCTTCTGATTTTGGATTCATTAGGTTAGACCTGCTTTCTCTAAGATTGCTTCCACTTTACTT
Organism: Ectobacillus panaciterrae DSM 19096; assembly: GCF_000430785.1. Taxonomy (GTDB): domain Bacteria; phylum Bacillota; class Bacilli; order Bacillales; family Bacillaceae_G; genus Ectobacillus; species Ectobacillus panaciterrae. The sequence continues at coordinate 36,829 of NZ_AUMR01000049.1, forward strand.
TGAACAACTCCAGCAACACGTTCGATTTCTACTCCATTATGATCTAAAAGAATCAACTGAGGTGTTCCCATAACATTGTATTGAGCATTCCGCCTTTTCCAAGTGTGAAAGCAACATTGATTACTGGAATGTTTAGGGCATAAGCAAGACCAGCTTCTCAAATGGTACCCATATCTTTGCCATTAGTAATTGCTACGACGAACTCTGCTTGTCTAATTCCATTTCCTTCAAAAGTTTGTCGTCTTACTATATACAAGTGAATAAAAAAAGACGTTTTTTATTCACTTGTATATAGCAAGACTGCTTATGTTACGTATTGTTTATATAATATAATTTATCGGCATTAAATCTATCTATACACTAAAAGCTCCCCCATATTATTCACTGGAGGAGTTGTCGTGTTCACATAACCCAGATTAACGGTAGTTCATCACAACAAAAGAGTCAGTTTCGAAACCGACTCTTTAATACTATCTATACGATATTCTTCGCTACAATTGGTCCGTTCTCTGTAAATGCGTAAGCATATGAGAAATTGGTTTTTTACGAAATAAATCTATGTACGTCTCTCCTCAAAACGAAATTATTATTTCATCGATGGCTTTTTTCGTTCTAAAATAAACGTATCAGCGACTGCACGGGTATACAATGGACCCGCTAATCGTCCAATCGGCTGCAGTTTTTCCGTGTCGATTTTCCCGTCATAGTACAATTCATCTTTGACATGGATGTTCACAACCTGCCCAATCACAAGACTGCCCGCACCCGGTTGATCGCCAAAGTGCAGAACTTCATGCAGAACGCATTCAAGCTGTACATCGCTTTCCTGTACACGCGGCGGCTTTACAATCCCACTCTCTGCTTTCGTCAAGCCAACCTCTTCAAACTCATCCACTTCCGAGCTAAACTCAACCGCGCAGTCATTCATTTGGTCCACAATTTTTTCACCGACAATGTTCACGACAAATTCACGAGTAGCTTCAATATTGTTTAGTGTATCTTTGCGTGCACCATCCGTCCCTCTTCTCATCGGGGAAAAGCAAATCATCATTGGGTCTGCGCAAATTGCGGTAAAAAAGCTAAATGGAGCAAGGTTTGCTTGGCCTTCTTTATTGATTGTTGAAACAAAAGCGATCGGACGGGGTTGAATGGCGCCTGTCATCAATTTATAAGCTTCACTCCAAGGCAATGCATCCGGTTTAATTTTCATGGCAGTTCGCTCTCCTTTATCATTTTTAGCCAAGAAGACTCCTTCCTCAAATTGTGGACCAACTGTACATGTAAGCAGGATCCTCATAGTGATGCGCCTGCTTAACCACACGAAGCGGACGGAACGTATCAATCATAACAGCCAGCTCTTTTGTCTCTTTTTTGCCGATACTGTTTTCCATTTTACCTGGATGCGGACCGTGCGGCAGACCGCTCGGATGAAGGGTAATCGAGCCTTCTTCAATCCCGCGTCGGCTCATGAAATCACCATCAACATAATATAGGACTTCATCACTCTCAACATTGCTGTGCACATAAGGAGCCGGAATCGCTTCTGGATGATAATCGTACAAGCGCGGCACAAAGGAGCAAATCACATAATTATGCGCTTCAAATGTTTGATGAACTGGTGGTGGCTGATGGATACGCCCGGTAATCGGTTCAAAATCATGAATGCTAAACGCATACGGGAACAAATAGCCATCCCAGCCTACAGCATCCAGAGGATGAAAATCAAACAGATAGGAAGTCAACATGCCCTGTGCTCGCACACGAACTTCAAATTCCCCTTTTTCATCTTTCGGCTCTAACTTTTCCGGTGTTCGAAGGTCGCGTTCACAGTATGGCGAATGCTCAAGGAGCTGGCCGTACTCATTGCGGTAGCGCTTCGGCGGCATGATTGCGGAGTTCGATTCAACAACAAGAAAGCGTGCTTCGTTCGTCTCCAGGACAACACGGTATGTCGTGCCAATCGGGATGACTACATAGTCGCCTGGGTAGAAAGAGAGCTCACCAAAGATGCTTTCGATTTTCCCTTTTCCTTCATGCACGTACAGCATTTCATCGCCTTCTCCGTTACGGTAAAAATACGACATCTGCTGATTAGGACGAGCAACTCCCATCGCCAAGTCATCATTAGCCATTAAAATGGTTCTCGCTTCGAGAAAATCTCCTCTTGCTTCCGTATTCCGTGTGCGAAAATGGCGGTGCTTAAGGGCATCCTTCTCCTCGAACTCATAGCGAATATCTTTTATTTTTCTCGCTTCTCTTACTTGCGTTGGCGGATTGATATGATAAATGAGTGATTGAATGCCGGAAAACCCTTTCGTTCCCATTAATTGTTCGTAATACAACCCGCCGTCTTCTTTGCGAAATTGTGTATGGCGTTTAGACGGGATCTTCCCCATCTTTACATAATGCGGCATGAATGCTCCCCCTTTCTTATTGCATCACTTCACGAAGTGCTTGAATGAATTCTTCGTTTTCTTCCTTTGTTCCGACCGACACACGAATGGTTTCTGGAAGTCCCAGCACGCCCCCTGAGCGGACAATGATTCCTTTATGAAGAAGCGAATGGAACACATCGTCCCCTGATCGATTGAGCTTTACCATCACAAAATTCCCCTGCGACGGGAAGCAGCTAAGCCCCATTTTTTCGACTTCTGTCGAAATATACTGACGTCCTTCATCATTTTCTCGTTTGCACTTCTCAATAAAACCTGAATCCTCTAAAGAAGCCAGCGCAGCAGCTTGTGCCATTCGGTTCGTGTTGAAAGGTTCTTTCACTTTGATGAGTTCCTGTACAAAGGTCGGATGCATAATGCCGTATCCGATGCGCAAAGCGGCCAAGCCGTATATTTTCGAGAAAGTTCGCAGCACAATCAGATTCGGATAAGAATGGACAAGCGGTACTGTGTTCAAGTAATCTTCTGTTGTCACATATTCAAAGTACGCTTCGTCAATCACAAGCAGAATATGATCTGGGACTCGGTCAATAAACGACTTGAGCCCCATCTTGCTGACAATCGTTCCGGTCGGGTTGTTCGGATTGCACACAAAGATCATGCGTGTTTGATCCGTAATGGCAGCGAGCATGCCCTCAAGATCATGTACTCCCTCGATAAGCGGCAGAATGACCGGTTCTCCCCCCTCGATTCTCACATTCGTCTCATATCGTGGAAATGTAACATCAGCCATGATCGCTTCATCGCCGGGACGAATGTAGCTGCGTGTCAACAAATGAAGAATCTCGTCTGAACCGTTGCCAACGAGGATTTGCTCGGAGGCGACCTCCAGCTTTTCGGCCAGCTTTTCCGCCAATACGGGGGCCGTTCCCTCCGGGTAAAACGTGATTTTTTCCATTTCCCTCATCAGTGCGTCTTTTGCTAGCGGAGAATAGCCTAATGGATTTTCATTAGAAGCAAGTTTAATAATCCGGTGAAGGCCAAGCTCCCGCTTTACTTCTTCAATCGGTTTACCTGGTTTGTAAACACCCAGGTTTTGGAGTTCTTTTCTTGATGTGATCTTATGCCCGAGTACTGCCATGATTTTTCCCCCATCCTGTTTTTATGTAATTTTATTGCGGAGTGTACCCAATCGTTCGACAGAAAGCTCAACGATGTCCCCCTTTTGCAGCCAGCGATGAATATGTGTGCCTAGTTCAAGGATACATCCTGTTCCTACAGTACCTGAACCAATGACGTCGCCGGGATATAGTGTACAATCTTGTGATGCGCGTTCAATCATTTGGGAAAAAGAAAAATATAACGTGTTCATATTTCCTTGTGACAGCAGGCGGCCGTTCACCGATGCCTTCATTTCAAGGTTGAAATGCTCGCCATTACGGCAATCCTCCAGCTCGTCTTTCGTCACAAGATACGGTCCCATGGATGTCGCAAAGTCTTTTCCTTTGGCCGGCCCTAAACCCACTTTCACTTCTTCACGCTGAACGTCACGGGCACTCCAATCGTTGAGAACTATAAATCCTTCTATATGCTCCAATGCATGTTCGCGAGAGATGTTCTTTCCCTCTTTGCCAATGATACAGGCCACTTCCAACTCATAATCAAGCCATTCGGTGAAGCTCGGCTTTTCCACCGCTTCATCATGCCCTTTGATCGCACCTGTGTTGGAAAAATAAAAGACCGGGAAGTGATACCACTCTAGCACCAGATCAAGCCCTCTATTTTTACGTGCGGTTTTCACGTGCTCTTCAAAAGCATAAAAATCGCGGAAACTGGGAGGCCTTGGAATCGGTGCGGCCAACTTGGTGTCAGTAAACAGTCCCAACGGGCTTACAGCAAAATTGGCTTCTTCTTGAACAGATCGAAGCCAATTCTTCTGCTCCTGGGGAAGCTGCAAATAATCAAGAAGAGAAACGGGAAGGGACATCATTTCCCCTCTCGTTTCTGCAAGATAACTATACGTCTCTTCCAAGTCATAGATACTATCATTTTGAAGCCAACCAGCCCTTACTGTTTGTTTATCTGCAACATGGTAACTTACAAGTTTCATTAAATATTTCCTCGACGCTCTTGTTCACGTTCAATGGATTCAAATAGTGCTTTGAAGTTTCCATCGCCAAAGCCGAGTGCGCCTTTGCGTTGAATGATTTCAATGAACAGGGTCGGACGGTCCACGATTGGCTTGGTGAAAATTTGTAATAAATAGCCTTCATCATCACGATCAACCAGAATATTAAGCTCTTGAAGCTTTTTCAGATCTTCATCGATTTCTCCTACTCGATCGGTCAGCTCTTCATAATAAGCAGCAGGTGTATGAAGGAATTCTACGTCATTTGCTTTCAGTGCACTAACAGTTGCCACAATGTCATTCGTCAGGAGAGCTAAATGTTGGACACCGGCCCCCTTGTAGAAATCCAGATATTCTTGAATTTGCGATTTCCGTTTTCCATCCGCAGGTTCATTAATCGGGAACTTGATGCGTCCTGTTCCATTCATCATAACTTTAGACATGAGGGCTGAATATTCCGTTGAAATATTCTCATCGTCAAAGTGTTTCAGCACATTAAAGCCAAATACTTTTTCATAATATGTGGTCCATTCATCCATACTTTCTACATTTCCTACAATATGGTCGATTCCGACAAGACCTGTAGATGAATGAACGCCCTCAAACGCATATGGCTCATATCCCGGGAGAAAGGCTCCCTTATAGTCTACTGTTTCAATCAGCGTATGGATGGTATCTCCATAAGTGCCGATGACCGCTTTCTTAACAAGGCCGTTTTCATCGCTTTCAGTCCATGGCTTGCGAATCGCGATGCCGCCTCTCTCTACCGCTCCTTTATACGCTTCTTCCACATTGGACACTTTCAGCGCAATGTCTTTCGCTCCTTCGCCATGCAGTTTCACAAATGAAGCAACATCCGTACTATCTTCAAGGGCGCCAGTAACAACGAGACGAATCGCCCCCTGCTCAAGAACATAAGAAATACGATCACGGCAGCCTGTTTCCAGTCCTCGATAGGCTTTAACTTTAAAACCGAACGCCTTGGAATAATAATAAGCAGCCTGTTTTGCATTCCCTACATACAGCTCCACATGGTGAATATTCTGTACAGGGAAAATTTCTTCTTTCTGTTGTTTTTTTGATTCTACTAGGTTTTTAGACATTGAGATAACCTCCAGTTTTTTTGATTAACGAATAAAGTCATTCATACAAAAAAGAATTATAATTCGCAGAATCCTAATATTTTATTAAAATGTTATTTTTTTCTCGAAACGTCCTGTGCGTTGGAAAACTTCAACTGACGGAAGTTCTACTTTATTTTTCTACCTCTATATGCTCTACAATGTTTGCAAGAAGTTCATCAACAGTATTACCGACAATATTTTTCCCATTAATTAAGGTAAATGGCTGTACTAAACATTGACCGCAATAATTTAGACATCGATCCTCTACTACATCGACATTTGAAAGTTGTTTCAAGTGATCTTTTAACTCGTATAAATCTTCTTCAGAATTACCAGGACAAAACTTAGCAATAAACTCCATTTTGACACCTCCTTTACACTAATATTTTAGAAATACTATTTGGGGTGATTTTACATTCGATTTTGAATATTACGCAAGAACATGCATAAACACAAACACGCTTTAACGCAGTGAACGTTACCTCTTTTACAGGATAAAGACGTCTATGTAAGCGTTATTAAAAAATACATTCGTTTCATAGCGTGGAAATGTAACATCAGCAAACTTAAGGAAAGTAACCACATTTTTACGGCACAGGAGTTAAGTGAATAATCCGATAATTAAATGATAGAATATTAACGATTAAATTTACATAAAAAAACGAACGTATTTTTGTTTTTCATTATTCATTTTGAATAAAAATAGGATTATACTCCTTCATTTTGAAAGTAGGGATTTTATGAATCAATTGGACATTAGCTTGCTGGAGCCTACAAATAGACGAATGTATGACTGTGAGCAAATTATCAAAGAAATTATGTCATGTTCACATAATGTAACTCGGAAGTTCTGCCGTTCAAAAAAGTAAACATTTTTGAACGGCTCAATATACTGGTTTTACTATATAAATACAATTTATAAGTTCGACATTTCCATGTGCTATGTGCAACCAAAAGGGAGTATGGTATGCTTCTTCTCTCCGGTTTCCCCTTGCATGAACCAAAGGCTTGAGCGCTTCTGCACTTAGTCGGATGCTCTCTCCCCCTAAAAGAAAAGTTTTTATGTCGATTTTTTTAGTTGCATTTATAGAATCCATAAAGTCACTGTAAGATTATCTAACAATAAGCCTGTTAAAAAATTAAAATAAGCTTATACTGATATAGATATTTTTATTTTGACTTGAATAAAAATTAAACTTAAAGAGGGATAGTAAAAATGATTAGACGTATTCAAGAAAAGGATTTAAACGATATTTTAGAAATTTATAATGATGCAATAGTAAATACTACGGCTGTTTATGACTATACACCACACACAATTGAAGATAGAAGATTATGGTATAAACAGAAAATAGAAGGTGGATATCCTGTTCTAGTGTTTGAGGAAAATCATAAGATAATTGGCTTTGCCACTTTTGGACCGTTTAGAGCGTGGCCGGCATATAAATATACAATTGAACACTCAGTTTATGTGCATAAAGATTATAGAAAAAACGGTATTGGGACCACATTGTTAAAAGAAATAATAAGAATTGCCAATGAACAAAAATATGCTACGCTTGTTGCTGGAATTGATGCTGCTAATGAAAAAAGTATAAAAGTACATGAGCGATTAGGTTTTACTTATTCAGGAACAATAAAAAAAGCAGGATTTAAATTCGGTAAGTGGCTTGACCTTGCTTTTTATCAACTGGATCTTAATGGTCCTGAAAGACCAACAGAAGGGTAAAGATCATAACTTAAGGATATTAAAAACAAATGTGGTGAATTAAATAATGCAGTTCTTTTGGTTTTGTCTGGTTATTTCCCTGATTCCCCTTTTCAGCAGAGAAATGTGGAGAACAACTACTACATATACACAATCCCATTCAGGAAAAAGGCTTTTTTGAAGTAAAGGTCCATCGTTTTTATATAACAGCTGCACGCTAGATAAAACAAACCCTCCTGCTTCTGCAGGAGGGTTTGTTGTTTAATCATTTCTCGCAAAATACGAAACAAATCGAAGAATCTCAAGATACAGCCACACCAGTGTAAGCATTAAGCCGAGCGCACCGTACCATTCCATATACTTCGGCGCACCGGAACGCGCACCGTTTTCGATAAAATCAAAATCGAGCACGAGATTCAGGGATGCGATCACGATAACTACAGCACTTACAATGATTGCAATCGTTCCGCCGTCATGCAGAAACGGAACCGCTACGCCGAACAATTGAAGTACCGCAACCACCAGATACATTAGGACTACGCCTAAAGTAGCAGATAATACGCCCATGCGGAATTTATCAGTCACTTTAATAATGCGCGTTGCATACAACAACAGCATTGCAAACAAGATGGACACGGTAAGCAGAACAGCTTGCAGTACGACTTGATCACCGAAGCGCTGCATATACATCGCAGAAATCGTGCCTAGCACAATTCCTTCCACCGCTGCATAAACCGGTGCTGTGACTGGAGAAATCTTCGGCACGAACGTTGTGATGAAAGCGGTGAGCGCTGCGATAATGAGAGCGCCAATCATCACAGCTATGTTCATTTTATTTTGCATGACCTGCATGTACGCATAGACTGACGTGCCAAGCAATAAAATCAGCATGATAAACGTTTTACCGACCGTACCGCCGACAGTCATCGCAGAAGCGCTTGCCGGCGCTTTGCGGAATGCATCTTCTTTTAACATTGGATTGTTTGTTCTCATCCAATCCACCTCCTGAAAGGTTATTATTACCATTTTAACGGGTTTTTGTCCCTAATTCAATTATATGCGCATTTACGCTTTCAATCCTTCCACAATTTCAGAAAGTTCGCCCCAGCGCTCAATGGCCTGTTCGAGCGCTTCTTCCGTTTGCTGCTGCTCATCTGTAAGCTTCTGGGCGCGTTCAAAATCAGAACCAACGTTCTCGAGCTCTCCCGCAATTGTCTCCAGTTTTTCTTCAAGCTCAGCTATTTTTTCTTCAATTGTATCCCACTCGCGCTGTTCATGATAAGAAAGCTTGCGTTTTTTCTGCTTTGGCTGCTCTTCCGCTTTCTTTTCTTTTACCGTTTCAGCTTTTTGCAGCGCTTCCGTTTGTTTCTTTTCGTCCAAATAGTCCGTGTAGCTGCCGAAGAACACGCGTACATGTCCGTTTCCGTCAAATATGAACAGCTCTTCCGCTGTTTTATCGAGGAAGTAGCGATCATGCGACACCGTAATGACCACGCCAGGGAAGTCTTCCAAATAATCTTCAAGCACAGTCAATGTTTGTGTATCTAAATCATTCGTCGGCTCGTCCAACAGCAGTACATTCGGCTCGTCCATTAAAATGCGAAGCAAGTATAACCTTCTTCTTTCTCCGCCGGACAGCTTGCCGATCGGCGTGCCGTGCGTGCTCGGAGGAAATAGGAATCTCTCCAGCATTTGCGAAGCGCTGATTACTTTCCCATCCAGCGTATGAATGACCTCTGCGCCCTCTTTGATATATTCAATCATGCGCTGATTCAAGTTCATATCTTCATTTTCTTGCGTGTAGTACGCAACCTTCACTGTTTGTCCAACCTCAATCTCACCGCTGTCCGGCATGAGTTTGCCAGTCAGCATATTTAACAGTGTGGACTTTCCGCTTCCGTTTGCGCCGATAATACCGATTCGGTCGCCAGGCTTCACGATATAGCTGAAATGATCCAGCACGACTTTATCGCCGAATACTTTTGTTACGTCTTTCAGCTCCAGCACCTTTTTGCCGAGACGACTGCCGCCAATGGAAATGTCAACCTGCTGTTTCGCTGCCGGTCCTTCTTTTTTATCCAATTCTTCAAAGCGCTGAATACGCGCCTTTTGCTTCGTCGTACGCGCTTTCGCTCCGCGGCGGATCCATGCAAGCTCGCGGCGGTATAAATTTTGACGTTTCTCTTCCTGTGCAATCTCCATTTCTTCCCGCATCGCTTTCGCCTCTAGAAAAGCACCGTAGTTTCCTTCATAGCTGTAGAGTTTGCCGTTATCAAGCTCTAAAATGCGGTTTGTCACTCTGTCCAAGAAATAACGATCATGCGTTACCAATAGCAAGGAGCCTGTATAGCGCGATAAATATTCCTCCAGCCACTCGACGGTTTCGTGGTCCAAATGGTTCGTCGGCTCATCTAAAATGAGAAGATCCGGCGTTTGAATAAAGCACTGCGCCATTGCGACGCGCTTTTTTTGCCCGCCCGAGAGCGCTCCTACCTTCGCTGTGAAATCCGTAATCCCCAATTTTGTCAACAGCGCTTTTGCGTTTGCGTTCGCTTCCCATGCATTCATCGCATCCATGCGCTGCTGTAATGCGAATAAGGTTTTTTGGATGGATTCATTTGCCGAATCTTTCTCCAGCTGCAATAAAACCGTTTCATATTCGCGTAGCAAGCGAATGAGCGGTGTGTCGCCGAAGAATACTTGCTCCAACACTGTCAAGCCTTCATCAAACTGCGGCTGCTGTGACAAATAGCTAATCGTATAACCGCGCGTATGGCTTATTTCGCCAGCATCAGCCTGCTCTAAGCCAGCAATAATTTTTAACATCGTTGATTTTCCTGTTCCATTGACGCCGATTACACCTACATGCTGTCCTTCTGTAATACTGAAAGTCAAATCTGTAAATAACGGTTTTTCTCCGTATGATTTTGTTAAGTTTTCTACTTGTAACATTTTCATGCTTTGGCATTCCACTCTTTCATAAATTGTTGAATGAATTCTTCCATATAAGCATGGCGTTCTCCTGCCATGTGCTTTGCCGTTTCTGTGTTCATTAAATCTTTCAGCTTTAACAGCTTTTCATAAAAATGATTTAAGGAAGGGTCATTCGCGCGGCGGTATTGCTCCTTCGTCATAGATTCGCGCGGCGGAATATTTGGATCGTACATCAAACGTCCCTTGGCGCCTCCGTATGCAAAAGTACGCGCTATACCAATTGCTCCGATAGCATCCAAACGGTCTGCATCCTGTACAATCTTTCCCTCTAGCGTCTCCACATTGCCGCCGTGCCCGCCTTTAAAGGACATGTTCATAATGATATGGAGGATATGACGAACGTCGTCTTCTTTTACCGCAAGCTTTATAAGCCAGTCCTGTACGCGTTTCAGTCCCGCCTCTTCGCTTTCGTTGAGCTTTTCATCCGCTACATCATGCAAAAGCGCTGCCATCTCAATGATAAAACGGTCGCCGCCTTCTTTTTCACTGATTGCGATTGCTAATTTATGTACGCGTTCAATATGATACCAGTCGTGTCCGCTGGCATCGTTTCCTAAAAAATCTTTTACAAAAATAATGGTTTTTTCAATATTTGTTTTCATATTCTTCACCCAGTTTCTTATTGTACCATGAACCGTATCGCCATCACATCTTTTCTGGTCTGCCTGTATATATTGAAGAGTAGCAAGTGCCGCTCCTTATCATACTTTTGTGTGAGAAAAGCTGCTACCGGCGGCGGATGCCGGCACTCTACAAATCCTATACACTAACAGTAAGAGAAAATCACGAACGATAAAGGAGAATCCATATGCCACATTATATTTGCACCGCATGCGGTGTTCAATATTCAAAAAGCGCACATACACCTGCTCATTGTACAATTTGCAGCGAAGAACGACAGTATGTTAATCCTAATGGTCAAGCATGAACGACGTTAGAAGAAATGAGACAAAGTCAAGTGTTCAAAAACGACATAAGTGTTCAAAATTATAGTTTTTGCTAAGACAAACAAAAAAAGCCTGTTCAATTTAACAGGCTTCTTAACATAATCCAGATTATCAGTAATTAGCATGTACAGTAATCTAAATCTCAAAGATATACTTGAACATGCATTTCTTAATCTACGGCTGTTGGTTTAGATTTGGAGTTGGAATTGGACCCTAGATTCAATAAGCTAAATATGACAGTAATCAAACCAAGGATTACACTTGACCAAACCTCTCCTTTTGTTAATGAAAAGATAAATGGGAAAATAACAAACCAGACACCAGTAATGACTGAGACCCAGTTTTGCCACGAACCCCAACCAGGTTTGTTATAACCTCCAAATGATACGATAAGCTGAATGGCTCCGAAAACTACACTTGACCAAACGGCTCCTGATTGGTCTGAAAAGCCAACAACCCAAGGTGCGATAATAAACCAGATACCGATTAATGCATTTAACGTACTTCTTGTTTTCATGAGTGCACCTCCTTAAAGTTTACGAAATCTTTAACAATTTCGTTATTGAATTATATGATTATAAATCATGAATATTAACCAAATTAACTAAAAAGATAAGACAAGTGGCTATTACTACCGGCCTTAATTTTATGGCCTTTCAGAACTTCAAAAGAAAGTCTTTATTTATTTTATAAATAAAGACTTTCTCAGAGTGACGAGAAACCCAAAGGGTTTCTCGTTTCTTAAAAGAACGATTTGTTTCAAAATAATAAAATAGAATAACATACAGAAGAAATTGTGAGGAATAGTCCTTCACCTTACCTATTTTGGTAAGGTGAAGGGCTATTTTTTTCATGTTTTGGCAGGCAGCTGTGAGGTATGCCTGCATTTGGACAGACTTCAGCCCGCGAAATCGAGCATAACGATAGCCATGGAGCTCTTTGGCATCAGCGAAGCTCCGCTCAATCGTGGAACAGCGAACCTTGTACAGTCGCTTTCCTGTTTTGGTTCGTTTATTGGCTCGGACT
>NZ_AUMR01000050.1 GCF_000430785.1 Ectobacillus panaciterrae DSM 19096
TAAACAAGGGAAATTCGAAATATTAAAAACAACTGTAGATTCTTGATAAAATACGTCAATTGTTGTGTTTTAAAAAAGGGGCGACTTCCCACAAGGAAGAGGGGGCACTGAAAAAGTCCTCATGGTTTAAAAAGTGAAACCGACTTATGAGCAGCCCTTTCCTTTTTGAGTATACAAAAAAAACCGCCCATCCATCTTTAAAGAAATAAAAAAACCAGCTATATTATGCAAAATACTCACAATATAGCTGGTTTTTACTATTTTTCTATAAGGGTATAGTGACCTTATTAGAAATACTTCTATTTTAAATTTACTTCTTTAAAGCGAGAGCAATGATGATAATATTCAATAATCTCTTTTCGACTATTCTAAATTTATAATCGTTCGTATTGATAATGGATTCAATCGATATTTCTCCTTCTGAAAATGTAGTATGCTCGTACCATCTTTTTTTCTTGTGATTTAATGCCATTGTATTTTCAAAACCTTTGATAAAAGCAAAACATCCTTTCCTGTCTTTTAAAGATTTCTTTTCTGCAATAGTACCGATTTGCTCAATGGGGTGAAATCCTGTATCTGAAAATCTTGTAATTAATACATGCCCACTCTTTAACGCTTCCTTTGCCATTTCATAGGTTTCTAGAACACTGTACATGGTTTTGATTTTGGACAAGGCAATCACCTCAAAATGTACAGAGATAATAAAGTTGTTTAATTTACAATAAAGTCGTTTAAAACATAATAAAGTTGTTTTAAACGACTTTATTAATTGTTTCGTTAAGATTGTAAAGAAGTGTACTTATGCCAACGTGGCAGTTTAGTTGAATGAAAAATGTTATAATATTATTAAAATTCAAGAAATGTAGGGTGGAAAATGAAGAGTATTAAAAGATTCATTCAAGTCATCTTAGTAAGTACATTAATCCTAATTCTTAGTGGATGTTTCTCTAAAGATGATCTGAATCAACCAATACAAGAATATTTAAAAACAAACTATGGAATACAAGATGAGTTTTCCGTTATTCAGACAGATAATAATTGGCTTGAAGGGATTGACCATCAAACTTATGTAGAAATTAAAAAGCCATATCGTGCTTATCCGTTCCTAATGATTGATAGAGATACTTTGAAAGTTATAAAAGATCATAGTGACGATATCTATCTCGAACAATTCAAGGGTGCATATATTGAGCAACACCCAGAAGTAGTTCAAGTAATTGAACAGATCATAAAAAAATATGGGTTAGTAAAATATCCTAATAAATTTGTCCCAGAAGAAAATGGTCCTATTTATATGTTTCCTTACGACAACATTGGGGTAAATGTAAATAATTCTCAAGAGCTACTTGATGATTTTAAAAAGACCCAAAAGATAGATACTACTGAACTTTTACCTACATTAATACCAAGTGACCTCCGAAATAAAAATCGTAATGGCATGTATCTAGGTGTGGTGAATTTTCTATTTGAATTTGACATGAATAAAAATAAACATCCTATTCCAAAGGCCAAAGATCTAATTGAGGACTTTCAAAAAAGTGGAGTATTAACAAAAGGAATATACAGTATTGATATGAGAGTAGATGATTCAAATCCTGATCACTTTGTGGGATGGGAATATAATAATATAGCTTTGTTTGAAGTCGATGGAAATGGTGAATATACAATAATTGCCACTCCTAAATATGATGAGTTAAGGGACACTTACTTTTATGGTGATTACGCAGCTAAAAAAAATATAGAATAGAATGTTAGTTGAAGAAGACATGTGCTTGTCATATTCAACAATCGGGCCCTATTTTTTGAATAAACCTTAGATTTTTAAACGACTTCATTGTTATATTTTTGAGTACAGTGAAGTATCTTATATTGAAAATTAAACAACTATATTTTAACCCCGTCTTAAATTTAGAACGGGGTTATGCTTGTTTTTGGTGTTAAAATATAATAACTTTATTGTCCTTTTACACAAAAGTTTTTTAATTATAGTTCAGTTAAATTTTTTGCGAAATAAATTTTAATAATTTCACATACCATATTTATTTAAGAACTTTATTTTTAGTATACAAGAGACCGTTAAAAAATGATTTTAATCTTCTATAGACAGTGTTTGATCACAATCTCCACATTTTATATTAACTTCTCGCTTAGTTGACCTTACAATGATTACACAGCTAGGACAGACCCCTACAACCAATATTTTATTACAAAAAACGTTCGTTTAATGTAATGCTGATCGATACATTTAAAACTCCTAAATTTAAGTCCTTGTTTTTACATTAACTTATACATTAATCTATTTACATTAATTAACGTTTAATGTAAAATTCGATTATAAAATTTGGAAGTTTCTTATTAAGAGGTGTTGTTACATTGATTTTTGGGTATGCTCGCGTAAGCAAAAAAGATCAAAACTTAGAATTACAAATTGATGCACTTGAAAAGTACGGGGTAGAAGAAATTTATCAAGAAAAAATAACGGGTACTAAAACGGATCGTCCAGAGCTAGAGCAATTGCTAAAAGTTCTTCGAAAAGGAGACAAGATTGTTGTATACAAGTTAGATCGTATTAGTCGTTCTACAAAACACCTTATTGAACTTGCGGAGTTTTTTGAAAAGAAGGAAATAGATTTTATATCTATTCAAGACAACATTGATACATCAAGCCCGATTGGACGTTTCTTTTTTCGAATGATTGCAAGTATTGCAGAATTAGAACGTGACATTATTAGAGAACGTACAATAGATGGGCTTGCTGCTGCAAGGGCGAGAGGAAAAAAAGGTGGGAGACCCTTTACCGATAAGAAAACAAAAGAAAAAGCACTAAATATGTATAAAAGTAAACAATTTACGTTAAAAGAAATTAAGGATATGACAGGTGTAGCTCCATCCACTATTTATAGCTGGTTAAAGCAAGAAAGCACTCAAACAGACACCGCAAAAATAAGAATGTGGCTGCGAATAGAAAATAACAATAAATTTGTACGTAGCAAAGGGAAAGTAAGAGAAAGCATCGAGCATTTCCTAAAAGATAATTACAAAATGGAGATCATAGCTAACGAGTATATAATTTACGTTCCTTATACAACCGTCGATGAGTTAGAAAAGACAGTGTATAATATTCTCAGTGAATTAAATAGTGAGGCTGATATGAGGAATTGTTTTATTGAAGCAGATGTTTATTGCGATGAACTAGGACTCACATGGTAATTTCAAGGGATTGATATTAGTAGTTCAAAAAATACAAAAAGAGCCATAAAATGTGGCTCTTTTTGCATGTAAAGGTATTTTGTGTAAAATTCCGAATCAACTTTATAATAATTCAGGGAAAAAGATAATTTCAAGCGGTAAAATATTACATTTAATCAATAAGAAAACAAACAAGAACACCCCTCCCTGTCGTTGGAAAAGAGGGGTGTACCTTAGCTTAGAAAGAAATGGACTATAATCTAAAGGCTGTCCATCTCCTTATGATCATATTCTTTATATCAATGAAATATGTACAAAAATATGCAAGATTTTATACAGTTTTTCCATATATCCGGTACACAACCGGAAAGCTGAAAGCCGCATCACTGCGGCAAAGTATAAAATCCTGCATATTTCATAATGTTCGATAATAAGAGAAATGTTGATATCATGAGGATTTTGTGAACAATCAACTTCCGATAATGAGATGTTATGTAAACCTGACATGTATACGATATACATGATTCCTTGTTGAACTAACTGGCAGGTTAGTGAAAGTATAGAATAGATTTATGAAGAAAAAAGGTTCCCTTATTTAGGAACCATAAATATTAAAAATTTTAGTTTAAAATAACGAGTCGATTTATGTGAAATTTGGGCCAAATAAGTTAAAATAATATTTGGAGAAAAATGAAAAATATGTATAGAAATTTTTTATGAGAAAGGAATCATCATGATAAAAAGAATTTCCAAAATGAAAGATTTTTTATTCGATGCAAATTTCTGGAAAGCCGCATTCGTTATTCCAGGTCTTTCATTTACATTGGCAGCTGCAGTGTTAGGCTTTATTGATTTAGAAAACAAAATCAAAATTATTTTATTTTCATGTTTAACAGCTTTTTCTATTATTTATGTCATTATATATATCTTTGTTAAATCAGGATTGAAAGGAGTAACTTTGAATATAGATGGATCAGTAATAGAAATTACCTCTGGTGATATTTTTCAACAAGATGCTAACTGTTATAAGGTAATTGCTTTTAATGAATTTTTTGATACAAAAGTAGACGATAACATAATATCAGTAAGTTCATTAAATGGAATGTACTTATTAAATAAGTACCCAAATAAAGATAACATCATTGATTTTGATAATAGAGTAGCAATAGACCCAAGATTGAAAAAGATAGAAGAGAATGTCCACAGACCTCTTGGTGGAAAAACAACAAGATATGAACTTGGTAGTATTTTTAAAGATAATGACTATTTTCTTGTTGCTTTTTCAAAATTTAATGATCGTAATGAAGCTAATTTAAGATTAACAGAATATGCAACATGTTTATTAAAGTTTTGGGATGAGGTCAATTCTTTATACAATCGAAAAACGGTTGTAATACCTTTATTAGGATCAGGTATAACAAGGCATAGAGATTTTAATGCTACCAATCAAGAATTACTTGAAGTTATTCTCTGGACATTTAAGATCAGCAAAGTTAAATTCAGAGAACCATCAAAAGTTAAAATTCTCATACATGGAAATCAAATAAATGATATAAACCTTTATAAGTTAAAGGAATTTGAGAATACTGGGATACAGAGATAAAAAGCTTCAAATAATGGGGCTGTCAGAAACATAATGGAGGTAATGTTGTTTATTTTATGTTCCTCCAATTTACTCTGATCTGTCTAGGATTGTATTGCAAGCTAACAGACGCATTTTATCCAGTAAATCAGCTATGTCAAACCAAATTGAAGGGAGAATAAAATAATATATGGCTTACAGAAGTGGTAATTATTCGGCGTTTTATGTTAGTGAACCTTTTAGTGAAAGTAATTTGGGTGCTTCTGCTACCAAAGATTTTGTATCGTACAATCTGTTAAGAGCTTGGAAAGCGCAAGATAGCACTTTTCCATTCATTGACTCACATGATAAAAACTATAATGTGCGGGATGGAAGTGATTGGGAAAAGACATTGAAACCACGTCTGCATGACAGGCTTAATAACTCAAAGAATATTATTTTGTTTTTAAGTTCGACAACCAAGAATAGTAGAGCTTTACGGGAAGAAATGAATTATGGAATTGTAACAAAAGGGCTGCCAGTTATCGTAGTTTATCCAGAATACACAGATAAGAGTGACATTATTGGATGTAGTTCGAAAACAATCAGGCAGCAGATAAAGAACTTGTGGGATAACCTGCCTGCTTTTCGTGATTCTATGGGGAATGTTCCAACTCTTCACATACCAAATAAAAAGGAATTAATAAGAAGTGCCCTAAGCGATACTGACTTTATGGTTAATTCAAAGTGTGCTGCAAATACATATTTTTATCCTTGTTGAATAATCTTAATATGTAAAATATTTCGTTTAAACTAACAGGGGCTAATATTTAATAAAATAAATATATTTATTACTTCTGAGAACACGAATCCCCTTCAGATCGATTAACTGAAGAGGATTTTTTTCTAGGCTCCTAGATACATTGAGTTCCGATAATAGTTTATTATGTTAACTGGACTTGTATACGGTATACAACACAATAACCGTGTTCCTATACCCAAAATAGACTAGCAATCTTCAAAAATTATAAGTTTTTCAGTATTAGGGGTAGCACGCACATTTACTACTGTGGTAACAGTCTGCCTATTGCCACCAGCGCTTCTAAAACATGTTTAATTATAATTACATTCTCATTCTTGTCGGCAAGTTCACGTATTCTGCGCTCATCCTGTCTTATTTCACTTAAAAGATGAAGCACCTTTTCTTCACTAATGTTATTTCCATGTTCATTTATATATCTTAGTTTCATATACAGACTTTCCCTGAGAGCCTCTAATGCTTTGTCAGTTGTTTTCATTTGCGGATCTTCAATAATATTAATGACCTGTTTGATACATGTTCGTATGTTATTAAACACTTCATCCGTCTTGATAACAGGCATACCGCTTTTTTTAGAAGGTGTTTTCAATCTCAGCGTTCTTGGATCACGTAGTTGCCTTCCCCACAGCCTTCTCCACATATTCAATAAACCTCCCCCGTTTACTTATTTTACATATACATATGATTAATCTTTGTCTGATTCGGAATGTTTTCTCTTATATTCTTCTAAACAATTTTCACAAACTGGATAACCCTCCAGCGGAAACTCTTCAAAACATTCATCACACCACATCCACGCATCCCCACCAATTACCTTTCCTTCATCATTAATTGTTAAACCTTCTTTCGACTTAAATTCCGGTCTATCTTTTGCTGTTCTAATTAGCTTTTTCCTTTCATTCACATGAACACCTCCGATTTTGTTTCTTTAGCTAGAAATAAGGGGTGTCGCGGTTGTCTCCTTGTTGTTTTCCCAAGACAGTATATTGGCTTTCTGTATCCGTTTAGTACCGAAGTAATCAACTCAATATGTCTGTCGGATTTATGGGTAATTGCTTCATCTCCCCATGCTGCAATAACCATATTGCAATTATTTAGGGCTTCTCTTATATATTCATCGTTTTTAGGACCAACAGCATCATCTCTTCCCATGTTCTTAACTTTCGTCCAATCGGTTGATATATAAGCAAATAAATTAATGATTTCCAAAGATGTACAATTAAATTGTTTTGCAAAATCTATACATCTGTTTGTTGTTCGGTCATCTTCAAAAGCGTCAGCAGTACTAGGATTGAGCATTATAAATAACGCCCTCTTATGAAGCACTTGGCTGATTCCTTCACTCCAATCCCTGAGTAGAGAATATCGATAGTTCCCCTCTATTACAGCTTCCCGTTTCATCATCATCCCTCCCACTATATAACTTTATTAAATGGCAAAAAAAGGATTTATGCAAATCTATTTTTAGACACTTCATTTCCGCCATTCCCAATCAACTCTTGGAAATTCCTTAAAGGGGTACCGCCCATCGCCATCAACCTAAGGTAAATCTTTACCCCATCGCCATCAAGTTAAAATTTTGCAGCACCCCCAGAACGAAATTTTAGACCTTCTTGTAACAAAAAAGCTTATTTTATCGTTTTGGGGGTGACCTGTTTTCTTGGCTTGATGGGTATGTGGCGGTACGCCTACATTAAAATTAGATATAGAAATTAAAAATTCAAAATATTACAATTTATATAAAGAAGGGGAGAGGATTATGAGATGAAGGTTTGGCTTTTTCTGTTCACAGCGTTCATCGTTTATGTTATTGTTTGGAAAATATTGTTTGCTTTTCCTCTTTACACATTAGGGGTACTATTCCTTTTAATTGGTGTTATAATTTTGTGTTCCTACATCAAAGAATCCCGACAGAAATCTTAATATATTTTGAGGGGGAAGGTGTAAAGAATGAATTTAAGACCACTTGTACCGCATGTTAAGAAACTGGGTGGTATGCTTGCTACAGTTGCCATAGAGTATGACCTTTGTAAAGTAGTATCTAGTATAAATTCTTAGTTTAATATAGTGAACCATATTGCCAGCATTAATTAAAATTAGGAGTGTGATCACATGGATATGTTGCAACAATTCGGACTCAATACTAGACAAGCACAACTTTTATTCAGCATGCAGTATCATCTTATTAATCATGATATCAGTGTAGGGATTGTCGACCGTTACAAGCAGAAGAAAGCAGAATGGAGAGACTTGTGGGAGCAAGGCATTACTAAGGTGTTAAACCAGGATAATCCAATAAATAAAATAGGTTTAATTAAGGATTTCGAGGAACTTGAACAGGCTAGTAAATATGTTGTTGAGGAGTGCAAGAATTTAAAGACCCCCCTATTCTTAATTCTTCTGGAGCTGTCCTTATTTTCTCCATACTCTCACTTAGAAGGCTTTGACAAGAGTTTCTATGACGTGTTGACACTTGATGAAAAAAGTACGACTGATATAGTGAAAAAATTTGCAAAGATATTAGAAATAAGTGAAGAGTATGTAGAGCGCTACAGAAAAGCATTTAAGAACTCTATTCGGACATTATCCGGGTTCTATACAAAGGTGTTGGTCGGGGCAGGTTTGGGAGCTGTTTTAATTGCTCTCACAGCAGGATTTGCTGCTCCTTTCATTGCCGCTGCAGCAGCTCCATCAGGGCTAGTAGGAGCAGCTGCTATAAATGCAGGTTTAGCCGCACTAGGAGGTGGAGCGATTGCAGCCGGTGGATTTGGAATGGCAGGCGGAATTAGCGTAATTGTTGGCGGTGGTGCTATTTTTGGAGTGTTGAGCGGGTCTGCTTTGGGAGCTGCTTTAGGAAGTTCATCTAAGTTCACTCTTCTTGAAGGTGCTAAGCTTGGAGTTATGATGAGGGAAATTATTTTACATGCGCAGAGAGATATACGGCTGGCACAAGAAATGTTACAAAAACAGAAAGAAGTCATCAGGGAACTGGAGAAGGATCTAGTAGAGTTGAAGTTCCAGGAGAAGGAAAACAAAGAAAGAATCCAGAATCTAACTAAGTCTATTGAGTACTTAAGAAGCTCTCTTAAACATTCCGAAAAGGCATTGGAGGAATTCTATGTCAATAAAGGATGATAAAGAAAATGTGTCGTACGGACGAATTATTGACTTTGAAAATGAGTTTTCTGAAGTACAACAGGATATCAGTAAAGTCAGCCGGGATTTAAGTGAAACCGCTAGCCTAGGTCAACAAAACACTCAAGACTTATGGTCACTTGAAATGGAGATTGAAGGGATGTATAAACAGCTCGGTTTAGAGCCCTTAGACAATGGCATTCGGAAGGAGTATCAAACGAAAGTCAACCTAAAAGTATATTCTCAAGAGTACTTTCAAGGGATTTCTACCGAGCTTGAAAAGGAGTTGCTGGCGGAGGTTACTAGCAAAAAGAATTTAACACCTTCTTTGTCTAAGTTAGATATGACAGTTGCTTTAGTGATTGGATGTGTAGCTGCTATAGTTGATCTGTTATTTGTCAAGATACCTGTAGAAGTTAACTACTTAGGAAAGTACCAGCAGAGCGGAAGTGGTATAACTGAGTGGCTGCGTTCTCAAGGGGTTAACGAAGATGGCCAGTTAAATAACTTCTTCAAGGGATTAGAAAAGTCATGCAAGGTTAGCTTTGATGCAAGTAACAGTCGAGGAGTAGGAGACTACAATGGAGAATTAAATGGATTTTATCCAAAAACTCATCGTCTTATGAGTTTAGGACACGACCCATTCTTTGGAATAATATTTGGTCTAATCGATATGTTAAATGGCACGTTAACCCTAATTGATGCTAAGGGAGTCATTCATCACATACCGATTGAGAATTATCAAAATCAGCCTGTGGAGAAGATGATTTTTGTTCCATTTGTTTGGATTGGACATATTTTGTCAGACGTTTGTACCAAAATGGGTATACCGGTTCCAGGTTGGGGATTTACTCAACTGTTGCAATTCGGTTCATTTGGTGAGAAAGGAAGAAGTATTGCAGACATAGCTAGATGGATGTATCTAGAGGGATATGATTTAAGGCACTTTCTCACGATGAGTTTAGTGCCGGGAATTATAGAGTTACTTGTGCGGATTTATTTTAGACTTACTTCGGAAAAAGAAGACTTCCTATCTCCGCTATATGCACAAAATTTGAGAAATATCCAAAATAACATTCGTTTGCAGAAATTGCTCTTCACAGCACATTCTGTTGCTGTGAGTGGAAATATTCTAAAAGTGTTCCTGGCGCATGGAAACCCGCTCGCTCTTAACTCTGCCGAGCTATTGGGCTTTGCAAAACAGAGTGTTCAAATGACACTAATCCGAGCAAGGAACACTACGGCAGAGCAGATGATAAGGAACAGAGAAAATATAGACAGTTTTTGGGGGAATCTTAACTCATCGGAATAAAAAGACTTACCAAGTGTTAAGGTTGAAACTGATAATGCAGAATACACCCTAATCAATGGAGAGGAAAGCTTTTCCTTTGAAGCAAAGGCGAAAGAAGTGAATAAAACTGAATAAGGTAAGTTGGTTGGAGAATCACCTAATAAGTATGAAACATATGTAATTTTTTGTTTCCCAAAAGTAGAGAACCGGCAAGAGTAATTGCTGGTTCATTTGTTATTTTAGGGTTCCAATCATGTCTATCAATCTAAAAATGAGAAGTACTTCTAAAACGAAAATTTTATCACTTCATAGTTGTATAAAAGGGTCAATTCAGTGGTGTTTTTTAGTTTGAGTAGGCTTATGCCATTTCTTTTAGCTATCTGAATTTAAATAAATACCAAAACCCCCGTCTGCGTCCTCGGGGGTTTTGATGTTAACTAGCTTCCACCACATATGTATTTATCGACCAATAAGCATCGCGAGCAGTTGCAGGACAAACTCGACATGATATGGATTCTGCGTAGCCCATATAACGGTTCGGATGGCAGTGTATTTCAACCAACGCATCGTCTTCACCTCCCAGGCAGAGACCAAAAAGGCTTGCCCGGTCCTTCTAATTTACCATATAGAGGAAATGATTGGAAGGGAAAATTATTGTAATGAAAATACCCTCGTTCGTAAAAACTTGCAGCTCCTATCAAGAAAGTTTACTTTTTGGGAAGGAGGTTTTACGAACAATGATATATCGAGTTACAAAGGTACAGTTGGCCACAAGGATTCCCTTTTTGTCGGGATGAGTGTCATAACTTAAAAGAATTGACACCATTTTGATAGAGTGATAGCATCAAGGTATCATGAGGTATCAAAACATAGTGTCATAAATAAAGGTCGTAAAGGTGCTGTTACATAATGAAATATGGATACGCAAGGGTAAGTACGGTTACACAGGATTTAGAAGCACAACTACAAGCACTGGAAAAGGAAGCTTGCGAAAAAATCTATTCTGAGAAGTTCACCGGAACAAAAGCAGATCGACCGCAATTTAAAGAACTTCTGTCATTATTAAAAGAGGGTGATACACTGGTAGTTACTAAATTAGACCGCTTTGCAAGATCAACAGTAGACGCTATTCAAACTGTAAAGGAACTATTTGAAAAGGGCGTCAAGGTTCATATTCTAAATATGGGATTAGTAGAGGACACCCCAACAGGACGGTTAGTATTCAATGTAATGAGTGCTTTTGCTGAGTTCGAAAGGGATATGATTGTAGAACGTACTCAGGAAGGTAAAGCTATTGCTAAACAGCGTGAGGACTTTAGAGAAGGTAGGCCGAATAAGTTCAGTAAAAAACAGATAGCATACGCTTTAGGGCTGCTAGAAACTCATTCTTATAAAGAAGTGGAGAACATGACTGGAATATCTAAGAGTACCCTAATTAGGGCAAAGAAGAAGCAGGGGGCAGCAAAATGATAAACATTGAAATTAAAACGTTTGAGTTACCGGAACAAAAGCAGGAACTATATTTTTCCCACACAGAAACATACACGCTAATATCTGTACCAGCTTGGAACTGGTGTTACCTATGGACCATTAGTGATAATGACCAAGAAGACAAGCAGCAGTTTAAAGAAGCATTGGAAGGCATTTTAGACGATTCAACAGCTGAACAAATGACGAATAGAGTTTACCAATACTTAATGACAGGAAACTAATGCCCTTGCTACAGCAAGGGTATTTTTCTTTTTCCGTTGTACATTAGACTGAAGGGACTATTTATAGAGTCCAAGATAGATTGACTTCTGATCATGATATGTTATGTAAACCTCACATGAATATGATATACAAAATAATTTAATAAAAGATTATTTTCGTTAACATTAAATCTTGATGTAGAAATATTACATTGATTAATAAATTCGAAGTATAATTTATAGTGTAAAACATTCAATTCTTAGGAGGGATAGGCTATTGGAAATTAACACTCAAGAAGAGGTTAAGAAAAGAACCCTTTTCACTAATAAACGAAACATATTCATATTAATTGGCCTGTTGCTATTTATTGTTATTGTTGTATCAGTTGTAAGTATTAATAATGCAAAACACGAAAAGGAAGAATATTCTAAACAAATGAATTCAGCAGTAACTACTATGCTTGAAAGCGGAACTAAAGCAGAGAAGATAGGAAATCAATATGCTGAAGCTTGGAGTAAAGCTATAAGCGGTGTTTATGTGTTAAATGGAGAGCGTTATAGTGACTTTAATAATGCAATTTCAGCAGTAAGTAAATATAACAAATCTTACATATCAGAAATTTGGGTAAGTGAAGAAGAGGTTGACGCAACTATGAAAAAGTTACAAAACCCACCAAAAGAGTTTGAAGACGCTTATAACGAGCTGACAGAATTATATAAGGTTTATAAAAAATATGTTGACCTATGCACGACTCCAAAAGGCTCTTTAATTACCTACAATAGTACACGCAATGAGTTATCGAGTGACTTTGTGAGTCTAAAAGACTCTGTTGAATTAAAAATACCAGACATAAAATAACATTAGGTTGAGATTGGACGGTGTGAAGTTTTGGCTATTCCAGATTATCAAGCATTTATGTACCCATTCCTCAAGTTATTAGAAGACGGAAAGGAGCATACTTTGCAAGAAGCATATTGCTTTCTTGCAGATCACTTTCAACTCACTAATGAAGAGAAAGAAGAAATACTGCCAAGTGGAAAACAGCTAGTGTATCACAATCGTATTGGATGGGCCAGGACATATTTGAAAAAAGCCGGTCTGCTTAATACTGTGAGAAGAGCCACTTTTCTCATAACCGACAGAGGTAGAGATGTTGTTAAAGATCCAGTTGTTAATCAACTCACTAAAGATTATTTATTGAGGTATAAAGAATTTCAAGAGTTTCAAATTAAGAAAAATGAAAATGAACCAGCACCCTCGTCTATTTCTGACGAAGAAAAATTAACACCACAAGAACAATTAGACCAAAGCTATAAAATGATGCAACAGCAGATTAGCGACGAGATTTTAGAAAGAGTTAAAAGCTGCACACCTGAATTTTTTGAGCGTTTAGTGGTTGAATTACTGGTATCGATGGGATACGGTGGTTCGATACAAGATGCCGGAAAAGCGATTGGTCGAAGTGGAGATGAAGGTATAGACGGTATCATTAAAGAAGATGTATTAGGATTAGATATGATTTATGTGCAGGCAAAGCGCTGGGAAGGTGTTGTGGGGCGTCCGGAAATCCAAAAATTCGCTGGTAGCCTAGAAGGACAGCGTGCAAGAAAAGGTGTCTTTATCACTACTTCTGATTTTACAGAAGGCGCGAAAGAATACGTCAATCGTATAGAAAAAAAGATCATTCTCATTAACGGTACTGCTTTAGCAGATTATATGTTTAAGTATGATATTGGTGTTTCTAAAGTGACACAGTATATCTTGAAGAAGGTGGATTTGGATTATTTTGAGGAGTAGAGATAAGGCTTTATTGTAAGCGAACATAACCAGATAGAGCCTTCTTTTGAATAATGGATGATTTGGACAGATACGAAGATGAATCTAACATAATAGATATTATGTTAGATTCATATAGGTTCCATAAAATAAATGAAACTCCTTGAATATCAAGGAGTTTTTAATTTTGTTAGAAAATAGTTGATGATTGAATGTAACATATTGGATTTAATTGTTGTGTTGTGTTGAAGGTAACATAACTAATATCAAATACATAGCAACAATGTTCGAAAAAGTACATTGTATTGAACGAATGAAATCAATAGGTGTAAAACAGGCAACATAAATGAATTTAGGTAGTCTTGCATATTATCCCTTTATACTGTTCAGAAAGTCACGAAAAAACGGATGACCAATAAGTTCAGTTTTTTGTTTGACAATAATAGCTGGTGGATCCACAAGGTACAAATTTAGATATGAAGAGAAATGAAATGCACAAATAGTGTATTTCAAATACACTATTGACATGGAATATATTTCATTATATATTTAAGACAACCGATACACCGGAGTATTACGAAAATCTAAAAAGTGTATTGTTAATACATAATGCGTGAACTAGGATTACAGAATATTAATAAACTACATACAGGAGGAGGTACATGATGTTGAAAAATAATTTTTGTGAAAATGTAGAGAAGGATATTTTGGACGTTTACGAGATCTATAGGAACTCAACTGATATTTTAAAAATAAAGAACCTGATATCCTTGATAACGCTCAAGTTTTTAAATGAAAATCGTAATTATTCATTTGAAGTTCCAAATGATTCCAGATGGGACATGGTGACCTCAACTGGAATTGACTTTGGATTAAAATTAAATCAGGCGTTTAGACAGTTGGAACAAGCAAATCCGAAACTTGAAGGTGTTTTTACAATCACTGACTTCACCAAGGTTAAGGACCCTATTAGTTTGTTTAAGGTGGCAGATTCTGTGTTAAATCGATACTCCTTTGCAGATTCAGACTTTAGAGAGGTGAGTACTTACCTTGATCAATTATGGAACATCCTCATTGGTAAAGAACGAGACACAATAGGGGAAATCAGTAGTCCTCCTTCCATAACCAAGCTGTTGCCTAGACTTCTGAATAAGTATCACGGAAAAATTTATGATGGTTCGTCAGGGCTTAACAGCTTTTTAATTGAGGCTCATAAGCAAGTGGTTCAAAATGGTGGTAGCGTTCAACTTTTTGGACAGGAAGTGAACCCTGAGGCTTGGTCTTTAGGAATCATGAATCTACTACTCCGTGGATTGTATCCAGAACAGGCAGATATTCAGGTTGGTCAGACGATAAGGGAACCAAAGTGGACGGCTAATGGGCAGCTGATGCGGTTCGACGGGATTATAACAGCACCACCTTTTGGAATTGGCAATTGGGGGTATGAGGTTGCGGAAATGGACGTATATGGTCGTTTTCGGTACGGTATACCCGGTAGGTCCTTCGGAGATATGGCTTTTGTACTTCACAGCATAGCGTCACTTGAAAAGCAAGGTAAAGCAATAATTGTGATATCAAATGGTGTGCTTTTGAGGGGAGGATCCGAGGAAAAGATTAGAAGTGAACTAATTAAAGAGGATCTTATTGAGGCTGTGATTAGTTTGCCTTCAAAGTTACATATGAATACGAGCATTCCTGTTTCGCTCCTTATTTTTAATAAAAATAAACCGGATCATCTACTCAATAAGGTTCTAGTTGTTAATGCTGAGGAGTGTTATGAAAAACGAAGCCGTACTCAAAATGAACTTGGAGAAAATGATATCGAAAAAATAGTTCACTCCTACTTGAATGCTCTAGAAGTTGAAAATTTCAGCAGATTGGTCTCTACGAATGAAATAGCTGCTAATGAGTGGGTTATTTATCCTCCACGCTATTTTGACAGGAGTGAAGTAACAACGAAACTTGGAAAGTTTGAAATCAGCCGAAAAAATTATGAATTGTCAGATATTGAGAGAGTGAATTTGCAGAATCTATCCATCGATATATCACGGGGGTTAACCGTTACTAAAGAAGAATCCGATAATGAAAATCCATCTCATTATTTAATTAACCTTGCTGATGTGCAGGATGGAAAAATAAATCTCGAGGAGCTTACTGGAATCCGTCTGGATTCAAAAAAAGGTAAGGTGTATGAACTACAACCAGGAGATGTGCTGCTTTCAAGTCGTGGAACATCAAGTAAGGTTGTTGTTATATCCGACAACGATTTAGTTGGAAAGAAACTCGCTTATTCCAGTAATTTTATTCGTATCCGTGTTAATCAAGAAAAAGCGGATCCTTACTTCATCAAGACTTTTTTAGAAAGCCCGCCTGGAAAGTACTTGTTGGAATTTAACCAAACCGGGACCGTTGGTACGGTATTAAGCCATAAGGATATCAAGTCCCTTCCCATTCCGGTTCCCTCTATTGAGAAGCAGAAAGAGATTGCAGCCTTAATACTTCAATCGGAACAAAAATACGAGGAAACCATTCTTGTGGCTCAACGGGAAAGAGCTGCAAGTTACCACGAGAGCTATAAATTGATGGGTATTTCACAAGTGTACGAGATTATAGATGAAAACTGAAATTAAATTAGCGAAAAAATGATGACAATGATAAATTTTTAGGAAACAGTAAACCTAATTTGGAATATCGCGTAACTACTTAACTTAACTACCCAATTTTTATGAGTAATATAAAAACTGAGAAGAAGAGAGAGGCTAATCTAAATGAACATACTCCAATACGAATCAAAAATCTGGGAAACTGCTGACCTGCTTCGCGGCAGTGGTATTAAAGAATCAGAATGGCCATCATTTATGATGCCTTTTTTTGCCCTTGCTATGATTGAAAGTCGTCTCGTTAGAATGTTTGATGGTTTAAAAGCTGAAATTGGCGAAGAAGATTTTGCTACTATTGATAAAGACGATCTTTACGACATGATTAAAGATCAGGGGCAGGGCTACAACATCTATATATTTGAGAAGAATCAAACCCTCATCGATATCTGCAAAAACGATAAATCATTTGAAATGGATTTTGATGCCTATCTGAATGGCTTTGATAGCGAAACTAAAGACCTGCTCGGCGTGGATGTGAGTGAAGGAGAAAAATTCCTCGATATCAAGGGGGTTATTACCAAGCTCAGAGCAAAAAAAGTGCTGATGGGTTACACCAAACTATGGGCAGAAATCGACCTTAAGCCGTTTAACAACTCCGAGATCACCACGCTGGAAGAACATATCAAGCGTAAATGGGCGGATATATCGGCGGAAACTGCAGGGGAGCAATACACACCAGATGATGTGATTGCGCTCATTGCCGAAATCATTGCCTCTAAAATTGAAGAATCCGACAGACTGCTCAAAATCTACGACTGCACCTGCGGTGGTGGTAACATGCTGTTTGGAGTTGAAGATCGCATTAATAAAAAATTAAAACGCCTTACCCAGACCTATGGTCAAGACTGGAACGATGCGCTCTACGCTCTTGCTAAAATTGAAAGTCGCTTTCGACCTGATTCTAAAATCGAACATGGTAACACCTTGGTGGAGGACAAGTTCTACAACGAAGAATTTGATGTAGTCATTGCCAATCCACCCTATGGCGTAAGCTGGAAAGGTTACCAAAAAGACATTGTAAACGACAAAACTGGGCGGTTTAAATATTTGCCATCTGTCTCCGATGGGCAATTGCTGTTCATGCAGCATCTTATTTCCAAGCTTGATGCAGGCGGCATGGGAGTGGTGGTACATAATGGCTCTACCTTGTTTAGTGGCGATGCTGGCTCAGCAGAAAGCAATATCCGTAAATGGATGCTCGATAGCGACATTGTAGAAGCTGTGATCCAGTTACCCACCGACGAGTTTTTTAACACTGGCATTTATACCTATTTATGGGTACTGAATAAAAACAAACAACCGCATCAAAAAGATAAAGTGATGTTGATTAACGCCAGCGAAAAATTTAAACCGCTGAGAAAGAGCAAGGGTTCTAAGCGCAAAGAAGTGGATGAAGACAGCCGCTTAGAAATTGTTAAAACACTGACGCAATACCAAAGCACAGATTACGCTCAAGTATTCGACAAAGAGTTTTTTTACTTCAACAAGCAAGCTATCATGCTTACCAATGTAGACGAATACGGCAACAGTTTTGAAGTGAAGTTAAAAGAAGGAAAAAAGAGTGAAAAGCTTACGCCGGTCAAACTTACCAACGGTGAACGCGAACTTACCGAGTTTGTGATTTCTACCTTTGATACGGATAAGTACAGCTCATTGGCTAGCACCTTTGAACAGGACGTCAAACCATTTATTGCTGCGTTGGATTATAAAGAACAGCCACTTGTTATCACGACAACTACAGCAAAGTATTGGTTTGATGCCGATCAAGAAACCTTAATTAAAGAAGTGGATGGCAAAAAAGAGTTATTGGGCTGCGGCAAAATTGTGGTGAAATCTGCTCTTAAGAAAGCGAGTAAAACACAGCCAGAACGTATTGAAATCAGCGTAGAACTTACGCCCGATTACCAAAAAGATTATGAGATTATCCCTTTTCATAAAGACGAAGAAACCAACCAAGCTGCGATTGGGGCCTTTATGGCAAAATACATCACGAGGCCTTTTACCTACTTAGAAAACGTAGTGGGTGTAGAACTGAATTTTAACAAGATTTTTTACAAGCCAGAGGAACTGCGAGAAGTGGTGGATATTTTGGCTGAGATTGATGCTATAGATGGCGAGTTAAAAACGTTAGAAGTGGGGTTTGTATTATGATTTGTGTCGGTTTTGAGAGATATGAAGCCTATAAAGATAGTGGGGTTGATTGTCTCGGGGATGTGCCGAAACATTGGGAAATTCTCAGGGTCAAAGATACAGTTAACAAAATTGGAAATGGAGTGACACCAAAGGGAGGTAGCGAGGTATACACAAACCAAGGAATCCCATTTATACGAAGCCAAAATGTATATGACGAGGGATTGCGGCTTGTAGACGTCTCTTTTATCCCTTTGGAAATACACAATGAGATGAAGGGTTCTCAACTTAAAAAGGGGGATATTTTAATCAATATTACAGGTGCATCAATAGGAAGGACTTGTGTTGTTCCTGCTGAACTTGGTGCTGCAAATATAAACCAGCATGTTGCCTTCCTGAGAACAAAATATTGGTTTAATACTACTTACATCTCTTTATTCCTTAAATCCGCTTTTATTAAAAAATACATTCAATTCGAGCAGAACGGCGCATCTAAAGAAGCTCTTAATCTTGCTCAAATCGCTAGGATCCCTATCGTATTGCCAAAGATTGAAGAACAAAAAGCCATCGCCGATTACCTAGGTGTTAAAACTGCGCAGATTGATCGTAAAATAGATCTGCTCAGCCAAAAGGCGATCAAATACAGCAAGCTCAAACAATCCCTCATTAACGAAACCGTCACCCGTGGTTTAAATAAAACTGTGGCGATGAGATATAGCGGGGTTGAGTGGATTGGAGAAGTACCAGAGCATTGGGGTGTGAAGCGGTTGAAGGAACTAGGCTTTCTATATAGTGGCTTGTCAGGTAAAAAAGGTGAGGATTTTACTGATGAACACGAATTTAGTGGTGATTTCATTCCTTTTGTAAATATTGCTAATAATCAATACGTTTCAATCACTGACATAAAAAAAGTAATAGTCTACCCTAACGAAAAGCAAAACAAGGTAAGAAAGAATGATTTATTTTTTCTTATGAGTTCTGAAAATCACGATGACATAGGTAAATCTGCGCTTCTAAAACATGACATAGCTGACACCTATCTTAACAGCTTTTGCAAGGGGTTTCGTTTTACTAAAAAAGATATAGTACCAAATTTCATAAACCATTTATTAGCATCAGAACAATATCGGAATAGTCTTTCTGTTGAAGGTAAAGGGTTTACTCGTATAAATTTAAAAATTGAGAAGATCAATGACTTATTAGTAATAATCCCGCCCTTCTCAGAACAAAAAGCCATTGCCGATTATCTTGACACTAAAACTGCGCACATTGACCGTATTGTTGAAACCATTAATATTCAAATTGACAAACTTAAAGAACTACGAAAAACTCTAATTAACGATGTCATTACTGGCAAGATAAAGGTTTCTATGGAAGGAGAAGCTGTATGAATGAACTCCACCTACAAGATAAATTTTTGTTACCTTTTTTTAGAGAAGACCTTGGTTACTGCGAGGTGAAAGCTAATACGGTGACCAATTCTCTGATTATAGAAGAAGACTTACAGGAGTTTATATCTCAAACTGAGTTAAATAAAAAGCCTTACGAAACCTTGCTGAAAAAATACGGTGGCGACAAGAATAAATTGCTGAAAGAGTTGATTGAACTAATAAAAGAGCGCAGCAGCAGTAGCCGTAATATGTCGCTGTTTATCAATGCCAATAAGTCCATCACCCTGCAGGGCATTAAACTGCACCTGTTTTACACTGGGGACAGTGTGATTCATGAAAATGCGCTGTTTAATGAAAATATTTTTTCCATTGTGCAAGAGCTACCCTATAAATACAGCTATCAAGGCAAATGGATATTCTCTTTTCGTCCAGATATTGCGCTGTTTGTGAATGGCATTTATTTGGGTTACAGCGAATTAAAGTCTAACTACACTAATCAAAGTGCAAGTAAGAACGGGCGTGGTAAGGTAATTAAAGATTATTTTGAGGCAGTCAAAACCTATCATCAACATTTTGATAGCAATGACATGCTGAGTGACAAAGAAAAAGAATTTTACCGTAAAGACTTCTTGAAAATTTTTGAAAAAGCGATTCACATCACAACTACCGATATTGGTGAAACCTATGTTATTCGTACCATCGCTGACTATTTTGACGAGATACTTGCTACCTGCCGCGAAGGCAAGTTTGATCGTGAAGAGGTCGAGAAAAAAATCAAGGGTTCATTTAAGCCGTATCCACTACTCAATAGAGAGGCTGACAAAAAAGAGAAACTGAAAGAGTTATTTACTGCCCTCTACGGTAAGGCTTTTATTGAAAAAGAGATTTTGTATTACAACTTTATCGAGCGTGATGTTTATGTCACTAAAAAAGGTAAAGAGTTAAAACACGAGCAAGGGTATTTGATTTCACCACGACCTAAGCAAAAGTTTGGCACTGATAAGATTATGGCCAAGATTGATGAGTTTTTGGCGCACGAGCAAGAAGACGATTATTTTGAAAAGCTGCTAGAAAAACAGTTATTCGGCGTATCTGAAGCTAAGAAAAAAGAATTGCTGGAAAAACGCAAGGCCTATTCTAATAATAAAAATATCTACTCCTTACTGTTGCAGTATGCAGCGGGCTTTGGTAAATCCAATATTATAGGCTGGTCTGCCTTACAGCTTAAAGACCTGCGACGCGATGGTGAATATGTATACGATAAAATCATGATTGTTGTGGATCGCTTGCAATTAAGAGGACAAATTGATTCCAAAATGCTTAATATGAACATTGACAACCGTATGTATGTTGAAGCAAGCAACAAAAAAACCTTTCAAGAGGCGCTTGCCTCCGATACGCGCCTAGTGATTGTGAATTTGCAAAAATTTGGATCTGTGCGCGACATGCTCGATGCTGAAGTAATGCAAAATCTAGCCAAAATGCGCATTGTCTTCTTGATTGATGAAATTCATCGCTCCAACAGCGGTGAACAGCATGAGGAGATGTTGAGTATCTTTGATGAGTTGCAATCGTCCTTTGATAACAACGAGCAATATTCTCAAGCACGCAAAAAGAAGAATCTGATCATTGGTTTTACCGCTACACCAGACGATCATACACTTGCGCGGTTTGGTGAATTCAGCGGTTATGCAGAATGCGAAAAACTATGGCGACCTTTTGATTCCTACACTATGAAAGAGGCTATTGAGGATGGATTTATTCTCAACCCACTTAAGAATATTGTGCCAGTAGCCTCCAAAATGTTATTTGATTTGCCTAGTAACCTGCTGGAAGGCTTCGCTGAGAAAGAATACAAAGACGCACAAAAGAAACAGATTTATGAAAATCGCGATCGTATAGATGCAATTGCTAAATATGTTGCGGATTTACTGGTAAAAGATGTGTATCGTCAGATACGTGGAACGGGTAAGGCAATGCTAGCAGTATATTCTATTAAAGCCGCGATTGCTTATAAACAAGCGGTAACCAAACACTTTAATACCTTGGTTCAGGGAACCAAATACGCAAAATACGCTGAAGCGCCGATTTATGTTGTGTATTCGAGCAACCAGGATGAGCAAAGCGCTACTGCTCTTAATGGTGGTTTGAGTGAAGAGAAGGTATTGGAAAACTTTGCACTGAAGAAAAACGGATTAATGATTGTGGTAGCAAAACTACAAACTGGTTTTGATGAGAAAAAGCTGCATACGCTGTTTCTAGATAAAGAGATTAAAGGCATTAGCGCGATTCAGACGATTTCCCGCGTAAACCGAACCGCAAAATACAAGAACGACTGCAAGATTGTTGATTTTTCCTACAACAATGTGAATGTGCAAAATATCAAAGATGCCTTTGAGCATTATTCAGATGTGGTAGTCAGTGACTTCGATCCCTTTGGAGACAAAAAGGTTTTGAATATATTACTGGTAGAGCTGAAGAAATCAGATACTTACAATAAGTTCTTTTCTGTGTTTATGGCTATTTATAAAGACGAAACTAAGCGTGATAATCCAGAATGTTACCTAGACTTGGAAAGTAGTTTAAAAAAATTCATAGATGCAAACCCACAGCGCACCTCTGACACTAAAGCCAAGGCAGCGCAGTATTTTACTATTCTGAATCGCATTGAATATGTGATTGAACTAGATGCGAAATATAGCGAGCCGAACTTTTTGTTCTTTTGGCGTAAGTTCAACACAATGTATAACATGATGCACCGTAGTGAGGATGTAAAAGACCCAATTGAAGTTTACTTTGACAATCAGATTGGCATTATTGAAGTAGAAACCCAAGAAACAAAGGATAAGAAAAAGAAACCCACCAAAATAGCAGAAGGCGCCGCGAAATATGGAAACCATCAGTTTGACATCCTCGCCATCATTGCAGCGCGTAACGAGCACGAGACTGAAACAGGTTTACTTATCCAAGAGTTTGAATCCAAGATTAAAGATTTTTTTTACTATGTACGAAATGCTAATGAAGGCAAGCGATTAATCGTGAAAATAAAGTCGTATGTATCAGAAGCAGAAATCTATGATGACTTTGCCAAATTATATCGACGATATAAAGCGCTCAACCGTCAGAGAGTGGGGGATTATTTCTTTAAAGAAATGGACGATTTGGTAGAAAAGCTGTGTGACGATTTTGAGAAACATCTGTTGGAGGAAATTGGAATATGAGTCTCTTCGTCTAGGTATATCTTCCTCCTTACAATTGAAACAAGGCATGTGTAATAAATCTTCCGGTTCAAATATAAATTAAAGGAAAATCAAAAAGACAGGGATTCCCTGTCTTTTTTAATTAAATTGAAGTTTATATGAAGGATGAAGCTCAGGAAGGAGCTTTAACTCATATAGTCGTATCTCTAATTTTTGTATGCAACGGGCTTTGTTTTCCTTCCAGTCACCGTATTTCACACGAATAACTGCTTCATATCCAACACTTAACAAGTATTTATCCCTCTTTTGGTCATGATCTGCATCATGCCAGACCTCTCCATCTGCTTCAACACATACCTTTTTTCCATTCTCCATAAGAACAAAATCCAAACGGTATCGGGCTTCTTTCACTTGTGTTAAAGGTGTATATCCAAGACTGACTAAAGCATCAAACATTTCGCGCTCAAAGCGATTGCTGCAGCCAGCTCGATTACGGAAAATTTCTGCTTTCCTATTTTGATCTTTATGATGATTTAAGTTTGGCTTTTGCAAGTTACGGATGATATACCACAAGCCATAAAAAGCCATTCCTAAAATAATGACAGCAAACATATTTCAGCTCGTCCTTTCAATATATAAGTAATGAGTTAAGTCACACATATTTATGTAGGAACATAGGCTATTATCAAGAAATTACCGAGGTAGCTGCCTATGTACCTGTATAAGTAGTATTACCTAGGTTTTAAAGGCATATAGCCCAAAAAATAAGGAATATAAGGGTTTGTTAATGGCGGCAGCCGACGAAAGGAGGGTGGAAAGCCATTATGCCCATTTTGCTTAAGTTTTATACATGGAAATTCAATTTTTTATAAAAAATTTTTTACTAAGTATGAACAAGGAGGAAAAAGTATGTTGGCAGCCTTAAAAAGCACTTGGAAAGAGTACCAAGAGAAACAAAGGGTAAAAGCTGTCATTCGGGAAATTGAAGCGCAGACGGAAAAAGCATTCCATACAGCTCAATTGTTTCTGGAAATGAAAACAAGTCATGATTTAAAAACTTATGTGTATCCGAAGATTTTAAAGGTTGATCTGCATGAAAGCCATGTTGAGGTATTCGGGAAGGTGCCAAGAGGGATGAATCCGAAAATCCTAAATGATAAGAAGTTTATTTTTCAGCAATACCTGGGCAAGAATCTGGATATTAAAACCGATGTATTAGATTTTACCATTCGTATTTTTCCGGAGAAAATGGATGAAGTGGAATATGATTATAAGACATTTCCGATTCAGGATATGAGGATGCCGATTATAGCCGGGAAGAATAGATTCAATCAATGGGTGACGTTCTCCTTGATTAATAATCCGAACGTATTGATCGCAGGAATTCCTGGGTCAGGGAAATCGGTTATGTGTCGGCAAATACTTACTACTTTGATGTTGCATCATACATCAAAGGAATTAGAGCTTTATTTATGTGATTTGAAGGGTTCAGAATTCCATATCTTTCAGGAATGTGCTCATGTGAAGAGTATGAATGTTACAGCGGCTGAATTTCGTCCTATTATGAAGAAATTGCGGTTAGAAATAGATACAAGAGGTCGCTTGCTTCGTTCTCATGGTGTGGAGCATATAGATAATCTACCGAAAAGCAAAAAGAAACCTTATATCTTGTTGGTCATTGATGAAATATTGATTTTGAATGATGGATCAGGAGAAAGTAAGGAACTGTTAAGGGAGTTATTAGAGTATGCAGCATTGGGGAGAGCGGCAGGGTGTTATCTTATTGTGAGCCTTCAAAGACCTTGTAATAAGTCTTTATCAACCCAATTAAGAGGAATTCTGAATGTAAGATGTATCTTTAAAACAGAGGATAGAACTAATTCAGAGATTGCGGGAGTGATCGGAGCGGAGGATATAAGCCGAGAAGAGCCCGGAAAGATGATATTTAAGATTGATACCGCAGATATGCACGACGTTCAAGCTCCTTTTTTAGATGTAGAGCCAGCAAAAGATTTAATCAAGCCATTAATACAAAAAAAGAAAGTTGAGTCGGCAGCTCTACCCCAGAAACAAGAATTATTCGGATGGTTAGATTAAAGGAGTGATACTTAATGAATAAAAGGGATAAACAGATAATTGATGATATTACAAGATTTCGAGCTTTGAGTCGGGATCAGATCATTGCCCTTCATTTCTCCAAGTTAAAAAAACCAACGAGCAATTGTAATC
Organism: Ectobacillus panaciterrae DSM 19096; assembly: GCF_000430785.1. Classification (GTDB taxonomy): domain Bacteria; phylum Bacillota; class Bacilli; order Bacillales; family Bacillaceae_G; genus Ectobacillus; species Ectobacillus panaciterrae. The sequence goes on from NZ_AUMR01000050.1 coordinate 25,075, forward strand.
TTGTATTAAAAAGATTACAAGATCGACAATACATTAAAGCTTGTAAAGATTTTACTCCCTATGTATATATACCTTATGAATCGAGAATGAAAGAAAATAGCCAAAAGATATGGCATTTTTTAAAGATTGCAGATACCTTTATTGAGCTAAAAAAATATGACGCTGAATTATCGTATACCCTCATAGAACCAAAAATGGGTGAAAAAGGAGTTATAGAGCCAGATTTATTCGTAATCTTTAAGAAAACACCGATGTTCTTTGAGATTCAGAGAACAATTTATAGTGAAAAGATTATGCAAGAAAAGATAATGCGCTATGAACAGTATTATTTATCTAATGATTGGCAGAATTTAGAATGGCAAAGACAAGATAAAAAATTCTTTCCAGCTATCATCCTGCTTACTGATACCCGTTATAATATCGAAACAGTTAATTTAAAAGTGATTCAAGTACCTTCTGTTAAAGCTTTAGTGAATACATTTAGTCCCATGAAAGAGCCATCAGTACAACAGAATCAGAAGGAACAAATTATAAATGGAGTAAAAATAAAATTTGGATATTAAAGGAGAATAGTAATGTATAAAATCATTGTAATTAAACGTGACTTATGGGAGTTTAATAAGGAAACACTTGCAAGCATATTAAAAGAAAACAAAGTAAAACTAAGTGAAAAGACATTAGAGGTTTTGAAAAAACATATTGAGCAGTCATTTCAACCGCCAGAAAATGAAGAAGAGGTACGCATATTGATATCAACTCATGTATATCTCATAGATTCAAGAAGTGTTGTTTCATACAAAAAAAGTGAACAAAATTTCACTACCACTTCATTTCGGGATTTAGATATTATTTATGAAGAGCAAATAAGAATACGTAAAAAAAGAGAAGATCGTACTCGTATAGAAGAATCATGCTAATACTGCAAAAAGCACAAGATGTTAAAATTCTTGTGCTTTTTACATGTCCCAATCCCATAGGTCTGTTACCTTCATATATGGGTCCTTTTTTCTCACAATACGTAGAATTTTCTTCATAATCTCAGGCTTTGGTATATAAGAAATATCTCTACAAGCACGGGTTATTGTGTTAGTGGACACCTTAGCAGCTTTTGCTAATTCTTGTTGTTCGATCCCGTGGCGATCCAGCCACTTTTTTAATTTAGTTCTTGGTTTTCTAGATAACACGTTTTTCTCTCCCAACCTATTTTTTTACTACAATTATGGACAGAGAAACCACGCTGTATACGTTTGAATCTAACTTTGCTTAGATTGTAGATGTAAAAAATAAAATTCATAGATTATAAGCACGAACGATTTTCCTTATATTTTCGAAGGAATATGGTATACATATATTGCAAAGATTTGACTTACGCATCATACAACAAATCTTTGCATGGGAGTTTCCGAAAAAATTTTGTAAGGAATTAACAAGCAGAAAACTATAATTATCAAAACCGTGGGGTCTCGTCCCCACACACGACCAGCACAAAGCGTACTGGACCGCAATACTAAAAGATTTATAGACCGCGGGGTTCCGTCCCCGCCTCGACGGTCCTTCCAGGAAGTGTCCAAAACAATGGTTGTTTTGGGAGAGTAAAAGGATTTGGGAAAGGTGAACATGTCAACTCCTTATTCTCCCTCCCTACGGTCAGTCCGATACCGTTGACATGGCGGTATGTATTCCACTGATTGAAAAGAGCGGTCACCATAGCGGGACGCCGGGGGCGGAAGCCTTATGTTTCGCTATGGATAATATTTTTCCTTTAGCGAGGATTTGGGAAACATAACGAGATGTAGGGAAACTTCGGGAAGCTTACGGAGCGTTTATGCCGCGAAAGTTACTTGACCATGAGGAGAACCCTCATGCAAACTTGCGGAGGTTGCCCCAGAGGGCGGTTTTTGCCCTGTGGGGTTGCCTTCGGGAGTTTGAGGGTTTAGAGGCTCGTGGTCAAGTGAATCGTGGAATAAAAAGCGTAGCAAGCTTTTACTTACATGAGGGTATTTTAATCTTTTTAATCAGAAATAGAGGGAAATTCTATACATATCAAGAACATGGTGTTACAGTATCGTTAGATTAAAAGCATAGCAATGCTGTATTGGGGGTGTAGTACATATGAAGCAGGAGCGTGACATCGTAGGTAATGTGCATTTGAAGACAGCTGATATCTCCCATATCACAGGCCTAGCAGAGAGTACCGTAAGAAAATACAGTTTAGAATTAGAAAAGCAAGGATACGAATTTTTTAAGGATGGAGATACAAGGCTATATACTTCTAATGATGTAACAGTCTTTAATCAAGTCAAAGAGATACGAGATAAAACTAAAGTTTCTTTAAGTCATGCTGTTGCTGTGATAATGACACAAAGAGCTTATGCAACACAGAGTGTAGCGGCTGAAGAAGTAGCTGTATCAAAGGTTTCTGATGAAGAAGAACGACACGTGATACAGGGCATGGCGGTAGCGATGAAGGAGCACATTGAGGATATAAAACAAGGTATTGCGTCCGAGTTCATAAATCTTCGAGAAGAACTTCAAGCAGAACGAGATAAGAATAAGGAATTGGAACAAAAATTAGATTTAGTTATAGAACACTTAGAAAGATTAACCGGAAAGGTTGAAGAAGCAAGTAAGGAGCAAAAAAGAAAGAAATTTTTAGGTTTATTTTGAGGGAAAGCACCCGGAATTCAATATTTATAAGCAGCAAACCCACCTTTAAAAGGTGGGTTTTATAATTTATTAAGCGTATGGGTCATCCATATCATCAATACCTGACCAAGATTCATTGCTTTCTTGTTCGTGTTTATGAGCGCGTTCATATTTGTCTTTGTTAAATATATCTGTTTGCGTTTGGTTATGTGATTGTGTATTTAAAGGTAGTAAAGATGGCGTATTGCCATTTTTTAAACTGAAATCGTATTTACGTGGCAGAATCTCAGCGATATCTACATTCCCTGTCTTTTCATAAAGTTGCTGTGCAGCATATAGAAAAAAAGTTGTAATATCTGATTGTTCATTAATCCAATCGATCATCTCTGGAGATACATTGCGTTTAATGTAAACATTAATACGATCTCCAGCTTTGTATTCTTTACGACGCATCAGAGGCAACCCCTAACTCCTTCTGTTTTTGTAGTTCAAATCTTGGTGAGCATGTATACACTAGCAAACCTCGAGCATTCACGAAAATTGCATCATTTAAAAATGTAACATTCGTTAAGCGCCCTTTTTCACTTAAAATTTGCTGTAAGCTATCTTTTAGGATGGCAGCACCACCACCATAAATGAATGTGTAAGGATCATCTTTCATATCATCAATTTTGTCCATGATTGCAGTGCTAATACGAGTTGCAAGCTGTTGAAAGGCAGCCTTAGATTGCTCTCTTAGAGACAAATGACGTGGATGTTCAGGGTTTAAGTAAATCTCATTAAACTCTGTTATATTCTCGATCGCTTTACGTGGGTTTTGACGATTCCAACGCTTGATAACATCCAAAATAGTTTCCTTTACTCCATAATGTAGCCCTTCACTTAACTTTGGATTAAAGCGTACTCCTTCAGATACTACGATTTCTGTTGTACCAGCACCAATATCAAAAGAAAGTAAAGTTTTGTCTACATAGTCTGTTTCTTGAATGCCTTGCACAGTGTCAACCTTTCGTCTTGTTACTTTTCCATGTTCGTCATACACGATGCCCCATGCAGCAGCCCCACCTTCAGGCAAACACTTGCAGTACTCAATTTTAATATTAACTATTACATTACGTCCTGATGGATGATGGTAAATAACAGTATGTGTTCCCATATAGCGCTTAGCGTTTGCTTGAGCACTTTGAGGTGTAATAGTTTGCACTGGAAGTGCTACAGAAAGGTCATAAGTTACATCAATTTTGTTAACAGTTGGGTTCATTCTCATTGCATTAATGGCTAAACCCGTAAGAGTTACCATCACAGGTAGTTCATCAGTAGATTTATCGCTATGTTTTTCTAATTCCGTACCTTTTACACGATCTTCAATGACTTTTTCTCCCATAATATAACGTTTTCCATTTTGAGATAAAGCAGGAGAGTTGATTGTCACATCAATGTTTTTCTCTAATGCCGTGATAGCAATATCGTCCTCATCCATAGTAGCAGTTGTTTCTCCCATATATATAGAATAAATTGTAGGTATTAAAATAGGTTGTTGTCCTTTTACCCAAAGTTTTAAGGCATTATTACCTGCATCCGCACCGGCTTTTAAAATCTTTGTCATTCTAATTCCTCCTTAAAAGAAATTTATGGAAAATTAATTTTATGATACCATCATATGCTAAGAGTGAATAAAACTCAATACATTTTAATAAAATTTAATACTAGTCAATACAAAAATCAATGAAATATAGTTACTTTTTATAGTTTAAAGTGTAAATTTACTATTTTCATTTATTTAAATCATATTGAGATATATTCATTTATATTGAATTGTATTGACTTTTTAGTTACACTGTCCTATTTTAAAAGAAACTCTTAATCTATGAAGGCATGAAATTATTGGGTAGACGGATAAAAAGGGAAGGTGTATAGTTAAAGGTAAATTAATAGTAATACATAAAAAATGTAGATATAGAGGAAAGATTAAACAAATTAAATATAATTTGTTGGATATAAATAAAAAGGGAAATGTGTTGGTAGCACATTTCCCGGTATCTCAAGCTAGATAGCAGCTAGCTTGAAAATGCTAGTTGGAGTTGTTGGTAGCAACTTCAACAAGATATCATAACGTATGTTGTTATGATACCAATTATTATAGATAGTTGCAAGATATTGTTAAGTTTTTTTCGTCTTCAATCCTTGACAATTTTTTGCAATTTATCTATCAATATTGCATTTTCAAGACCGTTGCAAGCTTGCTTGCAGCGGTCTTTTTTATTTTCTTTAAAAGGAGGGAAGTACTATGCATACATATCGAGACTTGTTTCAAACTCAATTAACTGAACAAGCAAAGAGACAGAAGGATAAGCAAATTCACAGTTATGATCGGAATCATGGCTGGGTATTTGTAAGCCAAGATTGTAAAGATTTTAAAGCAGTACGTACATATAAGACTTTGTTTGCTGTTACCCAAGAAGCTACATACTTTACACCAAATACTTTTTATCGTAACGATCAGAGAAAAGAAACTACATTACGTTGGTTAAATGCTCTTGTTATTGATATTGATGTAAAAGAATGCCCTGAGAAGGCTGGAATGACTACTACGGATGTTTTAGATAATATAGAGCGTGCTGGACTTCCGGAACCTTCGCTGATTGTACAAACACCGTCAGGTGGCTTTCATGTGTATTTTTACTTTGCGTTTGCGAAGCGTGCTTTTCCTAAAACGATTGAATTTTATAAGCGTGTGCAGCGTGAAATGGCTCTTCATGTAGGTGGAGATATTTGTGCGATCGGAGCTGAGCGCTGGTTCCGTGTGCCTACAGCTGAAAATACAGTATATGAATCTCATAATCGAGTGTCATTTCAAGAACTTGTAGACTGGATGATTATCCAGCAGGAGGGACAGCGTGCGTCTTCTAGAAAGGTTGCTATTGGTCAAGGAGAGTTATTGTCCCACCCGGCGGTTTTAAAACTCCTGGAAGGCGTAGAGAAAGGGAAACGAGATAATACTTGCTATACGCTTGCTTTGGCTTTTAAAGCCTCAGGATACAGCAAAGAAGCGGCTGAAATGCGCCTTCGAGAATGGAATGAGAGATTAGAAGAGCCAATGACATTATTCGAGGTGAAACGTAAAGTACGAAGCGCGTTCCAAGGAACAAAAAAGGGACCAGCAGCGGCTTATATTCGCATGCTTTCAGGAATGGCTTTCTCATATCGACCATTAGAAGGAGCGAAAGCGCGCGAAGATCGGCAGCGCACGCATTATTACGAATGGGAAGAGGATGTAATCCGCTTTTTAAAGCAACAAGGCGGGTCTACTTGCTGTTCTCAAAGACAGTTAGCTCAAATGTTAGGCATGAGCTTCAGCACGTTTAAAGAAGTAATGAAACGACTTATGACTTCAGCACACATTGCTGTAATCGTCACAGGAAAAGGACGAGGAGCAAAAACGAATATCACGCTTGTAGAAGAGAAGTCTGAGCGCAAAATAGAGGCCATTCAAAATGAGCCAGACTCGTATACACTTATAGATCAGGTGGTGGGTGGGGAGCCTTTTGCTCCTGTGCCGTTATGTTTGATTCCTAGGTATTCTTATTCTACTGGTCTTTTAGGCTCTGTTTCCCCGGTTCTTCAGGGTTATTTTCATAGGGTCGCATCTGCTAGCCTTTTACCTGCTGATTTGGTGGCTTATGTGTATGTTTATTTGGAGACTGAGTTTGGTGTTTTACCGCATGCGTATCTGTACGAGCTTCTTACAACAAATGGTTTATGTTCTTATAGGAGAATAGAAGATTTATTGTGTTTTCTTTGGTACGAAGTGAAAACGTATTTTGAAGAAGTAGGTTGATTTCTTTATTTTTTACAGTTGCTTAAAACAGAGATTAATTAAATTTTAGGTGTATTTTTTAATTCAGTTGTTAGGGGGAAGTAGTTTGAAGGTAAGGAACTGGACCATAGTCCTTGATGAGCCTAAAGGAAAAATGGAAAAGTTTAGGTTATAGGGTAGAGGTACAGTTTATTTTATTAAAAAACTAAGATTAATATCTAGTATACAGAAAATGTAGGAAATTGTCGGAATAATTCTCTATTAATTTATTGCTAAAATTAGGAAAAAACAATAAACTAAGAGTGTAAACTAAATAAGGTTCAATAAGTTTATATCCTTAGTTTACAGTAAAAACCGCCCCTCCCCGCCCCATTCCATATCAATCCTATTCGATGGCTCGCCTCCAAACCCCACACTTACTACGTCAGCATGGGGTTTGGAGGACATAGGATTAGATATTACATGGAGCGGGGAGGGGGATAGTGGTAAACAAAGAGTAGTTAGTGTGGGAGGTGGTTATATAGTAAAAAAATAAAAGACAAGGTCAAAGTTAAAAATAAGAACAAGATCAAATGATAAAAAAAGTAAGAACAGTGAAAGAATTAAAATCAGTAATGAGAACAAGTTAGGATGAAGATTCATACTAAAAAATTTGGATAGAGGATTAACAAGTGGAGATAACAAGATCGATCAGAACGCTGGTGGTTTGAGATGGGACATATATTTGTTTCATTCGGATGCTATCTTAAAATATTGAATATAAGATAAAGAGGAAGCTGTATAGAGCTTTTATGTGAAGGGGAAGCAATGATAAAGTGAAGGGTGGTATTCATCAATGATAATTTTTTCAGGGGGATAATTGAATGTATGATTTTATGAAACTGACTGAACGAGATCAGGAGATTCTAACTTGGATTGCCAGGCATAGTTTTGTGACAGCAAAACAAATCGAAACGGCTTTTGGTGTAAGTAGGCAAATTTCTTATCGTATCTTACGGAAACTTAAAGAGTACGAGTATGTAAAAAACGAATTGGTCATGCGAACTTTGGGATTATTTTATGCTACAGAAGATGGGATTGAAGTTGCAGGAATTGATATGACGCCCCTTCAACGAGTAAATAATCTAGCTGAGATTAGACATGAATTGATGATTAATGACCTAGAGGTAACGTTAATGCTTGAAGCCAAACGGCAGGGTCAAGATTTTAAGTGGGTTACATCCCGTGAAATCAAGCGACGCAAATATAAGAATGCTGAAAGGATAGAAGGCAGTAACCTTGTTAAAGGACAAAAAGATGATTTACCTGATGCTTATTGGCTTCAGAACGGTAATACAGCAGCTATAGAAGTTGAGCTGACACGTAAAGATAAGAAGCGCATTCAGGAGAAATTTAAGACGTATGATGCAGAACTTGCAGCAAATCGAATCCAAGCCGTTTTTTATTACACAGATAAACAAACGATAAAGAACCTACTGGAATCACAACGGGGGGTGATGGAACATAAGTCACGACTTATTATCCGAGACTTTCCGAAAGTAGGTGAATAGATTGCAGCCGCAATCAGCGACAAAAACACACAATGAAACAGATACAGCAGGCATTTTTATTCTGTACGCATTAGGAGCTTTGCTGTTTATCATTTTTAGTATTTCATGTGTATTTGCTTTTTTCTTTATCATTATCGCTAAAGCATCTAGAAGGGACAAATGGCTTTACTATGCCAGTCCCATAGCTCTAGTGAGTATTCTAATCTTATTCCAAGCAGGGAAGGTTTCCAGTACACTAGGCACTTTAAAATATGCACCTGTGATTAAGCAATACTTTCAAGGGTTGCCGAACGTAGATGTTTGGGCCGCGGTTGTAGGAGCATGTTTCGGTGTTTTAATTGCAGCCGGGTTCCGCATATGGGAAACGATGTTTAACAAAAAAGTCATCTCCAAAAAGGATGAGATGACAGAAAAGCGTAACAGCAGATTTTATGAAAAGGTTCAAAAAAATAAGGTAGCTTACATTAAGAAAGCGGAGCAATCTTATAAAGGGCAAGATGTATTTCTCGGTATTACAGAATTCAATGAGCCCTTTGCTGTGACAGCGAAAGAATTAAATCAACATACGCTTTGTGTTGGAACTACGGGTTCGGGAAAAACAGTTTTTATTCTTTCCTTAACGAAACAATCCGCATTAAAGCGCGATATACCTGTTATTGCAATAGATGGAAAGGGAGACACAGATTTTATTCGAGAATTTGAACAGCTTGCGAAGCAAGAAGGGAAAAAGTTATATGTTTTCTCCGATGTCTCTGACATAACATACAACCCAATCAAGCAAGGAACAGCAACGATGGTTCGAGATAAGATTATGGCGTTGTTTGAATGGTCCGAGGTTTACTATAAAAATAACTGTTCTCGCTTTTTGCAACTTCTTATCCAGATTTTCGATAAGTACAACATTCCAAGGGACTTACAGCACATTTACAAGTACACTGACCTTGTTAAACTCAATAACTTGCTGGAGCAGCAACATAAGGTAGTCATCGAGGAAGTGCCAGTAGAAGGAATTTCACAAGAGAAACCCAAGGAGGATGAAGACTCTCGTGTATTAGCAGCTTTCGGAATGGCACAGGAAACGCAGGAGACAAAAGAGGAAGCGAAGTCAGAAGGGATACAGTATAAAGAAGTGAAAACGAAAGTGATGGATTCTGTTGCACAAGATTATCAGGAGAGGCTTGCTACATTCCCTGAAGATGTGTTCCAAGGGCTTCAATCTCAAGTTGGGGAGCTTATCGAATCGGATTTAGGCCATTTATTTGAAGAAACCGGGAAGGGCATTGATTTACGTAAAATTGTGGAAGAGAAAGCAATGGTACTCTTCAGCATTGACGGATTAGCTTATAGAGACTACGTGAAAAAGCTTGCTCGATTGGTCATTATGGATATCAATAACTTATGTTCCCATCTCTACAAAACAGGCAGGCAACCAGTTTTCGCAATATTCGATGAATTTTCCTGTTATGTGAATGATGAAGTTGTTGACATTATCAATAAGGCAAGGGGAGCAGGACTTGAGGCGATTATCGGTACGCAAGGTCTGGGGGATATAGATAAGGTTAGTCCAGCTTTAAGACGTCAAATCGTTAATAACTGTAATGTTCATGTAGCCATGAGGGTGAATGATGGTGAAGAAGCAGAAACCTTAGCTAAAACCATAGGTACTTACGATGATAACGAGTTAACTATTCAGACAAAAGAGCGTTCTGAAAGTGAAATGGGAACGAGCAGACAAGTAGAGCGCTTCAAGGCTCATCCAAATGCAATTAAGGAACTTGCGACAGGTGAGGCTTTTATTGCAAGAAGAGCGATGAGGGGCGAGGTACACAAGGTATATATTAAGAGTCCATTTGCAAGTCCTTCACAAGCTCAAAAAAGGAGGTCCGGATTCCTTGGAAACATTAGTAGCAAAACTAATGGGAAGAAGAGCGGTATTGAAAGAGCGGAAGCTTCCGAGAAGTAAAAGGAGCTATCAAAAAATCTTATTCATTGCATTTTGGCTTCTTTTTATCAGCACATTCTGGTTCATGTTTCAAGCATATCAACGGACAGCGTATGTTAATGATAAATTGAATGCTTTGAATAATAATATTCAAAAACAATCAAAGGAGGATACATCCAATAGCTTAATTCAGCAAGAGGCAACTGTCAGCTTCGCTCAACAGTTTGCTAGTTTGTATCTAAATATAGACTCTGATCAAAATGCTCGAACAGATCGTGAGAAGAGATTAGTAAAAATGTTAGCTAGCAATTTAGCCGTACAAGAATTAGAAGGTACAGGGAACATAAATGCAAAACGTACAGTAACAAGTATTAAACCGTATAAAGTTAAAGTTCTTAATAAATCACAAGCATTGGTAACACTTCTTGTCTCCTACAAAATTGAAAGACCAAATGTAGAACCTCAAAATATCACACAACTACTTAACCTCATGATCGGCACCGATGATACTAATTTTAGTGTAATTGAACAGCCGTATTTATTATCCGCACCCGCACCAGCAAAACTCGAAAAAGTTGAAAACTCTTTAGATAGTAAGGCAGAAACAGAAAATGTAGAAGTGAAAAAGCAAATTAACGAGTTTTTAAATCAGTTTTTTACTTCATACAGTAAATCCTCTTTGGAAGAAATGAAATATTTAATGAATAATCCAGAATCACTAAGCGGTTTCGCTGATTTTACAGGACTTGAGAAAACTAAAATTTATAATGCACAAGAAAAAGGGCATTACGTTGTTAAAACGATAGCGGTATTTAAAGATAAAGGGACTAATGTAGATATGCACTATTCCTTTACACTAGATGTTTCTAAAAAAGACGGAAAGTTTTATGTTAACAAATTAACTCACACACTTAATTAAAGGGGGAAATTTAGTATGATTCCAAATCTACACAATTTAGCAACTCAAATTTTAGGGGCAGTTCTTTCAGTATTCACAATTATGTTGGCTGTTCGTGCCGTGCGTGACTGGAACCGTGGGGCAGTTGGACAGTTTATTGGAGCCATTGTCTTCGGGATCGTCGCTTACGTTTTAATTGCACAGCCAGAAGAGTTTGGTAACTTTGCGAAAGGGATTTGGAGCAGCCTGAAATCCGGGGGATTAAATTAATGAGAAAAGAAGGGTTAACATATGGGGTACTGTTTAAGTACCCCCCTAAAATCTATAAGATGCATGATTATGTGTTTCCGAAAGGTTTAGAACTCCGGCAAATCGGAGGATATATCGTATTCATTCTTGCAAGTTTTTTCTTCCGTAATACCAAACCCCTTGAATTGATTCGAACATTACCATTTGCTTTGTGGGTTACGATATGGTTTTTAGCCCCTTGGTATGTCGCAGGTCTTCTCTTAAAAATCCGCTTTGAAGATAAAAAAATACAGAACTATATAGGAAATTACTTTAAGTACATGTTTTTGAAAAAAGAATACGTAAAGTTTCGAGCGCTTGAAGCGAGAGGGGAAAAAATCTTTAAATATGATGGGGTGAGTAAAGAGTGCTAGGAAAACTAATTCCGAAGTTGGAATATCCTGTTTTGCAAAAAGTGGATCATATCCTTTATACAAAAGACGGCGATGCATGGGTATACTTTCCGGTGAACCCACAGGTCTTAAAATTGAATGATGTCTATGCAGAAAATAAATTTATTGAGAAATTATCGAATTTTGGAGATCAAATTAAGTTACCAACGCATTACATTGTCGTTCCAAAGAGTTTAGATGTAAAAAAACGAAATGAAATGTTAAAAAAACAGTTCGATGGAGCGTTCGTAGATATTGGCGTTAAGTACATCGATCGAGCTACAGAAATTTTAGAATACGAGTTGCAAGGAGCAGTAGAATATCTATTTTTTATCGGTGTACAGTTGCCGAAACCGAAAGGGGCAACTGAATTCATCAAGAATACAAAAAAGGCGTTTAGTCGGTTTACTTCCTCACTTGGAAAAATTGTTACTCTACAAGATGGGAAAATTGATGACGATATAAAATCACATTATGAAAAAGAAGCAGAAGAAGTATTTGCGGCTGTTAAAAGTAAGATGAGTTGCAGAAAAGCAACAACAGAAGAATTGGAGTATTTAGAGCAGCAAGCTTTTGTTAGAGGACAAAAACAAGAAGTTACAAGCGAAGCTTTTGAAAGCATTATTAACGTTAAGCGGGCTGGATATGTAAAGTTAACACAGTTAGAGGAGGAGAGTTGGTGTTCTTTTCTCCCAGTGACAACATTACCTATTAACATGACATATTCCCGTTGGATGTTTGTTTTGCAGCAGTTGCCGTTTCCGGTTGAAATACATGTTAGAACGGAATATAGGTCTGCTGATGAAGACAGGTCAGAGGTTGTGCGTGCGAAACGGAAGTTTAAAGATCAAGATGCACAAATTGCTGAAATCAATGAAGATGAGGATACGTTAGTGAATCAAGGACGGGTACTGCTTGCCGATCTTGAAAACAAAATCAAGAATGAAGGCAGAAGCTTAGTACGAACAAATATTGTTCTGGTCGTTTCGGATCAAACAAAAGAAGGTCTTGACGAAAAAATTCGGGATTTAAAACAAACTTGTAAAAACATGCATATTAAAATTATCCAACCGATTGCAGATCAGTTGCACTTGTTTCATCAGAGTCTGATTGGAAGCAGAATACTAGTTAGAGATTGGGAGCAACCTCTACTTTCAGAAGCGTTGGCAGAAAGCTTATTTGGACTATCACAGAAAGTCGGAAACAACATCGGATTTTACTTAGGAAAGAACATTAGTGATGGAAGCAGTGTTAAAACGAGCTTAAAGCCAGTATTCTTTCACCCACAGTTGGGTAATCAACGAATTGCCGGGGCGAAAACTCGTAGCTTACATTTTATGGTGTTGGGACCGACTGGTATGGGGAAATCCTTTCTTGTAAAAAATCTCTGGTTTTATGCTACGTTTCTGGGGACTATGATTCTAAAAATTGACCCCAAGAATGAAACGGAAACGAAACTTAAAGAAGCTCTTGCGCATTTCTCTAAGGAGGATTACCCAGAGTTTCATGAGATGGTTAATCATATCAATTTTATTTCCTTGTCACATGAGGAAAAGGATAAAGGGAAATTAGACCCGCTTCGCTTTTTAGAAGGCGTAGAAGCAGAAGATACAGCCGTAAATTTGTTAGAGAGTCTTGCGAAGGTACAGGATACCGAACGTCAAATCAGTAATGCTATCACAGAAGCTGTACAACAAGTCATACGTGATTCGAATCCTGGTTTGTATAAGGTAGTGGAAGTTCTAAAGAAAAGTAAACATGAATCAGTACGAGATGTAGGTGTACAACTAGATGGTTATTCAAAGTCATCACTAGGAAAACTCCTTTTCTCTGATGGATTTAGTGAAAGTATTTCTTTAGATAAGCAGGTCAACATTATCCAAATTCAGAACTTGGATCTTCCAAAGGCCGAAATGGATAAAAAAACTTATAATCGGAGCCAGCATTTATCCGTTTGCACCATGATACCTTTAGCAAAATTTACAACGAAATTTTTGCGGAATGAAATAGAAGGTACTTTAAAGCTAGCGATCTTTGAAGAAGCTTGGGCACTAGAAAATACAACACAGGGAACAGCTTTAATCAAGGAAATGCTCCGTACAGGACGTTCTTTGAACTGTGGTTGTGGCATCGTTACGCAAAGTGCCAAGGATTACAACGAACAGGATGTAAAAGAACAAGTTGGGGTACGGTTTGCGTTCCGTGCTGAAGATGAACGCGAACAGGAGGACATTTTGAAATTCTTTGATTTACCTGTTAACGCCGAGAATCGTTCACTACTAGCAGGTTTAGAGGAAGGCGAATGTCTTTTCCGTGATATCTACGGCAGAACAGCAAAGATTGGGATTGACGTACTCTTTGATGAATGGGTGAAAGCCTTCAATACAGTTTCGAAAACTAAAGCCGTGGAGGTATCTATATAATGAGAAAGTTATTTGTCTCCTTGTTTTGCATGCTATTACTCTTCGGAGTAGTAGCATGTCAAAAGCAAGTAACAAAGAAGACGCAAGCACCTACATCTACAGTTCAGGAAAATACACCTTCATATGTAGCATATGAATTTTTAAAAGCTTCCCTCCAAACTGATTATGAAGAGGAACAGAAGTATCTATATCAACAAGGAAGTTATGAGATTCATAAGAATCAAGAAAAACAGTCAATTATTTTTACGCCTAAGAATGTGAGTGGTATTAAGGAGTATAACGACAAAATCGACAAAATTATTTTTGTTTGGATTGAATATAGTAATCCGCACAGTAGTTCAGGTTCTACAGAAACAGAAGTATATGCCGTTCGAAAAGATGAAAAGGGAAATTATAAAGTAGATATCAAGGCAATTTTTGATTTTTCAACCGTGAAGCAGCAAATTCAGCCTAAAGTGATTAATCCTGAATCGTTAGGAGAGTGAAAATGATTAAACGTGTGCTCACTATGCTCATGGTTCTTTTTCTGGGCCTTGTTTTAGTAGTACCAGTAAGCAAAACATACGCAGAAACCCCGCAAGTTACAAACCAAGTCAACAATCAGGATAACAAAAAAGAAGAGGATAAAGCTGGACGGGTAAAAGAAAACATAGTCTACGAAGGACGAATTATAAAAGAGCAAGAACGGTTTCCAGTTGGTCATTATGCGTTAGAAACGTACTTCCCACAAGATTTTAGCAGCTTTATAACATTAGGGTATAGCCAGTCGGGACAGCAAATGAGCAAAAGTTTTGCGGATATGATCTGGTTTGCGAATAAATCGATGGCTCAATTTTTTATCTACGCTGTTGGTGAAATGATGAGCTATGATTTTATTTCTAAAGTTTCTGAACCTGTCGGACTTACTTTAGAAAAAATAAGCGGTGTAAACACAGAAAATGGAGTATTCAGTTCCTTTTTAACAATTATTGTGACTATTATGATGGGTTCATTAGTCATCATGTACTATGCACAAAATAATGCAAGTGGAGCTGTTCGAGCGCTTATCAGTTCTATTTTGATTTTAGTCGGGTGCTATTGGTTCTATGGGGATGCCTCTAAGCATTTAAAAAGTATAAATGTGATATCCGCTGAAATAGAAAATACGATTTCCGGTTGGACTGTTAACTTTAGTTCTGAAGCAGATAAGACAGGTGATAAACCCTACACGTCTAACGAATCAAAAGCTTTATTAGAAAATCAGCTATTTAATTTGATGATTAAAAGGCCCTATCTGAATATGATGTACGGAACAAGTGATGAAGCGAAGATCACAGAAGGGAAAGGGAATACAGACCGTATTACAAAACTATTGGAATTAAACATATGGGATGTAGCTAGTGAGCAAGAAAGGAATACAATCGCACAGGATGAAGTGAGAAATAAACAAAATTCTAATATGAGTGTTTTCACACTTCCATATCGAGTTGGTTATACAATGTTATATTTTATTGCGACTCTTTTCTTAGGAATTCCATTTATGATGTTAGCGGCTGCGAAAATTGTATTGCAGATTATATTTATCGTAATGCTACTTGTATCACCAGCTTTATTCTTATTTAGTTTAATTCCTAATTTTCAAGACACAGCAGGTCACACAGTAAAAAAGCTGATTGGTTTAATCGTAGCAAAAGCAGGGATAGTATTCCTTGTTACCATTAGTATCGGTGTAACAACACTACTGTATGAAACGACACAAGTTGCTGATGGATTTAGTGGTCACGCATTCCTGGTATTTATGGATTGCTTGATTTTATTCTCTATTTTCAAATATAGAAAAGAGATGTTTACGATTGTAAGTTCAGCACGAATACATGCGGAAGCTGCTACCGATCGTATCACACACGTTACTTCTAGAAAAGTAGAACAAACAAAAGATTTAAGTAAAAAAGGCATTGGTTATGCTGTTAAGAGGGTCAAACAGAGTAATGCGAGAGGACAAAACCAAGAAACTAAAGCTACACAGCCACAAAGTGTTGCAAGTAAAACAACTACATCAAGTCATAATGCTAAATCAAGTGACAAACGAGCATTAGGAACAACAGGTGGTAGTGCAGTAGCAAGCACAGCTCCTGCAAAACAAAGTTCCGCAAGAAATCAAAATGAAAACGAACATTCTTCAAAGCAAGAAGAAACGAAACCGCAGATTTTTATCCCAATTCCGCAGAAAAAAGAGGAAACGAAGCAGCAGTCTTATGTACCAATTCCTCAATCGCAATATAGGGAAAGCCCAGCACGAGAGAAGAGACAGGTTCAAGGTCGTCAAGAGTCACAATCAAGGGAGGTTAAAAATAATACGAAAGAGAATGATAAAAAATGAGTGCTATAGATACAGCAAAAGGCATGGCAAAACAATACGTAAAACGGGCGGCTGCAAAAAAGATTGCAGCCGTCGTGCTCAAAAATCCATATGTATTGGCAATTTTGGGAGTTATACTACTTCTAATCGCTTTAATGGGATTACTCTTCTTCTTTTTGCTTAATTCAGGAGCCGATACAAAACCAAATACCGATAGTCTAATTGGAAACGGAGCTATTCCGTTAAATGCAGATTTTACAGGTGGTCATGCAAATGTATCTAGTATTATCAGAAGCTACGAACCTTTAATACGAGAGGAAGCTCGTAAGAACGGAATCGAAGGATATACAGAATTATTACTGGCTATAACACAAAATGAGAGTGGTGAGAATCCAAGTGTAGCAGATATCATGCAAGCGTCCGAATCGCAAGGGCTACCTCCTAACACGATTAGTGACCCGTATCTATCTATTCAAATAGGGGTGCGGGTATTTGCGGAGCGTTTGCGAGCAGCAGGTGGAGACGTACCATTAGCCATACACACGTACAATTATGGCATGGCATTTGTAGGATTTGTTCTGCAGAATGGAGGTAAATATACAAAGGATTTAGCGCTTCAATATTCAAGGGAACATAGTACAGGTATTTACAGTTGTATTGGTCGTGACCCTAATAACTACAGAACACAAGCAGGAGCGTGCTATGGCGATTTCCGCTACGTTGAAAAAATTTTACAATTGTTCACACCAGCGAAATCGGATTTTGGGAATCTTGCTCAGGGTTCACAAATTTTTGATGTAACTCAGGTAGAAAACATTATGAAACAGTTTCTAGGTATGCCGTATCAATGGGGAGGAAGAACCCCTGCAACAAGCTTTGACTGTTCCGGCTTGATGGAGTGGAGCTTTGCACAAGTGGGTATTAATATCTCAGGAACAGCAGAAGACCAGTTTAATAAAACGGTTGCTGTGCCAGATGGACAGCAACAGCCTGGGGACTTAGTGTTTTGGGAAACGTATAAAGCAGCTCCTTCGCATGTTGGCTTGTATGTCGGAAATGACTCCTTTCTCAACGCTAATGACAAAGGAATTGAATATTCCAGTGTTTCCAGATGGAGCAAAGCCTATAAATTCTTAGGATATAGGAGGATTGTTCGTTAATGAAATATAAAAAATTAATCATTGCAGCTGCAATTGTAGTTGTAGCCGCAGTTCTATATTTTGTGCAGCTAAATAAGGCGATTGCAAAGGAACAACAGAAAAATAAGCATTTTCAAGAGGAAATTGCTAGTTTAAAAAATACAGAAGTAAACAAAGCGCAAAAGACTACTGAACAATTTATCCAAGCTTTTTTTAATTATGATAATACCCTTGATCGCTATAAAAACATCAAAACATATACAACGGAACAAGGTTATAGAAGCACGTTCCCAAGCGGTATGGAGCCGCCGACTAAAGGAGCAGACATTCGATCTCGTATTAATGAATTAGAGATTTTTGAAAAAAAATATTCAAAAAATGAGATTACAACAATTAGCACATTTAAAGTAATGACTACTTTCAATGATGTACCCTCTACATCAAAAATGGTCATTAAAACAAATGTAGTGAAAGTCGGAAGCGAATGGAAAATTGATGATGTAACTATTTTATCTTCACAAGGAACATCAAACTAAAGGAGGGAATGGTATGAGGGGGCACACTCATCTACTTGCAGGAGCGGCTCTTGCTCTTGCAACTTCAAAGTATACGCATATCGAAGCAAATACCATATGGTTTACATCAGCAGCAGCCTTCGGTGCGCTTCTTCCTGATATCGATCATCCAAAATCAACGCTAGGAAGAATAATAAAACCAATTTCATGGGCGCTGCATTCTATCTTCGGGCATCGAACAATAACTCATAGTTTACTATTCTTATTTATTGTTACGTCCTTGTTGTGGACTGTTTTTCCGAACTATCCTTTTGTAGTGATGGGTATATGTATAGGGGTTATTAGTCATTTGATGCTGGATGCTCTGACGGTGAGCGGGATTCCTTTGCTATATCCATTAAAAACTAAAATTAGATTTCCGTTTTACACTCGAACAGGAAGTTTTACAGAACTTGTCTTGTTTGTATTACTTGTTATAACCAACTTTGTATTAATTAGAAATGTTTTTTAAGGAGGATAAAATATGAAACCTACTGGTATTATTCGTAAAGTTGATGATTTAGGACGTATCGTTATTCCTATAGAATTACGCCGTGCATTAGGTATTGCAGAGAAGGATGCTTTAGAAATTTTTGTAGAAAATGACGGCAGTATCATTTTGAAGAAATATCAATCGAGCATGACTTGCGTAGTGACGGGGGAAGTATCTGATAAAAATCTTTCTTTGGCTGGCGGTAAAATTGTGTTAAGCCCAGAAGGAGCTGAGATCGTGATGAAGGAATTAATACAACAAGTCAACGAGAAAAAAGTGACAATATAATAGTTTGGGGTAATTATTAATTGGATAAAACGGAAAAAAGGAGGTGGTTCTATGGATACTAAAGGTCTGCACGAATCGTTTTTAAACTTAAAATTTGGTAAAAAGTTTCCTAAGATAAATGAGGAGTTTGAAATTATTCACCCCGATTTTGGGGTATGTATGGTTCACGTTGTAGACATAGATCGATATGAATGGGTTACTCCAGGAGAGGTAGAGACAACGATTATGTATTATATCTTGGAAGTCCTAGAACCATCTCCCCAGTATAGAATACAACAGCTAGGTCTTAAAGTGATGGATAAGGAGGATAAAAGATAATGAGATTGGATGGTTTAATCCCTTTATATCGAGATATGAAAGACCAAGGTTTAAATCGCTACAAATTTGATTTTATTTTTAATAAAGTACATTTTGATGTCTTCTTTTTTATAGACGAATCCCCGTTCAAATTAATGTTTGGAGTAAAAATGAAGAATTTTTATTTTGAAATTGACCTACATAAAGGATTTAAAATTAATACATATCTTGGAGAAAAATATGGCGAGTTGTGTAAGGTGTTAGGTTTGGAATATGATCCTAATAGTTCTTTTAAATCGAGTTATTTTTTTCAGGAGTTTAACCAGAAAATCCCCTCAAACGCACATAGGAATAGTTATCCAAAACCTTATGAAGTAGCACTGTATAGACGGGACGTAGAAGAAGCAGACAAAATATATTTTTGGGGATGGTTAAGTCATGAGACAACCGGAAAAAATGTAAGACCTGAAAACCTCGAAAAAACAAGAATACTATTAGGTGTAGATGCATATGAAGCATGCAAAAGAAATAATATAAGTAGCAAATGGACTGATGATAAGCGTAAAGCTATAACAGTTACAATGCCAGAATAAATGAACTTATTAATCCTTGATAAAAGAGCAAATAGAAAAAGCATGTTTTGAAAAAAGATTGATTTAAACACGCTTTTTCTATATTCAATTGAATCATCCTTTTATAAAAAAGTTTAATCATTTTATTGCTGCGATCTGCAACAATCGCGCCCTTTAATGGGGTAAGTCCGAGATAAGTCCAAAAGACGCCATACGGATGGAAAAAAACGAAAAAAGAGCACAAAGACCTTTCACTCAAGTGATTTCCGATTCTATTTCAAGCTTTCCATTTAAGACTAAGACTTCTTGCAGAGATTTCAATTAGCAGAACTACCCCGCATGTAACCGATGTTATTCATTTTTCACCTTTTGAAACAACTCTTATGGGATACTCCTAAACAGCATTCTGTCAGTCTTTTGGGGGTGTTCCAATAGAGTGTACTCCATTGAGACAAAGCATCTTAGATTCTAAACAAATATCACACAAAAAGTAGTCTTACAGTATTTTTCGCTTCGAAACAGTAAGAAAAATACAGAAATTCTGTTTTTTACAGATGTGGCGGATTAATGTACGAATCGTTTCCGTACCCCGAGAAGACTAGAAACGGTGTATTCTCGTTCTAATTTCCGCCTATTAAAGAAAAGCGGCAGAGGGTTAAATTCCTTTACCGCTTTCATTTTCCTTACGGATTAATTCGAATTAAGGCCATGGGCACGTGTTCCAAGTTTTCGCTTGTAAAGCGTCTCGCGTGCTATGGCTTCATTCTGAGTGATGGAGGAGGGAAGAGTCTCAAGGATCGAATACTGGAAACGGTTGACGGAATTCGGATCGTTCTGGATATGTGCTAGAAGTTTCACATTCCCGCCGTCCGGCGATTTTACGTAGCTTTCAAACCGTCCGAGGATCCCCCATTTCCCATAAGCAGAACCAATGTACTGGTCGCCTGTCCCTGTATCAAGGATGACATAGACTCCGCCGATAGCTGAAAGCATCTTATGCCAATCACTGTGGGCATCTCTGTGGGTAACCATTTTCCTCAATTCGTCGTGCGTAAGGAAGAAATCCATGTACCCTGGAAAATGGCCGACATAGCCTTTGGGAAGAAGCTGGATGACTTCCTTAGGTGTACCATGGAAGTTCTGAATCCAATTGATTGCCCCACCGCTCCATTCGATTACAAGCCGATCCGCAAGGTCTTTGAACTGGTCAAGCTTCTTCAGTTTGTAATAATACCGCCTGGTTGGTTTATAATTTGAGTGGTAGATGAAGTGTGGAGGAAGCGGGACGCTGAACGCAGGCAGTATATCCATGACCTCGTATACTCCAATGAATACAGCTTGGTTCTTTTCAATTCCGAGAAATGATACAAGGTAGTCGCAATTATGGAAATCCGAGTTTTCCTGGTAACTTTGGTAAATGTCGAACTGGTCCTTTTTATAGAGAAGTGGGAGATCATATCCCCTCTTTTCATCCTTATGACGGGCAATCTTAATTCTTTTAGTGGTATCCAATCCGTAGTGTTCTAATAATGTTTTAAGCATGATTCACCTCTTAAAAAAGTAAAATAAATGGTGGTATTAAAGGGGCAATCTATCGTCCCATCTCTTCTACATTATAAATTTACCATGGTTTTCATAAAAATGTTTTTTAAAATTATACTCTATTAATTTTGCGTACTAACGAGGTGCTTTCCCTTAATAATAATCTTCAGCAAACGGGCGCGATTATTGAAGAACAGTAAAGAGGTATATTCGAGATAAGTCCAAAAGTGGCCAGATAGATTACAATAAATGTAAAACCTTTTATTATCAACGATTCAAGAAACTTTTTGCAAAGGTCTTTGGTAAAACTTCTGTTTGGTAAAGCATAGTCTTAGATAACGACAGAAGAGATAGTTAATGATCTTGTCATTATAAAAACCAGAAGTTTTTGGTAATCAAATTTATGTATTTTCCAATTAATTACACCCCTATGACCGTTTTTGGACTTATCTCGGACTTACCCGTAGTTCGTCTAAAATATCCATAAAAAAACGCCATCCTTCCCTATGAATCTACAGAAAGAATAGCGCATTTTTTCATTTTGGGGGTACTAAATTGTTTTAGGTTGATGGCGATGT
Organism: Ectobacillus panaciterrae DSM 19096; assembly: GCF_000430785.1. Classification (GTDB taxonomy): domain Bacteria; phylum Bacillota; class Bacilli; order Bacillales; family Bacillaceae_G; genus Ectobacillus; species Ectobacillus panaciterrae. Next base: position 46,832 of record NZ_AUMR01000050.1, read on the forward strand.
GGCGGTACCCCATACAGAAGAACAAAGCCAACAGATGATTTCCTATACTGTTGTACGAAATATTCAAAAGAAAAAACGAAATGATTCATTACGGGATGATATCGAAGTAGAAGCATTTCACCATTATCCAGAAAATACACAATGTGACTGTTGCCAAGGACAAATGATTGAAATCGGCAGTACAATCGTACGTGAAGAAGCAAAATTTATTCCTGCGAAAATGAGAAAAATTCAGCATATTGAACACGCTTATGAATGTAAAAATTGTAAAGACGACGCATTGAAATCGATAATAATCCAGCTGAAAATGCCATCCGTCCAAACGTTATAGGCAGAAAAAATTGGCTTTTTTCGGTCAGCGAAGCTGGCGCAAAAGCGAATGCTATTTGTTTGAGTATCGCAGAAACAGCCAAAAGTAACGGGATTGATTTCTACGAGTACACAAAGAAACTTTTGATGGATTTACCGAATCTCGGAATACATCAAAATCCTGAAATTTTAGACCAATACATGCCTTGGTCCAAAAAGATTCAGCTGGAATGTAGTAAATAAATGAAAGTAGCCGTATTTTTGATTAAAAAGATCAGATTATACGGCTTTTTGTGATGCGTACCGTAAAGGTACGCTTATTTTTTATAATTCGGGCTTACGGACAGTCAAACCCATACCTACATCAAATTGATGTTAATACAACGATTGTTGTGTTTTAAATAAGGAACGACTTCTCACAAGAGAGTCCCTTTTTCATCTTTAAAAATGGTAAAATGTGGTTTAAGGAAGGGTAAGAATGAAAAATGAACATAGGGGGATTTAAATAAGGGATGGGCAAAAACCCCAACTATGATTGTATGAAGTATATAATAGAAAAGGGAGAACTTGAATGAGGAAACCAAAAGTAACTGTTTTTATCTTATTACTGAGCATACCACTATTCCTATTAAGTGGTTGCTCTACAGACACAAAACTATTTGAAAAACCAATAGGAGATTATTTGTCCGAAAACTACGGGATAAAGAATGGGGATTTTAAAATTCTTTCTGCTGATAGTG
>NZ_AUMR01000051.1 GCF_000430785.1 Ectobacillus panaciterrae DSM 19096
CATTCGGTGCGGTTGCAAAGGTCCAGCTTGTATGGGATTTAGCGGATTTATTTATGGGCCTTATGGTTATCGTAAACTTGATTGCTATTACATTGTTATCAAAAATAGCCTTTGCCGCTTTAAAAGATTATGTACAACAGAAAAAAGCCGGCAAGGATCCTGTTTTTTATAAAGATAGTATTGACGGCATCGAGAATGTTGAATGCTGGGAAGAATCCCCAGAGTCCTCCAGAAGAGCGAATGCCATATAATAATGAAAGCTGCTAAGATAACATCTTAGCAGCTTTTTTTGCTATTTCACTGAATTGTCTTTAAAAGCAGCTTTTTTAACAAAGGCTTAATTTTCAGCCGCAAATCCTCCGCATGATTCGCAACGAGGAAGTGATGGTTATAAATGTTTTTCATCAATTGATACGTTTCTTCCTTTACCTCTCCCTCTTCAATGAAGATACCGATAACATCTAATCCGCTTTTGCGGGCAAGCTTCACGGCTTCATGCGTATCCAAGATGCCGTCTTGATTATAATCGAGCGCAGAAGGTTCACCGTCTGTAAAGATAAGAAGGAACTTGTGCTTCTCCCACCGTTTTGCTAATGCTTCGGATACAATTCGGATGATATAGCCATCTCGGTTATCTTCTTCTTCGCGAAGCTGCATAATTTCCGGTCCGATGCTTGGAATACCAGAGTTTTGGTACGTGATAACTTCATGAATGACGTTTGGTTTATATTCCTTTTTCGCATTGGATGCATCTTCCCAGAAGCCGCTGATTGCATGCGGGATTTTCAAGGATTTTAACGCTTCATGAAACAGGACGACGCTTTTTTTCGTTTCTTCCATTTTGTTATACATCGAGCCGGAGCAGTCAATCAACAGATGAAAGGCAACATCAAGCTCCTTTGATTCTTGTCCCTTCTTATAAAACATACGCGGCTGTTTTTCTGTGTAAATACGAAGGAATTTTTTCCCTAGGCGGCCGTAAAATTTCTCCGTATGTGCATTCGTTTTGTTTTCAATCGTTTTTTCGATTGTTTTCTTCAGTTCTTTTACATCTTTATTTACAAGAGATTTGATTACTTGATATGCTGCTTTTTCATCTGTTCGCGGCTTGCGGGCTTTTTGGAACGTGTGAGCTGCACCGATATTGAACTTGCCGTATTGTCCTTCACCGCCGGCAGAAGCCTGCGAGGCACGAGCATCCTTTGCGTCGGCTTGCTGGAAGTTAGTTTTTGTGCTTTGTTTGGAATTGCCTTGTACGGAGCCCAGCGCCTGATCTTGATCCTCAGATTCACGCGCAGCATTGCCCATCAAATTTGTTTTCGTTCCGCTTTCGAGCTCGAAGCGCAGAAAGTTTTCAGTCTCGTTGTTTTTATTTTCGCGGTGCCATGTGGAGAAGGATTCCTCCATTTTGTTTTTCTTTTCGTCATCCTCGAGCTCCTGCATATCACAGTTTGCCAATTTTTTGGCGCGGTCTTCTTTTTCGATTTCTGCCGCGCTGCTGTTTAAGGGGGCAAGACCAAAGTAGTTATTAATCATGTCACCTGATAACAGTTCTTCTAGACGATAGCGGATTTTTTCAACGGTATACATCGTGTCTTCCGTATTACGGGAGTGGAATGCTTCATATAAAATTAAATCGATATGCTCTAAGTGCTCGTTGTTGAAGCTTTCGTATTTATCGTTTGTCAGCGTTAAGTAGCATAAACAGAAAAGCATATCTGCCTGATAGTTTCGGATTCGATTGATTTCATACTGCGACTCAAAGTAGCTGCGGTATACGTCTTTGCGGCGTGCAAAGATGGCTTTCGTTCCCGGACGAGCTGCTTTGATTTTCTCTTCTACACGCAAGTCTTCAAGCAGCACGAACAGCTGCGTTAAAAAACTGCGAAGCGGAGAATCCTGCAGTTCATTTCCATATTTGCGAACGATCTTCATATTAGAATAATGCTTATAGCCAAGAGCTTTTAAGTACACTTCGCTTTTTAGACCAATTGCTTTGTCTTCAGCGCTGCGGTCATCCCAAAAGTGGCTGACAACGACTTTGTTGTCCAGTTCATCGTAGTAAGCTTGAAAGCCATACTCTAAATAAGCGTTTTTTTCCTTCAAGAGCGCGTACATTAAGTTTTCCATCCGCAAAAAAAGCGATGCATCAATTTTCTTTTCATTGAATATCTGTCTCATGCCTTATCCCTCAAGGAAGTAGCTTTCCGCGAGCTCACGAAGCGTCATTTGTTCTGTGTCATCGCTCATCTTCGCGATAATGCTGCGTTCGATGGCACGCATAACCGGGATATAAACGCTTAAATCGCATGCGTCAATAATGCCGCGTATACTCGCCGCTTCTTCGCTGATGCGCCCATCTCTGGCAAGCGGAATCAAATCGCTTGAAAATTGAGCGAACTTCCCGATAACTGCTGTGTTCGTTTGCTTGGACTCAGTTAACAGCAGCTCTTTTAGTGTATCACCTTGAATATAAGGCACTTCAATAATAACGAAGCGATTTTTCAGCGCTTCGTTCAATTCGCTCGTGCCGACATAGCCTTCGTTGATTGCGGCAATTACCCGATACTCCTCATCGCCGTACACAACTTCTTGGGTGAACGGATTTGTAATCATTTTGCGATAATCTAAAGCTCCATGAAGCAACGGAAGTGTTTCCGGCTTCGCCATGTTAATTTCATCAATATATAAGAAGTGACCATCTTTCATTGCCTTCATAAGCGGTCCGTCCACGAAAACGACTTCAGATGCGCCGTCATTTGTTTTTAATGTGTTATAGCCGAGAATGCCTTCTACGTCCAAATCAACAGAACAGTTAATGCTGTGCATCGGCTTTTGGAATATATAAGAAAGCGTTTCGGCCAGCACAGTTTTCCCGCTTCCTGTCGGCCCTTTTAATAGAACATTTTTGCCAAGAAGCAAAGCGGTAATCGCATCTTCTAAAATGCTTGCATCCTGTGCTTTATAAAGTTTGCTTCCAATTAGGGCTGTGTCTTTGCCTGCTTTTGTTTTATTTTGCTCATGCATGTTCATAAGGTGTTTTTGTAATTGTTCATTTATGTGAAACTGCTCCAGCATGTAATTCCCACCATTCATTAATTTCTTAGTACTTCTGCTATGATAACGCGTTTTCTTCCATGGTGCAAAGGAAAGGGCGGAAATATGCAGAAGAAGCCCTTCTCTGAAAAAGGGCGCCCATAGTTTGTTTATAATTTAATACCATCTTTGGCGGCGGGTGCATTATTGGGACAAGGCTTCGACAGAGATTATTCATATGCAGCACCGTATCCGTACGGCGTGACAATGCAGTATTTAAGAAAGTTTAATGTAACGTCTCGCATTATATAGTTACCTTCTTAATCTAAAGGATGAAAAAATTGTATTCTTCTTGTAATAGAGGAGATTTTTAGTGGAAAAAACGTGTTGACTCACATATAATAAAACTAATATATTTAGTTTTATTATTAATTAAATTAGTTTTAGGTTGATATTGTAAACAAACATTTTAAACAAAGGGGATGTATTATGATAGGGATACAATATGCTAACTTAGCGCTGCGGTTTCTTTTGGAATTGTGCGCATTAGCGGCGCTTGGATATTGGGGGTTTCAGGTGAAAGGCGGAATAATCATTAAGACGGTAGCAGGAATTGGTGCTCCGCTGCTGGCAGCGGTCATTTGGGGAATGTTTGTTGCACCGCGTGCATCGATGCAACTGTCAGGCTGGATGCATTTTATTGTGGAGTTGCTCGTTTTCGGAAGTGCAGCAGTTGCCCTATATGCAGCTGGACGTCATGGTTTAGCGGGAGCCTTCATGTTGGCAGCAGCGGCAAATCGCATTCTTATATATATATGGGGACAATGAGAATCGAATTTCTTTGGTTTCTATTTTGCTTTTTGTAAACAAGTTGTAATCAAAAAGAAAGATTTTAACACTTTTCATATCCCCTGGTGTTCGATAGGATAGTATAGGCAGCATTCCTTCTTTGGACGAAACGATTGCCATATTGTTGTATAAAAAGGAGGGATATCATGAAATTTTCAGTCAAAAAAGACCAAGTTCTTACAGGAACGGTATTTGCGCTCGCGCCAATCGGTTTGCTTTTATTCATTTTAGGCATTGTCGCAAGCGGATTTATCGCATTTTTTGCTGCTTTGATCGGAATTGCAGGCATGGCGGCAGGCGGTTTCCTTATATGGTCGCTTTCTCGTTCTTATATAGAAATTACGGATGAACATGTAGTCAATCACTTCGGACCGTTTCAAAGACGAGTTACGCTGGATCGTGTACGGGCTGTTCGGTATATAAAAGAAACGTCCCTAGACGTTACATGGTCCTTTATGCGCGTGCAGCTTTGGCTGTTTCCGCATGATGTAGTTACCATCGGCATGCCGGAAGACGAAGAGGCATTTTTAACGGCGCTGCAGCAAAAGGTCCCGGATGTGAACATTACCGATATTCATGCAGCATTGTAGCAGCTTATAGGTATATTTATATAAGCAGAGCTTGTTAGGCAAACAAGCTCATTTTTGTGTCTTTAATTAATTGAAAATACTGACAATTAACAGACTCATGTGATATCATTCTTTGTATATTACATTTTAAAAAACGATTTTCAAATCATATAAAATAAATCGTAATTAATTCGATTTGGGGTGATATAATGTTAAAAAGCTTGTCTGTAAAAAGGAGCTATGAACAGTTGATTTTATTTCGTATAAAATCGTAAAAAACTATATAAAACTATATAAAACCGTGACCTTTAGGCTTGTATAGTCTGTTCCTTGCTTTCAAGCCCCAGTGAGTGTAGAAGCAGGAAACTGTTTCAGCACGATGAACTATCCTAAAGCGTTATGGATTGAAACCTGTAACATTAATCTGGAGATTTCAAAATATATATTGGTTCTAAAAAATAAAATGAGAGAGGAGGACTGGTTGATTTGAGATGGTTTTATATGTTTTTATATATTTCAAATTAACCAGGAGAAAATGTTATGGGGAAAACCATTCCTGTATACGTTCTGAGCGGTTTTTTAGGCAGCGGAAAAACAACGGTACTTCTTCAGATGATCGAGGCGTACAAGAAGCGAAATGAGAAACCGGCAATTATCTTAAATGAGCTTGGCAAGGTGAATGTAGAAGGACATTTATTTTCAGAAGACCGCGTTAATGAACTGCTGGATGGATGTATTTGCTGTACGATTCAAAGCAATTTCCGCAGTGTGCTTGATCAGTTGGCGGAGGATATAAGCGAAATTGATGCGCTTATTATTGAAGGGACTGGAGTAGCCAACCCGATTGAGCTGATTGAAGTGTTGACGGAAAGCCGCTACAATGAGCATTTTCATCTGCAATCCATTATCGGTGTCGTCGATGCAGCGCGTTTTTTGGAGTATTTAAACATCTTTTTCAGTTCCAGTGCCATGCGCAAGCTATTCAAGGATCAAATTAAATGCGCATCTTATATCATTCTTAATAAAATAGACATGATATCTGAGAAGAAGCTCATGGATGTTGAAGTAAAACTGCGCTCCTTTACTGCAGAAGGCGTGCCTGTGTATAAAACAACCTTCGGAAACATACAGCCGGAAGAAATGTTCCAAAAACGTATTATGGCTTACGAGCCGACAGAAGATGAAACAGCCGGTACGTCTCGTCAGCATCATGCGGCAGTAAAAGCAATTCGCTTGGAAAGCTTTCCGCCGCTCAATCAGAAGCAATTGAAGGATTGGATGAAGAGATTGCCCGATAACATTTACAGGGGAAAGGGCATCGTTCGTTTGGAAGGAAAAGAGGGGCTGTATGAGCTGCAATATGCTTCCGGGGTGCTGCACATGCGACATATGTATGTAGAGAATCCGAACATTGCATCAAGTCTTGTTTTCATTGGAGAAGGAAATGCAGTGAAGGAACTTGCCACATCCTTTGAGGAGCAGTTTATCATACGAGAAACCGTCTAGGAGATAATCTGAGTTGGCGATAGAATGCGTAGGTATTAGAATCGCTGAACATGTAATGGAAGTATTGTAAACGAAAGTACCGATCTCTTTTAAAAAGCGGACTGCTGCATTAATAAATGAAGCTATCTGTTCCATGCAGTGCAGGAGCAGATAGCTTTATTTTTGGTTAAAACAGAGAATTTTATAGGTGAAAGGTTGTGCCTTTCTTAGGGAGGCTGTTTATATACGAATCGACTTAGACTACACTTCCTTTAACAGAATTGGAATCGATAGCATCCGGGTCTGCAACACCGGTGATAGGGATATAAATTGGAGAAAGATCACCGTTGACCTCTCCAAACCCCTGATTACGTTTTACAGACACGAAAATATCCACTTGTTGATTTGGCCCTATAACTGCAGTGGAAGCCTGGTCCATTACATTAATCTTAAATCCTAGGAAGTTAACGACCATAGGCGCAAAATTCATTGTATCAATCCCTTTCTTCTGGAGTTGTAGGGACAGAATTAAAGGTAGACAAGGAGTCCATAAGATCTTTATCATCGACAAAGCTGCGGTTTGCCATAAATTCACTTTGATCTCCGAAGCTTTGCCCGAAGCCTTGATTTTTCTTATCGGAATTATGCCAATCGGCCAGTAAATTTTGTCCTATGTTAACCGCTGAAGCATTTTCAAAGGAATTAATCTTCAGTAAAAAAATATTAATATTAATATAAGGGGTTGGAGCAGGCATATAGAACGCCTCCTTTTTTGCTTTCAAATATATGCTTCTTTGCAATGAATTATGATAGCGGTGAGGGGGGATAGAGTGGACGTAGAAAAACTTAAACAGCTGATGGAGCTTGCAGCCAATGTATACGGAACAAATTTCTGGCAGGACATTTTCGACCAAAATTATACAAATCGATTGATGGGTGAAGGGCAAGGAAAAATGGATTTTTTAAAAGGTGTCATGCCAAATGCATTTGAAAATGCGGGGGTAAGTTCAACTCAAAATCCTAATCCACATTCTAAAAAAAATCAAGATCTAAATAGAAGAGGTGAGTTTCCCCCAATTGACATTATAAAAAAAGCGGGAAAAATTGTTATTCTTATAGATCTGGCTGGCATTAATAAAGAGGATATTGAATTAATGTTTAACAAAGATTATTTAATTGTAAAAGGTGTTCCCGGATCAAGGTTTAAAGAAGGGGAAATTGAAGTGATTTATTCGGAACGCCAGCATGGAGCATTTAATCGTCAAATTCCGTTACCAGAGCCGACAGATGGAACAAATATATCAGCTAAATTTTATAACGGTGTACTGCAAGTCAGCTATCCATTAATGGAACAAAAAGGGGATATTATTCCGATAGAATAATATCCGATGGGTTCATTATACTTTTGTAGAGTTATTATCAATCAAGTCCTCATCATCTCCAATGGATATATGATGATATATTGCAACTTCATCTCCATTTTGTTCCCCGAATCCAGAGGTCTTTTTGTTAACAGCATTTTTGTTTCTTTGGACAGTAGAGCCGGCAGATACACGGCAGCCCGTTCCGACAGTGTTTATTTTAATATGCCCCATATTAATTTTGGAAGGTAAAAAAAACATTTGGAAACCTCCTTTTCTTATTAAATGCGATACAAAAATAGGACATGTTATAGGACTTCATACATATACATTATATATGAGGACAATAAAGTAAAATCAGCTATACAAAGTGAGGACTTAGTATGTCACTAAAAAAGTTATTCTTTTTTACAAATAAAAATTCCAATATAGAGAAAAAATTAGAGTCGTTGGAGCAAGAAATAAAAAGATTAAGTCTTCTGCAGCAACAAGGAAATCAAGTACAGCCTCCTGTTGTAATAGAAAAGGTGAATATAGAAAAAATAGCAGTAGATAAATTTGAGTTAAATAATAATTTTGGCCAGCTTGGAATAAAAGAGCTGAAAGGCCGATTGAATATAGGAGCAACGTATGGGGGAGATTCTATTTGGCCTGAGGACATGATGGACCAGAATGATGAAAAAGATAAAGTGAAAAAAGATGAGAGAAAAGAAAAAACAACAGAGAAAAAGCCTGCAGATGGTCCTAAAATTAATATTCAGCCGAGAAAATCTAAATAAAGGCCGTTGTTGCTTAAGTTGCGTGAAAGTTTACTCAGCTACATTGTCTTTCCATTTGGCACTCAGTGTAAGTGGGGGTATCAGCGTTATCGCCGCATCCATATTATATCTCTGGAACAAATGCAACAAGGAATATTACGTTGAAAGTCACGCCTAAGGGAGGCGTGATATTTTTTTATGTGCAAAATTAAGAAATCTTAAGAATTTGTCTCATGGTATTTTAATGTTTGCCAGGTAAAATATATACAAGTGAATAAAAAACCACCTTTTGATAGTGGGGAGAGATTAAAAGACGTGCAGAAGCAGTCAAACCTTTGGTTCGTGCAAGGGTAAACCAGAGAGAAGAAGCATATCATACTCCCTTTTGGTTGCACATCGCACATGGACATGTCGAAATTATCATTCACTCATATATAGACATTGCACTTTAACGGAAAAGAGGGGAACGATATGAACGCCGTTTATTTTATCCAGCAATTCATAAGAGAGCCTAGAACAGTCGGTGCGGTGGCGCCGAGTTCCAAATATTTAGCGAAGCAAATGATTGCGCCGATCGATTTTGCGAGTGCAAAATGTATTATAGAATACGGTCCGGGAACAGGTATATTTACGGAACAGCTTATTCAGCATAAAAAGAAAGAAACCGTGCTGTTCCTTTTAGAAACAAACGATCGATTTTACATGGCGCTGCAAGAAAAATACGGGCATCTGCCAAATGTTCATATTATTCACGATTCAGCGGAGTGCGCAGGTTATCACATGAGAAAATACGATATGAAACAGGCTGATTATGTTGTGTCAGGCCTGCCGTTTACGAGTCTGCCTAGAGATGTAGCCAAGCGTATTTTAAGCAAGACGGCAGAGCTGTTAGGAGAGAATGGGGAATTTATTACCTTCCAATATTCAAAGGTAAAGCAGCGATTTTTTCAGTCATTCTTTCCTAAAATCGAAAAGAAGCGCGTACTTTTTAACTTGCCGCCTGCCTATGTGTTTACATGTCGGAAATAGATTATTCTTCTCCTCTTGAGCCCCATCACCATCAAGCTGAGAAACTATTACACCTTCAAGATGATTAAAAAGCTATGCTTTTTGTAAATGATTACATAAAGTATAGCTTTTTTCTATTTGGAGGTATCTGAAAATTGTAACTTGATAGATGTGTGGCGGTACCCCATGCCCATCAAGCTAACAAAAACAAATGTCCCAAAACGACAAAAATACCCCATCCTTTCTGTATATGTTATCGAAGGAATAGTGTTTTTGTCGTTGTATGGCTTAGCTTCTTAACTTGATAGGCATGTGACGGTGCTCCTAAAATAACAAAAAACAAGTTTTTTAGTATCATGAAAATGCGGATTTACAATGATAAGAAAAGAAATTCTCTAAATTGTTGTTTCAAAACAAAAGTTTTTAGTTTTGAAACAAGTCTTATGGGGACAATATAACTTTCTGTTTTATAATGTTAATATATATTAATGTGAATATATTAAAAGTATTGTATTTATAATTCGTGCAAATTGATTAGTTAGGTGGTTATTATTATGAACTCTATAAAGAACATAATATCTAGGCGTTTAGAAAATATTACTTATGCTCGTTATGCATTCTTTATTGTTTTATTTTTGAGTATATTGTTAAATGGATTTGTTTTTTCCAATTTTACCTTAGCACCATTTTTTCATCTTAGTATAATGTTGTTAGGAATTGCTTTTTGGAATAAATCAAAATGGTTTTTGTTTATTTTCACTAGTTTAATCACCTTTTGTCGATTTTATTTCTCTCATGAAACGTTTCCATTATTCGAGGTAGTGGTTCTCTCTCATTGGATTACTTACTTTTTAATAACCTTAATGGCAGCTAGTCTAACAAAGAATTCCTTAAAAGCGAAAAAAAATTCCATTGATTTGGTACAGGCTTTAGCGAAATCCTTAGATGCAAGAGATCCTTATACAGCTTTTCATTCAAATAATGTGGCAAATTATGCCTTAAAAATCGCTGAAGAAATTGGGTTGCCGAAGTCAACACGTGAATCAATTTACATTGGGGGATTGCTTCATGATATTGGAAAGATTGGAATTCCTGAGAATATTTTAACGAAGTCATCACGATTAACTGAAATAGAATATGATACTATCAAAAAACATCCGACCATAGGGTATGAAACTCTTAAACACATATCATCGCTTCAAGAGAACCGTATTTTAGATATGATACGTTATCATCATGAAAGATATGATGGATTAGGATATCCAGAAGGATTAAAGGGAGATCAAATACCTTTAGTAGCTCGTATTATGGCAATTGCTGATTCTTTTGATGCCATGACATCCAAACGTTCTTACCGCTCTGAACAAATCCTAGAATTTGCAAAAAATGAAATACAGAAAGGGTTACACACACAATTTGACCCAGAAGTAGGAAATATATTTCTAGATATTTTAAAAAGAGAGGGACCGAATATTTTACAAAAAAAGGAATGGGATGATAATCCTAAGAAGATCATACAATAATAAGCTGCCGATAAGACGATTATGTAAACCTAAAGAAACCACCATATGGCAGTTTATATATACAAGTGAATAAAAAAACGTCTTTTTTATTCACTTGTATATAACGCTGTCGGCTATGCCCTGTCACTTAAGAACCTCGAAGACTCCGTTTTTCTTACCATCCCATCCGCAGGCGAAGAGAGGTAATATGGGCTGTGTGATGCTTTCCATGCCATGCGTACAGCGCTAAAGTTTTATCGAGCTTCATCGTTCCAAGTTCAGGATGACGGAATGTGCGGCCGAAATCCGCCTCGCTTAAGGAACGAAGAAGAATGGTCCATCTCCCGTGCAATCCTTCAAGCAGAGATAGAGAAAGGTCAACGGGCACGTTTTTTGCATCCTCCAACAAAGCCCAGCGCTCTTCGTAATATGGTTTAATCGTTGGATCTTCCTCTGTTAATGCCAGTTTAAATCGAATGAAGCTGTTCATATGACTGTCTGCCATATGATGAATAACTTGGCGAACTGTCCAGCCGTCCGGTCTATAAGGCGTATCAAGCTGTTCTTCGGATAACCCTTCAATCGCACGCCTCACAGCGGAAGGATTCTTTTCAATATCGCGAATCCAGCGCTCGCGCTGTTCATCTGTCATTGTATTTGGTGCTTCAAATTTTCCGATTGGATAGCGTAAGTCCATGTATGTTCCCCCTCTGACAATGTCTCTTCTACTAATTAGAGAAACAAAGGATTTTTCCTGCCGATATATATAAATTCATCTTAATTTTCCAACATATCCAAACTCGTCCCATATACGCATGCAACACAGGTAAACATGTGCTGCGAAAAGATATTTCCTCGTTTACACGAATATCCATAACATGCAGCCGTACAGCGGACATCTTGAAGGGTCTGACCGCTTCTGCACGTCTTTTGATCTCTCTCCACTATCAAAAGACGTTTTTTTATTCACGTGTATATAGAAGGTATTGCCGAGAGGACAGTCAATATATCTTGTGTGGATATGGTAAACATGACATTTATTTAAAACTTTGTTTACAGAAATGTCATCTCATACTATAATAAAACAGGAATTATATTGATAATAATTATCAATTTCAACGAGGTGCGTTATAATGTATATAAAACCATGGAAAGTTATGTCAACGTTTACAATTGCAGCGTCTCTTTTAATTACAGCAGGCTGCGGTCAACAACAAGCGTCTGGCGAAGCAAAGAAGAAAGAAGATTATGCTGTTCCCGTTACGGATTATACATTTGATACGGCGGGTAATATGTTTGCATACGCAGAGTTTGAGCTTTCAGGAGAGCCGCTTGCGGAAACTTTAGGATTAAACTTGGATCTATTAGATCCTAAGAAACGCAACAAGCCGACAGAGTTTGACTACATAGCGGGTATTGAATCTTATGAGTACTCTGAAGAAGGAATGTACGAGGTAGTAGAAAAATCCGGTCTTGGTTTGCACTTAATTAATGGTCCTATTGTCGAAAAATTGGCAAAAGAAGGCGGGAAGCAAACGCCGCAAATATTGGAAGAACGCTTTTATAAGCTGGCGGACAGCACAGGCTATCCGAAGGAAGAAATCTTTAGAAATATGTATCCTACATTTATGGAATACAGCAGCGGCGATCCGCATTATGTACAAAAGGTAGATACATCCGAATACGCAGAAAATGATGATAAAACATATACGCCAGTATATCAAGTAGACTTTAAAACTTTGCGCTGGGACCGCGATAAGATGAGCAAAACATTGACACCGGCAGCATACGGCGGAGCATTCTTGAAGCAAGCGCTTTGGACGGGCGACTTCTTAGGCGGCTTCCATACAGTAGACAAGGATGAAGAGCTGGAAGCAACTGCAGCTGATCAAGATAAAGACCCGAACATCCGCCTTGGCGTAAGCACGGCTGATGGTTTCCAAGGTGTTGTCTTAGCAGAAGAAATTTGGAATAAGCTTGCGTATATTCGTGACGGGCTCTTTTACGATGCAAAAACGAAGCAGCTGACAAGCGGGGCAGGCAGCCAATACAATCCGGCAAACGGCTTTGTATACTTGCCGCATGAAATTAAGGTAACAGAAGAAGGCAAAGACGCGGCAAAGGCTTCTAAGCTGGAAGTTTCCGATTCTCGCAGTCTATTGCGCGACCAATGGATGATGCTTTGGCCAGCTTCCGAGTTTTACGGCACAACAGATCAGCGTCCTGACAACAAAAACGTAAACCCTGCATTCCAAGCTGTATTTGACGGTGCACCGTTTGCAGCTGCACCGAAGGAAAATACAGATGGCACAGCGGAGAACGATGTAAAAGCGCAAGATCCGTATTCTGTAAACCGTGATGTATTGCTTCAAGTGTTTAAAAACTTAGAAGCGATGCACTTCAATAAAGAAATCGGCGCGTTCATCAGCACGAATGACGGCCAAAAACAAGGCGACTACGTAGATTCATTCGATGCGGGCTACACGCTTGAAGCATTGCGTATTTTCCAGCGTGCCATTGACGGTTTGCCTGTAGGATATGCAAGCGGTGCAGATGCACAAGGTTTGCAGACAGAAGAAGGAAAGCGTGCGATTGAGATGATGAAAAAGCAAGCGGACTTTATGATGGATAAGATGATGACCAAAGACGGTCTTATCGCAAATGGCTTTACAGTGGGTAAAGGGCCGGATGAAAAGCCTGCAGCACTGGAAGCGCAGCTTGGCGCAATACGCGGCTTGACTGCAGCGTACCTTGCGACAAAAGAGGACAAGTACCGTGAAGCGGCACGAAGCCTTTATAACGCGGTTGACACAAAAATGTGGGATAAAAAATTGAAGGTATACAAAACGGTAGACGGGAAAATGCAATATACGCCGTATACAGCTGGAAGTGTATCCGCAGCTCTTCGCTTGGCGCTTTTAAATCTTGGCAACACAGAAGCTGATAAACAGCAATACCCGTCTCTTGATAAAGAAACTGTTATTTCCCGTTATGTAGACTTCTATAATAGAGTAATAGATGGTCCGTCCTTGCAAGAAGGAATGCAAGCCAGCGAACTTTGGGATACGGGAGACTCCTATAAAAAAGGAGACAAGAGCGGCAACACTGATAAAGATACTGTGCCGCAAGTGCAAGCAGGACACGGCAAGTACGGCATTGCCCCTGTTCTTGTGAATGTAGAAGTGAAAAATAAACAATAAAGAAGGGTCATGAAATGAAAAAACTCTCTCTTTTCTTGCAAACGCTCCTATTCGTAGGGGCGTTTGCGGGTTGCAGCATACAAGCGTCAAATGAACAAGCTGCTCGCAAAACGGCGGTGCATAGCGACAATATCATCATGAGCAAGGATGAAAAGCACATTTATACCGCGAATCTGGATGCCAATACAGTCTCTATTACTGATGCAGCTACAAAAAAGGTAGAGAAAGAGATTAAGGTCGGAAAAGAACCGCGGCAATTAACGTTAAGCCCGGATGAATCGCGTTTATATGTTTCCTGTATGCAGGATGACCGGGTGGATGTAATAGATTTGGAGAAAAAGAAGGTTGTAAAGCATTTAAATACGGGAATTGAACCGTTCGGATTGGTAACTAGCCAAAACGGAGAACTTTTATATGTTTCGAATTTTCGCTCCGGCACTGTATCAGTCATCGATATAGAAAAGGAGAAAGAAATTAAGTCTATCGCAATCGGCGATCGTCCGCGTACATTAACGATGACAGCTGACGGTAAGAAGCTGTACGTTCCGCATTACTTAGACGGGAAAATCAGTGTGGTGGATCTTGCACATAACAAAGTGCAAAAAACGATTCAGCTCGCAGCTTCACCGGATAAAGAGGACCGCAAGAAAAGCCAGGGCATTCCAAATACGCTAGAGCAGTTCGTCATTGCACCTGACGGTAAAACAGCGTGGGTGCCGCATCTGCTGACAAATGTAGATACACCTATCCATTTCGAGGAAACCATTTTCCCGGCAATCTCAGTCATTGATTTGGAAAAAGATGAAGAAATCACAGGTGAGCGGAAAGAATTGTTTGAAGAAATGAACGTAAAAGACAGCAAAAATGCTACGATTATCATGGCTAATCCGTATGACGTAGCTTTCGATTCAAAAGGAACAAAAGCATTTGTCATCATGTCCGGAAGTGAGGATCTCGTTGTATTCGACTTAACGCGCGGCGGAAATGCTTCTCAGGTTGTAAGACGCATTCCGGGGGATAACCCGAGAGGAGTCGTTTTTTCTAAGGAAAAGGATGTATTATTCGTTCATAATGCGATGAGCCATGATTTGGCAGTTTTGCAAGCGCCTGAGTCAACTTCCTATGCGAAGGTAAAGCTGACAAATGACAAAATTAAGCTGATTGGAAAAGATCCGCTTTCTGCGCTTGTTCGCGAAGGGAAAACGATTTTTTACAGCGGCAACTCGGACGAGTTTGCAGCACCCATTACGGGAAACAACTGGATGAGCTGCGCATCCTGTCATAGCGACGGCGATATTAACTCGCTGACACTTACAACGGCGAAAGGGCCAAGGAATGTAACGAGCAACATTCTTACTACAAAAACAGGATTGTTTATGTGGGACGGATCGCGCGATGACTTTACAGACTATATTCATACTGTGCAAGGTGAAATGGGCGGCATGATGAATGTTGATCCAGGTCAGCCGATCCCTGCTGATGTACAGCATATGTATGATGCGCTGCTTGCCTTTTTAGATGATCCGTCTTCATTTCCGGTACCGAAAAGCCCGTATCGGGAAAACGGCAAATTGACAAAAACAGCGCAACAGGGCGAAGAGCTGTTTAACGGAAAAGGAAATTGCTTAAGCTGTCACGGCGGCGACTATTTCACTTCAAGCGTAAAAGCGGTTGATGCAGCCGGAAAACTCACGACAGCCAACACGCAATTTTTATATGATATCGGAACAGCAGGTGTTACCGATAAAGATTCATCAGGTGATGCACGCGCCGGCTTCAGCAATCCGAGAAGCCGCACGAAGTTCGATCCGCCAACGCTGAGAGGCGTGTGGGCAACAGCGCCGTACTTGCATGATGGCAGCGCTAAAACAATTGAAGAAGCGATTGAAAAGCATCAGTATGAAGAGAGAAACACATTATCCAAGCAGGATGTGCAAGCGATCGCTTCTTACGTAAAATCACTGGAATAATATAAAATCCTTGCATGGATGAACCATGCAAGGATTTTTTTCATTCTCCCTTTGCATTCAGGGGTACTTTGCAATATGATTAGTAATACTGTATGGTAAATAAACCCAATATACGATAAGGAAGGGGGATGGGGATGCACGCGAAGCAACATTTGGACTATATAGCGGAACAAGATCGTCTCGTTTTTACAAAATCATATATTCAGCTTGTGTTGGAGGCAGCCCGGAACAACGAGAGAGAGTACAGGGAGCATATACGTCAAGCAATCATGAATTTGAATTCCGCAGACAGCTCCTTGGGCTATATCAGCCTTTTGACGAACGCAAAGTTTTTAGAGATGACGGAGCGGGAGCACCATCATTTAGAGCGCATTCAGCACAGACCGTATTTTGCGAGAATCGATTTTCAAAACGTATCACAGAACAGTCCGGAAACCTTATACATCGGAAAGATTTCTTTATTTGACAGAGAGTCACAGGAAGATATTATCGTAGACTGGCGTTCGCCGATTGCAAACGTGTATTATGACGGCAGATTAGGGAATGTGTCCTACGAAGTGGAAGATGAAGTGATTGAAGGCAGCTTGTCCTTAAAAAGACAATATCTCATTGAAGACGGAGAGCTCAAGGAGATACGCGATATTGATATTACTACAAAGGATGAACTTCTGCAGCAGTCACTGTCGGGAAATGCAGAGAATAGATTAACTGAAATCGTTTCAACGATACAAGAAGAGCAAAATAGAATTATTCGCGCGGATTTGTACCATCCTCTTATCGTACAGGGAGTGGCAGGAAGCGGCAAAACAACGATTGCGCTTCATAGAATTGCTTATTACATTTATAAGCACGCGCAATTTTTCTCCCCGGAAGCTATTATGATTCTGGCTCCGAGCAAGCTGTTTTTAACGTATATTTCCGAAGTGTTGCCAGAGCTTGGCGTAGATCGTGTCCAGCAAACGACTTTTCTTGATTTTGTGAAGGAGTGCGTGGAGCACAAACTCGTATTTTCTGCCATGGACGAAGCGCTCATATTTTTGTTGCAGGAAGAAGATGAACAGAAGAAAAGAGCAAAGGAGCAGCTGCTTTCTTTTAAAGGCTCCTTACAGTTTGCAAAGATAATCAGCCAATATATAAAAGATATTGAGAAAGGGCTCCTGCCACAAGAGGACTTTCGCATAGGAACGCTTACTGTTTATAAATATGAACGGTTAAAGAGGCTGTTTCTTTATGAATATAAGTACTTGCCTGTCTACAAACGAATTGATAAGCTCAAGCGCGTCTTGCAAAGCCATGTGAAAACGAAAAAAATAAACATGGAAAAAAGAATTATCGAGCACTATGACGGGAAAATTGAAAGAGCTCTTCATATACGGGACGCGAGCAAGCGAAAAGAAACAGTTACACGTCTCATGGAGAAGAAAGAAGCGCTGCTTGAAGAATTCAAGAAAGATTGCCGTACAGCTGTTTCAAGCTATATAAAAAAGTTTCCGAAAAAAGATGTGTTCGCTTATTATGACGAGTTGCTCAGCAACGAGGAGTTGATTAGGAAGTACGGTCCAGACGGTTTAAGTGAAACGATTGTACAAGATCTGACTGCTTCCATACGCCAGCGAAAGTATCATTATAAAGCAGAGGATGCGGCAGCATTACTATATTTGCAGCATCATTTGTACGGTGTAAAAAAGACGGTGAAAACAAAAAGTATTATCATTGACGAAGCACAGGATTATACGATGTTTGAAATGTTTGTGTTAAAGAAGGTATGCGGTACCGAGCTGTTTACGATACTTGGAGATTTGTCCCAGGGCATTCACGGGTACCGCGGAATAAAAGATTGGGGCATGCTTGTAAAACGTATCTTTCCAAAAGCAAATTATTTAACGCTCGAAAGCAGCTATCGTACAACAATAGAAATTATGAATCTGGCAAACGCTGTGCTGCAGGGAAATAGCGAAGTGCGGGTTCCTCTCGCTGTGCCTGTTGTCCGCCATGGCGCCAATCCGGGATTTGTTTCATACAGCGGTGAAGCACAGCTGGTACAGGCAATCGAGCAATTTGTACAGGAGGGAAAGGAGAGTTTGTTCCGATCCTTTGCCTTGCTGGGAAGAACGAAGGAAGAATGTGAATCTCTGTTTCAGGCTCTAGACAATAGTTCTTTGAAAGTCGCGCTCATGACAGAGCAGCAGGAATTGCAGCATGACTATGTATCCATTTTGCCTGTTCATATTGCTAAGGGCTTGGAATTCGATTGTGTAGGCATCGTATCTTATCGGGAAGTATTTACACGAGAAGAGCTGGACGTAAAACTGATGTACGTGGCGATGACGAGACCGCTTCATCGGTTATCCATCTTTGCCAAAACGAGAGAGGATGTCCTGTTAAACGATATAAATGATGCTTTAGTCCAATGGAAGCAAGAAGGAGATCCAAACGCTGTGTATGACGAACACAGCTGTATATAAAACAGCGGCTGAATAAGTGAAAGATTTGACGAGCTTGCTTGTAATGGTGACTTTGCAAAACAGAAACATATACAGAAGCAAAGAAAAGCTGAGTTTGCAAAGCAAAAACAAATAGGGGCTTTGTTCATATAGTGAATGCATAAGCCAGTTTCCTTCTGTAATTACTTGAAGCTGAAGACCGATGAAGGAAAGCGCACCGTCAGCTGCATTCATCCAAGCTAAATAATGAAAAGCAAAGCGCATTGGTTTCTCTCCTCTCAAGTATATATAATTCCATTTTATCCCTTTTGTATAGAAAATAATATACTTTAACGAAAGAGACCTTGCCTTATAAAGGCAAGGTCTCTTTCGTTTCTGATAAAGTGAAACTTCCATCATTGGGGGATTCTTTTATCCCCCAATGATGGTTAGTTGAACCAATCAGGCTTTTACGGGCAGTGATCCCCCACTTAAACTTCATTGTACACGCTAAGTTTTGAAATGGGGATCTTATACTGCCCGTTAATGCGTGATAAAGAAAATTGTACGGCTTGCAGTGAATGAAGATATGCTGTGTCAAATAACGGAACAGATACATCGTTTTGCCCGATAAGTAACGGAATTTCTGTACATGTAAGAAGAATCCCTTCCGCCCCTTCAGTGATAAGGTTTTGAATGATGCTCTGAAAACGTGCTTTAGAACGAGGAGAAAGAATGCCCTTGCTCAGTTCATTTATAATAACATCATGTATCCATTCCCGGTCTCTATAAT
Organism: Ectobacillus panaciterrae DSM 19096; assembly: GCF_000430785.1. Lineage (GTDB taxonomy): Bacteria > Bacillota > Bacilli > Bacillales > Bacillaceae_G > Ectobacillus > Ectobacillus panaciterrae. Next base: position 18,955 of record NZ_AUMR01000051.1, read on the forward strand.
CAGGAGAGAGTACTTCCAAATTATGTTCTTGCAGTCTATTTATATAAAAATCTTGCTCGAGTGCATGCTTTGTGCCGAGTACGCCGATTTTCCGGATAGAGTAAGAGTGAATGCTAGCAGCGCTTGCGTCACAAATATGAATCAGCGGAATAGAGATGGCTTGCTGTACCTCGTCTGCAAAGAGATGAACCGTATTCGAACAAAGAAGAAGACAATCTGCCCCCATTTCCTCGACCTCGCAGGCTGTTTCTATCAGCGCATTCTTTAATAAATCATACTCCTGCCGATCCATCCATTCTGTAACTTGTGTAAAATCCATTCCTTGAATAACGAGGTGTGCACAGTGTGATAAAGCATCGTGTGTTAATTCATTCATATATGTGCAATACAGGGATGTAGATTTCCAGCTTAATCCGCCGATCATTCCAATTGTTTTCATCAATAGTCCTCCTATAAATTAAGTTGTGACAGAGGATCTAAAAAGAAAAGACCTCTTGTCATAAGAGGCCGTAGTTTCGGATCGGACCTCTTATCTTTCAGAGCCATTGCTCTGCAGGATGTAGCACCTTCCTGAATTTCAGGGGTTGCTGAGGCTTCGCAGGGCCAGTCCCTCCGCCTCTCATGATAAGAATAAGCGATATGCAATTTACAACATTATGGCAGAATTCTTCTAAAAAAACAACAGCTTTTTTAGAATTTTTTAACAACTATATAAGTCCACTTTGTTATTCCGACGTATCTACCGTTTGCCATGTAGAACAAAAGGGAAACTGCGCTCGCTTCCTCTCTATGGTTTACCCCTGCATGGGCCACGAAAAGGGTTTGACTGCTTCTATGCTTAGTCGGATGATCTCTCTTTCCTAAAAGAAAAGTTTTTATGTCGATTTTTTTAGTTGCATTTATATAAACATGCTTTTATCGTTTGTATATCGTGATTATTGAATTCTATTTAAAGAGTTTGTAAAATAACTTTGCCTCTAATTATGTTATAAATATATTATGAAAGGGGTAGAGATATGAATCTTACACAGCGCATTGCCGGTTTTATTCTTGCTATCATTCTATTTATTACAAGTACAGCTGGCGTGTATGCAGAAACCGATCAAGACAAGCTCAACCAACAGCAGCAGCAATTGCAACAAAGCAATGACAGCATGGAGCAAAAGCTACAACAACGGAAGCAGGTAGAACAACAAATACAGGAAACTCAAAAGGATATAGAGAAAGGCGATCAAGCCATTGCTGAAAAAGACAAAGAGATTGCTTTGTTACAGGGAAACATTGAGCAGACAAAGCAGCAAATTGAAAAAAAGAAAGAAGAAATCGTAGTACTTGAGAATAAAGTTTCAAATCGTAAGGAAGTAATGCGGAATCGTGTTGTTTCTATGCAAAGCAATGACAATTCCAGCTTACTGGTAGAAATCCTTATCAATTCAGAAAATCTTGCGGATCTTCTTGAAAAAATGAATGCAGTTGTAACAATTCTAGATGCAGATAAAAATATATTAAAAATGCAGCAAAAAGATTTAGAAACAATAGAGAAGGATAAACAAATTGTCGATCAAAAGGAACGGCTGCAGGAAGCGGAAATGGAGAAAATGAAAAAGAACCAGGCCGAACGAGCAGCCCAGCAGCAAAAGAAACAGGAAGCAGTTGCAACTCTACAGGCCAAGTACACAGAGCTTTCAAGCTTAATTGCTTTGGACGATGAGCAAAAGAAAACTATAGAAGCGAATATAAAGGGGCTGCAAGAAGCAATTGCACGTGAACAGGAGGCAAAGAAAGCTGCCGCTGCCGCTGCTGCCGCTGCTGCCGCCAATCCACAACCGACAATTAAGCAGCCAACCGAGAAGCCTCCAGTGAGCGGGCAGGTAATGTACATGGAAGCCACTTCTTATAGTGTAGAAGGAAGTATCAAGCATGGGGAAGCAAGATCTGCATATGGAATAGATATGACCGCGAATCCTAATATAAGAATGATTGCTGTGGATCCGAAAATTATCCCTCTTGGAAAACGTGTATGGGTAGATGGATATGGAGAAGCGATTGCAGGGGATACAGGCGGGGATATCCAGAATCATAGAATTGATGTGTTGTATCCGACTGAAGCAGAATCAAAACAATGGGGCAGAAAAATTGTGAAAGTAATCATCTTGAACTAATGCTGCCAACGGACATCTCTTGTAAAAGAGATGTCTTTTTTGTTCGGTAAAAAATAATATTGTACTTATGTAAAATGAACTTAACGCCGTTGCTGTTGCTTATTGTATTGGCAAGTATTCTCTCGTATGTACACTACAAGCAGAAGCGAACAAAAATTTCGTTTTGGCTTTTCCCGTTGTTGTTCCCAGAAGCGGATGAGCGGGAGAAAATGATTACGGCGCAAGCGTGCCGCAATTCGTTCATCTCGCTTTGGATTATGATTCCTGTCAGCACCATTTTGCTTTCCGTGTATCCGATGCTTCTTGATTCTGTTTCAGAGTTTCCTGTTTACTTGCTTTTGGGTGTAATGTTTATTCTTATTACGGTGTTTCATACCACTCTTTACAAAAGAATTTCCGAGTAGCAGAAAGAAGTTGAATGGAATGTTTAAACATAATAAAAACAGCTTGGGCTCGCCAAGCTGTTTTTATTATTTATCCTGCATTAACGAGTGACCTCCAGATCTTTTTGTTTGTTCTATCGTATAATCCGATTCATTATATTTTAGGCGAGAGGTCTTGCGTCTCAAACGTATAAAAAGCGCAGCTAACTGTAACTATAGGAAGAGGAGCAGGTTTTTATGGCTCCCTTCTTTATTTTTGAATCCGATTAAACAATATTTAAGTCAAAATAATAATACAAACCCTTCAGTATTGGCATTTTAATATAAAGGACAAATATAAGGTAATTATATACAAGTGAATAAAAAAACCGTTTATAGTGGGGAGAGATTAAAAGACGTGCAGAAGCGGTCAAACCTTTGTAGTGGTTCATGCGAGGGGAAACCGGAGAGAAGAAGCATACCATACTCCCTTTTGGTTGCACATAGCACATGGACATGTCGAATTTATCATCCGCTCATATATGGAAAGAATTTCCTACCCAAAAAAAGATAGCACATCTATACAACTATATGTTATTATATGTTCAGAAGAGAAAGCGCTTTCTATTATTTATATTGCTTGATTTGGAGGAGGCTATTATATGTTGCAAGTTTTACAACGTATTGGTAAAACATTAATGCTGCCAATCGCGGTTCTGCCAGCAGCGGGTCTTTTGCTGCGCCTTGGCCAACAGGACTTATTGAATATTAAATTCATGGCAGCGGCGGGAAATTCTATTTTTAGTAATTTAGCGCTTCTTTTTGCAATTGGTATTGCAGTCGGCTGGGCAAAGGATAATAATGGTGCAGCCGGATTAGCGGGAGCTATCGGGTACTTTGTTTTAACAGAGAGTGCAAAAGCTATTGATAAAAACATCAATATGGCTGTTCTTGGCGGTATTATCGCCGGTATCATCGCAGGGGCGCTCTATAACCGTTTCCGTGATACAAAATTGCCGGACTGGCTCGGTTTCTTCAGTGGAAGACGCTTCGTGCCGATTGTCACAGCGGGGACTATGCTCGTGCTTGGCGGAATCTTTGGTTATGTATGGCCGCCAATTCAAGACGGTATTAATACATTAGGACAAGGCATCATAGGTATGGGAGCAATTGGTGCTGGTCTGTTTGGTTTATTGAACCGTTTATTGATTCCTTTAGGATTGCATCACATTCTTAACAACTTGTTCTGGTTCGTATTCGGTGAATATGGCGGAAAAACAGGGGATATCGCTCGTTTCTTCGCAGGTGACCCTCATGCGGGATCTTATATGACAGGCTTCTTCCCGATTATGATGTTTGGTTTGCCGGCAGCGGCTATCGCAATGATTGCGGCGGCGAAGCCTGAAAAACGAAAAGCGGTTACAGGGATGCTCCTTGGACTTGCTTTGACTTCATTTTTAACAGGTATTACAGAGCCAATCGAGTTTTCATTCATGTTCTTGTCTCCACTACTTTACGGAATTCACGCTGTGTTGACAGGTACGTCTTTGTGGATTACCGATTTATTGGGAATTCGTGACGGATTTACGTTCTCGGCAGGATTTTTGGACTACGCGTTGAACTTTACCATCGCGAAAAAACCAATTCTATTGCTTGTTATCGGGCTTGTATACGCTGCGATTTACTTCATTGTCTTCTACTTCCTAATCAAAGCGTTGAATTTGAAAACGCCTGGACGCGAAGATGAAGAGGATATGGTAGACGGCGATGCGGATCTCGCAAGCGGAGCTGAAACAGATCTTACAACCGCGTACCTTGCAGGCCTTGGCGGAAAAGAAAACTTAGTAGATATTGATAACTGTACAACTCGCTTACGTTTGAAGGTCAAAGACGCCTCTGCAGTGGATGAAGCTGCGTTAAAACGTGCAGGAGCAAAAGGGGTTATTAAATTAAATGATACAAGCGTGCAAGTAGTCGTTGGAACGAATGTAGAATTTGTTGCAGAGGGACTAAAGCAACGCGTATAGATACGACAAAAAGGGAAAGTACTCACTTTCCCTTTTTTGCATACATAAGTAAGAAAGGGGACAAGGAATGTGAAAAATGGGAGAAAACTTTTAGCAATGGGGTTAACTGCGGCGGTTACAGTCAGTACTTTTGCATGGAACGGGCAGAAGGTTTCTGCGGAAACGAAGATGAATCCGACAAAAGCGGCGCATGTATTGATGAACCATATGTCGCTTGAAGAAAAAGTCGGACAAATGCTCATGCTGGATTTCCGAATGTGGAAGAAACAGGGAGAAGCAACGGCAACCGGCTTTACAGTTATGAATGATGAGGTAGGAAGCATCATTCAAAAGTATCATCTCGGCGGTGTAATTTTGTTTGCTGAAAACACGATTGGAACAGAACAGACAACTCGTTTAGTGGACGGGCTGCAAAAAGCAAGCCCCCATATCCCGCTGTTTGTGACAATTGACCAAGAAGGGGGGATTGTAACTCGCCTTCAATTCGGAACAAATCTTCCTGGAAATATGGCGATTGGAGCAACGAGGGATACGAAAGAGGCTTATCAGGCAGGAAAAGTAATAGGAACTGAATTAAAGGCTTTAGGGATAAATGTAAATTTCGGTCCGGATATGGACGTCAACAACAATCCGGGAAATCCTGTAATCGGAGTGCGTTCCTTCGGCAGCAATCCAAACCTTGTAGCTGAGATGGGAAAAGAAACGATTCGCGGCCTGCAAAGCCAAAATATCATTGCGGCACCAAAGCATTTCCCAGGGCATGGCGATACTGCTGCAGACAGTCATTATGGTTTGCCTCTTGTAGCCCATTCTAAGCGCTTGCAGCAAGTAGAATTGTATCCTTTCAAGCAGGCAATCGCTAATGGCGTTGACATGATTATGACGGCTCACGTTCAATTTCCAGCATTCGATGATACAAAATATATCAGCAAAAAAGACGGTCAGGAAATTATGGTGCCCGCTACGCTGTCTCGCAAGGTATTGACTGACTTGCTGCGAAATGAAATGAAGTTTAACGGTGTGATTGTAACAGATGCGTTAAATATGAAAGCCATTGCAGATAACTTTGGGCAAGAAGAAGCGGTCATTATGGCAATCAATGCAGGTGTTGATATTGCGCTTATGCCGGCACAAGTAAATTCTCTGGGTAGGGAACAAAATCTTGCAAATGTATTCAATGCGGTTATAAATGCTGTAAAGATAGGGAAAATCGAGCCAAGAGAAATCGATGACTCTGTAGAACGTATCTTGGCATTGAAGATCAAGCGCGGACTTCTTCCAGTAAATCCAAACCAAGTTCCATTGGAGCAAAAGGTAGCGAATGCCATGCAAGTAGTCGGCAACCCTGCACATCAAGCAATTGAAAAGAACATGGCTGAAAAAGCGGTCACTCTTTTAAAGAACGAAAATCATATGCTTCCGTTTAAGCCGAAAAAGGGCGAAAAAATATTAGTATTGGCGCCGTTTCAAGATCAAGTGGATGCTATGAAGATGACGATTGAGAATTTAAAGATAAACGGCAAGCTGAAGGACGTAACGGTTACGGGGCTGAAATTTGGCAATACATCCTTTGATGAAGCAGCCAAAGCAGCTATCGATGCAGCTGATTATGTAATTACAGGCTCCTACATTGTGAAAAATGATCCAGCTGTAAATGACGGTGTAATTGATGATACAGTGCAGAACAGCTCCAAATGGGCTACCGCGTTTCCAAGAGCCGTCATGAAGTACAGTCAAGAAAAGAATAAACATATTGTTATGATGAGCCTGCGCAATCCGTACGATGCTGCCAATTTCCCTGAGGCAAAAGCAGCATTGGCTGTATACGGCCATAAAGGATACGCGAACGGACGATTCAATCAGCCGAATATTCCTGCGGGCATGCGCGCCGTTTTTGGTGAAATCAATACAACAGGAAAGCTTCCGGTAGACGTGCCTGCCGTCATGAATCCGGGTGTGATGTATCAGTTCGGCTACGGGCTAGACATGAGAGGCAAACAGCTATAAAAAAAAGGTATCCCATGAGCGGGATACCTTTTTTATTACATGGAGAAGAAAATCCAAACCGTACCGACAACAGTAACTATAGCGATAAAGAAGCTGAATACAACCGCAATCGTTTGTGTAATTCCTTCTCCTTCGGACATATGCATGAACATTACCAATTGCAGAATGGCTTGCACAAATGCCATTGCGATGATAACTGTCAAAATCGTTGACAATGGAAGAGATGTATATAATGCTACATACACTGCTCCGAATGTCAGCACTAGAGACATAATAAAACCGAAAACGTGAGACCAAGGAAAACCTTTATGATGGTGTTGCTGTACATTATGTTGTGCCATGGTTAAGCCACCATCCCGTTCAAGTAAACTAATGTGTAGATAAAGATCCAAACAACGTCAAGGAAGTGCCAATAAAGACTGATGATGAACACTTTTCTTGCCGTAACCGGAGTCAATCCTCTTCTTAAAATCTGGATAATTACACCTGTCGCCCAAAGGATACCGCCCGTAACGTGGGCTCCGTGCGTCCCCAGAAGAACGAAGAAGCCGGATAAGAAGCCGCTCGTTTGAATAGTTGCGCCATGATGTACATATGTGATGAACTCATCAATTTCCATGAATAAGAAGCCTGCTCCAAGGAGCAATGTAATAATAAACCATGTTAATAAGCTTTTCAAGTTGCCTTTGCGCATTTCATGAATCGCAATACCGCATGTGAAACTACTCGTTAAAAGAAGAAGTGTTTCAATCATTACCGGTTTTAATTCAAAGATGTCCATAGCTGTCGGACCGTGGCCTGTACGTCCCGCCAACACCAGGTAAGAAGCGAAAAGTGTGGCAAACAGCACGATTTCCGCTCCTAGGAAGATCCAGAACCCAAGAATATTCAAGCGGCTTTGGCCATCTTGATATTCAAGTGGGGCATTTTTGTATTCTTCACTGATTGCTGCCATTATGCTTCACCTCTCATGCTACATTTTCTGTCTTTTTAATTTCATCGACGCTGATATAGTAGCCGTCGTCATAGTCAAACGAACGAAGGAATAGTCCGATTAGAATGCCGACACCGCCGATAACCGCAAGCGGAATCCACTTAAATACGAGTCCGAACCCGGCGATAAAGAAGATGACGGATAACGGGAATGCAAGATTTGTGTTGCTTGGCATATGAATCGGTTTTAAGTTCTTCCAATCAATATGGGACTCACCGTTTTTCTTCATGTACCACCAAGCATCGATGGATTTGATTTCAGGAAGCGCGGCAAAGTTGTAATGTTGAACAGGAGATTGCGTCGCCCATTCAAGCGTTCTGCCATCCCATGGATCGCCCGTTGCATCGCGTTCCGCGTAGCGTGCGCTCCAGTAGATGTTATAGCATAGTACAAGGAAGCCGATACCCATCATAACTGCACCGACAGAAGAAATCTGATTCAACCATGTCCAGCCTAAATCTGGTGAATATGTGTACATCCGACGTGTCATGCCGTCAAGACCTAAGAAGTACTGCGGCATAAAGCAGACGTTATATCCGATACACCATAACCAAAATTCGATTTTGCCAAGACGTTCATTTAGTCTATGACCAAACATTTTTGGGTACCAATAATATAAACCGGCAAACATACCGAATACTGTACCTGTAATCAATACGTTGTGGAAGTGGGCAATTAGGAAGTAGCTGTTGTGGTATTGATAGTCAGCTGCCGCCATCGCAAGCATTACCCCTGTCACACCGCCGATTACGAAGTTTGGAATGAATCCTAATGTCCAAAGCATAGGCGTCGTAAAGCGAATGCGCCCTTTATACATTGTCAATAACCAGTTAAAGATCTTAACACCAGTCGGAATTGAAATTGCCATTGTCGAAATCGAGAAGAATGAGTTGACCGCTGCGCTTGCACCCATTGTAAAGAAGTGATGCAGCCATACAAGACCGCTCAAAATCGCAATCGCAACCATAGAGTACACCATTGCGCTGTAACCGAACAAGCGCTTGCGAGAGAACGTACTTACAACTTCAGAGAAAATACCGAATGCCGGCAGGATAACGATATATACTTCAGGGTGACCCCATACCCAGAACAGGTTAGCCCAAAGCATTGGCATACCATCATTTGCCATTGTAAAGAATGCCGTGCCAAATGTACGGTCGAATGTCATAAGCGCAAGGGCTACTGTCAATACAGGGAAAGCGAAAATGATAATAACACAAGTGACTAAAATCGACCAAGTGAACATCGGCATTTGCATAAGCTTCATGCCAGGTGTTCTCATTTTTAAAATTGTAACTAAGAAGTTAATACCAGTCATAAGCGTACCGAGACCGGCAATCTGAAGTGCAACTGCATAATAGCTGTTTCCGACACCAGGACTGAATTCTGTTCCTGCAAGAGGGAAATACATCGTCCAGCCAGCGTCAGGAGAACCGCCGATAACGAACGCAATGTTGAACAGCATCGCACCCATAAAGAACAACCAGAAGCTAATTGCGTTCAAATACGGATAGGCAACGTCACGCGCTCCTATTTGTAAAGGAATCGCAATGTTCATCAATCCAATAACGAACGGCATCGCCATAAAAAGAATCATAACTGTACCGTGCGTCGTGAAAATACCGTTGTAATGTTCAGCAGTCAAGTAAGGTGTACCAGGGAACGTAAGCTGTGCACGGATCATTAATCCATCCATACCGCCGCGGAATAGCATAACAACCGCGGAAAGAATATACATGATACCGATTTTCTTATGGTCAACAGATGTTAGCCATTCATCCCAAAGCCATCTCCACTTTTTGTACTTTGTCAGTACAAACATGATACCTAATGTCACCAGAACAATCGAAGCGTCGGCACCATAAATAATCGGATCGCCTGTGACAAAAAATTCACTAAGCTTCACTGTTTTCACTCCAATCTGTAGTCAGCTTTACTTTTTGTTTTTGTAGTAATTGTAATCGCAGTATTCAAGAGATTTCGGATCTACATAGTTTAAGTGATTGCTAGAGAACGTCATGCGTCCTACTACACCAGGCTTTATAATTTCGTTATATTTGTCTTTGGACAATTTCGGTGCTGTGTCCTTCACTTCTTTTTTCCACTTGTTGTAGTCTTCTTGTGTTTGAGATACAACCTGGAATTCCATGTCCGTAAAGCCTTTACCAGAGAAGTTTGCACTTCGCCCTGAATATTCGCCAGGCTTATCCGCTTGCAGGAACAAGTCCATAATCATGCCGTCCATTGTATACTTTTGACCGCCAAGCTCAGGAACCCAGAAGGAGTTCATTGGACCTATGGCAGTCAGTTTGAATTTTACTGGAACACCGGCAGGAATATTGACGTAGTTAACGGTTTCAATATTTTCCTCTGGATAGCTGAAAATCCATTTCCAGTCTGCAGAAGTAACGTAAATCTCAATAGGTTTAATATCTTTAGATTGAACAGGTGGTTTCTCCGAAGCAAATGTTGTTTTAACCGTCGGAATAGATAAAGCGATAACGATTAAAACAGGAACCAAAGTCCAAACAACTTCCAACAATGTGCTGCCATGTTGTTCAGGTGGCTCATAATCCATATTATCCGGTCTTTCACGATAACGAATGATAACAATCGTGAATAATATGAATACGACCGCGATAACAGTTAACAATAATGCAAAAGACCAAACAATCAAGTCGTATTGACTTTTTGCAACAGGACCTTGCGGATTCAACACCGCAAGATTTTGACATCCGCCAAGGAACGTCATAATAAGTGAGAGTGGAAGAAGCGAAGCAAGCTTCCAAAACGCTTTCTTAGATTGCACGGTATAAAATCTCCTTTCTTTTTTGAGTAACACTATGTCAATAAAATAATATAACCTTATGACTCTTTTATTGGCAATAGTTTGACGCACATTGTAAAAAAATAGACACAAATGAACATTTTCTACCTTGCATAACATTTCTAAGGCAAAAATATTGTATACCATTTTTTATAACACATCGTTGATTTTAGAATTTTCTGTTAAATAAAGTTATGCCAAAATATATAATAATATCCATTGACAGTTGTAAAGCTTATGAAACCTAGAGAGATAAAAAATGGAAACGCTTTCTAAATAAAAAATATTATGAAATATGTAAGATTTCTTATTTGAAGAATGAAAGATTTTATCAATAATGAAAATACAATATTTTGTATAAAAAGAGAAAAAAAGGATACGATTTGAAATCTGGCAAAAAAATGCAAAAGGAATTTCAAAAAAGCAGAAATAAAAGGACGAGAAGAAGGGTGAAATTATATTTATATAAATATTTTACGCGATGCTTCTTGACATCTTCCTGACATATTTTTCTCGTATTTTCAATGCAGCAATTCATAAAAAGGAACTATCTGGACAAGCGGCTGTCTGATAGAACAAAATAAAGAGAAAGGGAGCTGTCATTTGCCAATCCCTTTAATAAAGGATAGAAAAATAGGTGTGAAAATAAATGAAGAAAATCTTAATTGTTGAGGATGAAAAAGCAATTGGAAAAGTGTTGAGTGCGTACCTTCGCAAAGAAGGGTTTGAAATTATGCTTGCAGAGAACGGCAGACAGGCCTTGGATTTATTTGCGGAATGGAAGCCAGCGCTTGTGCTGCTTGATGTAATGCTCCCGGGCTTTGATGGATGGGAACTCTTATCGCGTATTCGCTCGCAAAGCTCATGCCCGGTTATTATGCTTACGGCACTCGGACAAGTGGAACAAAAGCTGAAAGGCTTCTCGGGCGGTGCAGATGATTATATTACAAAGCCGTTTGCACCTGAAGAGGTTGTGGCACGCGTACACGCGATTTTGCGTCGTCCATCTCCAATGATGGATACGGACAGCGTTTATTTTGGCAGCCTTAAAATAGATTTTCATGCCCATACCGTGTCCTTGCACGGCACACAGCTGGATTTGCTGCCGCGCGATTTGTCTCTTTTGCTGTTTCTTGCCAAGCATCCAAATCAAACTCTTACGCGCGAACAATTGCTTGATTATGTTTGGGGGATAGAATATGAAGGCAGTGACAGAGCCGTCGATTTATCTATCAAACGATTGCGCCAGGTTCTTAGGGAATGGGATGAAGAGGAAGGCGAAATTAAAACATTGAGGGGATTGGGGTATCAATTCAGTGTCTACAAATAGGAGAGTTCCGCTGCTTCAATATTGGACAAGACGTTATGTTCTCATTTTATTCGGCAGTTTATTAATAGTGGGCTGCTTGTCAAGCTGGTGGATTCAAAAAACGACTTTAGAAAATCGGCTGCGCTTAGTAGAAATCTATGCTCAAGATGTAGCTGAGAAGCTGGAAGAGCTGACAAATGATCAGCTTCAAGGGAATATTCGCAAGCAAATCCGCTTGAGAGAAAAGTATTTTTTTGAGAAGAAAAATATTGTAAAGCGTACTGATATGTATGTGAAAATTGTCAATATAAGAGGGAAAGCATTATATGAAAATACCTCTTTTCCAATTGCTTCTGTTTCTGCAGCTGCACCGGACGAACAAATTACCGAGAAAAAGCAAGACCAAAAGGGGAAAGAATGGTATGAAATTGCAACCCCGCTTCTGAAAGATGGCGAAGTTACCGCTACTCTATATATAGCAGTACCGGAAAAAGTACTGTCTGAAAAAACGAATGTAAAGGATTATGCGCTCCTCATTGTTTTCTTGCTTACACTGGGATTCGCAGGATGGCTTGTTATTTATATGCTGGCAAAAAAGCTGAGCAGACCGATTGAGCACGCAGCCGCTGCAGCCCGCCAAATTAGTCTTGGCAACTATGATGTAGAAATGAACGAGCAGGTAGCAGAAAAAGAATTATATGAACTGACCGCTTCCTTTAAAGAAATGGCAGATAAACTAAAACAATTAGAGGAGCTCCGCACAGCGCTCCTTGCAGGCGTTACACATGAACTCAAAACACCTGTTACTTCCATTGGCGGCTGTATCCAGGCTGTCAAAGATAAAGTGGTTACAGGAGAGGAAGCGGAGGAATTTTTAGATTTGTCACTTTCAGAGGCGAAACGGCTTCAGCATATGGTAAACGAGCTGCTCGACTTTAATGCCTTTGCTTCTGGAGTTGTAGATGTAAAATGCGAGAATGTTCAGGTGAATGACCTTCTCTCTCAAATCGTGCAGCAGTGGAAAATTATTAAGGAGAACGCTCAGGTTTCCTTGAATTGGAGAATGCTTGAAGCGGAACTGACAGCTTACGCAGACGCAAATCGTATACAGCAAATCGTTTGGAACCTGTTAAATAATGCAAAAGAAGCGAATTTAGCTCACCCTTCTATCTTTATTTCTGCTGAGGAGGAGGAACAATATATTGCGATTCGCGTTACGGACAGAGGAGCAGGTGTACCTGAAGATGAACAAATTCTTATTTTTGAAAGGTATTACCGCGGAAAAGAGAAAAAATTTCAAAAGCGCGGTCTCGGTCTCGGCTTGTCTTTAAGTAAGGTGCTGGCAGAAGCTATGGGGGGAGATTTGTCTCTTGAAAGGAGTATACCATTTGAAGAGACAACCTTCGTTTTGCGCATGCCAAAACCTATATAATTGCAACTTAATATACAAAAAGGGTTACAGCAAAACTGTTCTTCCTTTAAAATGAGAGAGAGAATATATACAGGAGTAAATAATAATGCTGAAGAAAAGTAAGATTTTCATTCCGTCTTTATTTTTATTAGTTGTAGCAGGCGGATGCAGTGCAAATATATTTGAAATGATGGAAGAGGGCAAAAACAAAGTTGTTCAAACGATGCAGGAGCTGCGTCTAGATTTTTTCGGAGAGCTAAAAGAACATGCAATGATTGAACAAGTTCCTTTTATCCAGCAGCAGCCAGAGCTGGACAGGGGCTGTGAGGTAACGAGTCTTGCTATGCTGCTGCAATACAAGGGAGTCAAAGCGGATAAAATGACGCTCGCCAAAGAAATTGAGCGTGTTCCATTTGAACAAAACGGCTTGCACGGCAATCCGAATGAAGGATTTGTAGGAGACATTTATACGACAGGAAAGTCCGGTTATGGTGTATATCATAAGCCTATCTTCAAGCTGGGGCAAAAGTATTTGCCAAATGAACTGCTGGATTTAACTGGACGGGACATCAAAGATATTTATAAGGCGGTAAGTATGGGCGCACCGGTGTGGGTAATTACGAATGCCACATTCGAGCCTTTAGACGAGAGCGAATTTGAAATGTGGCATACAAATGCTGGAGAAGTCAAAATCACGTATCAAGAGCACAGTGTAGTCATTGTGGGATACGATCAGAACAACGTTTATGTCAATGACCCGCTTGCAAACAGTCCGAAATCAGCGATCCCGCGTGAGGGTTTTGAAAAGGCGTGGGAGCAGATGGGGAAACAAGCGATATCTCTGGTGCCTCAGTCATAGGCGCAACATAAAAGGGAAGCGGATCCTGCCGCTTCCCTTTTATTATCACACAGGGGACGGCTGCACTATCGCTTCTTTTTTGAAAATGGGTTAACTAGTCCATACTCTTATGTTCTTGCCACTACGTTCAGCTTATTTTCAGGGTAGCCTAAAAATAACAACCAGCGGGCATAAGCCGCGCTGGTTTTACAATTAAGAAGAAACGGTACTGTTTTTTTCGTATATCTCTTCGAATTTTGCAGCCATATCAAAATCGAGCTGCGTTAATCCTCTTGCGTTCCAGGATGTAAGAGACACAATAACCGACTTATATTGAATTGTAATAAACGGATGATGGTTCAAATCCTCAGATAATCCTGCCATTTCATTCACAAATTGAATGCCTTGCAGGAACTCTTTGAACAAGTATCTTCTCTCAATCCATTTTTCATCTTTCAAGGTCCATTTCGAGAGGCTGAGCAATTCCTTTTGGATGTCTTCCATTTGCAACGGAGTCATTCAATTTTCATCCCCTTATCTTCGAGAAGTTGCAATCCATTTAAAATAAGCTTTTGCATTGTTGTATTCTCGCTGAGCTTTATTAGCTCCTGCTTAATATTTTCTTTTTCTTCTGTTTGCACATTGTATAAATCAAAGAGTTCTAATATTTCTAAACGAAGAAGCCATTCTTTTTTATATGATTCGCGAAGAGTTTGCAAGATGGAAGCAGTGAGACGCGAGCTTTGTTTATTCCAATGATTTTGTTCACGGATTTCGCGAACGTGTTGATAGAGCTGTTCAATCTGAGACCAAGTACGGGGTATTGGGTTTGTTTCTTCCGGAACGACGTCTTCAAAGAAGGTTTCAGGATCTGCAGCACCGGCAAACACTGATGTAATAGATGCACCGACCGCCATATCAAACGCACCCCACGAGCTTTCAAATAGAGTTTGATCGTTTAAAGTTACGGTGCAATTTTCAAAGGAAATCAAAATGATTTTTCCGCCTTGCTTTGTTATATTTGTCACGATTCCTGTAACATGAACACCGCTTTTAAATCTTAGAGAAGCCGAGCTTCCTTGCATGATGCTGAGTGTATGAAGAGCTTCTTCTGTACAATCTTCCAGAGCGATATCGTCTTCTAGTAACCCAATCGGTGTTCCGAAGCCGTGGAAGTGAACATCTTTTGTATGCTCGGCAAGCTGCTGATCATTTGCGCATAATGCAGTAGGACCTTCCGTTTTCATATAAACAGCTTCTCCGTTTGCATCTTTGATTAGGGAAGCGATTGTACCTGTTACTTGCAGACCTGAACTGAACACAGCCGTTGCGTTTTTTCCGGAGCGAACCGCTTTCTCCAAGCTTTCTGTACCGCCTTTTCGGAATGCCATAGTGTCGGAGAATTTATCGACAGCTTCAATTAATTCATCAAAGGATCGGCAAACGAAAAGCTGAGGCTGCATAGCTGTCACATCATAATCCGTGTTGACGCAAGCTTCTACAGAGAATGGAATTTTCTTCACGGCATCCGTTAAGCAATGCTTGCTTTCGCCTACCGAAGAGAGCAAGCCAGCCCCGTAAATTTTCGGATTTTCAATGTCTCCGATTAATCCGTATTCCACTGTCCACCAAAACAGACGGCTGATTTGCTTAATTTCTGATACATATTGTACCGCTTTTTGTTTTTGCTCCACAAGCTTCTTGGCTGCAGCAACGGCCTCTGGAGTAGAAGTGCGGCTTTCCATCACAATCGTTAAATTGCGGATAGCAGAAAATACTTCATGCTCTTCTTTTGTCGCAAATGCTTTGGAGCCGATTTTGCCGAACATCTTTACATATTCAGCGTACTTCTCATCAAACAAGATAGGGGCGTGACCGGCAGCCTCGTGAATAATATCCGGTGCAGGCGTATATTCAATATTTTCCAGCTTGCGAATATCTGTCGCAATCGGCAAGATACCATAGCCTTGAAAGCCGAAGAATGCAGCGCTTGGAATTAAACCGTCAATCGTTGCAGCTCCCCAGCCTGCACGTGCCAGACAAGCATTCATTTCTTCTACTTTTGGAAGAGCGTCTATTTTAATGCCCGAGGACTGTAGCCCCTGTACGTAAGCAGGGTGTGCCACATCCTTCAGGAAATGGTGATTTTGTCTCATCACATAGCGCCAAACTGCGTGATCAATCGGTGTATATTGATCGTAATGCTGCTTGCTTACATACGGCTTCAGATGTTTCGGAATTTTTTGAACTGCTTGCTTTTGTGTTTCCATCTTAACTGCCTCCCTTATTATGAATGAACTGCCACTTTTATAAATTCTGAGTTTGTAAGCGCTTTCCTTCTTTGCTAATAAAAAAACAGATAATCTTGTCGATTATCCATTGTCCAGTTCATTTTGCAGCTTCTATCATTACAATAAGGGCATCACGTAAAAATTGCCGAGTTCTTTGAATGCGAGGGTCTATTTTATCATAAATTAGGCGAGAATCCCCCCACTTCAAGTGGAGGAGGTTCATTCGTACGCTTCATAGTCATCATCTTCGTATGGGCATCATTATGATAATAAGTACAGTATTTATTTTACAACAAAGCGTTGTTTATTAATGCGTATGCATTTTTGAAGTTAAGGGGATACCAAACGAGATGAAGAAAGAGAAAGGAGGAATATGATGGAATATCCATTCGTTCCGAGCGAAGATGTGGAGCAGGCTGCAGTTCAAGCTCTTCAGATGCGCGGTATACAGCTGGAGGATATCGCGCAATTGACTTACTTTTTACAAAGCCCGTACATCCCGGATTTAACGATGGAAGAGTGTGTGGGAAGCGTAAAAAGCGTGCTGCGCAAAAGAGAGGTGCAAAATACGCTGTTAACCGGAATCGAGCTTGATATATTGACTGAAAAGGGACAGCTGTCGGCGCCGCTGCAGCAATTGATTCAAAAAGATGAGAGCCTATATGGAGTGGATGAGGTGTTGGCTCTCTCCATATTGAATATCTACGGAAGTATCGGCTTCACGAATTATGGTTATATCGATAAGCTAAAACAAGGTGTGTTGGAGCGTCTTAATGATAAAACAACCGGAAAGGTGAACGCGTTTTTAGACGATTTGGTGGGCGCCATCGCTGCCGCCGCATCAAGCCGATTGGCTCATCGGTACCGTGCCGAACTGGAACAAAAACCTGATACGTTATCATGAAAAAAGAAACCTCGATGCATGAGGTTTCTTTTTTATGATTATACAAGTCCAAGCGCCCGAACAATTTGAGCAACAAGGAAAGTGACTGCAATTGCAATGCCTGTAGGAATTGCGAAGGACAGAAACGTCCATTTCGCACTTTTTGTTTCTTTATAAATATTGACCAGCGTAGTGCCGCATGGGAAGTGAAGCAGTGAGAAAAGCATCATATTCAATGCTGTCAGCCAAGTCCAGCCTTGGTCTAAGAAAATTTGCTTCAGCTGTACAGCATCTTCAACTTCAGTTAATGATCCTGTGGACAAGTATGCCATAAGCAACACGGGAACTACGATTTCATTTGCCGGCAATCCGATAATGAATGCCGCTAAAATATATCCGTCTAATCCGAGCAATTTTGCAAATGGATCGAGGAAGTTCACAATATATACGAGAATACTAGTATCTCCAACATAAATGTTCGCGAGCACCCATGTAAGAACTGCTGCAGGGGCGGCGACAATAACGGCGCGTTTTAGAACATACCATGATTTATCTAAAGTAGAGCGGACAATCGTATCCCAAATTTTCGGCTTGCGATAAGGAGGCAGCTCAAGCGTATAGTGCGTCGGTACGCCTTTTAGCGCTGTTTTCGAGAGAATCCATGAGACAAACAAAGTTATCATGATTCCGAATACAACCATTCCAACAACCGCACCGGCTGTTACAAGTGTTTGCAAACCGCCGGTATATCCTGCCGCCATGAATAAGGAAGCAAGCAAAATCAGTGTAGGCCATCTGCCGTTACAAGGAACAAAGTTATTCGTTAAAATCGCGAGCATGCGTTCACGCGGAGATTCGATGATCCGCGTGGACATAATGGCTGCGGCGTTGCAGCCGAATCCCATTGCCATTGTCAGAGATTGTTTGCCGTGCGCCCCCGCTCTTTTGAACAGACGGTCCATATTAAAAGCGACGCGAGGCAAGTAGCCATAGTTCTCCAACAGCGCAAATACAGGGAAGAAAATGGCCATCGGAGGCAGCATGACGCTTATGACCCATCCGGTGCCTCGAAATAAACCAAGAACAAGAATACCGTGCAGCCATTCGGGTGCGTGTATTGCTTTGAACCCTGCTGTTAAATATCCTTCCATCCAATTGAAGAAATCGGCGATCATAGAGGACGGAACATTGGCTCCTGCAATTGTAATGTAGAAAATGAGAGAAAGTATAGCCAGCATGATTGGAAAGCCCCAAATAGGGGAGGTAAATACTTTATCAAGCTTTTCAGAGCGGCGCAGTTTTTCTTTGTCCTTATATTGCACAGCTTCTTTGCAAATCGTTTTGGAGGAACGATAGATGCTCCCGACGATATCATCGCGGATATCTCCTTTGACAAGCGTCTGTGCATGCTGAATAACTGAGTCTAAAGGAAGCTTATTGACTGAACGATACTCCATTGACTGGCACCTCCCTTATAACAGGTTCTTTATGATTGCGCTGCAATGCTTCTAAAAAGTTTTTGTCACCATCCAAAATGCGAAGTGCTACCCATCTTGCCGGGTAGGCGTCGCCAAACAAATGATAGATATCCTGTTCTAACGAGGAAATCATGTTTTCGATATGCTCGCTGTATTGAATTTGATAAGGATTTGTTATGATTTTTCTCTCTGTTACTTTTTCAATTGTATCAAGGAGATTGGACAGACCTACTTTATTGCGTGCCGAGATTTTGACAACTGGTACGCCCAGCGAACGGGAGAGTTTCTCCTCGTCAATTGTAATTCCTTTCTTATGGGCCTCATCAATTAGGTTGACACATACTACAACACGCGTTGTCATTTCCATTACTTGAAGAGCAAGGTTTAAATTACGCTCCATAGAAGTTGCATCCAGTACAACAACAGTTACATCCGGTTTTTCAAAAATAATGTAATCGCGGGCTACTTCTTCGTCTGCGGAGTTTGAATACAAAGAATATGTTCCAGGTAAGTCGACTACCGTATAACGCTTGCTGTTGTGCTCATATTCTCCTTCCGCCTTAGCTACTGTTTTTCCGGTCCAGTTTCCCGTATGCTGACGAAGCCCGGTCAGTGTATTAAATAGAGTGCTTTTACCTGTGTTTGGGTTACCTGCCAATGCAATGCGGTATTCAATCATCAGAATCCTCTCCTATTAAGCTTCCAAATATAAGGGAGCTTTCTTCTTTTCTGAGTGCAATTGTTGTATTGCTTACTTGATAAGCCACGGGATCACCGAGCGGACTTGGTTGCAGAACCTTTACTGTTGCTCCAGGGATGAATCCAAGATCCAATAAGCGTCGCTTCATTGTTCCTTCGAGCTGAATTTTCTCCACTTGTACAAGACTGCCCATTTGGAATTGAGACAACGGCAGAAAATTAGATATAACCATAATAGTTACCCCTGTTCTATTTTTTTAGTTTTGTATTAAAAAGTTTACCTAAGGAAACTTTTTGTTAATTATAATACTATGCAAACCCAGAATTTATGTCAATTTATATTTTTAAAGTATTCGCTAATTTTTAAAATGGTGCCAACTAATTTGCGTGAGTGCAAACTTCGCAGTGCAAAACTACCAGCAACTGCAGCTTTATGTGTAAATCTAATGCTTAAAAAAAACGATGAGATAACAAATAGGAAAAGAGTATTTCGTTTACATTAAATTTACAAAATTAAAACTGTATTTACATTAACCTTTTATTTCTTAAATTCAGAAGAGTGAATAAAAGAAAACAAACAAAGAAAATGCTGATTTGATAAGGATAAAACAGAGTGGAGCAGAAAAAGTAAATTCGATACTCGTATTTACTTAAAATTAAAAATTGCTTAACACTAACACAATATTGCTGTCCTACAATGTATTTGTGCCTAAGGACGGGCACGAAACAAAAAACGTCGATAGAAAAACCTAAAATTATATGGGGGTTACAAACATGGTTAAAAAAGGTTTAAAACTTACTCTAGCAGCACTAATGGTTACTGGGGCTCTTGCAGCTTGCGGTAAAGCAGGGAACCAAACTAGCACTGATACTAGCAAAACGGCGAAGCAAGAACTTTCTGGTACAATCACAGCTGCTGGTTCTACAGCATTACAACCACTTGCTGAAGAGGCTGCTACTGAATTCATGGGTACTAATCCTAAAGTTTCTATCACAGTACAGGGCGGCGGCAGCGGAACTGGTATTAACCAAGTAGCTTCTGGTGCAGTTCAAATCGGAAACTCCGATGTGCCTGCTTCTGAAAAATTAGATGCTGAAAAAGCGAAAGAGCTTGTAGATAATAAAGTTGCTGGTATCGCGTTTGCGTTAGTAGTTAACAAAGATGTAACTGCAACGAACTTAACAACTCAACAAATTCAAGATATTTTCTCCGGTAAAGTTACAAACTGGAAAGAAGTTGGCGGCAAAGACGAAAAAATTAACATAATCAACCGTCCTGCATCTTCCGGTACTCGCGCTACATTTGAAAAGACAATTTTAAAAGGTACAAAAGCTAATGACGCAATCGGAACTACTCAAGATTCTAACGGCGCTGTAGAACAAGCAGTCAACTCTACTCCAGGAGCTGTAAGCTACCTTGCAATGTCTTATATGGTTGGCGATAAAAAAGGTACATTAAAAACTGTGAAAATCGATGGCGCGGAGCCAACTACTGCAAACATCGCTGCTGGTAAATATCCATTCTGGTCTTACGAGTACATGGTAACGAAAGGCGAAGCAAAAGACGCTGTTAAAGGCTTTATCGACTATGTAAAAGGCAAAGACTTTGAAAAGAAAGCAGAAGAAATGGGCTACATCCCAATGACTAAATTAAGCAAGTAATTGCAAAAAGAACAGGCTGGCTGTCAAGCCAGTCTTGTTCATTTCAATACGTTAGGTAAGGTGATTGAAGAAGTGATGAAGGGGAAGAAACAAATTAACTACGTCAAAAGTGAGTATATTGGAAGAACGCTTGTTACATTATGCGGATTTCTAATTGTGCTTACAACCTTGGTGATTATTGCTTTTATTTGCGGAAAAGGAATTCAGTCTTTTACGCAGAGCGGAATATCTTTTACAGAGATGCTGACATCTAAAAATTGGAGCCCGAACAGTGATAAGCCTGCATTTGGTGCATTTATCTTTATTATAGGCTCTACGCTTGTCTCTTTGGGTGCGGTTCTGATTAGCGCGCCAATTGCAATCGCTCTTGCGATTTTTATGAATTTGATTTCGCCTAAATTCGGCAACAAAGTATTAAAACCTGTATTGGAATTGTTAGTCGGAATTCCTTCTGTTGTATACGGTTTATTAGGTGTAACAATTCTTGTGCCTCTTTTGCGTGCATGGTATGGAGGAGTAGGATTCAGTTTAATTGCAGGTATCATAGTGTTAAGCATCATGATTTTGCCGACAATTGCAAGCATTGCTTCCGATGCTATTCGCTTCGTTCCTTTTGAGTACCAGGAAGCCTCTTATGGCCTGGGATCTACGAAATGGCAAGCAATTAGCCGTATTATTGTGCCGGCAGCGAAGAACGGAATTTTAACAGGTATCGTTCTTGGATTAGCGCGTGCTTTCGGAGAAGCATTAGCTGTGCAAATGGTCATCGGCAACACAGTTAAACTGCCGACAAGTGTATATAGCCCGACTTCTACGTTAACTGGAATATTAACAATGGATATGTCAAACACTTTAGATGGCACAGCATGGAATAACGCATTATGGACATTGGCAATGATTCTGCTTTTAATTTCCTTCATATTCATTTTAGTAATCAGAGCGATTGGGCAAAGAGGTGAACGTTAATTATGAATGCAAGAACAGTTAATAATATATGGACGGGGATTTTATATGCGACTTCCGCACTAGTTGTAGCTTTGCTGCTATTCCTCGTATATGAAATCATTGCAAAAGGCTGGGGCTTTTGGGATTGGGAATTTATTACTGGCAACCCAAGCAATACACGTGCTGGAGGCGGAATTGGACCGCAGTTATTTAACTCTTTCTACATGCTTGTTTTAACATTAATTATTTCGATTCCATTGGGTCTTGGTGCTGGTATTTACCTTGCTGAATATGCAAAAAAAGGCAAGTTTTTAAACTTTGTGCGCTTATGTATTGAAACGATGGCTTCTCTTCCTTCCATCGTTGTAGGTCTATTCGGTTTATTAGTGTTTGTTACTCTGACAGGATGGGGATATACCGTAATTGGCGGCGCGTTAGCTCTTACCATTCTAAACCTGCCCGGTTTAACGCGCGTATGCGAGAATGCCATTTTAGAAATTCCTTCAAGCGTAAAAGAAGCGAGCCTTGGATTAGGATCCACAAAGTGGCAAACATTAGTAAGAGTAAGTATTCCTTCTGCGTTGCCGCAAATTATTACTGGCGTCATTTTGGCGGCGGGAAGAATTTTTGGGGAAGCGGCTGCTTTAATCTATACAGCTGGATTAACAACACCGTTATTAAACTCTGCTGCTGATTTTTCCAGTCCGATGCATCCGCTTAATCCGTTCCGTCCTGCTGAAACGTTAGCAGTTCATATTTGGAAGCTGAACTCAGAAGGAATTGTACCGGATGCCAAATTAATTGCAACAAAAGCTGCGGCAATTCTAATCATTATGGTTCTAGTGTTTAATATATTAGCCCGCTTTGCCGCAGGCGTACTGCACAAATACTTATCTGGAACGAAAATTCGCAAACGTAAGGTAAAAGCTGCTGCGTAAACTATTGAAGCTGACTTGTTATGAGTCAGCTTTTTGTTTATATTCCTTCATAAATAAAGCTTCTTTAATAGGAGTGAAAATTTCTTTCAAACATACCCCATTACATGTTCCTGTTCATTACTTATACACTAAATATTATAGGGATTTCGTACAAATATAGAGAGGCAGACGTTTATTAGGATATAATGAAAAAACGAAAGTGTATTTTAAACAGTTTGCAGTTAGTGAATTTTATGTGCGAATAAAGAATAATAACAGCAGTTTCTTTAGATATGAAGGCTTTTGAAGATAAACCGAGGAAGCCTATGGGCAGGAGATCTAAGGTTAAATGGGGGTACAAGTATGTTTAGAAAAGGTTTTAAGCTGATGATTGCGGTATTTTTACTTTCAAGCATAACTGCGGGGTGTAAAGCGTCCGAGCCTCAAAGTAACATAACGGTAAAGCAGAAAGAAGCAATATCCGGCACTATTATAGCAGCAGGTTCTACCGCGCTGCAGCCGCTTGCAGAGAAAGCTGCTGCAGATTTCATGAAGCAACATGCCCATGTTTCCATTGCAGTGCAGGGAGGTGGCAGCGAGACAGGGATTAACCAAGTAGCTTCTGGTTCTATACAAATAGGAAATTCCGATGTGCCTGTACAAAAAGTCTTAGAAAATCAAAAATCTAAGGGGTTAGTTGATAATAGAGTGGCAGCTCTTGCGTTTGCCGTAGTAGTGAACAGCGGTGTAAATATAGAGAACTTGACTACGCAACAGGTACAGGATATCTTTTCCGGACGATTCACAAGTTGGAAAGATGTAGGCGGAAGCGACGCGCCTATTCACGTTATTAATCGACCTGTTTCTTCCGGCACTCGTACGATCTTTGAAAAAACATTATTAAGGGATCAAAGAGCAAATGACAGCATTGGGACAATTGAGGAAACAAATATGGCTATAGAACAGGCCGTTCATTCTACTCCCGGCGCAATCAGTTATCTTGCTATGCCCTACTTAGTAGGGGAGAGAAAAGATGCGTTAAAAATAGTGAAGCTGGACGGAGCGGAACCGAGTATGAACCACATTATCACTGGAAAGTACCCGTTCTGGGCTTATCAATATATGGTAACGAAAGGAGAGGCTAAGGGGGCCGTTAAGGAATATATAGATTATATTATCAGCAAGAATTTTGAACAGCGGGTAGAGGAACTGGGATATATTCCGATGACAAAGCTGAAGCAATAAGCTCTTGAACAATTGTCTTATACCATGTTAATAAATTATGAGCGGAAGGATCCGTTTTATAGTATTAAAAAGCCTCCTCGTTTTCATTTCGAGGAGGCTTTTATATATGAGTGAATGATAGCAAGGGTCTTGGTACTCATGCTCTTACCTTCTCGTCCTTGTTTTGTGTATGACGCTTTACAAAACGAGAACGTTTTAGAAGCTTTGACATTAAGAAGTCATCATATAAAACGCCGTCCATTAAACAGGCGCCCCGTTTTGCGCCTTCAACGCGAAACCCCATTTTTCTGTATAAGCGAATAGCGGGAATATTGCTTGATAACACAACAAGCTCCAATCGAACGATACCGGCCTGCTTTGCCCATTTTTCCAGCTTTTCAAACAGTCGTGTACCTAAACCCATGCCTGCGTATGATTGCAGAACGCCTACAGAAATAGTTGCTGTATGCTTTGTTCGATTTGCGGTCTCGCCTGTTGCAGTAATATATCCAGCCAGTTTTCCATTTTTCTCTGCGACCAATATAGTAGAGTTTAGCTGCTGTAAATGCTGGCGAATGGATTCCTTTTGCTCTTCCACTGTGAGATTGCGTTCGCCTTCCTCGTACAGCATATTTTCTGTTTCACTATCTATTGTTTTGCATAATTTTAAAAATGCTTCTGCATCCGTTTCACGGATTGTCCTAATCATGTATGCTCACTCCTAAAAGGTTTTAAGTTATTTACTGCGATAGCTTGTGTTTTACGATAACGCTTTTAAATTTGAGAATAAGCAATGTTACGCAACTGTGACGTGTTAGTAATAGTATTTTCGGTTTTTTTAATATTCATTAGCAGTATTCGAATAACTTTAATGATTGTCATGAAGAAAGAAGTGAACAGAGAAAAAGCGAATATACGGTTAGCGGATTAAGCTAAACATTATTTATTATAGAAGAAACAGTTTTCTGTTAAGCTGTCTCATTGTTTTGCTTTCGGAAAAATATATGTAAACATTTTAAAAAAAGCTATTGATTTTTTAAAACGAAATTGTTATATTAATATTCGTTGTCACAAACGAAACGGTTTGAAAAACAACTTGAAATAAGTTGTTGACAGCGAGATTATAAAATGTTAAATTATAAAAGTCGCCTTGAGGCGATGAACAGTTCTTTGAAAACTAAACAAAATGCGAAACGTCAATTTTTATTTTAAAGCTAGACAAACACTTTTATGGAGAGTTTGATCCTGGCTCAGGATGAACGCTGGCGGCGTGCCTAATACATGCAAGTCGAGCGAACCTCTTCGGAGGTTAGCGGCGGACGGGTGAGTAACACGTGGGTAACCTGCCTGTAAGACTGGGATAACTTCGGGAAACCGAAGCTAATACCGGATACTTTTTTGAGTCACATGACTCGAAATGGAAAGGCGGCTTCGGCTGTCACTTACAGATGGACCCGCGTCGCATTAGCTAGTTGGTGAGGTAACGGCTCACCAAGGCGACGATGCGTA
>NZ_AUMR01000052.1 GCF_000430785.1 Ectobacillus panaciterrae DSM 19096
AGAGTTGAGTATAGGCTCATGAACACTTGTGTATGCGCAGATTTTAGGCGTTATTTACCGCCCTCGTTCTTACGCTACACTTATGCGCTATTTGTTTACAAAAAAGATTGAACGCTCATATCTCGATACTAAAAACGTTGATTTGACGGGTATGCGTTAGCACTGCTCCGGCGTACCTGCATTTGTTGCCGTTTTAAAAGAAGAGCCGCACCCGCATGTCGCGATGGCATTCGGATTGTCGATCGTAAAGCCGCCGCCAAGCATGGACTCCTTATAGTCGATTTTCACGCCTTTTAAAATGGGCGCATCTTGTTTATCAATGACGAATTTTACACCGTAAAATTCCAATACATCATCGTTTGCACCAGCTTCTTGTTCAAAACCTAAGCCGTAGGAAAGACCGCTGCAGCCGCCTCCCTTCACCGCAAGACGCACATACTGCTCTCCTTCATCCGCTTGCTTAATCATATCTTGAATTTGGTAAGCTGCTTGTTCTGTTACAATAATCATAGAAACACCTTCCTTTCTTATTCCATTATACCTTCTTCTTTATACCCTCTCAAACAGAGCGACTTAATAGTAGTATATGCCAGTGCAAATCGTTTCAGCAGGGCCCTTCATCAATACGTTTCCATCTTCTGTCCACGTAATAAATAGATCACCCCCGGCAAGATGCACCGTAATCTCGCTGCCTTTAGCTATCTTCTCATTTAAAACAGCAGCCACAACCGCCGCACACGCACCTGTACCGCATGCTTGTGTTACGCCTGATCCTCTTTCCCATACGCGAAAATGCATTTCCGTACTGTTTATCACTTCAATAAACTCTACGTTCACACTTTCCGGGAACAATTCATGCGTTTCCAGTACCGGGCCCAGTGTTGTAAGCGGCGCTTTTTCAATATCCTCCACAAACATAACCGCATGCGGATTTCCCATAGAAACGGCCGTGATATCATAGCGCTCTCCATTGAACAAGAACGGCTCAATAATGAATGGGTCTTCGCCTTCCCCGAGCATCGGTATATCGATGCGCTTCAGACGCGGCTGCCCCATATCAATTGTTACGTATCGAACACGCCCTGCTTCTTCTGTTACTTCGGCTTTAACAGGTCCAGATATCGTATCAATTAAGAATACTGTATCATTCACTAGTTTATGCTCGTAGGCATACTTGGCTACACAGCGCAAGCCGTTACCGCAGCTTTTTGCTTCAGAGCCGTCTTTATTAAAAATTCTCATTTTCACAGGAGCATTTTCTGACGGACAAACAAGGATCATGCCGTCTGAGCCGATTCCTGTATGAATATTAGATACCTGGCGGGCTAACTCCGGCAGCATATCTTCTTCTAACTGCTCTTCAAATAGATTAACATAAATATAATTGTTTCCTAACCCATGCATTTTCGTAAAAGAAAATTGCTTCATTCGCTTCCACTCCAAAAATTTTTATTGTTCTAAGTATAAAATGAGTGATTTTGGAACACAATAGAAATATCCCCCGTTTCTCATAATAAAAAAGAAAAGTCCTCTTGCCAGGGCTTTTCTTTTTTTGCTTTCGTGCGTGTCCTCAAATGAACATTCCCGCAATTGCCACACGTCTGAATGCCCAGCCCGCAAAGATCGCTGCCCAAACAAGCCGCCTATATATAAATGATTTATAATTTCGACGTTTTCATTTGCTATTTCGAACAAAACGGCATGGGCACTTACTTCCTCTCTCTGGTTTACCCTTGCATGGACCAAGGGTTTGACCGCTTCTGCACGCCGCCGGATGCTCTCGCCCCACTATAAAAAGACGATTTTTTTATTCAGTTATATATAGTTTCCAAAGGACGCTCATATACGTTCATCTCGGTTATGATAGTCCTTTTTAGATTTTTCCAATCGCTCGTCTTTTACTCTTTCCAAATGAAAAAGCACTGCTGCGCAGTGCTTAAAACATCGGATTTTCTTCCAAATGATCATATATATTTTTAATCAGCTCATCCGGCGTGCTGCCTGTTACTACTTCTCCGTTCACCATCGCATACGGTCCCTCATAGCAAACCCCGCAATAGCCGAGACAGCCATACTCAATTACATCCAGATTCGGATCCTTTTCCAGCACCGCACGCGCTTGCTGCGATCCGTTTGCCAAGTTGCTTACGCAAAATTCGATTAATGGCTTGAACACTTTTTTCACCTCGCTACTATCGTTACTGTAAACCGTTTTATAAAGCTCGTCAACTTCTTTGTTTTTCATATATATCTTTCGAAAAGGTACAGATATACATTGTTATTTTTTCACGAATTCGTTATAATCTTGATGGGTAAAGTTCAAAAACTTTTTGTATAAACAAATTTATGATTAGGCGATTAATTCTAAATGCAAAGGAGCTATCCATCATGAAGCACCTCGTTATTCTCGGTGGCGGATACGGTGGAATGAGAATCTTACAGCGTCTTCTTCCTAACCTTCCGGACGATGTCCAAATCACACTTATTGATAAGGTACCATATCACTGCTTTAAAACAGAATATTACGCCTTAGTTGCCGGAACTATTTCAGAGACACATATTCGCATTCCGTTTCCGGAGCATCAGCGTCTTTCCGTTAAATACGGTACGATTGTTAACATAGACCTTGATGCTCATTTAATAGAGTTACAGCACGGAGAAACTGTAGCTTACGACAATCTGATTATCGGCCTAGGCTGCGAAGACAAATATCACAACGTTCCTGGGGCGAAAGAATACACTTGCAGCGTACAATCCATTGGAAAATCAAGACACACATATCAGCAATTGAACGGTTTAACGCCAAATGCAACAGTCGGTATCGTCGGCGCAGGCTTAAGCGGTGTTGAAGTTGCGAGCGAACTTCGTGAAAGCCGTCCTGACTTAAACATCCTTCTATTTGACAGAGGCGATCGCATCCTGTCTATGTTCCCGGAAAAGCTAAGCTATTATGTAGAAGATTGGTTTGTAAAAAACCGTGTCACAATCATTCGAAATTCTAATATTACGAAAGTAGAGCCTCGTGCTGTGTACAACCATGAGGAAGCTATTTCATGTGATGCTATTGTATGGACTGCCGGCATTCAAGCGAGCACAGTTGTGCAGCAGATGCCTGTTGAGAAGGATAGCAGCGGGCGCGTAATTTTAACGAAATATCACAATATCCCTGGATATGAAAATGTATACGTGCTTGGCGATTGCGCAAGCCTTCCACATGCACCTTCAGCCCAACTTGCAGAAGGACAAGCAGAGCAAATTGTATCTGTTATGCAAAAGCGGTGGAACAACGAAGAGCTTCCAGAAGAATTGCCTGTTATCAAATTAAAAGGTGTTCTCGGATCTCTCGGCAAAAAACATGGCTTCGGTTTACTCGCAAACCAAGCTCTGATGGGACGCGTACCTCGCTTACTTAAATCAGGCCTCCTCTGGATGTATAAACACCATAACGGTTAATGCGAAAAACCGTCCGATTCTTTTTAAACGGGCGTAGAGCACCTGCAGAATATAGTAGCGGTCAAATCCTTTAAGACACTCTCCCTGTGTCTTTTTACTAAGCACATAGGCTTGTTCTTTTGTATGCCGCATACTGCGACATACAAAAGAATGGAGAGCGCAGAATTTTATAAATTCTTATCTTTTAAGAAAAGCTTCGCCTGACGGCGAAGCTTTTTGTGCCGTGAAGCAGGTTTCTGTCTCATTCGTTCCGTATTTGTTACCATAACACTAGCTGCCGCAGAAAGGAAGTTTGGACATGTTTACACTGCAAAATGTATCTTATAAAGATATTTTACATATCCCTGAGCTTACCATCCAAGAAGGAAAGGTTACATGCATAATCGGCGAAAGCGGAAGCGGCAAAACGACGCTGCTAAAAATGCTGAATGATATGCATTCACCTGATAGCGGGACAGTCTTGTATCGAGGAGAGCCAATTTCTTCATACTCACCTATACAGCTCAGAAGAGAAGTTGTTATGCTCGGGCAAACACCTCCTATTTTTGAAGGAACAGTAAAGGAAAACCTTCTGATGGGCTTATACTTTTCCGAAAAATCCGCTGCAAATGAAAAAGAACTGCATCGTGCGCTGCAAACCGTTCACTTGGAAAAATCATTAGAGGATAATGCAGAACAGCTGTCAGGCGGCGAAAAGCAGCGGCTTGCTTTGGCGCGCGTGCTCCTGATGGATCCAGCTGTATTTCTATTGGACGAACCTACTTCTGCTCTGGACGAGAACACTGCGCATATCGTCATGACACAATTCATCAAAGAAGCAAAGGATAAGAAGAACACGGTCATTATGATTACTCATTCCCGTACCCTTGCAGAAGAAGCTGCAGATGATATGGTGGAAATTAGTAAAGAGCATGGCGCCGTAAGAAAGGAAGTTTCCAGGTGAAGGGCGTAATTGAATTACAAATTTGGCAGTTAGGTGCCGCTTATATTTTCATTATCATTTTAATCGGTCTTGTGCGTTGGATAGGCATTCCGCGCGAAAAAGAGATTACCATCGCAACGCTTCGCATGACGATTCAGCTTGTACTTGTCGCCTATGTTTTAACTTACATATTCGATCATAAAAATCCGATTTCTACCATTTTTATTATGATCTTAATTGAAACTTTTGCTATTCTGAATGTTTTTAAAAGAGTGCAGCAAGGGTTAACAAAGTCATTAAAGCATGTCATCATCATTTCCATGGTTGCGGGTACGTTCGGTCCGCTGCTGTTCTTTATCTTTATTGTCATAGCTCATAAACCTTGGTATGACCCGCAATACGTTGTTCCTATTACAGGAATGATCATCGGCAGCGCAATGACCGGTATCTCACTGGGAGCGCATACGCTTTTACACGGAATGAAAACAGAACGGGGTGCTATAGAAGGCGCGCTGATGCTTGGGGCAACACCGAAGCAAGCGGCCCGTCCTGTTGTAAAGCAAGCTTTTGATGCGGCCATCATGCCGACCATTAACTCTATGGTAGGAATGGGCCTTGTCACTTTGCCAGGGATGATGACAGGGCAAATTTTATCCGGGGTTTCCCCTCTAGTCGCAATCGAATATCAAATCGCTATTATGTTAGGGCTATCCGGAAGTGCCTCTCTGACGGTTATGCTATTTGTTCAGCTGGGATATAAAACGTTCTTCAATAAGAGAGCACAGCTCAAATAAGAAGCCTGTTTAACGAACAGGCTTCTTATTTATATTTGAAAGTGACCTTGCTCAGGTCACTTTCAAATATTTATCAATTTCTTCATATACATCTTTCAAACGCGGGTTTCCTTCTCCGACAATTTCTGTATTCACAAGCACAACCGGGTAAAATAAATCCTCATCAATGACGCGCTGCGTAAATGCTCGTTTCTCTTCTTCCGTCTGCTCTTCGAAAATGTCGATATATTCAAACTGAAATGAATGTTCCGGATATTTACGGCCCACCGCTGCCTGCAGCCATTCAAATGTTTCAACTGAAGACGGCATCCCGACACAGCTGGCACAAATCACCTTTGCCCCGTATACACTGATTTTCACCATATTTTCCCCTCCCCAAGAGTTGTCCTGATGCATATACTAAAAAACGCCAGTAGTATAGAATAGATTTTTCTCCTTATACTGATTATAATAAAATTGAGGAAAGGAGTCGATAATAATGGAAAACCAACAAATGTTTGAGCAAGTTGAAGAAGTATTAGATAAATTACGTCCGTTCTTGCTTCGCGACGGCGGAGACGTAGAATTGGTAGATATTGAAGAAGGCATCGTTAAGCTGCGCCTTATGGGTGCTTGCGGCAGCTGCCCAAGTTCTACAATCACATTAAAAGCAGGTATCGAACGCGCGCTTCTAGAAGA
The DNA here is from genome assembly GCF_000430785.1 of Ectobacillus panaciterrae DSM 19096. Classification (GTDB taxonomy): domain Bacteria; phylum Bacillota; class Bacilli; order Bacillales; family Bacillaceae_G; genus Ectobacillus; species Ectobacillus panaciterrae. The sequence goes on from NZ_AUMR01000052.1 coordinate 5,848, forward strand.
AGTGCCTGGCGTTATTGAAGTAGAGCAAGTTTTCTAATTGCAGCGCTCACCTTGCCTGCATTGAAAAGAGACCTTTAGCAGGTCTCTTTTTTTATATGCTGAGCCAATCGATTTCTCGAATTCCCAGCTTCTCGATAGGAAGACGAATCATCTTATAAAAACCGCCTAAAAATTGTTCAGTTTGCTTAGCCTCACTAATAATTTTTTCCAAATGATCTTGATAGATACTTTTTTGTTCTTCGTTTCTGCTCAAATAATAGCCTTCTACCGTTTCAAAGTAGCGCAGCGGAAACAGCAGACGGGCAAATAAAAGCCGCCAGCCGAATGCTGATAATGGACCTTCGCTTTCATAGTCCTGCAGAAACTGCATGATGATTTCTTCGGCTTCATTTCCAGATTCTTCATATGTATGACGAATCCACTCGGCCAAATCGCGGCTTGCATGATCATACACCCATTCAACCGGCACCTTCAGCCGCTTTGTCCTCTGCCATGTTTGAGGAGTAAACCGCTGCTGGCATATAGTTGCCGCATCCGCGAGCTGCGGTTCATCGTCCAACTCTGTATCCACTACATATTGAATCGCATTTTCAGCTAATCCTAAGTAATAAGGGAAGGAATCAATAAACAATTTCTCGAATGAAGTAACAGGGTGATTCGCAAGGCGCCCCTGCCAAAATTTTTCGAGCTGATCAAGGCGTTTCTCCCAAAGCGCTCTCCATTCGCCGATACGGCTCAGCTCAGTAATTTCATCAGGATACAGCCTGCCCCTGCGGTGGAACAAGGCAAGCTCTTTTCCTTCGCTTACTGCCTGTCTGTCTGCTTGCCTCATAGCCCTCAGCAAGCAGTAATTTGTATTTTGAATTTCGCTTACATAATATCCTTGTACGTTTGGGACAAACGAAGCGATGGACAAATCTCCCTGCTCCATCATAAAATCGCTGAGCTTTTTCATTTCAACAAGCTCTTCCTCCTGAAACTTGCCGACAGGAACGAGGAAGTACACCTTGTTGCGAATCCAAAAGCTTTGATAGCCGCCGAGCATAGACAGCTCATTCACTTGCATCTGATAGTGCTCAAACAGCTCGTGTTTCATGCGCCCACCTCCGCTATTATATATATGAGGGGCGGTTTGATTTTAATAGCCCTTTCGCTCCAAGCCCGCTCACATAATAAGACTGTCTCACGTATACAATATTAAAAAGAAAAAAGGTGATACGATGAACAAAGGAAACCAAATCGAAGAAAAAGCACTGGAATTACTGAAGCAGCGCAGCGTAAAAATAGAGGACATTGCAGAGCTCGTCTACTTCTTGCAGGAAAAATATCACCCGAATTTAACAATAGAAGAATGCCGCTATAATGTGGAGCGGGTACTGTCCAAACGTGAAGTGCAAAACGCTCTCATAACAGGCATTCAGCTGGATATGCTTGCGGAAAAAGGCATGCTTGAGGAACCGCTGCAAAGCATCGTCAAGCGTGATGAAGGCTTATACGGCATTGATGAGGTCATCGCTTTATCCATCGTAAACGTATATGGTTCCATCGGCTTTACGAATTTTGGTTATATCGATAAACTAAAACCGGGAATTTTAAAGTTTTTAAATGATAAATCCACAGGCTATGTACACACATTCCTTGATGATATTGTAGGCGCCATCGCCGCTGCAGCATCAAGCCGCTTAGCGCATCGCGCGGCCCATTCAGAATAGAAAAGCGCAGCTGGCTCGTTCAGGTGCAGAACCAGAGGTTCTCCCCCCAAAAAGGCGCTTTTTGCCTTTATGGGGGAGGTTCTCTGGTGGCAGCACCTAGCCGGCGGAGCTGGACACCAAGAAAAGCGGGACCGGCTCGTTCAGCTCCCTCTGGAAAATGTTCTTCACCATTAAAGCCGCTTTTTGGCAATACAATGGGGAAGGTTATTTTTCAGACGGGAGCTTGCCGGTGGAGCTGGACACCAAGAAAAGCGCAGCCTTCGAGGTGCAGAATCAAAACTTTTTTATAAAGTAAGAAAGTATAAAATTCCGTGCTCTCTCCATTCTGTTCGCAGGATGCACAAAGCTGTTTAGTAAAAAGACACAAGGGAGGGGCGAAGGGTTTGACCGCTACTATACTCGGCAGGAGCACTATGCCCATCTAAAAAGAATCGGGTGGTTTTTGTCCGGTTTCTCTCATTTTTATCAAAAAAAGCATGACAGCTTATTCGTCATGCTTTTTACGCCTTATATCTTCTCCAGCCACTCCGTCAAAGAATGAATGACATGAGTAGGCTGTGTGTTATATTCTGTGAGCTTCTTCGGTGTTGTCACGCCCGTATGCACAAGGAGCGTATCTATACCTGCATCAATACCTGCCAAAATGTCCGTGTCGTAGTTATCTCCCACCATTAACGTATCTTCCTTACCGATGCCGATTACCTTCAGAGCTTGCTCCATAATGATGGACTCCGGCTTGCCTATAAAAACGGGCTGCACTTGTGTAGAAACCGCTACTACCGAGGTTAAAGACCCGTTGCCCGGCATCAAGCCCCGCTCAGTCGGAAGTGCAATATCTCCGTTTGTGGAAATGAAAACTGCGCCGCGCCGCACAGCCAAACAAGCCTTCGCAAGCTTTTCATACGTAATTTCACGGTCAATCCCCATAATCACATAATCCGGGTTTTCATCGTCAAACGTAAATCCTTTCTCTTCCAAAGCCGCTTGCAGCCCTTCTTCCCCAATCATGTAAATTGAAGCGTTCGGATTACGCTCGTAAATATAGTTAGCAGTCGCCATGCTTGTCGTGAAGATATGCTCCGGTGTTGCGGGAATATCGAGACTCATCAGCTTCCCCGCAACCTGCTCCGGCTTGCGGGAAGAGTTATTTGTGACAAATAAGTAGGGAATATTGTTTTCCGCTAATACCTTCACGAAATCGCTTGCCTCTTCAATTTTCTCTTCGCCCCGGTACATAGTTCCGTCCAAATCAATTAAATATGCTTTATATTTTTTCATAATTTGATGCTCCTTTGTATGTATGCTCTCTTTTTATAATAACCTGTTTGTAAACAGAAAAAAACGCTTTGGCACAAAGCGTTTTTTCCAGAATAAGGAATTGCAAAACCTGGGGCATGTCTAGCTCACCAGCTATATATGAGTGAATGATAATTTCGACATTTCCATGTGCTATGTGTAACAAAAAGGAAGTATGATATGCTTCTTCTCTCTGGTTTACCCTTGCATGAAACGAAAGGTTTAACCGCTTCCGCACGTCGCCGGATGATCTCTCCCCACTATCAACGGTTTTTTTATTCACTTGTTCTTATGAATTCGTGAACGCGGATACAGGACCGAGCTCTTGCTCAAGATAGCGACGAATACAGGCAGGATATGCTTGAATCGTGGCGATGTGTTCTTTTAATGTATCTAACACTTGTTCGTGCTGCATTTGAATATAATCTTGCACAAGTACTTTTCGCAGACGCACAATCGTTTTCAATTGTTCTCCTTCTTGTGCATCAACGACCTTTTCATCCATCAAAATCTCGATGATGTCTTCATAGCTGCCTGGATCGCGCATAATAAATCCATCAATCATCGCATTCCCGACATCCAAAACAGAGTCTACCATTAAATGAGCGATACGCTCTAATGCATATTTTTCTATTGGTGTTGCATATTCTTCCGTAGATAAGAATACTTCTGTTGCTTGTTCTAAGCATTGCAGTGTTTGCTCAATTTTTCTGCGATCAACAAAGTACATATCGTCACCCTCTAACTGGAAATTAAAGCACTTTCAATAAACTTTCATCCTTATTGTACTTCTTTACCAGTAAAAAATCGACTATTTTCCAAATTCCCCTTTTCTTTTTTCTCTGTTATAGTTGTAATGGTTGGATTTCTGAAATTGGAGGAATGTCATTTTGGATCGTGAACTAGCGTTAGAAATTGTTCGGGTAACAGAAGCCGCTGCTCTTGCTTCTGCTCAATGGATGGGACGTGGCAAGAAAAATGAAGCAGACGATGCAGCTACAACCGCCATGCGTACCATGTTTGATTCTGTGAACATGGCTGGAACAGTCGTTATCGGAGAAGGCGAGCTTGATGAAGCGCCGATGCTGTATATTGGAGAAAAATTAGGGACAGGCAACGGACCGGAAGTGGATATTGCTGTTGATCCGTTGGAAGGTACAAATATTGTCGCAAAGGGACATGCGAACGCAATGGCTGTTATCGCTATCGCGGATAAAGGCAATTTGCTGCATGCACCGGATATGTATATGGAAAAAATCGCAGTCGGGCCGAACGCGGCTGGGAAAATCAGCTTGGATGATCCGATTGAAACAACAATTGAAATTGTAGCAGAAGCAAACAATAAGCGTATTCGTGATTTAACGGTTATCATTCAGGAGCGCGATCGCCATCAAGAACTAATCGACCGCATTCGTGCCAAAGGAGCACGCGTAAAGCTGTTTGGAGACGGCGACGTGGGTGCTTCTATCGCAACGGCGCTGCAATGGACAGGCATTGATTTATTTGTCGGCACCGGCGGCGCACCGGAAGGCGTAATTTCTGCCGCTGCTTTAAAATGCTTAGGCGGAGAAATGCAGGCTCGCCTCGTTCCCATGAATGAAGAGGAGGAAGTACGCTGCCGCCGCATGGGCCTTGAAGATCCTCGCCAGCTTCTGCACATGGAAGACTTAGTAGCAGGCGATGACGCAATTTTCGCAGCAACAGGTGTATCCTCTGGCGAAATGTTAGAAGGAGTAAAGTTCCTTGGAGGAAACTTGGTAGAGACACACTCCATCGTTATGCGCGCCAAAACAAAAACAGTGCGCTACGTAAAAGCGCACCATCATTTAGATCATAAGCCTTACCTAAACTTAAACATCTAAAGGAGCGGGGAAATATGGGAGAACGTTTTTTTCTGTATGATGATACGATTGCAACACAAACGCGTTTCATAAGCTTTATGGGGGAAAGTCAGCGCCATGACTTGGCATTGATGTTCTCTGACCGCTATTACGGCAAAGTATTGGTTCTTGATATTCTAAGAAACAAATTCGCCATTATCGGTAAGGATGATTTGGACGAACCTGGCTATTTAGAATTCGCTTATAACCTGGATGAGGAAACAGCGGAAGAGCTTCGTTTGTTCTTGTATGAAGTGATCTAAGAAAAGCGCAGCCTTCGAGGTGCAGAACCAGAGGTTCTCCGCCCTTAAAGGCGTTTTTTGCCTTTATCCCGCTCTAAGCGTCCGTAACTTAGATGTTTAGACAAGGTAGACAAACGGACGCTAAGAGCCCGATTGATTCAACTAACATCTGTGGAGGAAAAACACCTCCACAGATGAAGTTTCATCTTATGCGGCGGAGGTTCTCTGGTGGCAGCACCTAGCCGGCGGAGCTGGACACCAAGAAAAGCGGAGCCGTTTAGAAACATCTTAAAACTTTAGACTTACTTATCCTTACAAAATAAAGCGTGCAAGCTAAGCTTGCACGCTTTATTTTTTCACCTTTTTCAGGACAAAATGCGCACATCCGAAATTACAGAATTCGTATAAATACTCCGATAACGTGCTGATGCGTGTGTCATAGGTGGCACGCTGATTCTGATCATCAAAAAAACCTCGAAGGCGAAGCTGGTTGTAGCCCCAGTCCCCTACAATGTAATCATATTTATTTAAAATTTCCGCATAGCGATCTTTAAACGCTTCCTCGTTAAAACCATTGCGGTACTCCTGTACGATTTCATAGCACATATTATTTACAAAAACGTTTTTCTTCACCTCATGCTTTTCCATCTTCCGCAAATTCCTTTCTGAACAGTATTATCCTAATCCTATCACAAAGAAGGGCAGCCAACAATTTCTAAGTTGAAAAAGTCCCTCATGACAAATGATAAGGATAAGGAGGTGGAACCATTGAGAAAATTTCTGGCTGTGATAATCTCCAGTTTCTCGTTGCTCACGGCATGCCAAGCGAACAATGCCGCTGCAGTGAAGAAAAAAGATGTCCTTAAACAAGAAGAGGGAAGCAGCGTCCTTCTTTCCAATAAAAAGGACATTTATGAAAGAAAACCGCTGACAGGTAAACGCAATGCAGATTACAGCACAACGAAAATGGGTTATTCCCGTATGCAAAAAAGCAATGTGACAAGCGCGAATGATACGAGCCGCATTGCTTATGTAAATCGCGGAAACCTTGCGAATATCATTACCGACCTGGAAGTAAAACTGCCTGACGTAACAGATGCCGCTACACTTGTAACAGACGATGAAATCTTTGTTGTATATCGCGCCAATACAACGGATCCGAAGCTCGTTGCAGACCAAGTGAAAAAGACCGCACTTTCGGTCGTACCAAGCTACTATCACGTATACGTATCTACAGAAACAAAGCTTATGTCTCAAATGGAAGGACTAAAATCCGGCAGACTCAACGACAAAGAGTATACACAAACGCTTGATATGCTTATTACAGAAATGCAAAAAAATCCACATATTAACAATCAGCAAAGTGACACCATGCACAACATGATCAATAAATGAACAAGCAGCTGAGTAATCAGCTGCTTGTTTTTCGAATCGAAAGCTTAGTTAGCTTGGACGCTGTTTTCTTGCGCGGATTTTACTTGCTCATCTGCATGGTAAGAAGAACGAACGAGCGGGCCAGCTTCACAGTGACTGAAGCCTTTGCTTAATGCAATCTCCTTCAGCTCCGCGAACTCGGCAGGCGTCCAGTACTTTACAACCGGCAAATGCTTTTTAGAAGGCTGCAAGTATTGTCCAAGCGTAAGGATATTTACGTTGTTTGCACGCAAATCATCCATTGCTTCAATAATCTCTTCTTTCGTTTCGCCAAGACCAATCATGATGCTGGATTTCGTCGGAATGTCCGGCTGCATTTCTTTCGCGCGGCGCAAAAATTCAAGAGAACGGTCATACTTCGCTCTTGCGCGAACGCGGTCTGATAAGCGGCGAACCGTTTCAATATTATGGTTTAAAATATCCGGGCGTGCATCCATCAGCATTTTCAGGTTTTCGTATACGCCGCCCATATCAGACGGAAGAACTTCGATGGATGTGAATGGATTTTTACGGCGTACTGCACGAACAGTTTCAGCGAATACACCGGCACCTCCGTCTTTTAAATCATCACGTGCTACTGCTGTAATGACGACGTGCTTTAAATTCATGTCTACAACAGAATCTGCCACGCGCTCCGGCTCTTGCAGGTCAAGCTCTGTCGGCAAGCCCGTTTTCACGGCACAGAAACGGCAGGCACGTGTACAAGTATCGCCTAAAATCATGAACGTAGCTGTGCGTCGAACGGCCCAGCACTCATGAATATTCGGACACTTTGCTTCCTCACATACCGTATGCAGCTTCTCAGACCGCATCATACGTTTTAAATCGTTATAATTTTCATTCGTATTCAATTTGATTTTCAACCATTCCGGTTTACGCATATGCTCAGTTGCTTTTGTCATATTAATCACTCCGCACTCTAGAATAGCTCGTTTCACTTCTTCCACTTTAACATATATATTGCAGAGAAACAAAAGGAAATGCTCAATTATAGCATTTTACCATTCATTTACTATTATGAAATAGCGTGTAAATCTCACACTATAGATAGCAACGCCTTGGAAAGGAGATTATTCTGTGTTAAAAAAACTGTTCCTTCTCATCTGCATTAGTTTGCTTCTCCCTTTGGGAAAAGTATACGGAGAATATGATGAGCATTTGATTTATAAAGAGTTTGACCCGCAAACTGTTTACGGGCAGTATGATCCGCAAGCTGTCTATAAAGAAAGAATGGCTTTATATAAAGAAATGGAAGCAATCTCGTTCGTACCTTGGGAATATTATGCAGCAGTTGATCAATATGAGCGAAATGTACGCGCGGTAAGGCGGGATATACCTAAAAAAGAAAACGGTGTAATCTCTATTTATTTCAAGCCGGAAATATGGAGCGGACTTATCAACCCCAATACGAATGACAAAAATCCATACACAATAGGACTATTTGGGGGTATCGGCTTAGACGGCGATGGTGACGGCTACGCAGATCAAACAAACGATAGGGATGTTCTTTACACAATGGCCACCATCCTGAGTCATTTCGGAAACGACCGTGACCACATTAAAATTATGCTGTGGGAACATTACAAACGGGCAAAAACAGTCGAAATAATTACAGGCTTTGCGAGAATGTACAAGCATTACGGCCGGATCGATATTGAAGGAAACGCATTCCCAATGCCGATTTACAGCACGCACAGCTACCGCAGCACATTCGGGGCCCGCCGGAGCTTCGGCGGACGGCGCATGCATGAGGGAACAGACATTTTTGCCGGATACGGAGTGCCGGTTCGTGCCACTTGCTATGGCATTATTGAATTAAAGGGATGGAATCGTCTTGGCGGCTGGCGCATCGGCATCCGCGATTTACAAAACAACTATCATTACTACGCCCATTTAGGCGGATTCTCAAAGGAAGTGCAGGTAGGCCAAATTGTGGAACCAGGCAAAGTCATCGGCTTTGTAGGAAGCACAGGATACGGTCCTCCCGGCACATCCGGCAAATTCCCTCCGCATCTGCACTATGGAATGTATAAAGATAATGGCTATACAGAGTGGGCATATGATCCGTATATCCATCTGGCAAACTGGGAGCGGCAAGAGCGCTTGCAAAAAAGGAAATAAGAAGCTGAGCACGGGAACCGTGCTCAGTTCTTTTTTGGTGCAGGCAGAGCGGGACTCGCTCCTTCTTTTCCGCCGTTATAATAATCCGGAACTTTTCCTTGAATAACATGAAGCGCAACTGGCACATCTGTTTTGACAACTGTTTCCTTTGTCTCAAATGGGATGATAACCTGCATGGTCACCTCTACTTCCACTAAAACTTCTACCGCTGTAGTATTAATGCCGTATGCTTTTATATTAGGCTTGACATTCGTACGTACATGCCCAATTGTTGTAAAAGATACGGGAATTTTCGGTCCTAAATTTCCTATTAATGCATTCTTTGTAATTTGCCCAAGCGGGACGGCAAATAGAACTCCGTCATTCTTTAGATTCTTAGCTAGATTGATGTTCGAATCGCCATGAATGCCAAGCTTCTCTGTTTCTCCTCGCTCTGCCATGTTTAAATACTTCTCTACGGATGCAGTAATGGAAGTAGAGATTGAATTGACAATCTCCGCATTGACATCAATAGCAGAAACACTGCCTTGATTATCTGTTTGCGCTGTAATCAGTTTGTCGACTTGAAACCCTTTTTTAACTTCTTCGTTTACTGCCTTCGTAATGATAAGCGTAGCAAGACGATTCGTTTCCATCTTTGCATATGTCATCAGCGTCGGTTCAATGCTTTTGTTAATAATCCACAGTCCTTGAATTGTTAAAATTAAAAAAATAAAAAATGAAATGGCTAACACATGCCGAAACGGGAGCGGCCCTCGCCGAAAGCGTGATGTACGAAATGTGCGCAAAAAAATCCCCCCTTCTTACTCCATATGTATGCAAGAGAGGGGGACAATATCTAAATCATTTTCAACAATGCGTCTCTGCCGATAGTACCAGCTGTTATGCCGAGATGTTCCGCTTCATATGTGACGGACTCTAACGGCGCATCAAGAAGCTGCTCGATTGTACGCACGCCTACAGCTCTCCCTGCAATAATGCCGCGATCCTTCAGCTTTTCATTTAAAAGCGCCACATCGAGGGCACCGCACATAATATATCCTTTATCGCTCATTACGGCCAATAGGTTCGTTTTTGGCAGCTGTACGCTTACTGCTAAAAATGTATGTCCTTCAATTATAATCGGTTCTAAAGCCATCATACTTCTTCACACTCCTCTCCCTCTATCTGTATGAAGAGGAAAAACTGTGTGTTACGACTTTACAGAAGTACTCATTCGAACGAGTTTGTCTTGCAAGACATCTCTTAACAGCTCTGGCATAAAATAATGCTTTTCCTGTACTGTCGTCAATTCAGGATAGATATAGCCGAACGTAAACATATCGATGGTGCCGACAGAATAGAGACGTTCCGGTTCCAGCGGCTCTCCGTTTATAAGCACTTCCTTCAGCAGCAGCTTGTTTCCGGGAATCGTATCTGGAATCACTTCGACGCCTTCATAAATCATCTTTCCCATCACCTTGCCGCGGAAGCCGAGTCCCTTCACTTCAAGCAGTTCCGTTTGCGGGCGCCGCGCTTTTATAATGACCTCACGCAATGTTTTTCCTTTTATAAGAAGCTTGCACGGATTAATCGGATGCGGACAAATGCGGTGTATATCTCCTCTTGTAACGGGACCTTTTGGCAGCGATTCAAGCAAAACACCAGCGTTCACCATTCCAATTTCCGCCCCGCACCAATCTTTTAAAGAAGAGGCCAGCAGATTCGCAAAAGCCGTTTCGGAAAACCAATCCATTTCTAAATTTTCCTTTAGTTCTAAAACTTGTTCTTTCATAATGTGTTCGCTTTCTGCTTGCAGCACATCCAAAATATCTTCCTCTTTTGTATAGCCGCCAAGCAGAGTTGCGGAGATCGCGCGGGCATTTTTTTGCACAGCTCTTTTTGTATTCTTATCTATATACAGCTTTACATGTCCTACATACTGTCCCCACTTGCCTACACAGCATAGCAGCGTATCTTGCACCAGCAATCCGCTCTCGAAAAAGTGATGCGTATGTGCACCAAGAATCACATCTATATCATAATGCTCCGCTACATACTCATCTGCGGTACGGCCCAGATGTGAGAGAAGGATAACGACATCAGCTTGTTCCCGCACCTCCGCTAAACACTCCTCTAATGCCGCAACCGGATCGGTGATTTTCCAGCCAAGCTGGGAATAAAAATCCGGATACTCTACTGTAACGCCTATAAACGCAAGCTTGATTCCTTCAGGCAATACTTGAATCTCATACGGTTTTACCCAACGCGGCCGCGTACCATCCGGATAAAATAAGTTGGCAATAAGAACTGGAAATGCAGCTTCATCATACAGATGGTCCAAATCCTCTTTGGCAAGCGTGATTCCTTCATTGTTGCCGATTGTAATATAGTCGTAGCCAGCTTCATTTAAAAGCTTTACGTTTCCTTTTCCAGCGGTTGCTTCTGAAATAACATGAAATCTATCCAGATGATCGCCGATGTCCAGTATGAACACGTTCTCTCCATTCTTTATATGGCGTTCTTTCTCTTGGCGCATAAAATGAGAGATTGGCTTCCAATTTTCAAAATGGCTATGTAAATCATTCGTATGATACAGGTGAATCGTAATATTCTCATCTTTCTTCAGAAAAACCTACTCCTCTCATCACGAGTTTGTCCAAAAGCTTGTACATTCTTAAATACGAGGTCAAGAGAAAGAAACCTGTTTGAAGAATTGTATTATTTCTAAAGTATGTTGTTTGTAAGAACTTCATTATAAGAAACCTAAAACAATTTTACCACAATACAAAGAAGGGCCCGCTAAAGCAGACCCTTTTTGTATAGAAAAAATTAGCCAATAGAACCTTCCATTTCAAACTTAATCAGACGGTTCATTTCTACTGCATATTCCATCGGAAGCTCGCGCGTGAATGGCTCGATGAAGCCCATTACGATCATTTCTGTCGCTTCTTGCTCAGAAATGCCGCGGCTCATAAGGTAGAATAGCTGCTCTTCGGATACTTTTGATACTTTTGCTTCGTGCTCAAGGGAGATATTGTCGTTCATAATCTCGTTGTACGGAATCGTATCAGAAGTGGATTGATTATCCATAATTAACGTATCGCACTCGATGTTCGAGCGGGAGCCTTCAGCTTTACGGCCGAATTGAACGATACCGCGGTATGTTACTTTACCGCCGTGCTTCGCAATAGACTTCGATACGATGGTAGAAGATGTATTTGGCGCAAGGTGAATCATTTTTGCACCTGCATCCTGATGCTGTCCTTTGCCGGCAATTGCGATAGACAGCGTTAAACCGCGCGCACCTTCGCCTTTTAAGATAACTGCAGGATATTTCATTGTAAGCTTAGAACCGATATTTCCGTCAATCCATTCCATTGTAGCGTTCGCTTCACACACGGCACGCTTCGTAACTAGGTTGTAAACGTTGTTCGCCCAGTTTTGAATTGTTGTGTAACGGCAATATGCATCTTTCTTGATGATGATTTCTACTACTGCGCTGTGAAGAGAGTTTGTTGTATAAACAGGAGCCGTACAGCCTTCTACGTAGTGAACATGTGCACCTTCGTCTACGATGATTAACGTACGCTCAAACTGTCCCATGTTTTCGGAGTTAATACGGAAATACGCTTGCAGCGGTGTATCAACCTTTACTCCTTTTGGAACGTAGATGAAAGAACCGCCGGACCAAACTGCAGAGTTTAACGCCGCGAATTTGTTATCTGTCGGAGGAATGACTTTTCCGAAGTGTTCACGGAAAATGTCCTCGTTTTCTTTCAATGCGCTGTCTGTATCTTTAAATACAACACCCAGCTCTTCTAAGTCTTCCTTCATGTTGTGGTATACAACTTCAGATTCGTACTGAGCGGATACGCCCGCAAGATATTTCTGTTCCGCTTCCGGAATACCAAGCTTGTCAAATGTCGCTTTGATTTCATCCGGCACTTCATCCCAAGAACGTTCGGACTTCTCAGACGGCTTTACGTAATACGTAATTTCATCAAAACTTAAGTCAGAAAGATCTCCGCCCCATTGCGGCATAGGCAGTTTGTAGAAGTGATCTAGAGACTTTAAGCGGAAGTCGAGCATCCACTGCGGCTCACCCTTCATGCGGGAGATTTCTTCTACGATTTCTTTTGTTAAACCGCGCTGCGCACGGAAAATAGAAACGTCCTTATCTTTAAAACCATATTTATAATCGCCAATATCAGGCAGTTGTTTCGCCATTTCGTTTTCCCTCCTTCTAAAGCATTACTGCTTCTCGTTTAAACCTTTTTCCATCGCCTTCCACGCTAATGTTGCGCATTTAATGCGGGCTGGAAACTTTGATACGCCTTGTAATGCTTCAATATCTCCTAAATCTACGCTGTCGTCATACTCTTTACCTTGCATCATGTCAGAGAAAACTTTAGAAAGCTTTAACGCTTCTTCAATTTTCTTTCCTTTTACCGCTTGCGTCATCATGGATGCAGAGGACATGGAAATAGAGCAGCCTTCCCCTTCGAACTTTGCATCCTTTACAACGCCCTCTTCTACTTTCATCGTAAGTTGAATGCGGTCGCCGCAAGTCGGGTTATTCAAGTTCACAGTTACGCTGTCATTCTCCAAAACACCGCGATTGCGCGGTTTCTTGTAGTGATCCATAATGACTTGACGATATAATGCATCGAGGTTATTAAAAGACATTTGTGAAATACTCCTTTGTTTTGACTAGTGATTCAACAAATGTGTCGATCTCGTCCTTCGTATTGTATAAATAGAAGCTTGCGCGTGCTGTCGCCGATGCTTTCAGCCATTTCATTAATGGCTGTGCACAGTGGTGACCAGCACGAACCGCAATTCCTTCTACATCCAGAACAGTCGCAACATCATGCGGATGTACATCTTCGATATTGAATGTCACAAGACCAGCGCGATGTTTTGGACCATAGATTGTGATGCCTTCAATTGTTGACATACGCTCCATCGCATATTGCGCCAATTCATGCTCATGCTTTTCGATGTTATCCATGCCGATTTCTTCAAGGAAATCAATTGCCGCGCCAAGTCCGATAGCACCGCCGATAATCGGTGTTCCTGCTTCAAACTTCCAAGGCAGCTCTTTCCACGTAGATTCGTATAAGTCCACAAAGTCAATCATTTCGCCGCCGAATTCCGCCGGCTCCATATTTTCTAGAATTTCCTTTTTCCCGTACATTACACCTACTCCGGTAGGTCCGCACATTTTATGGCTGGATAATGCGTAGAAGTCGCAGTCCAAATCCTGTACATCTACTTTCATGTGAGGAGCGCTTTGCGCTCCGTCCACAACCATGATCGCCCCATTTTTATGAGCGATTTTCGCAAGCTCTTTTACCGGGTTGATCGTTCCGAGTACGTTGGATACATACATAACAGAAACGATTTTTGTGTTAGGTGTAATTGTTTTTTCCGCATCTTCAAGGGAAATTGTGCCGTCCTCTTGAAGAGGAAGATATTTCAATGTCGCACCTTTTTTCTTTGCAACCTGCTGCCATGGGATAATGTTGGAATGGTGCTCCATGTAAGAAATGACGATTTCATCGCCTTCCTTTACATGATCCATACCGTAGCTGCTTGCAATCATGTTAAGCGCCGTTGTCGTACCGCGAGTGAACACAACCTCTTCAATCGAGCGGGCATTGATGAATTTACGAACTTTGTCGCGTGCGCCTTCATACGCATCGGTCGCTTTTGTACCGAGCGTATGAACACCGCGGTGTACGTTTGAATTATATTGTCTATAGTATTGATCCAAAGCTTCAATTACTTTGATCGGCTTTTGAGAAGTTGCTGCATTATCCAAATATACAAGTTGTTTGCCGTTTACTTGTTGATGCAAGATCGGAAACTGTTTGCGTATTTCTTGAATATCCATTAGCGAACTTTCCTTTCGATTACCGCAACGAGCTGCGCTTTAACTCCTTCAATCGGAAGCTCATTTACTACAGGTGCAAGGAATCCGTGAATTACAAGACGCTCCGCTTCGAACTTCGGAATGCCGCGGCTCATGAGATAGTATAGTTGAGTAGGATCTACGCGACCTACAGATGCAGCATGCCCTGCCATTACATCATCTTCATCGATAAGAAGAATCGGGTTTGCATCTCCGCGTGCCTTATCATTCAACATTAGAACGCGAGATGTTTGTTGGGCGTTAGATTTGGAAGCGCCATGCTCGATTTTGCCGATACCGTTGAAAATGGATGTTGCGCTTCCTTTTTGTACACCGTGCTTTAAGATAAAGCCTTCAGAGTTCTTGCCAAAATGAACAACCTTCGTTGTGAAGTTTTGTGTTTGCTCTCCGCGGCCGATTGTTACTGTTTTCGTATCAGCGAAAGAACCGTCGCCCACTAAGTTCGTGATGTTTTCAGAGATTGTATCTCCATCGTTCATCAAGCCTAATGCCCACTCTAAGCGACCATCGCGTCCTACTGTACCGCGGCGGTTCACATAAGTTGTCATGTTCTTCGCAAGAAGGTCAACCGCACCGAATTTCACTTGTGCGCCTTGCTCTAAAATCACTTCCGCCACAATGTTCGCTACACCTGTTGTTGTTTCGTTCGCTACATAGTTTTCTACATATGTGAAGGCGCTGTTTGCATCCGCAACCACAAGTACATGGTTATATACGTTTGCTTCTTCACCGTCAATTACGTACACTGCTTGAAGCGGGGTTTCAAGTACAACGTTTTTCGGAACGTATACGAACGCACCGCCGTTGATAAGGGCTGCATGAAGAGCTGTCAGGCGATGCTCATCTACCTTCACGCCGTCCTTCATCAAGTATTTTTGCACAAGCTCGCTATGCTCGCTCGCTGCTGTTACGATGTCTGTAAAGATAACGCCTTTTGCCTTTGCTTCTTCAGACAATGCAACGAAAGCAGGCGTGCCGCTGCGCTGCACCAATACGTTTTTCGTTTCTTCAGTAAACAGCTTCTTCACGTCTTCCGGAAGCTCTTCAAGGGAGCGTACAGGCTCTTGCTTGGATGCACGGCCTGTGCCGACGAAGTCCCACTTATCAATTTTCGTTTTATCAGGCTTTGGCATAGGAAGGTTTTCAACTTGCGCAAGAGCTTGTAAGCGGAATTCCGTCAACCAAGCAGCCTCATTGCTCGCCAACTGACGAATATAATCTTGATCGAATGGTAATGTACCGATTGTCATGTGTATCCTCCTCGCTTACGCTTCTTGCTCTGCTTCGTCTTCGATGCCTAGTTCTTTCTTAATCCAGTCATAGCCTTCTGCTTCTAAACGGTGTGCAAGCTCAGCACCGCCAGATTTTACAACGCGTCCGTTCATCATTACATGCACATGGTCAGGCGTGATGTAGTTTAATAGGCGCTGATAGTGCGTGATGATTAAGCAGCCGAAACTTTCGCCGCGCATTTCATTGATACCTTTCGATACAACCTTTAATGCGTCGATATCAAGACCGGAATCGATTTCGTCCAAGATCGCCAGCTTAGGCTGAATCATCATTAATTGAAGAATTTCGTTACGCTTCTTCTCACCGCCGGAGAAACCTTCATTCAAGTAACGCTGTGCCATTGCAGAATCCATTTCCAAGAAGTCCATATTTTTGTCCAATGTACGGATGAACTTCATAAGGGAAATTTCATCGCCTTCTTCACGGCGTGCGTTCATTGCAGAACGCAAGAAGTCTGCATTTGTAACACCGCTGATTTCGCTTGGATATTGCATTGCCAAGAACAGACCTGCGCGAGCGCGTTCGTCAACTTCCATTTCCAATACATCTTCTCCATCAAGCGTAATGCTTCCAGACGTTACTTCATATTTTGGATGACCCATGATCGCAGAAGATAAAGTGGATTTCCCTGTTCCGTTCGGACCCATAATTGCATGGATTTCTCCGCCCTTCACTTCCAGGTTAACACCCTTTAAAATTTCTTTGCCATCGATGGATACATGTAAATCCTTGATTGTTAAAGTAGAACCAGCCATTACAATACCTCCAGTTTTCTCTATATGAATTCAAAATCTAACTGAAAACTTTCTCATTCTCATTTTATTCTCATTCTTATTTTATATCAAATAAAAAGATATATCAAACCGCAGAAAAATGTAACAATATTTTCACACATTACCCTTCAGAAAGCTTCACGCTCAATATTATCTACATTTTTTCCTATTATAAAGCAAAAGGGTAAATTTTCATCAGCCTTCTTTTGTTTTTACTATATACAAGTGAATAAAAAAAACGTTGATAGTGGTGAGAGATCAAAAGACGTGCAGAAGCGGTCAAACCTTTGGTTCATGCAAGGGTAAACCAGAGAGAAAAGCATGCAATACTCCCTTTTGGTTGCACCTAGCACATGGACATGTCGAATTTATCATTCACTCATATATAGGTGTGCAATTAATAGGGGTAAAAAAACAAGCACCTGCTTCTGCAGGTGCTTTATAATGATTAGTCGTTTTCCACAACCGCATGTCCGCCAAACTGGTTGCGAAGCGCTGCCACGACTTTGCCGTGGAACGTATCTTGTTCAAGAGAACGATAACGCATGAATAGAGACATTGCGATAACTGGTGCAGAAGCTTGCAGCTCGAGCGCCGTTTCAACTGTCCATTTTCCTTCTCCAGAAGATTGCATAACGCCTTTAATGCCGTCTAAGCGAGGGTCTTCTGCAAAAGCGCGTTCTGTGAGTTCCATGAGCCAGCTTCGAATTACGGAACCATGTGACCATACGCGCGCTACTTCTTGGTAGTCAAAGTCAAAGCCGCTTTTGTCCAGCACTTCAAATCCTTCTGCAATCGCCTGCATCATGCCGTATTCAATACCGTTGTGCACCATTTTCAAGAAATGTCCACTGCCCGCTTTACCAGCATAAGAATAGCCTCCTTCAAGCGCTAAATCTTTGAACAACGGTTCAAGATCTACGAATACATCTTTGTCTCCGCCGATCATTAGACATGCGCCGTGACGCGCACCCTCCGTACCGCCGGAAGTGCCGACATCCATGTAATGAACCCCAAACTTTTCAGCCTCTTCGGCACGACGAAGGGAATCTTTATAGAAGGAGTTGCCTCCTTCTATAATAATGTCGTTTTTTTCAAGCATTGGATACAATGTTGCAAGGACGTCATCGACGATTTGCCCTGCGGGAACCATCACCCAAATGACGCGCGGCGAGGAAAGCTTGGATACCATTTCTTCCAAAGTGCTCGCTGATGAAATACCGAGGCTTGCCGCTTTGTCTGTAAGCTCCTCATTTACGTCGTATGCTACGACTTCGTAGCCGTCTTCATAAAGATGCTCTGCCAACGGAAATCCCATTTTTCCTAAACCGACTAATCCTAGTTTCATTATTATCTAACTCCTATCTTATACAAATAAATTTAGTAGAGAGATCAATCCCAGTGCCACAACAGAAATGATTGTTTCCATTGCAGTCCATGTCAATAACGTTTCTTTTACAGTCATACCGAAGTATTCCTTAATTAACCAGAAACCGGAGTCATTCAGGTGAGACAGGATTAAGGAGCCTGCACCTGTCGCCAATACAAGCAGCTCCACATTCGTTCCTGGAATAGTAGCGGCAATCGGCGCTACTATTCCTGCCGCTGTCATCATGGATACAGTTGCAGACCCTGTCGCTACACGGATAAGTGCCGCAATTCCCCATCCCAATAAAATAGGGGAGATGCTCGAATGCTTGGCAAACTCAGCAATTTGTGTACCGATACCAGAATCTAATAATACTTTGTTAAACGCGCCTCCAGCACCGATGATAAGCAAGATGCTCGCTACAGGACCTAAGCAATCATTCGCGAATTGCTGCACCTTATCTTTAGAGAAGCCGCGTACATAGCCAAGGCTGAAGAAAGAAAAGATCGTTGCAACTAAAAGCGCTGCAATTGGATCCCCAATGAATTTTAATGCTTTTGCAAGCTGCGTTGTTTTATCAAGTGTTACATCTGAAATAGATGCACTTAACATTAAGATAACAGGAAATAAAATCGTAAACAGCGTGATTCCGAAGCCCGGAAGATCCTTCGCTTCTTTATGCAGCACAAGCTGGGAAGCGATTTCTGCCGGTACCTCTTTTTTAGGAAGACGCTTGCTGATCCATTTTCCGTAAAGCGGACCTGCAATAATGGCTGTTGGAAGACCAACGATTAAAGAATATAAAATAGTGATCCCTACATCTGCCTTAAAGATACCTACGGCAGCCATCGCAGCCGGATGCGGAGGAACAAGGCCGTGTACAACGGAAAGACCTGCTACAAGCGGAATTCCAATTGCAATAAGAGAAATTCCTGTTTCCATTGCGATTGTAAATACCAACGGAACCAATAATACAAAACCGACTTGGAAGAATACCGGAATTCCTACTAAAAACGCAACAAACATCATTGCCCAGTGAACATTTTTTTGGCCGAAGCGGTTAATAAGCGTTTTTGCAATACGCTCCGCGCCGCCTGACTCCGCCATCATTTTTCCAAGCATTGTACCTAGAGCCAGCACGATTGCCAAAAAACCTAATGTGTTGCCAAGACCTGCTTTAATAGAATCTATAATGCCCGGCTTATCCGGCGCAATCGTTGTAAGAGGCATTCCCATTGCCAATCCCACACCAACCGCCGTCAAGATCAGAGAAACAAACGGGTGAAGCTTCGCCACAGTAATTAAAAGTAACAGTACAATGACTGCCGCAACAACAATTACAATCCCCATCATATAATCCCCCTATAATTTACGTTGAAATGCCGCAATTGCATCAAATTCATCTTTCAAACAGTTATATAACCGTTCGTACATATAAAACAGTTCTAAGTATACAGACGTGTTTTCTTTGTTCGGTACATGATGATGCTTAATTTCAATCCAATCCTTGATCCGTTCCAAAGAATCGATTTCTCCAATCGCATATAATGCTACTGCCGCCGCTCCTAAAGCGGAGGCTTCGTGACTCTCCGGCACGAGCAGTTCTTTCCCTGTCATATCAGACAGCATTTGCCGCCAGAACGGCGATTTCGCAAAGCCGCCGGATACGCGAATTTCCTGAATAGGACCTGTCAAATCACGAATCGCAAGCGCTACTGCGTACACGCTCATGCAGACGCCTTCCATAACAGAGCGAATAAAGTGCTCACGCTTATGATGAAGACTCAGTCCGAAAAATGTACCGCGCGCGTTTGCGTTCCAATAAGGGGCGCGTTCACCTGACAAGAATGGAAGGAAAATCAATCCCTCCGAGCCAGCCGGCACTTTTTCAGCGTATTGCGTAAGCAGCTCGTACGGATCGATGCCGAGTTTTCTAGCCACCTCTCGCTCCGGACTGCCGAATTCATCGCGTAGCCAACGCAGTAAGATGCCTCCATTGTTCGTTGGACCGCCAATCACCCAATGGTTGTCCGTAAGCGCGTAACAGAAGGTTCGTCCTTTCTCATCCGTTTTTTGAACAGGAGAAATAGTTCGAACTGCCCCGCTCGTACCGATTGTGATGGCTGCTTCACCCGGAGATATAGCACCTACACCGACATTTGCAAGTACGCCATCGCTTGCACCTACCACAAACGGCGTATCCGGGGAAACTCCCATTTTGTTCGCAAACTCTTGTTTCATGCCTATTAAAATGTGAGTCGTCGGAACAGGATCGGACAAATGATCGCGTGAAATACCGACAAGCTGCAATACTTCTTCGTCCCAATCAAGCGTATCAAGGCGAAGCAGCCCGGTTGCCGAAGCGATAGAATGATCAACAATATAAGTGGAATATAGCTGATATTGCACATACTCCTTAATGGATATGAATTTGTAAGCACGCTGGAAAAGCTCCGGCGCTTCCTCCTTCATCCAAAGAAGCTTCGGAAGAGGAGACATCGGGTGAATCGGCGTTCCCGTACGTTTATAAACTTCGAGGCCATTCATATCCTTTAAAAGGCGGTCTGCCTGCTTAACGCTCCGATTGTCTGCCCATATGATGGAACGGGTAAGAGGCTGCCCCGATTGGTCTACGGCTATCAACGAGTGCATCGCTGTGCTGAAGCCGAGCGCAAGTATATCATGCGGAAGTATATTTGCATTTTGAATGGCAATGCTTATGCTTTCAACGACCGCTGAAAAAATTAAATCCGGATCCTGCTCGGCCCAATCCGGATGAGGCTTAATAATCGGATAATCGACTGCATGCGAAGCGATTACTTTGCCGCGCTCACCAAATATGACAGCCTTAGTGCTCGTTGTTCCGATATCTACCCCGATGACGTTCCCCCTAGTAGTCATGCTTCATCTCCCCCTCATGTTGAAATATAATCCAAAAACGTTTCTGTAATAAGTATGAGTTAATAAGAAGAAAGTGATATAAAGCGCTTTCATAAAAAGTATATAAAATATTTTTCCATTAATCAATATAAATGAAGAAAATTTTTTTCATCTCGTTTAAAATCCTTATGCTTATTCACAATAATTCCATACAGAAAGAACAAAAAGAAAAAGCAGTGCGCCCTGCACTGCTTTTACAGCCGTTTCATGGAGATTACTTCCCGAATTGTCAGCAGGTTTTGAAGCGTTTCTTCCTGCCGTTTTAACGAAACGCCAACGAAGAGCGTATCCAATAATCCGAGCTGCGCAAGGCGGGAAGAGCTTGCTTCTGTCCGAATTTCCGTTTCTCTTGTAGACGTATAAAGGGTAACATCAGCAAATTGACTGAGAGCTGATTTTTTGTAGCTTGTAATTGCAATAATAGCCGCTCCTTTACTCTTTGCAACCTTTAAAGCTTCCAATAATTCCTTATTGCTGCCGGAATGGGAAATACCAACAACCACAGCTCCTTTCGGGAGGAGACCTGCTCCCATGATTTGAAAATGAGAATCTCCGTGTGCAATGCATGGAATACCTGTCCGCATGAATTTGTGGTACGCATCCTCCGCTATAATGCCTGAGCCGCCTCCTCCATAAAATTCGATGCGCGAAGCGTTCGTCAAGAGCGTAATAGCTTGATCCAGCATTCCGCTGTTTATAAGTGAAAGGGTATCATATAATCCTGTGATATGCGCCTGAAACACCTTATTGGCAATCGTCTTCACATCGTCTTCCGGCGATAATTCTTCATGAATGTTTTGAACCGGCGTACGCACGATTTCTTGTGCAAGAGAAATCTTCAAATCTTGAAAACCTTGATAGCCGAGCTGTTTGCACAGTCGGAAAATAGTTGCTTCTGAACTGTTTGTTATCTCGGCAAGCTCGGTAATGGATTTATGCACTACGTCCTGCGGATGCTCCACAATATGCTCGGCAATGCTGCGCAGCTTCGGCGAAAGCCCTTGTAAAGCCGCACGTATTTTTCCAATTCCGCTTGTCATACTTTTATCTCCTTCGTATCTTGTTTGTTTTATTGTACATAATTATAGAAAAAAGAGAAATATTTCTATGATGACGGAGAAAGTTAGTAAAAAGATTTTCCCCTCATCAGTTTAAAGCTAATCCTAACAAATCCCAATATAAAAACAAAAAAAGATCCCAAACTGAACTGGTTTGGGATCTTTTTTGTTCTTATTCGCTGACAGGAAGAACAGCACCTTTGTATTTTTCTTTAATAAAGTCTTGAATCTCTTTAGAATGAAGCACATTCATAAGCTCTTTAATATCTTTTCTGTTTTCATCACCTTTACGAACGGCAATAATGTTCGCATATGGAGAAGAAGCAGATTCGATTGCGATTGCATCTTTTGTTGGATTTAATCCTGCATCAATTGCATAGTTTGCATTGATAAATATAGCATCGCCTTCGTTATTTTTGTATATTTGTGGCAACAAACCTGGGTCAATATCTGTTTTAAATTTTAAGTTCTTTGGATTTTCTGCAATATCGTTTAAAGTAGCTTTCGTAATGT
Organism: Ectobacillus panaciterrae DSM 19096; assembly: GCF_000430785.1. Lineage (GTDB taxonomy): Bacteria > Bacillota > Bacilli > Bacillales > Bacillaceae_G > Ectobacillus > Ectobacillus panaciterrae. The sequence continues at coordinate 28,396 of NZ_AUMR01000052.1, forward strand.
CTACGCCATCCTTAAGCTTAAGAATTCCTTGTGATTGCAATACAGCTAACATACGGCCGCGCTCCGCCACGTTGTTGCTCATAACAACCATTGCACCGTTTGGCAAATCTTTTAAGCTTTTATATTTTTTAGAATAAATACCTAGCGGCTCGATATGAACTTTACCAGCATTAGCAAGCTTATATCCTTTTTCCGCTTCTTCCTTCTCTAGGTAAGGAATATGCTGGAAGTAGTTTGCATCTATTTCTTTATCAGCTAACGCTTTGTTTGGCAAAATATAATCTTGGAACTTTCTAATTTCCAAATCAATTCCTTTTTTCGCTAGAATCGGTTTTGCTTGTTCAAGAATTTCAGCATGAGGCACGTTAGACGCACCAATTACTAATTTATCTCCTTGTTGTTTTCCTCCGCAGGCTGCGAGTGCGAATACAAACATAGCTACGATAGCAGACAATAACAGTTTCTTCATCGTATCTGACAACTCCCTTTTTAGAAATATTTTGAATTATATAGTTATAAGAGCTCCAGCGCTGTTAGCGCTAAAGCTTTTATCGCTAAATCTTTTATCGTTTATCGATTCGAGTGGTAATCATATCCCCTATCCATTGCATAATAAAGACAATGATAAGAACAAGTACAGTTGCTACGAATGTAATATCGTTATTCGAGCGCTGAAACCCTTCTAAATAGGCTAATGTTCCAAGCCCGCCGGCTCCGACAACACCTGCCATGGCAGTATAACCGACAAGCGCGATAGTTGTAACCGTAATACCTGAAACAAGTGCAGGCAGTGATTCTAGAATTAATACTTTAAAAATGATTGTACTTGTTGTAGCTCCCATTGCTTTTGCAGCTTCGACTACGCCTTTATCAATCTCACGAAGCGCAATTTCTACCAAACGGCCATAAAAAGGAGCCGCTCCTATAATCAAAGCAGGAAGTGCCGCATTTACGCCCAGCATTGTACCGACAAGGAGCTTTGTGAATGGAATCAATAAGATAATCAGGATGATGAATGGAATAGAACGAAAAATATTCACAAATGCTCCAATTACCTTATTCACTGCTTTGTTCTCCCATAGGTTGTCCTTAGAAGTCATAAATAATAACAGCCCTAACAATAATCCAAGAACAAATGTCGCAGCTGCGGAGATAATTGTCATGTACAACGTTTCCCATACCGCTTGTCCCATCGCTGTCCAATCTACATTAGGAAATAAATTATGCATGTGCAATCACCTCCATCTCTACCTGCTGCTGCTCCATAAAGGAAATCGCCTTTTCAATTTCTTCTGCAGGACCGTTCAGTTGTACAATTAAATTGCCGTATGAGCCATTCGGTGTTTGTGAAATTTTCCCTTGCAAAATATTCACTTCGATATTGCTCTTGCGGATCAACTCATAAATAAACGGCTGCTCAATAGATTCTCCGATAAACTTCAATCGCACTACTTGACCGCTTGGATACTTCTCAGTCAAATGTTCAATCGCTTCGTTTGTATCTATAGAGTCGGTAATTTTCTTCACGAAGCGCTTCGTAATTTCTTGCTTCGGATTACGGAACACCTCCAAAACATCACCCATTTCCACAATGCTTCCCTTTTCCATGACTGCCACGCGATCACAAATCTTTTGGATTACATGCATTTCATGTGTAATCAGGACAATCGTTAAACCGAGACGCGCGTTGATATCAAGCAATAAATCTAAAATTTGATCCGTTGTTTCCGGGTCAAGCGCCGACGTTGCTTCATCGCACAACAACACCTTCGGATCGTTAGCAAGCGCACGAGCAATCCCGACACGCTGCTTCTGTCCGCCGCTCAGCTGAGATGGATAGGCATCTTCTCTTCCTTCCAATCCAACGAGACGAATCAATTCATCTACGCGCTCTTGACGCTCTTCCTTTCTTACTCCCGCAATTTCTAAAGGAAATGCAATGTTTTCACGAACTGTACGTGACCAAAGCAGATTAAAGTGCTGAAAAATCATGCCTATTTCTTGACGTGCTTCCCGCAATTCTTTTCCAGTAATTGCTGAAATGACACGGCCTCCGATTGTGATGCGGCCGGACGTCGGCTTTTCAAGCTGATTCAGCATACGAATTAACGAACTTTTTCCCGCCCCGCTGTATCCGATAATCCCAAAAATTTCACCTTGACGAATTTCTAAATTTGCATCCTGCACAGCCGCTACATCGCCATGCTTAGCACGATAAATTTTTTGAACCTTTTCCAGTAAAATCATGACTTTTCACCTCGCTTAGATTATAAATATCGAGTTACAACAGCTGCTCGCCGCAGCTTGTTCATTACATAAAAAAAACCTTTCTGCGCATGAGCAGAAAGGTTTTGAACAGTCGTCAAGAAGCCTTTCTCTCATCTCTCAAAGCATTCGCTTTGCAGGAATTGGCACCATTTCAACATTTGTTGACGGTTGCCGGGCTTCACAGGGCGCAGTCCCTCCACCTCTCTTGATAAGAGAAAATCAGACACGTTTGCCTGATTTATTGTATATGAATAATGTTGCATTACATGTTTTGAATTCTACCAATCACGGATTATAATGTCAACAAAAAAATAATATTTTTTATATATGAGTGAATTATTCGACATGTCCATGTGCTACGTGCAACCAAAAGGGAGTATGGTATGCTTCTTCTCTCTGGTTTACCCTTGCATGAACCGCTACAAAGATTTAACCGCTTCTGCATGTCGCCGGATGATCTCGCCCCACTATCAAAAGACGATTTTTTATTCACTTAATATATAGATTCTTTTCATTACTATCATTTATCTTTCAAAAAAAAAAAGTGCAGCATTTGCACTTTTTAGAACTACGCTCCCATTTCAAAAGGCTTGCATATGTGGAATAAAGATTCCAGCAAAAGAAGAGTTCGATACGTTCCCTTATACTCTCCTCTTCTTCTTCGCAGCAATACCTGCAGCCGGACCGCTCCCGTTACAAGCTGTTGCAAGTCTTCCTCTTCTTTCAAATGCAGTATATCCGTTCCGTACATTTCTTTCGAGACTTGTAAGCCTTGTCTCGAAAGACGAAGCGTACAGCACTCTTCACGAAACTGCACGCATACAATTCTTTCTTGAATAGGAAGCAAAGGAATTACATGGTCCTGTGTATTTGCATAGTGAACAAAAGCCGCTAACGAAGGGTAGAGCTTCATCTCAATCACTCCCGTACAATGATTGCTATATATTTTCCACTTTTGTACGAGGTGTTCCTTGTATATTCGCTCGACAAATGCTGTGTCAGTCTCCTATATTTCCCAAGAAATATGTCGAGGTATAATTACGACACAAGGGGCTTCAGCTCATAATACAAATACTCTACAGACTGAAATGCATAAATTCGTTTTATTATTTCGCCACGCTGAAATACAAGCAAGCACGGAACACTTTCAATTTCATAATCTGCCGCCAAGTGCGGTGCATAATTTAAATCAATCATGCCAATATGCAAATTCGGCAAAGCTGCTTCTGTGACTGTTAGCATTTTCTTGGCTACTTGGCACGTCCCGCAAAGCGGCGTGTATACATATACAACAGTCAGTTCATCATGTTTTACTCGCTCGATAACTTCGTTTCCTGTCAAATCAACCATTTTACCCATCCTTGCTACAAATATTCTGTATAAATGTCAATGTCCGCTCCTAATAACACACTCGCCAGATGCTGCACAGGAGCAGTAGCTACTTCCCGGTACGCCCGATCGATGTATAAATGCTCGGCCTGCGGAAACTCACGCTTAAATTGTTTACGAAGCTTCTCGCCAGACTCATCTGCATCTACGAGTATATATACTTCTTTATCAAAAAATTGCTCAATCATCTCGTCAAGTTTCGATAAGCTGATCGTGCCATTTGTGCACACAATTGCCACCGGCTCCTTGATAAGCGTTTCAATCTTTTTCTTGTCGGATTTCCCTTCCACAATTATCACTTTTTCCACTTCTGTCATTGGGCATCACCTGACTATTTGGACTATAATACAACTTTAGTATATAGTATATTCTTTCTTTACGTGTTGTTTCCTGTTTGTTTTTTGCAATGCAAATCCAATGGAGCTTTTTTTTATTAAATTTCCCTTTTCTTTTTAAACTACTATGACTTACTTCTTATTATAATAGAAATGAAATTTCATGAAGAATACTTTGAATTACGCAATAACATTTGATAAACTAATCGCAAAATTTCCCTTATATCCAAAATACTTTCAGCGGTATTTCCTTCTTCGATCAGCTTGCAGGCAACGGCTGGATTCGCCAAGGCATCAACGAAGGCAAATCTTTAGAAGAAATGGAAACGAAGTGGCAGAGTGAATTGGAAGGTTTTTTGGAAATCCGCAAACGGTATTTGTTGTACTGACAAAAAAAGAGACAGCTATGGGAGCTGTCTCTTCTTCATTAATCTTGATTTGTCATTTCTTCGTATTGCTCTGCAGACATTAAGTTTTCGATTTCGCTCGCGTCGGAAGCTTCTACTACAATCATCCATGCTTTTTCGTACGGAGATTCGTTTACAAGCTCAGGGCTGTCGCCTAATTCAGTGTTCACTTCTAAAACCTTGCCGCTTACAGGTGCATATAGCTCAGAAACTGTTTTTACAGACTCAACGCTGCCAAACGGCTCGTTCGCTTTCACCTCTGCGCCAGCTTCTGGAAGCTCCACGAATACGATATCGCCAAGCTCGTGCTGTGCGAAATCTGTAATACCGATAACCACTTTGTTGCCGTCAACTTTTAACCATTCGTGTTCTTCTGAATAGCGTAATTCTTTAGGAATGCTCATGTAAGTCCCCTCCATATGAATGTAATATTATGTAAATACCTAATTGGTACTTCTCCTGTATTATAACCACATCTTTGCAAATTGTTCTTCGTTGAAGCCTGCTGTTACTTTACTGTTATCCGTGACGATCGGCCGCTTAATCAGCATGCCGTCAGACGCGAGCAATTCCAGCATCTCATCTTCACTCATCGCTTTCAGTTTATCCTTTAATCCAAGCTCACGGTATTTCATGCCGCTTGTGTTAAAAAACTTTTTCAGCTCCAATTCGCTGTTTGCATGCAGCTGCTTCAATTCCTCTTTAGACGGCGGCGCCTCCACAAGGTGAACAGTTTCATACGCAACGTTGTTCACATCTAACCATTTCTTTGCCTTTTGGCACGTTCCGCATTTCGGATATGTATAAAATGTTACTGTCATTGTTTCACCCACTTCTTCTTTATGTCCTATTTTACCATAGACATATACATTTTTCATGCACGGCGACTTTCTCATAAACTCTATATACATTCGCCGTGTCTTTTACTTATCCTGCAAAATTTTCAATTTTACTATACAATATTTTTCAGAAAAAACTGGCATACACTAATAGCAAAACGGAGCAAAAGGGAAAAATACATTAAAACATTTGTGAAGGGGCGCAAGGCAGTAACACTCTGGCTATGTGCAGCATGGGATGTAACATGGACAAAAATTTGTTAATTAGTGCAGCAAAGAAGACACTATTATTCGTACAACGGGCAATTGTTGTAATCTTTTTGTCTGTGCTGGTTTTGGGTATTATTGGGTTCACCATAAAGTGGAGCAAACTCATTTTCCAGCCAGAATCCATACTTACTGATTATCATCCCATTGTAGATGATATATTTTCTATACTAGTCGTCTATGAGCTTCTGGAGTTATTTCGAACTCTTTCGCCGAATCGTCTGATGAGCATTGTCTTACTTGCGCTCGCCCGTAAGATTGTTCTCTCTTCAGATTATTCACATATCCTAGAAGAAGTATTATCTTTTGCGATCTTGCTAATCGTTCGGTTGCTATGGCAACGATTTAGCGAAAAGAAGAAAGGTACATCGATGGAATGATGTAGATATTTGCTGGCGTTGGGGCGGACCCCATTCTGCACAAATAACAGAATCGCTATATCGCGATTCTGTTTTTCATTCTCTATCTGTCGCTATCTTTCTGCAAAAAAAAGCAAACTTCTGTACAGGCTTCTCTCTCTTTACCGCTAATTCTATCGTTATTTGTATAAAATCATAGAATTGTTTTCATCTTTATTTATCTACTTGCAGCATAAGATAATCTTGCCGTATATTACATATTTCAGGAGGCTTATGAGTGAAAAAGAAACATATACGCTTTACAGTTGCGATGGGACTTGCTCTAAGCATGATGGGATCTGCTGTTTTTGCTGCTGACTCTTCTTCAAACCTTGCACCTAATGTACTCTCTACAAAAAAATTCAATGAAACAATTGGGACTCCGGAATTCGTTTCCGGTCAACTCACTTCTCCTTCTGCAAAACCGCCTGAAGCAATCGTGATGGACTACTTCAATCAAAAGAAAGAAGAATACAAGCTTGGAGAACCAGCAGAACATTCATTCCAATTGATTCGCACAGAGAAGGATCAGCGAAACACGACTATCATGCATCTCCAGCAAGTGTTTAACGGTGTTCCTGTATGGGGTTCCACACAAGTGGCTCACGTGAACGATAAGGGCGTGCTGACTGTTGTTTCAGGTACAGCGGTAGGAGATTTGGACAAGAAAGAGGCGTTAAAAGTAAAGAACAACGGCGTCGGAGCGCAGAAGGCCATCGCGATTGCCGAGCAGGATTTAGGATTTACACCAGACTATGACACAAAGCCGGCAACGGAGTTAGTCGTATACGCAAACGGCTCAGAAGCTGTATACGCATATCATGTAAACCTGCATTTCCTCAGCCCGGAACCTGGGAACTATGAATATTTCATTGAAGCGGCCACAGGCAAGGTTCTGAACAAATTCAATAAAATCGATACTGCAACTGGCACGAACGCAACCGGCACAGGAACAGGGGTGCTTGGCGATAAGAAAACACTGAACATGACAAAATCTGGTTCCATTTATTACCTTCAGGATAATACGAGAGGTCAAGGCGTCTTTACATATAATGCCCGAAACAGAACGCGTCTTCCGGGGATGCTATGGGCGGATTCAGACGCTGTTTTAAATGCCTCTTATGACAAAGCAGCCGTAGACGCTCATTTCTACGCAGGTAAAGTATATGACTACTACAAAAATGTGTTTAACCGAAACTCCTATGATAATAAAGGCGCTGCCTTAAAGTCGACTGTTCACTACAGTATAAGCTATAACAACGCCTTCTGGGACGGTTCGCAAATGGTATACGGCGACGGTGACGGAATGACATTCATAGCCCTTTCCGGCGGACTTGACGTTGTTGCGCATGAACTGACGCATGCGGTAACTGAAAAGTCCTCCAACCTGATTTATCAAAATGAATCAGGCGCCTTAAACGAAGCACTTTCTGATATTTTCGGAACACTGGTAGAATTTTATAATAATAATAAACCAGATTATGAGATTGGTGAGGATATTTACACGCCTAGAACTTCAGGCGATGCTCTTCGCTCCATGAGCGATCCTGCAAAATACGGCGATCCGGATCACTATTCCAAGCGCTATACAGGCTCACAGGATAACGGCGGCGTTCATACAAACAGCGGTATCATCAATAAGGCAGCCTATTTGCTGGCTGAAGGAGGCACTCACTACGGCGTGAACGTTTCCGGCGTAGGCCGGGACAAAATGGGCGCCATCTTCTACCGCGCCAACACGTCCTATCTCACGTCTTCCGCCACGTTCAGCCAAGCGCGCGCTTCGCTTGTGCAAGCTGCGGCTGATCTATACGGTTCCAGCTCAGCGGAAGTAGCATCTGTAAAACAAGCTTTTGACGCGATAGGCGTAAAATAACAAATGAAAAAACAGGTTGCAGCGTACTGCAACCTGTTTTTTTATAGATTCACTTTTAACTGCCGAACAAACCAACATGAAATCCTCTGCTTCTCTTTCCCGATTTTCACACTATTTATTTTCCGATTGGAAGAAAATTATATATGAGTGAACTATAATTTTGACATTTCTATGTGCTATGTGCAACCAAAAGGGAATATTGTATGCTTCTTCTCTCTGGTTTGCCCTTGCATGAACCACTACAAAGGTTGAACCGCTTCTGCACGTCTCCGGATGATATCTCCCCACTAAAAAAAACCCGCACATTACATGCGAGGTCCATACTCTTATTTCCCTGCTTCTACCGGATACAGCTGCAAGTGATGATACAACGCTCCCAATACACCGGCATCATTCATGAAATAGCAGCGTTCAACCGGAATATTTTTACCGAACGTATCTAATCGTTTTACCCGCCATTCCAACTCCGTAAATAAATCATCACGCTGACTTACCGCACCGCCAAGCAAAATTTTATTTGGATTCAGGATGAAGAAAAGATTGTAGATGGCAATAGATAAGCTGTCAAAAAACAGGTTCATTTCATGACGGGCGTGCGGATCTCCCGCTTCATATGCTTGAAATACGTCTAGTCCCGTTACTTGTTCAACGGACAATCCTTTATACTTCGCATACTTCTCACGTAAACTCAGCATTGAACCCGTACGGCTCAGGATGTTTTCGTTCGTTGTGTTGTTTTGCAGCCCTTGCGTAATCATGAAGCCGAACTCCCCTGCCATAAAGGAGGATCCGCGATACAGCTTGTCGTTTAAATAACAAGCTCCGCCCACTCCGGTTCCAATTGTCATACAGAGAAAGTCCGTTTCGTTTTGCGCGTTTCCTTTCCATTTTTCAGCGAGAGCCACACAGTTCACATCATTTTCGGCGCTCACGGGAAGGTTCAGTTTTTCTTCCAGATACTCTTTGATGTTGAATCCGTTAAAATCCTCGATGGATCCGCCGAATTCGATATAGCCGCTGAAGCAGTTCACGAAGCCTGGCACGCTGAGAGCGACGCCGGCCAGATTTTCATACTCTTTCGCCTTTTCAATTAAGCCGTCCAGGATCGTTTGTCCGCTATTTCGGTCGGAAGGAAACTTTCCTTTATCGAGGAAAGTTCCCGTCTCATCCAAAACCGCGTATTTAATATCCGTGCCGCCGATATCAAAAGAGATATACCGCTTCATTCCCTTCGCCCCTATACTGGAAATCTATAGTTGCTCACCGTTTGTCGCAATGACATTTTTATACCAATAAAAGCTTTTCTTTTTCAATCTGCGCAGTTCCTTTTCGTCGTGCTCGTCACGGTCCACATACACGAATCCGTATCGTTTTTGATAGCCGTTTAGCCAACTCAACAAGTCCGTGAACGACCATGTGCAGTATCCAAGCAGTTCCACGCCGTCGCTGATGGCATCTTGACATGCTTCGATATGCGCGCGCAAATATGCGATGCGGTAATCGTCGTTGATTGCTTCGTCCTCTTCAAGTTTATCGAATTCACCGAGACCATTTTCCGTAATCAAAATCGGCAAGCCGTAACGGCTCTCGATGCGGCGCATGCCGACGCGAAGGCCTTGCGGGTCGATTTCCCAGTCCCAGTTCGTCGCTTCCAGATGCGGATTACGCTTCGTTTTATAGACGCCCGGCACGCCGCTTTCCTTTGTTGTTCCCTTTTTACCCGTTGTGTTCATTTTCGCTTCACCGACACCGTCCAAAGGATTCATTTCCACAGTTGTCGTACGATAATAGTTTACACCCATAAAATCTGGCTTCCCAGCTGCAAGCAATTCAAAATCTCCCTCATGAACAGTTGGTATTAACCCGTTCTTTTCTAAATAATTCCAAGCAGCTTTTGGATACTTGCCCCAAGCGTACACATCCATCCACCAATTGTTGCTTAGGTCTTCTGCGTTTTCAAATGCTAATACATCATTAGGACAGCATGTCAACGCATAGTTCGGCGAATAGGCAAAGCTCGGTCCGATTTTACCGTCCGGCACGTACTTTCTGAAGGATTGAATCGCTTTCGCATTGGCGAGATTCGCGATATGATTCGCTTCATACATGCGCTTTAAATCTTTAACTCCGGGCGGATGAATACCTGAACGGTACCCTAATCCTATAAATATGTTTTGTTCGTTCAATGTAACCCAATATTTCACGCGATCGCCGTAGCGCTTATACACAGTGATGCAGTATTGATTGAAGTCTTCAATGATTTCACGGGACTCCCATGCGCCGTATGCATCCAGCAACGCTTGCGGAACATCCCAATGGTACAGCGTGATAATCGGTTCAATACCGTACTTCAATAGCTCATTAATTAAATCGTCGTAAAACTGTAGTCCTTTTTCGTTTACTTCTCCTCTTCCTTCCGGATAAATGCGGCTCCAGGCGACGGAAAAGCGGTATGCTTTCAGTCCCATTTCCGCCATGAGCGCAACATCTTCTTTATAACGATTATAGTGATCGACTGCTACGTCGCCATTTGTATTCTCGTACGTCGTTCCCGGAACCTTCGTGTAAACATCCCATACAGAAGGACCCTTTCCGTCCTTATCCCACGCTCCCTCTACTTGATAGGCTGCAGAAGCAGAGCCCCATAAAAAGTTTGCCGGAAACTTATCTTTTTTCTCGTGTATCATGGTTTCCCTGGTTAATTTGAAATGTATAAAAACATATAAAACCATCTCAAGTCAACCAGTCCTCCTCTCTCATTTTATTTTTTAGAACCAATATATGTTTTGAAACCTCCAGATTAACGTTACAGGTTTCAATCCATAACGCTTTAGAATCTTACCATCTGTCGTGGTCATATTACATTGCCTTTTCTCCGGATAGAGAGCTGTGATATATGCGTCATATGTTTCTCCATTTCGTTTCGTATAACGTACAACATCACGATGACGGAATCCAGACACTTCTTCCCTCCTTGCCCGGCTCCTTCTTCGCAGGGGCTTGATGAGCCAATCCTTTATCTCACATTGCGTAGATTTTACCTTTAGACCGGTAATGACAATGGCGTCATTACTATGTGACTTGGGAATATCCCAGTCGATTCGTTTATTGGCTGTGTCCCCGCCTGTTGTAAGAAAAACAGGCGCAATACCTTCTAACTCCTCACGCAAATACTGTTTCCCTTGCATCACATGCTGCGCATCTCTTGTATACACTTGTCTTCCGTTGATTTTGGCATATAAAGCTTCCTTATAATCCAGTTCTTTGTTTGTCACATCCTGATGACAGGCCTGACACAGGGTGATGAGATTATAAATGCTGTCAGCACCTTGTAATCGTTTAGGATGAATGTGATGCGCTTCTAAACGGCACCCGTTCTTTCCACACATTTGACATGCATAGTTGTCACGAAGCAGGGTTGCCTTCCGTAAGTTTTCATCCAGACGGTTGCTCTTCTGATATTGCCAATTGGATGGCTTGCATCCTTCTGTCAGAGCACGCACATCGATATAAACATCTTCTAGATAGATTCGATTGATGCGGATCCATTTGCCAAATGTTCGAACGGTACGAAGAATCGCTTCTCGTTTCTGTTTAATGGTAGGAGGAAT
>NZ_AUMR01000053.1 GCF_000430785.1 Ectobacillus panaciterrae DSM 19096
CCAATTCGGGAAAGGTGTACCGTCTTCTTTACACCAGTTCCGCTTTTCATAATTAGCTACATTCCATAACTTTCTAGCAGCATAGGTCAAATGAGATAGAATGATATTCGTTTCATGATTCGGCTTACACACAAAATACGAGGCACGAATCAACTTAGTCACCTCCCTTCGATTGCATGGCAATATACGCCTGAATGACATCCTCGCTAATCGAACCAACAGTTTCGATATAAAAACTACTGTTCCCTAAGTGTCCTTTCCCTAGTTTTTGTTTCAATTCAGGATGAAGAAGAAACAATTTACGAGCAGAAATCCCTTTTAACATCTTCATGATATAAGAAGGTGCAATTTTAGGATGCGCGGAAGCAAAAACATGAACATGATCTTGGTCTCCGACTTCAACCATAACAACCTCAAATCCTTTATCTCCGGCAATTTCTTGAAACATATTCTTCATATCGGTTTCAATTTCCCTTGAGAGAACCGTTCGTCTGTATTTTACAGACCATACGATATGATAATGGACGTTGTAGACACAGGTTCTTGCGTGAACAATCTGTTTTTAACTCATATATACAGTATATCAAAAATATGGAAAAACATCTATTTAACAACTTTTAATCGTATACATATGGTATGGTGAAGTGAACAAAAAGTCGGATACGTAAAGTAGCAGAAGCTACTCCGTATCCGACCTCACTTTCATCTCTCCAATGAATGGGAGAGGATTCCCGTTCGGGTTTCCTAAATATTGCCCCTGACAATCAATGACCTCATATCCATTTAAGTTTTCAGGAAGATTCTCTCCAACATAAACAATACGATCTTCGTATATCCAAATATTCGCAACTAACCATTGATGCAAATAGGTATTTAAATAGGTTGCGTTTTTTAGGATAATATGAGGATTTTTTTCTTCATCAAGTACCTCTACATGGTTTCTTATTTGTTTATTGCTCCATCTATAATTTCTATTATCCATCTTGTAACCCCCCATGTATGTTACTAAATGCGACATAAGATATTCTAATAAAAGCTGTTGAGACTTTTATATTTTTTTCTTCTGTTGACTATCTATTACTCGGTCTTTTAAAAGGCCACCAGTTTGCTTTTCCAAAATTCTTGACCATGACTGGTATAAAGAGAGGGAGAATAATGAAGGCATACAGGAATAATCCGACCAAAACAATGCTTGCGATTTGCAGCAAGGACAACATACCAGAAGGCATCATTGCCGCAAATGTTCCTCCTAAAATAATGGCCGCTGAAATAATAACAGTTCCCATCTTCTTCATCGCCTCTAGCATGGCTTCAGCAATTGTAACGCCCTGATACTCATTAAATCTCTCCATGAGGAAGATACTGTAATCTACTCCTAATGCAATCAAGATAACAAAACCAAAAAATGGAACGACCCAATTGATTCCAGGGAATCCAAGAAGATTCACATAGATTGCTTCATTGATTCCCATTGTTGTGTAGAATGTTAAAAGCAAGGAGCCGATAATATAAGCTGGCATCAGGATTGAGCGGAATAAGAACACCAATACAATCGAAATCGCCACTAACATATACACAACCGTTTTGGAGTAATCCTGATCTGACATTGTTTTTGTATCAGTATTATTGCTCGTAACCCCTCCAACAGCAATCTGTGCATTTTCTAATTTTGTTCCCTTTGTCACACGCTGTACGGTTTGTTTAATCTCATCTACTTGGTTCAGCGCTTGATTTGAATAAGGATTGGCTTTTAAAATGACTTCGATTTTCATGATTTTACGATCTTTTGACAGATACGTATCCAGTGATGTTTGGAAATCTTTGCTTTGCAGGGTTTCCTGCGGCAAATAAAAATTGTCTGTGTCTTGTTTGGATAAACCAGATACATAATTGGTTGCGGAATCCAGCCCTACCGAAATTTGGCCTAGTCCGTCAGCACTTTGTTGTAGACCATTTGTCAGTTGACCAATCTGACCATCAATTCCACTGAACCCTTCTAATAGCTTCTTCTGCCCAGTATTGATGCTGCTTAATCCATTGGTCAGTTTCGGCATGTTCCCAACAATTTGTCCTTGGCCGTTTGCTAACTGATCCAGGCCGGCCTTTTGTTGCTCGATCCCTGCAATTAATTGTTCAAGCCCAGAGCCTAAAGAAGTCTGGTTTTTCAAGATTTCTGCATAGTTACCATTGGCTGTTGTTACCCCTGCTTGTACTTGGGACAAACCATCATTCAGCTGTGCAATTTTACTGCTGATGATTGGTAGTTGCGTTTTTGTTGCTTGTAAGGCTACTTTCATTTTTTCATACGCATCTTCCTTACCTAGACCATCATACTTTTTCTCCAGGCTGTCAAAGGATGCATCTTGTATCTGATTCACACTTTTTGACAACTCTTGCAGACCAGCTTCTACTTTTTGATACCCATCTACCAAAGTAGATAATTTGGTTCCCACATCGTTATATCCAGCCTGAAGCTGTTTATGGGCAGCTAATAATTTCTCTGCACCTGTTTGAGCATCTTCTAAACCTTTCCTAATCTGATCAGATCCAGCAGAGCCTTGCCGGATTCCATTTTCAATTTTCGTAAGATTCGTTTGGATTTCCGAAAGTCCTGATTGCATCTGATTTGTGCCACTGATTAAAGTATTGATTCCTTTTGTAGCATCCTGTAATTGTGGCGCTGAGTTCGAGAGATTATCGCCGGCAGTATGAAGACCCGCGCTGATTTGATCAATTCCTTGTTGTCCTTTTTCTAATCCCTCATGCAAAGTTTCAGCCTGATTCGAGACATACAGTTCTTTAATGGGTGCTCCAGTTGGTCTTGTTACAGAGCGAACCTGGTCTACTAAGCTTACTTTCGTAAGTTCTCGGCTTATATTCTCAGCCAGGCTTACGTATGGCATGGAATCCATTGCTTCATCATTCTTAATGACGATAGTCGTTGGCATAGCTTCTCCAGGACCAAAGCTGTCAGCGACAATTTTAAATGCCTTAATGGAAAGAGCTTTATCTCCGCTAATTTCATCCAATGAATTGAACGATAATTTTCCATCATACGTAACGAGAAATGGTACACAAACTGCAGCTACAACCAGTAAAGCCACGAACGGTCTCTTTAAAGAAAAACGACCGACATACTCCCAAATCTTGCTGTCTCCATGCTCTACACTGCCTTTTGAAGGCCAGAATAGTTTTTGCCCAAGTCCCAGCATCACAACCGGAACGAAGGTAAACAGTGCAAGTAATAATAATGCGACTCCTACCGCTATGGCAGATGCGGACTTATATAGATTAAATTGGGAAAAGCCAACAGCAGCAAATCCAACCATGACAGCCATACCACTAAAGAAGACCGTCCGTCCAGCATTGCGGTATGTTGCTAAGATTGCATCAGCAGTACTGTCATGGTGTGACAATTCTTCTTTAAATCGACTTAACAACAAAATACAGTAGTCTGTACCAATTCCAAATAAAATAGCAACTAAGAATATCTGTGTGTAGCTGGAAATCGGGAAGTTCCATTGGTCGACTAATATAGATACAATGGACTGTGATGCTAAGTAAGCCAACCCTACTGTGAATAAGGGAATGAATGGTGCAACAATAGATCTAAAAACAAGCAGAAGTACAGCAAGTATAAATACAACTGTAATCCCCTCAGTTTTCTTTAAACCTTCTTCGGATGCCGTATTAATATCTTCTCCAATTAACCAGTTACTTGTATAGTAGTGGTCTACCTTATATTGTTGAATGGCACTATATAGCGCATCGCTTACTTCCTTTTTCTCTCTGTCATTCCAACTAATGGTGAGGGAGGTTAAGATGGTTTTTCCATCTTTAGAAATGAGTTGATCCTTTAGATTTTCATTTGTAAATGGAGATAGGATTTCTGTAATACCTAGCTTCTTTCTTTGTTCTTCTAATTGTTTTACCGCCTTTTCGGCTTCTTGTATTTCTGTATCTGTCAGTTTTTTGTCATTATGAAATACCAGTGCTACTTGTGTTTCATCTCCCACATTTTTCTGGGATTGTATCTCTTTCATAATTTCACTTGCTTTTGTTGATGAATATTCTTTTGGTATACTCACTTGCCCTTTTTCTTTTACTAATGTTCCGATGTTTGGTGCAATACTAAATAAACCAGCAATCACAGCAACCCAGATGATAAGGATAAACCATTTCATCCTTAATATGGTTTTCATTCTCTCACCTTCTCTTGGTCTTTTGTAATGCCGCCTATTAATACGCTCAATCGTTCAAGGTTTTTTAAGAAAGTATTGATTTCCTCATCCTCAAATTCATGAATGACAGGCTGAATGAATGTATACAGTTTCTCGTTCATTTCTGTACAAACAGAGTCACCCTGCTCTGTTAGTGTGAGATACGTTGTTCTCCGGTCCTTCGGATCAATTGTTCTCCGTACCAACTCTTTTTCAAATAAACGGTTGACGATAGATGTAATGGCACTTCTTTTTACACCAAACTCATCTGCTAACTGTGATGACGTACATGCACCTGATTTTTGAATATGGCACATCGTAACAAACTGTTCTGGAGTTAAAGCATCCCCCGTTACGAGTCGTAAAAGATGAGAAAAGCTGCGATTCAGCGACGAATTAACCTCAACATAACGGGCTACAATATCCCTTATTTTCGAATGAATCATATGAGTTACCCCTCCAATATAATTAAAACACTTAACTATTAAGAATTTTAACTATGTGTTTTTGGTTTGTCAATTATAAAATAAGTCCACACAAGTTTTACTTTTTGGTTTAGCTGATAGTATCTCTTGATCTGTATATTTTATTAGCTATATCGAAAACAGTCGTTTATGGTACCCTTCTTGTTCAACTGAAGGGGCAGAATAGTTTAATCACTTGAAAACATATAGACGTCTATGTATAATAGTAAACATGATAAAATATGATACAGCTTCAATGGTTGGAAAGATTAGAGATGCCGTAAACAATATGATTATGTCGGAGCTCGGAAAATACGGAGTGGATGGTATCGCCCCTTCTCACGGAGATATTTTAGTTCACCTTTACAAAAAAAACGGTTTATCTGTAAAGGAACTGTCTGAAAAAATCCATCGCACGCAGCCGACAGTTACAGTATTGGTAGATAAGTTACAGAAACTAGGTTATGTGAAGAGGATAAAAAGTAAGGAGGACAGCAGAGTAACTTTAATCAATCTTACGGAAAAGGGTATCCAGCTGAAACCAATTTTTCGTGAGATTTCAGAAAAAATAAACACTGTCATTTACGGAGATTTAACGAATATTGAAAAAGAACAGTTAGAACATTTATTAGAAAGGATTTTAAACAGATTCTAATTTTTTCGGAATAATATATAGGTATCTATATTATTCCGAAAATTTTACCAATCAAAAGGAAAGGTAAAATGATTCGATTTGAACAAGTATCGAAAAAATTCCCTAATGGGACCTTTGCCACAAAGTCTTTAGATTTAGAAATAAAGAAAGGTGAATTTTTTATTTTAATCGGTCCCAGTGGCTCTGGAAAGACTACCACATTAAAAATGATCAATCGTCTCATTGATTTATCAGAATGTAAGTGCCCATCATCTAATCCATCAAGATGATGGACACTTGCAAAAAATTATATTGCTATTTCTGATTCCTCCATCGCTTTGACGGGTTTATAGACTGGATTCCACATAGCATCTTTAATCGCTTGTTCCACATCTTCCGGCTCTACACGTGCTACTCCATCTTTAATAGCCGCTTTTGCTACTTCGATTGCCACAGCCGTGGAAACAGAACGTAAATCCTGTATGTTTGGAAGTAAAGAAGCACCTGGCTTATGACTATCGGTCATATTAGCTATAGATTAGAAAATCTTAGATTAAAAGGTTTAGGAAATTCGTTTTAGAGCTACACTCTTAGAAGTTGCCGTAGAAGCCAATTTGATAAAAAAGGATAATAAAAATCCTACTAAGAGAATGGACCCTAAGATTCCAAAAGATAATCGATATTGCTCTGTTTTTAGTAAGTTAATAGCTAATATCGGACCCGTACTGGCACCAAGGAAGAGAATAAACGCGTTAAACGAAATAGCACTTCCCCTTGCATTTCCAGCTAGTTGACTGATAATTGAGATGATTATGGGAGTTATTACTGCAATGCCGGCTACAAATCCTACACTCATTAGGACGATGAATGGCAAGTAAGGGCTAAGACCTAAAGCAAGCAATCCAACAGCAGCTAAAGCTAATCCACCTCGGAGAACAGTTACTATTCCTATTTTTTGGGCAATTCTTCCGGAAAACGGTGATAGAAGCATCCCAAGGATCCCAACTGCTCGAATATATAGTATCTCCTGGTTCGTAAGCCCAAACTTAGTCGAACTTAAATAGCTTCCCAGTATGGTATACATTCCAACTAAAGATAATAAGAGCATAAACGTAATAGAAAAAGCTAAAAGTAACTGTGTTTGTTTTAGCAGAGTTGTCATTTGTTTAAACTTAATAAGCACATTTTCTTTCGGTCTTAGCATTTCATCTTTTGGAAGAAATCCTATAACGAGTAGAGTAGTGATAAAATATAGAATTCCTAAAATAAAGAAAATGACGTGCCAACCTAAATATTCATTCACGATTCCGCTAAAAACTTGACCCACTATGCCTGCCATGAGAAGCCCCGAACTGATAAATCCAACAGCTGTTAGCCTTTTAGGAGGCGGAAACATTTCCCCTGCATATACTAGTGAAATAGGAGCAAACGCAGCAGCTACTAGCCCTTGAATTCCTCTTAGAATAATAAGTCCGTAAAAACTGTCTACAAATCCAATGGCAATCGTAACCACTGTTAACACACTGATGCTCGTTACTAAAAAAACTTTACGTCCATATCTGTCGGAGAATGGTCCATAAAGGAGACACCCCAGTGCATAACATAGAGAAAATGAACTTCCAATCCAAGCTGCTTGTGTCGAGCTAACATGAAAGGATTGGATAAATACAGTTGTTAACGGAATAGTAATATACATACTAGTTAAAATAACTAAACCACACCAAAATAAAATCGTGGTCATTAAAGAATAGTTCTTATTGTATGATGTTGTATTTGCCGGTTGAGTCACCAATAAAAATCCTCCTGGTTTAAGATTGATTCGGGATACTAATTCCCTTCATAACTCGGGTTAATAATTCGTTGATATAATCTTCATCTGGAACTTTTTTATATATGAGTATCTGGAAGTAAATAGAACCATATAACATATCTAAAACTACATCCGCATTAATTGTGGATTGAACTTCACCCTTATCTATCGCAGCTTGAAGTAATTGTTTTGCTTTACTTCTTCTAAGGCTGAGATATGAGGTGCAAAATTTCTTAGCAATTTCTTCATTCTCTATAACTATGGTTAATGTTGACTTACCAATCTTGCTGTTAAGAATACGAGCTAAAGCTTCAAGATGTTGTTTAAAGGTGTCCTGTACGGGATTATTGCTGTTAAATTCAAATTTTGAATCTACCACCATTAAAAAAGCATCTAACACAAGGTACGCTTTATTTTCCCACCATCGATAGATAGTTGTTTTTCCGACTCCAGCTTGCGAAGCTATTGCCTCAATTGTTAAAGATGAATAACTGGTGAATTCTAACATCTCAATGGTTGCATTAAGAATCTCATTTCTACTCCGAGGTTCTTTTTTCTTTCCTGTCATAGTGATTTCACCTCCTTGATATAAAACAGTCTCTCACAAAAAATAAAACGATACGTATCGTTTTATTTGTAATAATTACAATATACTTTCTGAAACGCATTTTTGCAAGTAAAAAGTATGCACAAGAAATGTAGTATTTTATCTTTGCACCAGAACCAATTGAACTACATACTTTTCAAAAATATTGGAAATATATTTGGTATGAGATCATTTCAATTTTAGGGTGTGTAATATGGGATTTTTCAAGTATAAACGTCGTCGTATCAATCCTTATAATAAAAAACAGATTCAAACATCTGAACCAATTGTTACTCAAGTTTTTTCCTCTATTTGGGATAATATTAATTATATCGAGGATTTTTTTACCATTCACACGATCTAAAGTCTTATCAATTTACTTTTAACCAAAAAGAGTGTGTTTGTTTTTATTTTGAAACCTTAGTTGACCAGGACAAGCTGGAACAAAAATTTTTTGTTCCACTTGCTAAATACACAAACAAAAATAATTTGGACAGTTTTACCCTTGAGCATTTTCCTAAATCAACAAACTTTGATGATATAACGAACAAAATGCTGAACGGATTTTCAATCTTTTATATGGATGGAGAGCAGCATGTATTTTTAATCGACACAGCTTCAAATTTTGTAAGAAGTACGGATGAACCTCAGAATGAAAAAGTTGTAAGGGGCTCTCATCAGGGGTTTGTAGAAAATTTAACAATTAACTTAAACCTTCTACGTAAGCGAATTGAAGATCCAAATCTATTTATTCAATACTTAACCCTTGGCAAAAAAACAAACACAAAAGTTGCAATTGCGTAATGGTTAGATTTTAAAGTAGCAATAATGGAGTATCCAGAAGACCGATTAGATTCGGAGAAAAAGACCAATTTCCTGACTAAAAAATTATCCGAAATGCTAACGACAAAAGCCAATAAAATAATCAAAAAAATGCAAGAAGCTAATTCGGACAGCCTTGGTATTGGAAGACATATTATTGCCCATCATCATGAAACTTGGCAAAAAATCAATTGGGAAGAAAAATATCCTAATGTTAGCTTTAAGGCAAGGGTAAACGTTGAAATCTCCAAACATGGAATTTTTAATTGAACGTCAAATTATAATAAATTCTAGCATTGGCGTCAACTGCGCATCGGTTTCATTTAGGAATAAATCAATAGCATAACGGGCAATTCCCCCATTTGCTCCAAGGAGCAAAACATTAGTCAAATTCCCTTTCATTCTAAAGTATAGAGAAACCAATATTAGTCCACTATGAAGTTTGTACATATTTTTGTTTTTGATACATGTTGCTCGCCTCGCTTTAAATGAAAAGTGCAAGTTTTTTCACGATTTTCGTGATTTCCCTTGCACTTTTCATACCTTATACTCTCGTTATAGACTGATAGCAAAAGCTTTTTCTTTTGTTCAGTAGACATTAATTCATTAATTACATTATTTATCTTCCTTCCTTAGCCAGAATTTTCTGCACTTGTTTCCATCTCAAAAATGATCAAATACTCTTTCCAACATAGATTTTTCCCATTCCTTATCAGCAGGGTCGGCAGACAATCTTTGGTTGGTATCGATGGAGCGGATAACGTTCATTTCCTGTTCACTCAACTCAAAGTCCCAGATGTCAAAATTACTTTTAATACGGCTCGGAGTTGCAGATTTCGGAATCGCAATTGCTTCTTCCTGTACATGCCAGCGCAAAATGACTTGTGCGGTTTCTTTGCCATACTTGTCTGCAATTTGCTGAAATTGCGGATGGGAAAGCAGGTCCTGCACACCATGCCCTAATGGACTCCATGCTTCCAAATAGATGTCGTTTTCCTTCAAATAAGCACGGAGTTCTTTTTGCTGAAAGATTGGATGGCATTCCACCTGATTGACTACCGGCTTTACGCTTGCAACTTCAAGCAAATCCTTCATATGCTGGATTGTATAATTGCAGACACCGATGGCTTTAATTTTTCCTTGATGGTAGTATTCTTCCATTGCTTTCCAGCTCCCGATATTGTCACCATAAGGCCAGTGCTGAAGATACATATCAAGATAATCCAGCTGTAACCGCTCCAATGTTCCTTCTATCGCTTTCTTTGTTTTCTCATATCCAGTATCCTGCACCCAGAGTTTAGAAGTGATAAACAGTTCATCACGGTTGATGCCCGATGCTTTAATGCCTTCACCGACTGCCCGTTCATTCATATATACGGCTGCGGTATCTATTAAACGGTAGCCATCTTTTATTGCCGTGGCCACGGTCTTTTTGCAAAGTTCGGCATCCGTAATCTGCCACACTCCGAATCCTAGCGCCGGAATTTTCACGCCATTTTTCAAAGTAAAATAGTTCATCATTTACCTCCTGTGATCGTATGAATTGGTTTGCCTTTGCTACTCAGTTTTAAAGATTATATGTCCAATACCCAGCTTGTTATTTTCTTTTTGACTTCTTCATCTTCAGGGTCATTGGAAAGCCTCTTGTTTGTATCCATACTGCGGATGACGTTCATTTCCTGCTCCGTCAGTTCAAAATCCCAAATGGCAAAATTGCTCTCAATGCGTTTCTGTTTAGTTGACTTTGGAAGAGCAATCCCACCTTCCTGCACGTGCCATCTCAGAATGACCTGTGCAGTTTCTTTGCCGTACTTGTCTGCGATTTGTTTCAGCTGCTGGTTTTCAAGCAAATCCTTATTCCCGCTTCCAAGTGGGAACCAAGCCTCCAGATAGATGTCGTTCTCCTTCAGAAAGGCACGGAGTTCTTTTTGCTGAAAGATTGGATGGCATTCTACCTGATTGACTACCGGCTTTACGCTTGCGATTTCAAGAAGGTTCTGCATGTCTCTAATTGAAAAATTACTAACACCGATGGCTTTGATTTTCCCTTCATGATAGAGTTCCTCCATTGCCTTCCAGCTTCCAGCAATATCGCCATAAGGCCAATGAATCAGATACATATCAAGATAATCCAGTCCTAAACGCTGTAGTGTTCGTTCAAACGCTTCTTTTGTTTTCTCATATCCAGTATCCTGAATCCAAAGTTTAGACGTAACAAATAATTCATCTCTTTTAACGCCCGATTCCTTTATAGCTTCACCAACTGCCGTCTCATTTAGATAGGCTGATGCCGTATCAATCAAACGGTATCCTGCTTGTATGGCTGAAATCAAAATATTTTTACAAAGTTCGGGATCGTTAAGATTCCACACACCAAATCCCAATGCCGGGATTTTTATGCCATTGTTCAAATGATAATAGTTCATGTTCTTCCTCCTTAGATTGTTTTTCCCATCTCACTTCATCATCGTGCGCTTGAGAGCGAACGGGCAAGGCCGAAGGAAAAGACCGCGACGACAGCTGCGATTGCAACCGAGGCGGCACTGATCCAAGTGATCTCCATGATCGACCAGCCTCCCACGACGATTCCCCCGATGCCGGCGCCTACAGCGAATCCGAACTGTACGAACGAACTGTTCAGACTAAGCGCGATTCCAGAAGCTTCCGGAGCAAGCGAGACTAGGTTGAAGTTTTGAGTCGGCCCAAACGTCCAGCAAGCGATCTCCCAAAGCATGAGCAACGGAATGGTAACGAGTACCCACCCAGAGCCAGCGGACAGCAACACTAGGGTGAGAATTTGGACGATCATAGCGCCGAAGATCGTACGGACGATACCGATTCGATCCGCCAGGAATCCGCCAAGCCTAGAGCCGATCAAGCTCCCTATGCCCAAAGTCATGAGAATAACGCTTATTTCCCGTTGCATCGTCGGCATGACGGCGGTCAGAAAGGGGGTGATATACGTATCGATAATCGAAAAGCCGATAAACACGAAGAACGAAACACCAAGGGTAACCGCGATCCTCGGATTCTTCAAGAGGGCAAGTCTCTTACCCAGAGGTACGGACGCTTCGCCTTCCATGGCCGGAATCGTTCGTGCGACAGCGAAGACTGCAAACAAGCTTAAGAGACCAATGATCCAGAAGATCGTTTTCCAATCATATGCGGTTGCCACCATGCGGCCGATGGGGACGCCAAATACAAGGGAGGAGCTAGCGCCCAGTGCGACGCTGGACATCGCACTGCCCTGACGTCCGGGAGGAGCCAGCTTCGCAGCTATTCCATAAGCTGTGACGATGAAGACGCCCGATCCGATCCCAAGGATAACGCGAGAGGCCATCAGGAAGCCGAAGCCTGGAAGAGCGAGCATCGAAACGATGCCGAGTAATATGATGGCGAGAGCCAGTAGCAATTGCTTGCGCTGATTCATCTTAGCCGTCGCCACTATGACAAGGGGCGTGCCGATCGCGTTGCCAAGTGCGAATACGGTAATCAGCTGTCCCGCTGTCGATACCGATACGCCGGTGGAAGCAGCGATTTTATCCAGCATGCCCACGATGCTGAATTGTGAAGTGCCAACAATGAAGCTGATAAGGGTCAGCATGTAAATTTTCCAAGTGTTTTTCATGGTATTCTATCTACTCCTTTATCTATAATTTGATCATTTTGCGATCATAATAAAAGTTATTGAAAAAGTATCGGCTTCCTTATTATGAAACAAATGAAAAAGCGACTGTTAGCCCATTCATCCCAAATGATTGCCTAATCCTCTCACAACTGTTTATGTAACTGACGAACAAGCATTATAATGGAGTTGTTAGGAATAAAGAACAAGGAGGATTTTATGTCTGAACAAATAGATAAACAGCAGGGGGAACTCGCCAAACTCATTGGGCGTTATACAGATCGAGATGGTTCTCACGAGACTGCTATTCCGTCTTTATTTTTCTCTCGTTACTCTACTGTTACCGAACCAACTTACGGGATTCACAATCCTTCCTTATGCATTGTCGTTCAGGGTGAGAAGGAGGTATTGCTGGCACAGGAACGCTTTAGGTACGGTCCTGCCGATTACTTTGTTACATCTATTGACTTGCCGATTACCGGCCAAGTCATGGAAGCCTCTTCCGACGTTCCGTATTTGGCTCTCAAGCTTGAATTTACGCCGAGTCAAGTCTTAGAGGTCTTAAGTGATGCTGAAATTCGAGTTAGCCAGAAAGAAAATGCTAAGCGGGCTATGTTTGTCGGCCGGATAGAGTCATCTATGCTAGATGCAGTAATCAGATTAGCTCGTTTGCTAGACAATCCTAAGGATATCCCGGTGCTTGCCCCTCTATTCACGAAGGAAATTCTGTACAGAGTTCTACAAGGACAGCATGGAGATGCATTGAAACAAATTGCAATAGAAGGAAGCTCTACCTATCGAATCAGAGACGTTATCGAACATATCATGAATAACTATGAAAGGTCTTTTCGCATTGAGGAGCTTGCGGAAATAACGAATACGAGTGCTTCTTCCCTTCATAGACACTTTAAAGAGGTAACCGCTATGAGTCCGATTCAGTTCCAAAAACAACTGAGACTCCAGGAAGCCCGGCGCCTGTTATTATCCGAGTCAACAGATGCCGCTGATGTCGCATTCCGGGTAGGCTATGAAAGCCCAACGCAATTCAGCCGTGAATATTCGCGCATGTTTGGTTTTCCACCTAGAGAAGATATAAAGCGCCTGAGGGAGAAATATGACCAAAGGATAAACGCATGAATCCCCTGCTCAACGGGGGATTCAAACCCCTTATTAAATTGATGTAAAAAGACAAGCCTGATTGGCTTGCCTCTTGAGAAATTCCTTTGTTTTTACCTTTTAGAGGTTTTGAATAGTTCGGATGCACATTAATCGAATTCCCCACATCCAATCCCAAAAATTCACAACTTTTGCTTAGTATATGAACCGTGCGTCAAAGACGTTTTTTAATAATAGGCGAGCTTATCGCCCTTATTATTCAGGATGGAACGGATATTTTCTTTGCGAATCCGCATAAAAACCGTTTCGATACCTAGTTTGTAAAAGCGTTCTTTAAAAAAAGCGTCTTTAGCCGGGCTATTATAACCTTTTCCGTGATACGGTTTTCCAAGCCAAGTGCCTAAAAATCCAGCATTATCTTCTATATCGTATAAAGTAATTGTACCGATTCGATTCCCCCATTCATCAAGAATAGTCCGAGAAATTAATTCGCCGCGCTCTTCGGCCTCAATTGTTTGTTTTTTGGTACTTTACTTATATGAACTCAACTATTCAGTTTTAGATTGAAACTAAAGTTTTGAGTATTGTCCCAATAAAATTGCTAAATGATCTCGCCCATTCGCAAACTAAAAAACAGAGCAGTGTTAGCACACTGCTCCTGAAAAGAGAGGAACTCCGTTACTTCAATAAGGGTTAGCATCACTCTCGTCCCTTAAATAGACAACTATTTACTATTTATTTCAGCAGCCTTACGGGGCCGGACAATCAGCATAACAACGACAACGAGCGCTAACGCAAGCATTACTGTACCACCGGTGAGCGAGATCGAAATGCGGTGTGCGAGTAGATCCCGGTCGCCGAGGATGGTGGAGCCAGCGGCCGCGAATACCGTGACAAGGATACCGAGTCCGAGAGAACCGCCAAGCTGGTGGGCAACGTTGACGAGCCCGGAGGCGGCCCCGGCGTCTTTAGAAGCAACACCGGCGATGCCTGCGGCCGTGAGGGGGCCGAGGGAGGCACCCTGGCCGATACCGATCAGGATCATCGGCAGCGCGATCCCGGTGACGTACAAAGTGTCGGCCGAGATGCGGCTAAGCCAGAACATCCCGATCATCGTTAAGGTGACGCCACCGGCGAGCAGACGCGCATTGCCGAACCGCCGCGTTAGCCTCGGGACAGCGATGGCTATCGCAAAATTAGCCAGCGTCATCGGTAGAAAGGCGAGACCGGCCTCAAACGGGCTAAAGTTACTGACGCCTTGTAGGAACTGGGTGATAAAGAACCAGAAGCCCATCATGGCGCCAAGGAAAAGGATGCGGGCCGCGTAGGCCCCGACGCGCTCGCGGCTCGCGAACAGGCGCAGCGGCATGATCGGCTGCTCCGCGCGCCACTCGTTGAAAACGAAGAATGCAAGCAGCAGGACGCCAGCCGTGAGTGCCGCGACCGTGACAGGATTGCTCCAGCCCGTGGTCGCGGAGTGGACGATGCCGTAAACGAGCGCCGTCATGCCGAGGGTTGAGCTCATGGCGCCCGCTAGGTCAAACCGACCCGGGTGCTTTTCAGTCTCTGCAAGGTAGCGCGGCGCGGCAAGCATCATTGCGATCCCGATAGGCACATTGATGAAGAACCCGGCGCGCCAGGAGAGCCAGTCGGTGAAGATACCGCCGAGAAACAGTCCGATACTGGCCCCGACGCCGGCAACGGCGCTATAGTAAGCAACCGCACGCGTACGCTCGTGCCCTTCAGGGAAATTCGCCGACAGGAGGGCGAGCGTCGACGGAGCCAGGATTGCGGCGCCGATGCCCTGCAACACGCGGGTGCCAATCAGCCAGGAGGCGGACTGTGCCAGGCCAATGGCGAGCGATGCGGCAGTAAAGAGCGCGATTCCGGCGATGAACATGCGGCGCCGGCCGAGGATGTCGCCGGCGCGTGCGCTAAGCAATAGCAATCCGCCAAAGGCGAGCGTATAAGCGTTCTGCACCCAGGAGAGCCCGGTAGCCGAGAAACCGAGGTCGTGGTGCATCTTCGGGAGAGCAGTGATGACGATCGAGATGTCGAGTACGATCATCAAGTAGCTAGCAAGAATGATCGTGAGCACGGCCGTACGATGCGAATGGGATCCGGCATTGGTAGCAGCCCCAATTCCGTATTCTTTAGTCATGATCTTCTCCTCCTTAATTTCGTATTCTGTAGCCAAAGTCTTCTCTTAATTCTCTTTTTAGATTACCGCTCTTGTTGTGTAGGACGAATAATCATTTCGTTAACGGCTACATCAGATGGTTGTTCAATTGCAAAAGCAATGGCACGAGCAATGCTATCAGCTTCAATCGCACCTTTATAAATTTCGT
This sequence comes from Ectobacillus panaciterrae DSM 19096, assembly GCF_000430785.1. Classification (GTDB taxonomy): domain Bacteria; phylum Bacillota; class Bacilli; order Bacillales; family Bacillaceae_G; genus Ectobacillus; species Ectobacillus panaciterrae. Next base: position 15,626 of record NZ_AUMR01000053.1, read on the forward strand.
CAATTCCTGGTTTCAGATCCATATCTGTAATCGAATTTGTTAATTCAGTATGAACGGCTCCTGGTGAGATAATGGTTGTACGAATGTCGTTACCATACTCTTCTTTACGCAGACCTTCCGAAATAGCACGTACAGCAAATTTAGTTCCAGCATAGACAGTACTGCCAGCTCCGACAACGTGTCCAGCTACTGAAGAAACATTAATAATATGTCCTTCTTTTCGTTCTCTCATTGAAGGAAGAACAGCAGCAATTCCATAAAGAACTCCTTTAATGTTGACGTCAATCATCTTGTTCCAATCATCAATTTTTTTCTTATAAAGAAATGAATGTGGCATTACTCCTGCATTATTGATTAATACATCAATTTTTCCAAACTCTTTAAGAGCATACTCAGCTAGCTCTTCCATTTGTTCATGGGAAGTCACATCTGTTACTTTATAAATAGCTTGCCCGCCATTATTTTGAATTTCCTCTTGTAATTTCTTTAAACGATCTTCACGGCGTGCTGCCAGCACCAACTTCGCACTCTTTGACGAAAGTTCCTTTGCAGTCGCTTCTCCAATTCCACTAGACGCACCCGTAATCATGACAACTTTATCTTGAATATTAGACATAATATTTAACATCCTTCCATTTTCTTTTGCTTTATTTAAATGAAATCCTAGTTGTTTTGTATTATCACTCGTTATTAAGTTAGCAACGGTAATTAAACTACGGTCACGTGGATCAAGCTCTTTACGCTCCCAAACATCTCCAAATAAAATATCATCGGTTAATTCAACAATCTTTGGTGCAAAATCTCCGATCATATTCTGTACAGCAGTAACTTCCTTTGAATTTGACTTTTTATATCCCTTCTTTCATTTTAAGTTATTTCGATTCAGCTAAATTTGATGCCCGCGAAAAAATAAACATCAAAACATTAATGAACATCTGTATATAATTATAAACACAAACAGAATGCTTGCAATTGTTAAATGAACACAATTTGTTCATTAATGAATAAATGAATTTAAACTGTTAATTATCTTTAGGAAAGTTTGGTAACCTAACAGTTGTAAAGTGACAATTGTTAAAAAGTAGAAATACTAAATAGTGATATAAAAAAAACTTAGCCGATAGGCTAAGTTTTTTTAACTGCTAGCACTGGTGTAATTCGCAAGTGCAAACTTCCAAAATCGACGAGCCAGCCAAAAGAAGACGACAGCTACAATGACTGACGCAACTGTTGTTCGACCATCCCACTTACCAATTAAGGAACTCGCCGGGGTAAACGTAAGAAACGCTGCAGGTAAAACATACGTTAAAGCCATACGCAACCACCCTTTATACATGGTGATGGGGAACCGAGTCGTTTCAAAAAAAGAGTTGAATAAGAAAGACAAATCATCCATCCGAATCACCCAAAAGGCGGTGGTCATCAACAACATCCATAAAGAATAAATGATCAAAAAGGCAGCAAAGATGGTAATGAAAAAGAAAGACACATCAAGCAAAGACGGTATGAAATGCTTTTGAAATAGACCATAGATAAGTAATCCAATCCCTAACAAGACATCAATCAAGCGCCAGAAAACAAGGTGTCGTAGACTCACGAAGAACATACTATCAACCGGTTTTGTTAGCACATAATCCAAGGTTCCCATCCGAATATGCAAAAGAAGTCTAGGCATATTGGGGCGAAGAGCGAAATCAATCAATCCTTGCAAGGTATTGTAAATACCAAGAAGAATCAGAACATCGGCATATGCCCAACCACCCAATTGATCAGTTTGATAGAAGAAGATTTGAACCATCAAAATCGAGACTATAATACCAAATAGACTCGAGAAGAGATTTCCAATAAACTCGCTTCGATATTCGAGTTCCTCTACCAGACAAGTTCGAAAAAATTCTTTAAATATACGCCAATATCGCCTCATGTTATCCCCCCACCGCCTGATTTTTCTTTAATCCAGCCTTCCATAACCAACCTATTGCCCCAATGAGAAGAATAGCCCAAATGAAAGATCCCATAAATCCAACCAGGAGGGTATGCGGATCGGCTGCATCTGTTAGAATTTCTAAAGGGAATCCGATCATATAGCGATAGGGTAAGAAGGTACTGATTTGTTTGACAACGGGTGGTAAGAGAGAAAACGGAGCGATCCGCCCAGAAATAAATAACGAAACCGTTTCGAACATGGCATAGATCGCGGTCACTTTGGTCATCCAAAAACCCAAAATGCCGAACATATAACTAAAAGCAAATCGGATAATCGCTCCGAGTAACAGCGCAGCAAAAAATAGTCCCCATTGGCTTACCGACAGATGTAACTGAAGAGAAGGAATAAAGAAGGATAGAATGATCCAACAAGGTAAAAGAACAACTAAAAACAATCCTTTATAAATAATATTTTCGGCGATCGCCCAATGAATCGGATGAAAAGGTCGAACAATTTGATAGGAGAATGTGCCTTCACGAATTTGACGATCCATTTCCCATACGTCCCAAGCACTCGTAAGGCGCTCTACCATAATGAGAGACGTAAAATACAAAATAAAAGAGTCTCCTTGATCTGGATAAATATTCATCCACACCATCATGGTAATCAAAGGTTGGACCATCGTGCCAAACATCCAGACCATCGTAGAGAGCTGATAAGAAAACATCTCTACATATTTCATACGTAAAATCGCTCGATATTTAGTTAGCATGAGATTCCTCCTGGAAAGCTAACGTAATCACTTCTTCCATCGGCGGATCTTGTATATTTAGGTCATTAATTTCAAAATTAGCCAGCAGTTCGGATGAGACAATCGGTACACGATCCCTTGCGACTCGAAGCGTCAATTTCCCATCTTCAAATGAAACCACTTCTCCAAAGGTTTCCCATGAACCATGAGAGCTGGAAGGAAGACGAACCTCTAACAATTTATATGGCGTTAATCTTTCCGTTAAAACTTGTAACTCTCCGTCGTAAAGAAGTTTCCCGTGATTAATTATTAATACCCGATCACAAAGTGCGGTGACATCGCCCATATAATGAGAGGTTAGGAGAATCGTTGTTTTGTGTTCACGATTATATTTGGCAATGAATTGACGTACTTTTTCTTGCGTATTTACATCCAATCCAATCGTCGGTTCATCTAAAAATAAGATGGATGGACGATGTAATAACGAGGCGGCTAATTCACATTTCATCCGCTGACCCAGACTCAGGTTCCGAACCGGTTTTCCAAGTAAAGGTGCTAATTCCAGCAATTCAACCAGTTCATCTAAGGTTTGACGAAACATTTTTTCGTCAATTTCATACACGCTTTTATTCACTAGAAAGGTCTCCATTGGTGGGATATCCCAAATCAATTGACTCTTTTGCCCCATGACCAAACTCATGATTTTTTTGAACTCATTCTTTTGTTCCTGTGGTTTAAAACCGCTCACTTCAATTCGTCCAGAAGAAGGATGCAACAAACCAGCTAACATCTTAATCGTGGTCGTTTTTCCTGCTCCATTTGGTCCTAAAAACCCCACAATTTCACCAGTATTAATGGTGAAGGACACGTCCTTCACCGCATGAACGGTTTGGTATTCCCGTTTGAACAAACTACGTAACGCTTCCATCCGGCCTTCCTGTCGAACATGGACACGAAAAGACTTATTTAAATTTTGAACTTGAATGGACATATTTCCTCCAACTATGAAATAATTATCATACTTTAAAATTGTAGGAGTACAATCATAAAAATATGATGCGAAAAACATTTTGTCTTGTTTATCCTGCAACCAACCTCCGATAATCGAATCTGTTGCACCCGAGATGTCATACGATTCCCCAATGAGATACGCATCTGCTGGTCGATAAAATTCACACCAGCATCAGAATCTCGAACGAACTGCTTTTTTATTTTCCCAATATTCAGCTTGCCTATAAATGATGAACACCGATAGATTAATAAACACATGTTTATAATAAACAGAAACCAGGCTGCTTGCAAGTGTTAAATGAACACGACAACGAGCTTATTGAATTACCAATATCAAACATACATAACTCATCCCAGTTCCCACAAAAAATGCTGACACAAACGGAATTGTTATATTACCAGTGTTATAACCGAACAGCGGATATTCGCAATCTGCTTAGCTGCTTGCTCATAATCAATAACTTACATAGCAGATTATCGGTTAAATTGCATGAAACTTAGTCCATTTTCCAATCCATATGGAACACCAATCCCTAAGATTTTTTTAATCATTGCCCAGTTAAATTTGTGTTTTAAACTTTTCTTTATATATATTGATTGCTTTGTGTTAAAAGCCACTGTGATAATAATAGCTGCGGCCGCAATACGTGATAGCAAGGTCGGTATAGCAACACCTGCAACACCAAAGTGGAAGCCGTAAATAAGTATTGCATTTCCTGCCGCGTGCGCTATGTTCATAGCCAGCATCACTTTCATGGGCAGTTTTGCATTACCCATAGTACGGAATATTGCAGCTCCGGCATTATATAGTGCAAGGAACGGAATGGATATTGCTGTAATCATCAGGTAAGTATTCGCATCCCTGCGTACTTCATCCGTAATCTGCCCAAACAAGCCATTTAAAATAAGCGGTTTTATCAGATAAATAATGACCATGATTATGACGGAAACGGCACCGGCAAACCATACCAGTTGATTCGCTGCTTCTCTTGATTCTTCCAGCTGCTTCCTGCCCATATACTGTCCTGCAATTACTGCACCGCCGGTAGCTAGAGCTGCGAACAAACTAATGAGCAATGCCATGACAAAATCCACCAAAGACACTCCAGACACGGCTGATTCACCCACGTATGCTACCATGATTGAGTCTGCCAATCCCACCAGATATTCTAAAAACTGCTCTATGATTAGCGGCAGAAATAATGTGAATAAATCCCGATTCGTAAATAGCTTTGTTGTTGGTAATACTAAAGATTTCTGCTCCAATTTTAGTCCTCCGATTTATACGTTCTTACCCATTTCATATGCCTGTTTCATAGCCTGGCTTCCTTTAATGTCTCCCTTATTCCAGACTCCAGTTCCGTAAATAATCCCCTTTTCTTTTGCCCCGCTAAGGCAGGAAGTAAATCCTCTGAATACTGTTTTACCATTTCATATGCCTGCTTCCTTTGATGTCGCCCATGTCAGTGACTCCGATTCCATATATAATTTCTTTCTCCTTTAGCTAACTTTGATGTCAGTAAAAAATAAATATTGATATATTAATGGACATCCGTTTAAAATTATAAACAGAAATAGGATGCTTACAATTGTTAAATGAACATATTTTGTTCATTAGTGAACAAATCAATTGTAATTGTTAATTATCTTTAAGAAAGTTTGGTGACCCTCACAATGTCTAAAGTGGATAGAAGAATACTCAAATCTCAAGAAGCGATAAAAAAAGCGATTGTTGAACTGATGTCTGAAAAAAATTTTGATGACATTACCATACAGGATATTTCCGACAGGGCAAATGTAAGCCGAGGAACCATCTATCTTCATTACGTGGATAAATTTGATCTACTGGATAAGCTCATTGAAGAACATATTAACAAACTACGGGAATTGTGCGAATCGGCGGCTGAAATGGATTTTATAGATGCGAATCTGCCCTGGTTCGAATACCTTGAAAGTCATTATTTATTTTTTTCGACGATGTTAGCGAGTAAAGGAGCCCCTTCTTTTCGTAGTCAGTTCCTTGAGTTTCTCATCGAAGAGTTCAAGGATGAAGTGGATATAACAAAAGGAAAAAATCACGGATTAAATGAAGATGTGATTCTTCAATTTATTGTCACGTCTTACGTAGGGATCGTGGAATGGTGGATCACGAATGGAATGCCTTATCCACCTCATGTCATGGCAGAACAAGTGGGGATTTTGTTAGAGAGAAATCTATAGTCCCAATAAAATTGCTACGTTATCCTGCCCGTTCGAAAACAAAAAACAGAGCAGTGTTAGCACACTGCTCTTGAAAAAAGAGCCCCGTTACTTAAATAAGGAGTAGCGCCATTGTGGAGTTATATCCACATCAGTAGCAGTGCGCAAATACTCGAGCTGCTCTACAAGCTCGTCTGGTTCTTTAATCAGACCAATATCCGTGCATTCTTTGGTATGTTTTTGAAGTGAGCCGCAATTGGGGTGCAGTTCAAACTGCGACGCTTCTAATTTTCTTATGTGATTTTCCCGTCACTTCGTCGCTATACTCTTGTGGGGCGAACGGGCAAGGCTAAATGAGACCGCCGCAATACATACAGCAATCGTGACTGATGCAGCCCCGATCCAACTGACCGCTAGCATCGATGTGCTTCGTACGGCAATCCCCCCAATTCCAGCGGCCGCTGCTATGCCTAACTGTATGAAAGAACCATACAGGCTAAGCATGATTCCTGAAGCTTCTGGAGCGAGCCAGATCAGATTATACTGCAGACCTGGGCCAGACGACCACGCCGAGAAAGCCCATAGCATAAGCAACGGAATGGTGACGAAAGTTGATCTAGCGATAGTGGACAGTAGCACAAGAGCTATGACATGGACAACCATGCCTCCCACAAGTGATCGAGGGATACCAATCCGATCCGTCATGAATCCACCGAACTTGGAACCTATTAAGGTAGCGATGCCAAAGGCAAACAGGGCAAAGCTCACTTCTCGTTCGCTCATTGATGTAACGGTTAGCAGGAAGGGGGCAATATACGAATAGAGTACTGCATATCCTAACTGCCAGAAGAACGTTACACCAAGGCCCATTACGATTTTCGGGTTCTTCAAAAAAGCGAGTTGCTTGCTCAGAGGGACGGCCGCCTCGCTATTTGTGGCGGGAATCGTTCGTGCGGCAGCAAAGATTGCTAGCAAGCTAAGAACACCAATACCCACGAAGATTACCTTCCAATCGTATGCTGTGGCCACAACACGACCAATTGGGACTCCGACGATGAGAGCTGCACTGAACCCAATTATAACGGTGCCGATAGCCCCTGCTTTATGTTCGGGCGATGCTAGTTTTGCTGCGACAGTTTTGGCGGCGATGGCAAAAACCCCACTTCCTACAGCAAGTATAATGCGAGAGACGATAAGAAAACCGAAGCCAGGAAGGGTGAATGTCATAACGCTTCCGAGCACCATTATAGAGAGAGAAAGAATTAATAACTTACGCTGATCCATTTTTGTCGTGGCCATCACGACAATTGGAGAACCGATCGCGTTAGCAATCGCGAATACGGTGATCAGTTGCCCTGCTGCCGATACCGATATATTAGCGGAGGCAGCGACTTTATCCAAAATACCTGCAATGACATACTCCGATGTACTGACCATGAAGGTAATGATGGCCAGCATGTAAATTTTCCATGTGTTTCTCATATTTTTCTAATCACTCCTCTACAAAGAGTTCAATACTTCTAAAAACATGAAAATAATGAACACGCAAAAAATTATTCAATTATTATTTCCATAGTGAAGGGTTTTACCAGATGAACCTTCTTTATCTTAGAGTAAGGAAACCTCGAACTCTTGTTCCAATAAATGTCTTAGCGTATGGTTTCGTTAAAATGTCTACCTTACCCCTTCATGCCCAAATTTTAATTTATATGATCAGAAAACTCCCGAGATACGATTCCAGTAAACAAAAAATGGGTCAACCATCTAATTGGCTAACCCATCTTTCAACAGAGCCGATTCAAAATAAATAAAGCATTTTTACGAGTTACAAGGTAGATACGTCAATAACGAATCGATAACGTACATCACTACGGAGGACACGCTCATATGCTTCGTCTACTTGGTCAGCACGGATCACCTCAATTTTAGGAGCAATGCCGTGTTGGGCGGAGAAATCGAGCATCTCTTGTGTTTCCCGAATTCCACCAACAAGTGAACCTGCAATGCTACGGCGACCCATGATTAAGGAAAACACATTGTACTGATCTGACTCGGCTGGTGCACCGACATTTACAAGTGTTCCATCTACGCGAAGCAGCGATAAATACGCATCTACGTCAAGATTGGCAGACACTGTATTTAAGATGAGGTCAAAACGACCAGCCAAAGTAGTGAATGTAGCGGGATCATTGGTTGCAAAGTAATGATCTGCTCCAAAGCTCAGGGCTTCACTTTTCTTATTCAAAGACCGACTCAAGACAGTTACTTCAGCACCCATAGCATGGGCATATTGGATTGCTAGGTGCCCAAGACCTCCCATCCCCACAATGGCAACCTTCTTACCTGGGCCGGCGTTCCAGTGTTTCAAAGGAGAGTACGTGGTGATTCCTGCACACAATAGCGGGCTTGCCACATCCAAATCCAGACCGTCTGGAATACGGACAACAAACCCTTCCGTTACAACTATTTTTTGGCTATATCCACCGTATGTTGGATTACCATCGTAGTCTAATGCATTATATGTTGCGATAACGCCTTTCGTACAATATTGCTCCTCACCACTGAGGCAGTATTCGCATTCTCCGCAGGAGTCAACAAAGCAGCCAATGCCAACGCGATCACCAACAGCAAATTTTGTAACTTCTGTTCCTACTGCTGCCACGACTCCGGCGATTTCATGACCAGGAACCATTGGGAAGATCCCACCACCCCATTCACCGTGTGCACTATGAATGTCGGAGTGGCAAATACCGCTAAACTTAATATCTATTAAGACGTCGTGTGGTCGTAATTCTCTCCGCTCAATTGTAGTCTGTTCAAATGGTGCTTTTGCACTTGGGACACTTAGCACACGGGTCATTAGGTTTTTATGATTATTACACATAAGAGACAACACAATCCTTTCTTGTTAACACTGAAAAATTTGGATGCACATTAATCGATTTCTCCATATCCGATTGCATATACATAGTGAGCATTAATACTTTAATGTACATCTGTATATAATTTTAAACAGAAACAGGATGCTTGCAATGGTTAAATGAACTCCATTTGTTGATTATTGAACAAATCAAACGAAACTGTTAATTATCTTTAGGAAAGTTTGGTGACCTAACAATGTCTAAAGTGGATAGAAGAATAGCTAAAAGCCAAGATGCCATCAAAAAAGCTGTTATTGAACTGATGACTGAGAAAAATTTTGATGACATTACCATACAGGATATTTCCGACAGGGCAAATGTTAGCTGAGGAACCATCTATCTTCATTACCTAGATAAATTTGATCTACTGGATAAGCTCATTGAAGAACATATTATCGAACTACGGGAAATGTGCGAATCGGCATCTGAATTGGATTTTATGGATGTGACTATAATCTGTTCGAATACTTTAAGAGTAATTATTTATTCTATCCGACGATGTTAGCCAGTAAAGGAGCCCCTTCTTTTCGTAGTCAGCTCCTTGAGTTTCTCGGTAGTGGAATGGTGGTTCATGAATGAAATGCCTTATCCGCCTCATTTCATGGCAGAACAAGTGGGGATTTTTTTAGAGAGGAATCTATAATTAGAAACGAAAAAGCCTTTTATTCTTTGCTAAGCTTGCAAAAAATAAAAGGCTTTTGTTTGTTACACTATTGTTCTCCGTTAGCGCAAAACGAAAATAACTGTTTAGACCGAGTACTTATGTTATATTAGCCTTTTAGTTTTGAATGGCCATCTTAGCTTGCGGGCGGTGATGGAGCAGATAGTAAAAGGCAGCAGAAAGCAAAGGAATGAGCCCTGCAACAACATACATCATTTGGTAATTCAAAAAGGAAGCGGTCAGTCCCATAAAATAAGAACCTAATCCATAGCCTGAATCAAAAAATAAGAAAAACGTCGCCGTTGCACTCCCTCTGCGATGTTCAGGGGACAGCTTCACAGCCAATGCCTGAAAACAAGAAAAGAGAGCCCCATAACCAATTCCCATCATGAAGCCAGCCACCAACACTATTATTCCGGAATGAGCTTGACTTAATAAGAGCATTCCGACAGCAAACAACGAAATTGCGGGATAATACAGATAATGTTCATTATATTTATCAAATACTTTCCCAACGATGGGCCGAAACAATACGATCATGAGCGCAAACACCACAAAAAAAGTACCCGTGACTTGAGATTGATGGATCTCAGCCGTAAAAGAAGCTAGAAAGCCGGCTAATGAGCTATAAGAAAAGGCAAGAATAAACCCTACCAACGAAATCGGCAGCGCCTTCGGTTCGATAAAGTCATTCCAATGCATGCCCTTTCTCTTAGTTGGCTCTGCGTTCAGAACCAATTCTGTCTTACTCTGCTTTTGTTGAGGTGCCCGTATCCCAATCGTAAACAGAAGAGAAAGCCCAGCAATGACACAAACAGCCAATAGCAATACAGTGATGTTCTTGTCTTTCCATAGAAAAAGCCCGCAAGCCGGGCCGATAACCATGGCAAGGCTCATAAACATACTGAAGTAGCCCATTCCTTCCCCTTGGCGTGAATCAGGAACGAGTGAGGCAGCAACTGTGTTTGCAGCAGTCGAGGCTATCGCATAACTCATTCCGTGAATGAAACGAATAACTAAGAAGAGGAAAATTCCATTGGTGCCGAAATAACATATAGAGGCGATTAGAAAAATGACCATTCCTATCACAGCCATTTTCTTTTTCCCGAATCGATCCACCCATCGGCCTGAGAAGGGCCTAATCAATACGACTCCAATAACATAGATGGTAATAGCTAATCCCATCTGTTGTTGACTCCCGCCTAAGCTATCTTTCACATATAATGGAAATGCTGTCGCGAGAATATAAAAGTTTAATGCCATGAAAAAATTGCTTAAACAAACAACAATAAAATTTTTCGTCCAGATGCTCTCTCTAATCAATACACTCTCTCCATTCCTCCATAAAAACTTTTTCTATTGGACATTTCTATTCCTTCTTTCATTTTAAGCTACTTCAATTTAGCTAAATTTCATACCTACAAAAAATAAATACCGATACATTAATAAACATCCGTCTATAATTATAAACGGCAACAGAATGCTTGCAATAGTTAAATGAACACATTTTGTTCATTAGTGAACAAATTAATTACAAATGTTAATTATCTTTAAGGGAGCTTGGTGCCCCTTCTTTTCATAGTCAGTTCCTTGAGTTTCTCATCGAAGAATTCAAGGATGAAGTGGATATAACAAAAGGAAGAAATCACGGATTAAATGAAGCTGTGATTCTTCAATTTATTGTCACGTCTTATGTAGGGATCGTGGAATGGTGGATCACGAATGGAATGCCTTATCCACCTCGTGTCATGGCAGAACAAGTGGGGATATTGTTAGAGAGAACTCTATGATTAGAACCGTTTGTTTTTTGGTACTTTACTTAATATGAACTCAATGATTCAGTTTTAGATTGAAACTAAAGTTTTGAGTATTGTCCCAATAAAATTGCTATGTTATTCTGCCCGTTCGCAAACAAAAAACAGAGCAGTGTTAGCACACTGCTCCTGAAAAAAGGAACCCCGATACGCAACAAACCTTGGCAGAGATTATCAATATTGATCCTACCGAATCACAAGACGTAATTGTAGAAGTTAAGAATTGGACAACAGGTCCACCACAAGAACTTGGAAAGTTTGCGTTTCTTCACGGAGAACCTCCTCCTCCACCTGACGGTCCTCCCGAGCCTATTACGACACCACTTTTTTTCACCATTCCACCCCAACGTCGGTTAGAGATGATGGCGTTCTTTCCACCTGACCCTCTATTCCCACATCCAAGTTATGAAGTTCGGGTTACTGCCCCACCTACTCCTATTGTTCCACCTGACCCTGTATTGGTCAATAGTTTTGGTGTGAATGCTGCAGGCGTTCCTCGACAGGGCAATACAGTGCTGAATCATGGGTTCACTTCATAAGGGTGCTTTTTTATGTAACTAAAAATGGGGTATCCACAGTCAAGCAATATACGAATATTACCTTCCTCTTCATTAAACCATTCCACTATTCCTTCTCGTTTCAAAACCAATCCCATTTTCATTTTTTCGCCCGTTAGTTAAAAAAACTGTATACCGTATTCGTGTCAAGTTAACATAATCAGTGTTATCGGAAGTTAATGATTCCCTCTTGAGGTACAAAAATTAATTTAGCAAGAAACGAGTGATGTAGCCTTCGATAAATGCCGCTATGAAGATAAATGGAGTAATCACAAACATAAAGACGATACAAGTTTTTTTTAAATGTTCCCATAATGATAGAACATTTTTTTTATCATGACGAAACGTATTCATGATTTTCCCTCTAATAATTTGATTAATCTTACCTCCATAACACGATGTAATTATAAATACAGAGAGTTCTAAGATACTATGAGGAAGTAAACCTAAAACAATGGTAGAGAACAGACTCATTCCTACCTTTTGGGATAAATATATCACGACACCAGTTATAGCACTTGTTAAAGTAAGCGAAAGTGTATACAGAAATGGTACTGGTACAAGAGATAATATTAATATTTGAAAGCAAACAGTCCAATTGTTTTTAAATAAAAGAATTGTTCCTTGCCAATAGCTTTCTTTATTACTGGTTGTGTCAGAACTAAATTTATCCAACCCTTGAACAAACTTTTTAGCATCCAAATGTAGTAATGATGCGATTAAATAAGTAATAATAATAATAATTAAAGTGGCTAACCAATACCTCCAAAATGTTTTTTTGGAATGTTGCCATGTGTTTCTCAAAAGATGTACTTCTTTCTCAAGAAGAGAATTTACTTTGTTCAAAATCTAATCCCCCTAATTCTAATCATCTTTAACGGTATAATAAATTCTCTCTCCTTTGCTTATTGTGAAAACAGCAAACCCCTCCACTTTCAGAGAGGTTCGTTCCATTTCCTATGCTTTTTCAGGCTTTCTCAGATACTTGGTGAAGTATGCTCCTAACAACAGAAACACAACTGTCATTCCGTAAGCAAAAATGCCCCAACCTGTGTAATGACCAATGATTTGCACTAAAGCAATGAGTAAGAAACAAATAGAGGTCAAATAACGTTTCATGGTAGCACCTCCTCCCTTCACCAAATTTTACCATCTTGATAATACGTTGGTAAGGAAATTTTTCCTGTATATCCTATTCATGTGAAGTTTACATAACATATCATTATCGGCAGTGAATCAATTAATATATGAATACTAAGGTTTATTTATTTTTATATTAAAAATGTTATCATATATATAATCTTATACCTGCAAATTTTTTCTCGATGTTTTTTCCCTTATTAGTAAGTTAGCTAGATGCTTACGTGCTGTTTCCATCGGTCCCATGGTAAAGTAACCTAACCATAAAGTAGCAAAGAGTAGCTGCAGCAAACAGATTAATATCCAAACAGAAATGACCGTAAACGAGCTGGGATTTCCACCAAACCCCAAGCCCCAACCATAAAACAGAACTGAACACAAAATATTCTGTAATACATAGCAGCTCAAGGACATCTTACCTGCTCTTTCTAGGAAGCTCCACAATGAAAAGGAATGGAATTTTTCAACCAACAAGCTGATTGCTCCCATGTATCCAATCGACAGAATCGGAGCAAATACATACCTTACTGGAAAATCAAAATAACCTCCGGGAATAAACAGCAATAAGTTTAGAGGTAAACCAAGAGACAGTCCGATCTTCATCATCTTTTTGCGAATGTTCCGTCCATTATCATCATTCGCAAAAGCTCCTTTCCTCATCAACAGAACACCTGTTAAAAATAGAAAAATATTAAAGGGAATAACAAAGATTGCTTCTGTCCGCAAATCCCAAAAATGGCTAAGTCGATATTGAACCTGTTCCAACCAAGATCCGATTTGATAAAGGTTAGTGACTTCTTGAGGTGTTGCAAATGACTCACTATTTACTTGATGTCCCAGTACACCTAAGCAAACAATTAATATAAAGAAGACATGAATCACGCCAACACTGATCATCGTTATTCGCATCGTTTTTTCTCCTGCTTTGACGATAAGAGAGACAATAATCGCGGTCATTGCATAAGACATCAAAATGTCGTACTCCAGCACCAAGGTAAAGTGCAGAAATCCTTCGAGAAGTAGAATTAAGGAAATCCATATGTATATTCCTGGCCAAGGACGATTCAACCGTTGCGATTGCTGGTATTTTAATTCCAATCCAACGCCAAACATGATGGCTAATAAGCCAAGCAATTTGCCATTAATTAAAGCTAAAAATAAAGTTCGTAAAAAGGCGTCACCCGATAACCACCACTTGTTATGAGTAAAGGTAAATATATAATTCAAGTCCCCTAAATGTGCAAAAATCCAAATATTTGTTCCTAAGGTTCCTAAAATTGCTAATCCCCGTAAAATATCTAGACTTCGAATTCGTTTGCTGCTTTTCATGTTTCACTCTCCGCTTTCTTAATTTTTTCATTATTAATCACACGCTTACTTTATTTGAAAAATATACCGGATATACCATTATTATACAATAAGTAATTGAAGATTTTATTTGTATATCGTATACATGTTCAGTTAACATAACATGTCATTATCGGTAGTCAATGCATCTATAAACCTATAATAAATCCCTTCAGCAAAATAATAATGAAGGGATTTATTATTTATATGACTCAAATCATTAGTTATCAAAGGAATTGTTTTTTACTTCTTCCACTACTGATACTCCTTCACTATTATCATCCATTGGGTTCTGGTGCAAAAAGTTTAAACAACGTCAAATAAGCACATAAGCATACAAAATATAGAAATAAATACTCCAGAATATACACGATTCTTTACAGCTTAAACAAGCTTTTAATCTATTTTCAATTTGTGCACCAGAACCCAAGCTTCTTCTATAAAAGACGCATTAAATGATCGTATAAGAGATGACTTGCAACTATCTTGAAGTTTTTGCACCAGAACCACATCCGGGATCAACGACTGTCTGCCCGCGGCAACATATTGCGATCGATTCGTCCCTCCACGATCGAGCGAAGTTTCGCAGAAAGTAAAGAACTTCACGCTCTTCGTTTCGTCCGATACCGTGGAGTTCGCTACATACAGATTCAAGTTTGGTCCACTTTTCAACAACGTGAATGAGGCTTGTTTGTAAACAAGCCTCATTCACAAAGTTTAATAGTACGTATACAGAATTCTTACTTTATACTCCTTTAAATGCTTCGCGGTAGATTTCTGCCAATTCTGTTACTAATGGTAATTTTGGATTGGCAGTTGTACATTGGTCTTCAAATGCACGCTCTGCTAAATAGTTTACTTTGCTTTCAAACACTTCTTTATCAACACCTTGCGCTTCGATACTCATCGGAATGTTCAGTTCTTTGCCAAGCTTGATGACTGCTTGAATTAAGCTTTCCACCCCTTCTTCAGTCGTGCGTGCCGGCAAACCTAACATTCTTGCGATTTGGGCGTAACGCTCATCTGCTACAAAGTGCTCATATTTCGGGAACAAGGCATGCTTGTTAGGTTTTTTCGCATTGTAGCGTATTACGTGCGGCATTAGGATGGCGTTAGCGCGCCCATGAGCGATATGGAACTCTGCTCCAAGCTTATGCGCCAAGCTGTGGTTGATGCCAAGGAATGCGTTCGCAAACGCCATACCTGCAATCGCAGAAGCGTTGTGCATTTTTTCACGAGCTTCTTCGTCGCTGCCATCCTTATAAGCACGCGGTAAATACTTGAATACAAGCTCAATGGCCTTTAAGGCTAATCCGTCGGTATAATCGTTTGCCAAGATAGATACATATGATTCAACCGCATGTGTTAACACGTCCATTCCTGTATCCGCTGTGATGTGCGGAGGAACAGTCATTACAAATTGTGGGTCTACGATTGCTACGTCCGGTGTTAATTCATAATCAGCCAATGGATATTTAATATTGTTTTCTTTGTCAGTAATAACAGAGAATGGAGTCACCTCGGAACCTGTACCAGATGTTGTCGGAATCGCCACAAATTGTGCTTTTTGGCCTAATTCAGGATATTTGAATGTACGCTTGCGAATATCGATGAACTTTTGTTTTAAGCCATGGAAGCTGGTTTCCGGATGCTCATAGAATAGCCACATTCCTTTTGCTGCGTCCATTGCAGAACCACCGCCAAGCGCGATGATTACATCAGGCTGGAATGCTCTCATCATTTCTGCGCCTTTAAATACTGTTGCGTCAGATGGATCCGGTTCAACATCAGAGAACATCTCTATTTTTACATTGTTCGGATTCAGATTTAAATAGTGCAATACCGTCTCTACATAACCTAATTTCACCATGCCAGGATCAGTTACGATAAAAGCACGCGAAATTTTCGGCATTTTTTCCAAATATTGTGTTGCGTGTTTTTCAAAGTAGATTTTCGGAGGGAGCTTGAACCATTGCATATTATTGTTCCTTCTCGCAAGTTTTTTCACGTTCATCAAATGGATAGCTGTTACGTTTGTAGATACAGAATTTTTACCGTAAGAGCCGCATCCTAATGTTAAAGATGGCATAAACGCGTTGTACACGTCACCGATACCGCCTTGAGCAGAAGGAGCATTTACAATAAGACGGCATGCTTTCATGCGTAAACCGAATTGACGTTGTACTTCTTCGTCAGTAGAGTGCATCACTGCAGAGTGGCCTAGTCCGCCAAGCTCAAGCATTTCTTCGCAGCGCTTGAATCCTTCTTCTGCACTGTTTACTTTGATGCAAGCTAATACGGGACTTAGCTTTTCTCTGGAAAGAGGATGGTTTGGACCTGCTCCTTCAATTTCTGCTACAATCATTTTTGTGCCTTCTGGAACAGTAAATCCTGCAAGATTTGCGATATACTCAGGAGACTTACCGACAATTTCGGGATTTACGGCACAAGTATTTTCGT
Source organism: Ectobacillus panaciterrae DSM 19096 (assembly GCF_000430785.1). Lineage (GTDB taxonomy): Bacteria > Bacillota > Bacilli > Bacillales > Bacillaceae_G > Ectobacillus > Ectobacillus panaciterrae. The sequence goes on from NZ_AUMR01000053.1 coordinate 32,414, forward strand.
TAATTACAAGCTTCTCCAATTGTTTCTTTTCTTTTTCTGTTACGAAGTAACATTTGTTTGCAATCATTTCTTCTTTTACTGCTTCATAAATTTCTTTGTCAATAATAATGGCTTGTTCAGACGCACAAATCATACCGTTATCGAATGTTTTTGATAAAATTAAATCGTTTATGGCACGCTTGATTTTTGCTGTCTTCTCAATATAACAAGGAACGTTTCCAGGTCCTACGCCTAACGCAGGCTTACCTGTGCTGTATGCGGATTTTACCATACCCGCTCCGCCTGTCGCCAATACAAGAGCAACCCCCGGGTGATTCATCAATTGTTTTGTTGCTTCTACGGAAGGCTTTGTAATCCATTGAATACAGTTTTCCGGGGCACCTGCTTTTATTGCTGCTTCATGAAGAACACGTGCAGCTTCAGCAGAGCAATTTTGTGCTGAGGGGTGGAACGCGAAAATGATAGGGTTTCTTGTTTTAATGGCAATCAACGCTTTAAACATTGTTGTAGAAGTCGGGTTCGTCACCGGAGTCACACCTGTGATAACTCCTACCGGCTCTGCAATTTCAATGATGCCCGCATGAGGATCTTCGTTAATTACTCCCACTGTTTTATCGTTTTTGATGCTGTGCCAAATATATTCAGTAGCAAAAATGTTTTTGATGATTTTATCTTCGTAGACGCCGCGTTCGGTTTCCTCTACTGCCATTTTTGCAAGCCGCATATGTTGATCCAATCCTGCCAATGCCATTTCATGCACAATATGGTCGATTTGCTCTTGGTTTAACGTTTCGAATGTTTTCAATGCCTTTTGCGCTTTTTCTACAAGCTCATTAATCATTATTGTAGTTTCTTGTACTTGATCTAACACTTTTTCTTCAACAACCATAAATAAATCCTCCTTTTTGATTGGTCGATTATTGACCATGATGGACTTTTTGTGTCCCTATTCTCTAAAAAGAGAAACGAGACCTGATGTAAACGTTCATGTATAATTGTGAATTATTTCACATGAATGTTTACAAAGTTTCGTTATGCTTGTTAATGTATCTTCTGACTTTTTCAACCACACTCTTACTATATACTTTTTTTCGACTTTTTGTGTGTCTTATTTGTGAAACGTTACAACTATTTACAGTAGAGGTTTAAAGTTCTTTGTCCCCAAGTACCTTACAACATCATTCTCCCTTGTGTTTCAAGTAAACTATACCATAATCTTTTTGATTCTGGTACGCAATTTTGAAACGCATTTTCAAGAGAATATGGGAGGCAAAATGAACGTTTCATGATCAACAGTTTTTGAAACATCCCAAACCAATAAAAACGACCCCATTTATAGAATTGGTCATTTTCTCTTATTAGGAAAAACACTTTAAAGAGGAACAAAACAAATAAGAGTAGTTTGACTTCCGATAACTCATGCTATGTTAAATATTTGTTCATTTAGAGTCATGACTATTTTGGAATTGTGTTCGTAAATATCAAAAATAATTACAAACGAACAGAAAAATATTTGTTTATCACTGTTCGTCTAGACTACATCCTAAACAAACAAAAAAGGCCTGTTTAAATTCAACAGGCTGCTTAACATAATCAGTGTTATCGGAAGTCGATGTATTTAGAAATCTATGAAGTCTTTTCAATTTCGTTGCTGCTTTAACACCCAGTAAAAGATAGAAGCAAAAGAACCAACAGCAAAACCAAAAGAAATCGTACATTGTTATGACTTTACTTTATGCTTCCTCTTTTTCAATCTCAAGATGAGCAAAAGTAACGGCGGTTGTAAACCAAATAAAAACAACACAGCATTGCCCAGCATATCCCCGAATTTAAATAACTCATTGATGTTTGTTGGAATCATGGCAGCGATGTAAATGATCGGAAATAAGCCATACATAAATGGATGAATGTTCTTTTTAAAGAATTGGGCCAGCCCCAAAGAAGCAGCATAGTAGCCGGTGGTAAAGGAAGTAAACATTTGCATAATCCATATCACGAGCAAAAAAGACTCAAACCGTTCAAATATCAAACCAGACATTTCAAAACTTCGTATGAGATCGATCGTCGGCCATGTTAGCGTTATCACTCCATCGATGGATAACCCACCGATAACCATCACGACAGTTATCGTGTAAAAGATCAGTGGGATGAAAATTCCAACCAGAACAGCTTTTCCTGCTTTGTTTGGCTGTTTCATAAACGCCGTTATAATCAACATGATTTCAAAACCTGTATATGAGAGAGTGGTTGTTTTTATTCCTTTTAGTACTGGTATGATCCCCAACCCCAGTACCGGGCGCAGATTATCCATCTCAAATATTTTGAAGCTCATAAAGGCAACCAGCAAAAAAATACCGACCGTAATGGGGAGGATAATTTCAAACAGACGAGCAATCGGATTTATGCCGCCCATGATCAGATAGAGACCCGTCAACATATATGGCATAAGGATGGCCCATAGGGGGGTGCCTTCTAGCAAGAAATAACTTGTTATTTCTGCTAATGAACGGGCATGAAACCCACACATCATAAAAAAATAACATACAAGGAGTAGACTTAGTAACCCGCCCACCCATTTCCCTACAATTTTTTGGCTGTATTGATAAAAAGTTTTTCCTGGAAACTGTTGGCTTAATTTGACTATGATAACCCCTGCCATCATCGCAATTAGCCCGCCTAAAATCACAGTTAACCAGATATCTGGTGTTTTCACCTTCTCTGTAGATGTTCGGGGCAAGGTCAGAATCCCCATTCCAAGTATGTAATTGGTGACGATAACAGCTGCTTGAGACGTCGTAATACGGTCTTTGGGGCTGGTAATCATCGCAGGTCACTTCCTTATTCACAATTCAGGATTACTACTTTCAGAGGGTTCATTATTTCTCATTTTTCCACGCTTTTTCTTATAAACAGTACAATTTTATATTTCCAAAAAAGAACAAAAATTATGCATATCGTATACATGTGAGGTTTACATAACATGTCATTATCAGTAGTCAATGTATCTACCACTTTATAAAAAAGAGCTCGTCAGATCCTGTTCTGACGAGCTTTCTTGTTCACATAATCAGTGTTATCGGTAGTTCAGCTGTTCAAAAAGGCTTCAAAGGTACATGAAGCCTTTTTGCGTTTGTTTTGGATCGTGACAGCAAGTAGAATTTCAATAAATTCTACATTCATAAGATGTTCAAAATTGCTTATTTTATGTATTGTTTACATAACATAATTTATCGGAAGTTATTTTGGTGCAGAATCAATAGCACCGAAATCATTATGGAGTGTAAAATCTACTTTTTGTCCAAAAATTTCAATAAGTTTCTGTTCAATCTTTTTTCTAGTATCAGGTTTGATTTCTCTAACATAAAAATGGATGTTTCCTTTTTTATCGTATGTAATTGCATCAATTCCGCATTCAAACATGAATTTATCAGCTTCATCAGGGATTCCATAATTTTTGATATCAAGTTCTTTGATTTTTTTCATTGAAATTTGTTCACAGCTTGTAAAAATAATAGAAGTAAGCAAGAGTATAAGTATTTTTTTCATCTAATCACATCCAAATTGTATATTGTTTTTAGGATGTGTTTTACTTATTACTTTATTCTAATTAATTAACGTTCCAAGTTAACATAAGTCGTGTTATCGGAAGTTGGGGTTTGTGTAGCAATCGAACCAAAAACCGGAATAAGTACTGGAAATAAAAAGGAACAGTGATGTGTTAAGATCACTATTCCTTTTTTATTAATAACTCTGTTTGAGTAAATTATCGCTGGTTCCATTGAAGATCGTAATTGCTTTGTTCATTTCAGCGCCTCCACAACTTGAGAATCAAGAGTCATGGTTGTAAACCAGTTCGGATACAACGGTACAGGACGTGTCAATTGCTCCAGCACCGCGATTTCTTCCGCTGTCAGCTTCAGCTCGACAGCGGTCAAATTGTCTTCTAATTGGGAAGCGTTGCTCGAACCTACCAGCACGCTGTTCACATGAGTCTGTGCCAGGAGCCAAGCGAGCGACACTTGTGCCGGTGTTGCGCCATGATCATGAGCTATGTCTCGAACCTTATCCAAGATTGTAAAACCCCATTCCTTGTCATGCGGGAGAAAATCAAAGCCGCTCAGCCGATTATTCGGATCGGTCAGATTGTCGCGGGTATACTTACCGCTTAAGAAACCACCGGCCAAAGGACTCCACACCGTTAATCCAACATCGTTGTTTTTCATGAAAGGAACTATATCGTGCTCGATATCCCGACCAACTAATGAATAGTACATTTGCCCGTTAATAAAGGTGGCCCATCCGCGTTCACGTTGCATCTGAAGAGCCTGAGCAGCCATCCAAGCTGGCCAATTGGAATAGCCGATATATCGAACTTTGCCCTGCCGGACAAGATCATTAAGCGCCTCCAACGTTTCTTCGAGCGGGGTGAACGGATCGGTCTTATGAACGATATACAGATCTATATAATCAGTGTTTAACCGAGCTAGGCTCGCATCACACGCAGTGAACAAATGCTTGCGGGATAGTCCAGTTTGGACAAGGCCTGACCCCACCCTATTACCAACTTTAGTGGCAATAATCGTTTCCTTTCGGCAAGTCCCTAGCAACCGACCCAATATTTCTTCACTTTCCCCATCTGCGTAAGCGTCCGCCGTATCGAAGAAATTGATGCCAGCGTCCAGAGCTTGGTCTACTAGCTCCTTTGCTTGATCTTGACTTACTTTGTATACACTTGGAATATTCCCTGAGCCAAAAGTCATCGCCCCAAATGCCAGCTTCGATACAATCAATCCAGATTTCCCTAATTGAACATACTTCATTTTTTGCTCTACCTCCATTTATGTTTTGATAGTAAAGAAAATGAAAAACGGTAGATTCAAACGAATTTGAACTGTCACTAGATGCGGTAGGTTGGGTGTCTCCATATCAGCTAAATTTTGTAAACATTATTTAGATTCTCAATTCTTAATGTTTCTCCTGCATACATAACCAAAATATGTCTTTTCAGGGGGAGAAGTTGTTTTTAAGAATAGGATGTATAGTTTAGTCGGATAAGCGAGGGGCATCACTGCCCCTAACTCTCCTAAGAGCCGTACGTGACAGCTTTCCCGTCATACGGCTCAAGCCTTCTTTTTATCCAAACAACTTATTATCTGATACAAGGTACATGTACTAGTTTTATAATTTGACCTAAATGTGTTGATAAGTCCTGTACCATAACTTTTTCTCCATTTTGTAGTGGTTGTCTGCACAACGCGCAACGATATCCCTGTTTTCTCGCCAGTTTAATTCTATCCAAGGTATTTGTTCCATCAAAGACCTTCCGGTCTCTTTTTTCCCAATATTCTTTAAGAGTAGGGTCATCGGGACTGTTCTTGTATAAGACCATCACATGCCGTTTAATTTTAAACCAAGGCATATGTAAGAGCTGGATATTTGTTAGAGGACAGGTTAGAGTCCAGGATTTTTCTCCTCCATGATGAGGTTTTTTAAAGTATGTTTTCTTTATCCATTTCCACGATTTCTTAGGGTGTAATCGAATAAGACATTTACATATTTTCCTAAAAATATAATAATCGACTTTATCATACGTCTTTTGAGATACGACATGTCTCCAGTATTGTCCATACCCTCTAATAATGGGGTTCAATACTCTGATGAGTTCCCTAATGGGCTGGCCTCTCATGATACGGAACGTATCCCTTATCTTTTCTTTCGCTGTCTTTACTTGGTTTAATCAATAACTTATTTCCTTGCCACGTTTTATACTGACGTATGGAAAAGCCTAGGAAGTCGAATCCATTTTCAATGTGAGTCACCCGCGTTTTTTCTGCACTCAGTTCTAATCCTCTTTTACTCAAGTACGATTGTATCTTTTCGTATATGGATTGAGCTTGTTGTTTTGTTTCTGTTAAAACAACGAGGTAAGTAGCCCCGAGGAATTTCACCCCGAGGCCCTCTCAGAACCGGACTTGAACCTCTCGGCTCATCCGGCTCCCATTATCCAACCGAAGGTAAAATCCCCATTTTCCAGTGTGTAAATAGTTTCGGTTCGCGTCTGGCAATCTTCCCGAGCCAGTGCGTTGCTTTCCGCTGGTGGATAGCGAATTTCTTATACTTGCGCCGCACCCAGCGAATCAAGGCTCGGTTCATGTGCATGAGCACCTGATAAAGTTCCGATTTGTAAAAGCGCCCGTAATAGTTAACCCAGCCTC
>NZ_AUMR01000054.1 GCF_000430785.1 Ectobacillus panaciterrae DSM 19096
GACGGTGTGTCTTGACCTGACTCGCCAACGTAGTTCATCGTGCTGAAACAGTTTCCTACTTCTACACTCACTCGGGCTTGAAAGCAAGGAACAGACTATACAAACCTAAAGGTCACGATTTGATATAGTTTTTTACGATTTTATACGAAATAAAATCAACTGTTCATAGCTCCTTCTATTATTTACTCTCATTACAAATGCCATGTAAAAGGATATCCATAACTGATTGAAGAATTTCGCCCATCGTTAATTTATTTTTAAGAGAAAACGTAGGATCATAAACTTGATTAATACTACCTAGGTATAACTGTATGAATAACGGTAAATTTATTTTTCTAATAATTCCTTTTTCCATGCCCTGTACTAATAAATCCAGAACAACAGACCATTCTTCTTTTAAGAATAAATCAAGCTTTATCCATTGCTCATAATGAAATTTTTTTAATTCAGCTAGCAAACGAATATCCATTAACTCAAAATCTTTTGGGATACAAATGAGAATTTGATTGATTTTTTCTAATAAGTCTAGCTGTTCGTCTTCGGCAATCTCTTTTTCTTTTTCTTTAATTCGTGAAATAAGTGTGTTAATCACCTGTTCAACAATTTCATCTTTTGAAGAGAAATATTCATAAATGGTTCGTTTACTAGTTGCTAATTGTTTTGCCAAATCACTGATAGTAAATGTAAATCCTTTTTGTTGAATTAGATAAATTGTTTCTTTAATAATCCTCTCATTCAAAATAACTCCTCCTAGCCCATGGTACTAGTAATAATTTTATAGTACCATTAGTATCATAAACCAAAAATATCCAAATGTAAACCAAAAATATCCAATATAAAGTTCTGATGCAAGAAATCTATTAAACTGGAACATCCTGATACTACTACTTTAAAAAAGGTGCGTGATCCCATACCCATCAAAAACAAAAAACCTCCCCGAATTTCCTCGGGAAGGTTTTTTGCTGTATATTAAAGCGTTTCAGAAGTTGTTTTTGCTTGCATATGAAGAAGCAAGTAGTCAGGTCCGCCCGCTTTGGAGTCGGTACCGGACATGTTGAAGCCGCCGAATGGCTGATAGCCTACAATCGCGCCTGTGCAGCCGCGGTTGAAGTAAAGGTTACCAACATGGAAGTCTTCGCGTGCTTTTTCGATGTGCGCACGGTTATTGGAGATAACTGCTCCTGTTAAACCGAACTCTGTATTATTTGCGATATCAAGCGCATGGTCGAAGTCTTTCGCTTTGCAGAACGCTACAACTGGTCCGAAGATTTCTTCCTTCATCAGGCGTGCATCTTCTGCTACGTCTGCGATGATTGTAGGTTGGATGAACCAGCCTTTGGAATCGTCTCCTTCGCCGCCTGCCATAAGCTTGCCTTCTTCTTTGCCGATTTGTACATAGCTCATAACTTTGTCGAATGCACCCTGGTCATTTACAGGGCCCATGGAGATGTTTTGCTCAACAGGGTTGCCTACTGTTAATTTTTTCGTTAATTCCACTGCTCTTTCCAATACTGTATCGTATACATCTTCTACGATTACAGCGCGGGAGCAAGCGGAGCATTTTTGTCCGGAGAATCCGAACGCGGATGCAACGATAGATTGTGCCGCTAATTCTAAGTCTGCTTCTTTATCTACTACGATTGTATCTTTTCCGCCCATTTCAGCGATTACGCGTTTCAGCCAGATTTGACCTGGGTTTACTTTCGCTGCACGCTCGTAAATGCGGATACCGACTTCTTTAGAGCCTGTGAAGCTGACGAAGCGTGTACGAGGATGATCTACTAAGTAGTCGCCTACTTCAGAGCCGCTTCCCGGAACGAAGTTTACTACGCCTGCAGGAAGTCCTGCTTCTTCTAATACTTCTATGAATTTCGCCGCAACAACCGGAGTTGTACTAGCAGGCTTTAATAGTACTGTGTTGCCGGATACTAATGCAGCCGTAGTCATACCCGCCATGATTGCGAACGGGAAGTTCCAAGGAGAGATGATTACGCCTACTCCTAATGGAATGTAAGAGAAACGGTTATATTCGATCGGACGGCTTTCAACTGGAATGCCGTCTTTAATTTTCAACATTTGACGACCATAGTATTCCATGAAGTCAATTGCTTCTGCAGTATCTGCATCCGCTTCTCTCCAAGGCTTTCCTGCTTCCTTTGTAAGAATCGCAGAGAATTCATACTTTCTGCGGCGAACGATTGCAGCGGCACGGAATAAAATGTCTGCACGCATTTCCGGATTGGATTTTCTCCAAGTTTGGAACGTTGCATCTGCGATTTGCATTGCTTGTTCCGCAAGCTCACGGCTCGCCTTAGACACGCGTCCGATTACTTCTTCTTTATTAGCAGGGTTCACGGATACAATCTTATCTTCCGTTGTAATGCGCTCGCCCCCGATGATTAGTGGATAGTCTTGTCCAAGGTAAGATTCTACCTTCTTCAATCCCTCTTCAAATGCTAGTTTGTTGGTCTCTACTGAGAAATCTGTAAAAGGCTCATGTTTGTATGCTACTACCATAGTCAAATGCCTCCTCTTTTTAATAAAGCGTTTACATTTCACAATTCCTATTCTACATGATTATTATGATTAGTTCAAACTTTCATGAAATGATACCCTTGCATAATACGCATAAACATGCAAAGAGGCGTTGTGAGCGCAATCTACTTACTATTTGGAGCTTCATCAATGTCTTTTTTGCTCGGTATTTATAATATTAACTTAAATAATTTATGTATAAAGCAGACTTTATTTTGATTTCTCTATTCTCCTATAATCAGCTTATTTTTTCCATGATACGATAAACAAACCTCTTTCTTAGCCATGACACAGCTGGAATAGAAGGAATAAAGCGTTCTTTTGTACCTTTTTATATGCAAAATTTTATACATTCTATATTTTTTTGAAATAACATAAATTTATTTTTAAAAACTTTGCGACTGTATATTTATACCCCAAAGCATATTCAATTATATTCCATATTTTTAAATAAGAGTCAGTTCTATGTCAGGAAGTTTCTATTGTATGTTAAAGATGCTTCATTTACACACATATCCAAGTGAAATACATAATTTGGAATTATTGAGAAAACATATATGAATAATGACTAACTTAACAAAAGGTGGAACGGCATTGTGTGGAAACCATCTGGTACAAAGCATAAAAGACGCTTGAAGGGTTCTGAGAAGCTGCACTATTCAAATTCCATGCCTTTATATGATGAATTGCATAAAAATATCGCCAAAATAAAAGACGAGCTGGGAGACAGTTCGGATTTGAGCATCCGATTCCTGAAAGAGGATGCCCCTGCCTCTTTCGTTATTTCTGTTATTCATATCGATGGCATCTCGGATGAACAAATCATTAACCAGCATATTATAGAACCTTTATTGGAATACAAATCAAAGTTACATTCACCTTCTTCTGCAGATATACACAAGGAAGGGTTGGAACGGGTTATATCCGGTTCAACACTAGAGACCGGAATAAACTTCGCGGAAGTGTTATTAGCTATTGTATCCGGGAGTACAGTTATTTTGATTGACGGTTGTGTACAAGCTCTAATCGTCAGTACAGGGAAAGTGAAATCCCGCAGCATAGCCGAACCGACTACTCAAACTGTCATCCGCGGACCGAAAGACAGCTTTACAGAGAGTCTTCGCACGAATACTTCTCTCGTTCGATCCCGTATTCACAGTCCATACTTGCGTCTGGAATCGATGCAAATTGGAGAAGTGACGCGTACAGACGTGGAAATCATGTATATAGAAGGAATTGCAGAGCAATCCATTGTAAGAGAAGTAAAAAAGCGGCTCCAAGACATTAAAATAGACGGTATTTTAGAATCTGGATATATTGAATCTTTGATAAAAGATGATTCATATACACCTTTTCCTATGGTGTTACATACGGAACGACCGGATGTGATAGTAGGTAATTTATTGGAGGGACGGGTTGCATTATTCGTTAACGGCACTCCTTTCGTATTAATCGTTCCCGCTGTATTCGTTCAATTTTTCCAGTCACCGGAAGATTACTATCAAAATCAATATATTGGTACTACTTTAAGAATTTTGCGCTTTGTAGCTTTTTTCTTATCTTTATACGCTCCCGCTCTTTATGTCGCAGTTATTGCACATCATCAAGGGTTGATTCCTACCGTCTTACTTGTAAATTTAGCTGCGCAGCGGGAAGGAGTTCCTTTCCCTGCGATAGTCGAAGCATTGCTTATGGAGGCTACATTCGAGGTTTTACGGGAAGCGGGAATCCGCATGCCAAGGGCGGTAGGACAAGCGATGTCTATTGTAGGCGCATTGATCTTGGGGCAAGCGGCGGTACAGGCTGGTATTGTTTCAGCTGCCATGGTAATTGTTGTTTCTATTACCGCTATCGCCAGTTTTGCAATACCGTATTACAATCTCGCCATTACCGGCCGGCTTCTCCGGTTTCTTTTACTGCTTATAGCTTCCTTTATCGGGTTATACGGGATACTGCTCGGTACACTTTTCATTGCTTTACATATGTGCAGCTTACGCTCTTTCGGCGTGCCTTATATAACTCCTCTGGCTCCGTTCCGGACAGACGAGCAAAAGGACGTATTGTTCACTTTCCCGTTAAAATCGCTTATAAAGAGACCCTCTCCAGCGAAACAAGGGGATAAAATACGCATGAGTAATGAAGATGGTGATTTGAATGAACAATAGACTCTGTATTCTTTTTATTTTCGTATTTTTTATCCTCACTGGCTGCTCTAACTATAAAGAATTAAATCAAGTAGCCATTGTAGTAGGGATGGGTATAGATTACATCCCCAAAAAAGATGTATATGAAGTAACATTTCAAATCATCAATCCAAGCGGAAATATTGCACAAGGCAGCAGCGGCGGGCCATCTGTTCCTGTTCTTAGTTATAAAGATACAGGGAAAACCATTTCTGAAGCTGCACGAAATTCGTCTAAACGCTTTTCCCGCCAAAATATTTATTCCCATATCGCTTTAATAGTCATCGGCGAGCAATTAGCTAAAAAGAAATCTTTGAATTTTATATTTGATGTATTCGAACGCGATGCAAAGATACGCGTAAACATTCCGGTGTTAATTGCGCGGAATGCAAGTGTACCAAAGATAATGAACATACTTCCGGCATTAGATAAAGTTCCCGTGAAATCCTTAATCGGGAAACTCGAAAATACATCCAAATTATTGGGAGAGAATGGAGAAGTTTTGATTTATGAAGTAATTGGAGCACTATCCAGCAAAGGAAGGGAACCGGCTATTAGCGGGATAAGTGTAAATGACCCTAGAAATATAGGGAATTCCGCAGAGAACTATAAAAAGGTAAGAAACGCATCTGCTTTCTTAAATGGAGTTGGAGTTTTTAAAAACGGAAAGCTTGTCGGGTGGCTAGATGGAAAACAAGCAAAGTCAATTCAAGTTGTCGGCAATACATTGAAACAAACAAATTTGCGAATCCCTTGCAATAAAAAAAGATATAATTCTATGCAGGTAGACCGCCTGCATAGCGATGTGAAAGTGGATATAAAGAATAATCAAGCTAATATCAACATCTACACTTACGCAAGCGGGATTCTTGACGAAATATTATGCACCAAGGATATAAGTAACGACAAAGTGATAAAAGAGTTTGAACATGAAGCAGAGCAGGAATTAAAAAAGGAGGTGACAGGCGGCATTTTAAAAGCACAAAAGCTGAAAAGCGATGTATTTGGTTTCGGGGATATTTTACATCGCACGCATCCTACGGAATGGGAAAAACAGAAAGAACATTGGGCTGAAACATTTGCAAAAGCAAACGTGAATGTTCATGTAAACATAAGTATTTCAGGAACAGGTATGAGAGTCAAACCTTACCCGTATTGAGGAAGAAGGCGATAACGATGGAACAGTTAAAAATCAATGGATTTCAATTGTTTTGCGTCATTTTCTTATTTGAATTAGGAAGCGCTGTCTTGGTAGGGTTAGCAAAAACAGCAATGCAAGATGGGTGGATTACAGTAGGATTGGCAATGATTTGCGGCTTGATACTGTATCTCGTATATGCCAAGCTGTATCAAACATATCCTGCTGTGCCGTTAACGAATTATATCCGTAAAATCTGGGGGAACTATATTGGGTGGACAATTGGATTAGTATATGTCATTAGTTACATATATAGCGCTTCTAGAGTATTACGGGATTTTGAAGAGCTGTTGGTGACATCCGCATATTCAGCGACATCGCTTTTGACAGTGGGAATCTGCATGATCCTTTGCATTATGTATGCTGTGTACAAAGGGTTTGAAGTATTTGCCCGTGTAGCAGAACTTTGCTTTTTCATCATGTTTCTTGTGCTAATTGCCATTATTCTATTGGAATTTACGGGTGGATTGATTCACCTGGAAAATCTGCAGCCAATTTTGGAACATGGTTGGCAGCCTGTATTCAAAGCATTGTTTCCCTCATCTTTAACATTCCCTTTTGGTGAGATGATAGCATTTACAATGATTCTCCCTTATTTACATAACCAAAATACAGCGAAAAGGGCAGGAATTGCAGCAGTCACGGCCAGCGGTCTGTATTTCGTGTTATTCAAGGTTATTAACGTATCCATTCTCGGTGCGGATATCGTACTGCGTTCTGCATTCCCCATGCTCATCGCTGTTAGTTATATTAACGTGGCCAATTTTGTTCAACGGCTAGAAGCTTTAGTGATTATCAGTATGGTAGTTCTGGGATTTATAAAAGTAGCTATTTACTTCTTTTGCGCCGTTATTGGTTCGGCAGATTTGTTTCATGTAAAACAGTCAAGAAAGCTTATTTATCCAATCGGGTGCATTATATTAGTTTCTTCTATTGTTATAGCCCCTAACTATGTAGCTCACATAAATGAGTCACTGAAAGTTGTTACATACTATTTAGCCTTACCCTTACAAATCGTGATTCCAATTTTGCTGCTCATTACTGTATGGATTAAGAAAAAAATAAAAACAACTTAACAAATGCTAAGTTGTTTTTATTTTTTGCACAATGTGGCGAAGTTTTGAAATGATGAGCGGAAGGAAAAAAACAAACACTAATATGTAATCCTCTTTTACCATATTACGTTTTAATTTCACAAACGCATATATAGATTGAAAAATGCTAAACCCCTGAAGTATATCCATGAGAACGATGATTCCTGTAGTAAGAACAAACAAAAGTAAAGATATCGCCATTAATTTCATAATCATCACCATAGCACTTTTCCTTATTATGCATAAGGCATTTCTTTTTTATGTAAAATGATCGGTAGTAGGTAAAAAGTATATGTATTACAAGCTTATAATGTAATCAAACGTTTGTTTAAAGCTTTAAATCACTGTTTTTGATAAGAATAAATCAATAGCCACCTTTACTTTACATAACATCTTACTATCGGTAGTTAATTTAATTACACTTCTATGAAAATACCCTGACTTATCGTCAGGGTATTTTTGTTATAGTAAGAACAGGTATGCCATGGATGGGCAAGTCTTAATTGTCTATTGCCCTGAAGCTTGTTGAAGAGCTGCGTTATTGGAATCCATATTCACTTCTTGCTTCTTTAAATCAAAATAAGCATCTAGAGCCCTTCTCCCAATATTCTTGTTAATCCTGCTATTTTGATCCACCCATGGGACGACAACAGAAAAAGCAATTTCAGGGTTATCGAAAGGTGCATATCCTACAAGGGTTAAGTTATAAGTAGGAAGTGGTGTACCGTTCGGTCCGCCTTTCCGCCAAGCCGTATTCGGACCGTCATAGAACGTTTGCGCAGTTCCGGTTTTTCCTGCTGGATTGTACGGGTCCCCGGCAAACACGTTGTTAGCTGTCCCTCCGGTTTCCTGCATAACTTTTCGAAATCCTTCTTGCACCCGTTTAATATAATCGTCTTTCATGTCAATGTGATTTAATACAGTCGGTTCGTTAGCTTGTATTAATTTCCCAAGTTCTCCTGGTTTTGATGCCGCTTCCCGCACTTCCTTCACAACTTCTGGTTTAATACGATACCCTCCATTAGCAATAGTGGAAACATATTGGGCTAGCTGCAGCGGCGTATATAAATCATATTGCCCGATTGCAAAGTCTAACAAGAACCCTGGCTTATCTGTAGTTCCTTTCAAACCCGCGGATTCATTCGGCAAATCAATTCCAGTAGGAACTCCGAGGCCAAATTGACTAAAATAATAACGCATCGTATCAAACGCCTTTTGTTTGACATCCAAAGGAGCACCATACACATAATCAACACCTGCAATCTTCATTGCTGTTTTGAACATGTATACGTTGGAAGATTTTTTAAGAGCTGTCAAATCATCAATAGGTCCCATATTTTCATAAGATTTCTTGAAATTAGTCCCCTTTATCTTAATCGGTTCATCCACTTGTATGTCCCCTGGTTTAATAGCTCCTGTTTGGAAACCGGTTAGTAACGTAGCTCCTTTAACAGTTGATCCCATCGCATAGGAACTGGTCAGGGCTCCTAAAGCATAATCCTGCACTTCTTGCTTTCCGTCCTTATTTACAATTTGTTTCCCTGCTATTGACAAGATTTCTCCGTTCTTTGGATTCATCATGACAATGAAAGCTCGATCCAGCATCGGAGATTTTCCTGTTGCCTGCTCTTTTTTTAGTTCATCTTCTACAATTTGCTCTACTTGTTTTTGTAACTCTATATCAATGGTAAGACTTAAATCGTCTCCTCTATTTCCTTTAGAAAGAGTATCTTTCTCCAAAATATTTCCTTGGTTATCCGTAATATTTTTAACTTGAGCCTTCGTACCATGGAGTAGATCCTCATATTCTTGCTCAATATAGCTCTTTCCAACTCGATCGTTTCGGTCATAACCACGAGCAAGATAGTAATCTAGACGTTCTTGAGGTAAACCTTGGTCACTTTTTGTTACTCCTCCCAAAACGGATTGAAAGGCAGTTCCATTTGGATAGTTACGATCCCAGTCTGTCGTTGTATCTACACCCGGAAGCTTATCCAAGTTCTCGCTGACTAACGCATACTCTTGATCTGTTACACCTTGATTTTTAATAACTTGAGGTGTCATCGCATATCCGCTGTCCATTTGACGTTTGATAGCCAGAACCTTTAAATCCTCAGGAGTTAACTCATTTAACTCTTTGTCTGTAATTTGTGCAATCTGACGGTTGTACAGTTCTTTATCATCAATCTTTTGCTTTTTAAATAACTGCATGTCTTTGCTTGTAATTTTCTGCTTTGCGCGTTCGGGGTTTAATTGAATCCAGAAATCCTTTTTATCCCGATCCGTAATCTTATCGGTTGGCATATCAATTAGCTTTGCGAGTTGCCTTGCCAGTTTTAAACGCTCTGCACTAGTAGAACTTTTCGATCTCGTATACGTAATGGTGCGCAAAGGCACGTTATTCACCATAACCCGATTATAGCGATCGTATATTAAACCGCGCGGAACAGGATTGCTTACTACTGAATCATTTGTTCGTGCTACTTCTTTTTTATAATCGTCTCCGTATACAATCTGTACGAATCCTAAGCGAATAATGAGTGCAGAAAATAGCAAAAACACAGAAAAAAATAATATATTTAATCGAAATGGTACCTGAATTTTCTTTCTTTCTTTTTTCTTTTTCTCTACCATATATATCCCTCTCTCACTATACTAAACAAGGGGTCCCGCCAACCAAACCAAATGATGTAAAACCTACGCTAAGACAGTTTTTATAAAAAGAAAAGTCGATTTTCCCCATAATATCAGGCAGACTTGTGATATATTAGATTGAAAAATATGGAAGTCTCGATTTTATTTTGTAATATGCAAATGCTCTATTTAGCAAATCATTTCATAATGGGGGCTGCCCCATACCCATCAAGTTAAAAAATAAAAACGCTCTAAAATGAAAAAAACGTAACTCTTTCTGTAGAAGCACTAGGAGGAAAGTTTTTTCGTTTTTGTGGTCGTTCATTTCGTTAGCTTGATAGGCATGTGAAGTGGTCGCAAAAATCATAAACTGTTGCTGTACCTCTAATTGGTCTTGTATGAATTGACCTCTCTCTTAAGTATAACAGCTAACAGCTGATTTTTATATGCCCTCTTACATAGAAAAACCTCCCACAAGAAGCATACGTATCCCGCGGGAGATTTTCCTTTATTCAGCTATAATCTCTGCAGTTACGCCTGTTTGCTCTTGAAACTGCAAATCAATGCGCAAGCGTTCAGGAATAAAATTGTGATAGTCGCGCAAATATACAGCAATCGCGTCAATCATATCCTGCTCATGCAATTCCACCGTACGGTACGGGAGACGCGCACTAGCATGAAAACCGCGGTCTGGATGAAACTGTAAATCTGCCTCAATCTGTTCCGGACGATACGCATGAAGAGACGCTTCATATACACAAACGGCATCTACAACATCTTGTTCGTGAAAGTATAGTTTCATGACTGTCTCTTCCCTTCTAACGTCGTGCGAATATACGGCGCACAATCCATACAATAATCAGAATCAGGATCGCATCCATAAGCAATCCGCTTAACGAAAAGCCGGTTCCTCCTACCCCACTCATTGCCGATGTTCCAAATGGATGAAACATATGTCCTAAGAACGCACCCGCGCCAAATGCTGCCGCATGGCTTAAGAAGCTTGATTTTTTAGAAGGTGCCGGTGCGGATGTTACAGATCCGTTATTATTATAAGATGGCTGCTTAGACTGTACGCTAGAAGACGGTGATTTATAACCGGAATGGTACGTTCCGCCTGTTGAATAGCTTTTTGAGCCTACGCTGCTTGCATGCGTTGAAGAACTGCGCGAAGAACTGCCTCCGCTGAATCCCTTCGCTTGTGCCATGACCGGAAGAAATAGCAAAGCGAATGCCATTGTAAATGATAAAATTTTCTTTTTCATCATCATCCCTCTTTTTATTGTTAAAATATGATTAATCGGGGTTGAGATGATTATAGTCGAAACTTCGCGATCTTGCATCTGTAAAATGTAAAAGCATGCTTTTTATAGTTAGCGCTTACAACCATTGGTGCAAATGCTTTTTTTAGCTATACTCAAACGAAATATGAACATTTACACTGCATTTTCAAAAGAGATTGTCTTAATTTGGAGCAAACACTTGTGGAAGATATGAACCTCCCCCACTTACCGTTACACTACACCATCCACACGCTTGAAGTGGAGTATTCTCGCCTAATTTATGATAAAAAGATGTATTTAATGTTCAGATGTTACTAAAAACCACTGTACTATACAGTGGTTTCAGGCTTTTTCTTTTTTCGGCCAAACAAAATTGCTGATTGCAATAATGAAATCAATGCCTAAAACAATTGTCCAAATTCTTAAAATCCCACTCAATGCCCCAGTCCGAGATGGATCATTTATAAAATAAATCATCCCGGCTAAAAGTCCAGCACCAATAAGATAAGAAAGCACATGTCTTACCCACCCTTTTAAATAATGCTTTGCATATTCCCTGCCGAATCGTTGAGTCGGCCTTGGACCTTGCTTTGTCACATAATACTGAAAGCGCTCATCTGCCCATTGAATCATACTTTTTCCGAAAGCAATCGATGTACCGATATAAACTGCAGCAATCGCATGTGCTTGTGTTGCAGTTGCACCACGGTATAAATCAACACTCGTTGTGATTAATAAAATGAAATCAATTATGGGGGTTAAAGCTAAAAGAAATAATCCTAACTTATTTAGCTTGAACACATATCGCGTTACTAATCCTAATACAATAACGACCCAAAACGCAATTTCACAGGTGACAATCATCCATGCGACAAAATTCAAAACACTACCTCTTTTCAATACAGACGTATTATTTAAAATTATTTTAGCATTCGCCTTTAAATAATACAACTGTATTATAAAATTGCGCGGTAATTTTTTTTTTGATAAAATACAACTATGCCTAAACTAATCGATCATGAGAAAAGAAGAAAACAAATTGCAGAAGCAACATGGCGAGTCATTTTAGAACGAGGAATGGAGGGCGCAACAGTAAGAAACATTGCGAAAGAAGCAGGACTATCATTAGGTGCGTTGCGTCATTATTTTTCAACACAAGATGAACTGCTCGTTTATGCAATGAAACTCGTTAAAGAAAAGGCAACAGCTCGCATTAATGAAATCGCCATGCAAGACTTGCCTCCAAAAGAGAAAATATTAAAAATTATGCTTGAGATTGTGCCAACGAATGATGAAACGATCGCAGAAATGGAAGTTTGGTTTGCTTTCACTGCCTACGCCAGACATAAGGAAGATATTTTTGATGCCCAGCACGACGGGATTTTTATCGGAATGCAAAAGCTCATCGACTACTTAGATCAGTTTAACTTACTGCGAAAAAATATTGATAAAGAAATTGAAACTGAAAAGCTATACGCCTTAATCGATGGCCTAGCGTTACATACGATGCTAGAACCTCATCGTTTTAATAAAGATCGGATCGTTCGCGTGTTAGTTCATCATTTAAATTCGATTTGCGTCGATGAATCAGACGAGCAGGTGAGGTTTTAGATTTCCAACAAAAAAGATCAAATTGTACGCTTGGAAGAACAACCAGAAAAAATCTTCATTTAACCGAAATACAGGAACGGTTACGTGGGCTATTGGGTCTGCAATAGCCCTTTAACATTCGATTGAAGTTAGTAAACACAAGGGGGGATTCTTTGAATATCAATGTTCTTTTGTGGCTTATTCCTGTTCTTTTCACCATACATAACTTAGAAGAAGCTTTGACTATGAGGAAATATGGAACTGAACATTTTAAAAAAATGCAACGAGGGCAGTTTCCTGCGGCAGTCACTATATTAACGCTTTTAGTCGTTGTTTTTATTTATTTTGGCACAAGAGAAGAAGTCGGATTAGTGGGACGTTTTTTGGCTATTTTCGGTCAAGCAAGTTTGTTTATTAATGCGTTAGCTCATATTATCGGAACTCTTCGATTACGCAGATATACCCCTGGTTTGATCACAGCTGTTCTTATTTACATCCCTTTCTCCATTTATCTGTTTAATATTGCTTTGCAAAATAACTATATAACTGAAAAACAATTATTTTTTGCTTTTGGCGCTGGAATTATTATGCAAATCCCCTTAGTGTTAGGCGCTTTATTCATAGGCAAACTTTTAATAAGATTGCTTGGCACGAGCAAACAAACTTAATTAATCTTCATGGCACTTGAAGCTACTACGATCACTATCACTATATAAGTCCACTTTGTTATTCCGACATATCTATCGTTTGCCACGTAGAACAAAAAGGAAACTGCGCTCGCCCCCTCTCTCTGGTTTACCCCTGCATGAACCACCACCAAGGTTTGACCGCTTCTGCACGTCGCCGGATGATCTCTCCTCACTATGAAAAAACGGCTTTTTTGTTCACTTGTATATATAATCCATTCTTATTTATATTTGTGGGCGTAAAACTACGATACCTTTAGGTTCGTGGTAGTTCACATTTGTTCATTAAATCTCTTATTATTATCGAAAGTCGCGCTAGACCGTATTCCATATCTGAGAGAGAAGCATAGGAGCAGGAAATTCGTATATATTGGGTTGTATCACGATCGTATACGTTTCCTGGATTAAGAAGGATTCCTTCCTTCAATGCCTTCTCGAAAAGCTCTCGAATGGGTATGGATGGGATGAAACGAAGCCAAATATAAAATCCCCCCTTAGGAACATTCCATGATGCAATGTTGCCAAAATGCTTTTGAAGCAAATCAATTGTAGCATCTCTACGACTCTTGAGTTCTCTCCTGATATAGCTCAAGTGTTCTTGGTATAAACCACTTGAGAGCCACTCTGCAGCTGCCCACTGAGACAACGAGCTAGAGCCATAATCTGTTTGCATCTTTATATCAGCTAATCGTTCAATTACAGGCTCTGGCCCGACAACCCAACCAATTCTTAATCCAGGACTTACAGTTTTAGATAAGCTCCCTACATACAAAACATTTCCATTTTTATCGTTTGCTTTTAAAGGCATTGGCGGCGGACAATCCATCCATAAATCTCGATATACATCATCCTCAACAATAGGCAACCTTTCTTGTTCACAGGTTGTTAACAGATCTTTTCTTCTGTTCTCTGTCATGAGTATACCGGTAGGATTATGAAAAGAGGGTATAGAATACAGCAAAGCTCCGCCGTATTGCTTTCTATATCTAGGAAGAAAAGATGTTTGAATTCCCTGTTCATCCATAGGTACACCAACTAATTTCATACCAGCAGATTGAAAAACATGAACAGAATATAAATAGGAAGGCTTTTCAAGTAAAACAGAAGATCCCCTATGTAACAGGCCTATTGAGATTAACTGTAAAGCTTGAAGGGCTCCTGATACAATTAATACGGATGAAGGAGAAGTATGAATTCCTATATTTTTTAGATGTTCAGTTACCGCTTGCCGCAAAAAGAGATCTCCTTTCGGTTCTTCATACCCTAAAGACATCATGCGGACAGAGAGTCGATCCCATATGTTCTGCATTTGTTTATATGGCAACAGTTCGGGTGAAAGTTCTCCTGTTCCAAGCCGAATCATATCAGGATAGAATTCTGCTCGATTAATCTCCTGTACAGTCGGCAAGTTTGGGTGATGAATTCCTGAACGAACGTACGAATTCCAATCCAGAGGCGGATTCGCTGCCAACAGACTCCATGTGTTATTAATAACCTTTGTGCCCCCACCCTTTTTCCCTTCTAGTAAACCCTGAGCCGTTAACTCGTCTAGAGCTGTAACTACAGTGCTTCGATTCACACAGAGTGAATCTGCTAATTGTCGTTGGGATGGTATCTTTGTACCAATGGTCCATTCTCCATTCAGAATTTTTCCCTTTATATATTCTTCAATTTGCCTGTGTAAAGGAACTGGAGACAATCGATTGGGCTTCCATCCTAAATCCTTCATAACATCCCCCCTATCACTCTGGTCCATTATATAATTTGGTTGGTTTCGAAGCCAGCCAAATGGATGGAGACGAACTCTCATTCAGTTCTTAAAATGATAATATAAAAACTGTGATGGAGGATATACGATGACGGATGTAATTATACATGCTATGTTTCTTGCTTTTGGATTGATTTTACCTTTAGGAGTTCAAAATGTATTTGTCTTTCAACAAGGTGCTTTTCAATCCAGCTACTGGAGAGCATTACCTGTTGTATTGACAGCATCAATTTGTGATACGTTGTTAATCAGTCTTGCGGTGACAGGGGTATCAGTCCTAGTAATAGAAAACCATTGGTTTAAGATAATATTAATGAGTATAGGAGTCTTATTTTTGATCTATATGGGTTGGATGACGTGGAAAAGTCAGCCGAATACGGTTGACAACCATACAGAAGCATTTTCTTTCAAAAGACAGATTATCTTTGCAGCTTCCGTTTCCTTATTAAACCCTCATGCTGTCTTAGATACAATTGGTGTAATTGGAACAAGTTCGTTACAATATTCCGGTACGGAAAAGGTTATATTCAGCTTAACTTGTATTTTTGTTTCTTGGTTTTGGTTTGCAGCACTGGCATTGGCCGGAAGAATATTTGGTCGTATCGATTCCTCAGGTAAGCTGATGTTACTGATGAATAAAATATCTGCTCTTATTATGTGGGGCGTTGCCTTTTATTTAGCTAAGTCAATATATTTATAATTATCTTTTGTCTCAAAAACCTCCGTTTTTGAGACAAATACAGGAATATCACCCTTAGATTTGATTACATATTCACTCGGATTTATTTTCTAAAGATTAAAAAAGTTTTTTTACAAATGAATCAATCTATATTATAATTTCAATGATTCTAACTTAACATTTTTATGAACGATAAAATTCCTCTAGATACTGAGCTTGTAACTTAAAAATTGAGAAAGAGTGCTTGCAAAATGATTAACAATAATGGATCCCTTAGGGAAAAAAGTATAATTTTTATAGGCTTTATGGGTGTGGGTAAAACTACTGTTGGGGAGCTTGTTGCTAAAAAATTATACAGGAGCTTTATTGATATAGATAAAGAAATTGAAAAGGAATTCAATATGCCAATTCCGCAAATATTCAATACAATAGGTGAGAAGGCTTTTCGTGAAAAGGAAAAAAGTATAATCAATGACTTCTGTAAACAAAAGCTAAAAATTATTTCTGTCGGTGGCGGTGCTTTTCTACAAAAGGAAATACGAGAAATTTGTTTATCTAACTGTATTGTTTTTTTTCTAGATATATCTTGGGAATCTTGGAAGGAAAGGCTAAATATAATAATTGATAGCCGGCCGGTGTTACAAGGACTTACCCTTGAAGAAATTGAAGAACTTTTTTATAAAAGAAAAAATATATACTCTCTTCACCATTCAAAATTCACAACGGATAACTTTGCCATTGAGGAAACAGCTGATTATATTGTTGAATCATTGAAAACAGCTTGGGATATTTATGAACCATTTTCAAATTAAATATATGCTAATATAATAAATAGCCAAGGCTTTTTTGAGAAAGCACTTGGCTATTTATCGTATGAAGAAAAAACCTCTACGATGTTAGGGTTCTATCTATATATCACGAATTTAGTTACATCAAAAGCATCAAGGTCTCCCCTATAGAGATCCCTTTATGCTTTTCAAATGAGATGCATGTACTCTAGAACATTTTTGCTGATCAATAAAATCGTTACAATTAAAAATAACACGCGCACATAACCGACACCCTTTTTCAGCGCAAAATTCGTCCCCGCATATGCGCCTGCGACCATAGAAAGTCCCATAATAATGCCGTATTCAAATTGAATCGCACCTAAAAATAAAAAAGCAATGAGAGCGGTAATGTTGCTCGCAAAATTTAACATACGGCCACTTGCCGCTGCGCGGATAAAATCGAAGCCGATCATTAAAAAGGCAAAGATAAGAAATGATCCCGTTCCCGGTCCAAAGAAACCATCATAGAATCCGATAGCTGCAATAACCAAGAAAAACAAAATGCTTTTTTTCTTCGTCATTCCCTTATACGTAGAAACAGAGCCCCAATCTTTTTTCACGAAGATATAAATTGCTACAAGCACAAGAAGAATTAAAACAAGCGGCCTCATCACTTCCGATGAGATATATTTTACAACAAACGCACCCGCCACCGCACCGACTATCGTGAACGGAAGCAAACGGCGCACAAGCGTCATATCCACTTTTTTAGTGCGGATGAAATACATCGTGCTTGTAAATGATCCCATCGTAGCCGCAAGCTTATTTGTCGCAATCGCCGCTGATGGCGGAAGCCCCACGAACATCAATGCCGGGATGGAAATCAGTCCGCCGCCTCCTACAACCGAATCAATAAATGATGCTAAAAATCCAAATGCAATCAAAAAAAGAATGACCTGTATACTGAGTTCATCCATCTTTGCTTCCCTCGATTCCTATTGTTCTAAAATGATTATAACAAAATTTAAGCAGGTGAAGTTTATATTTTCAAAATAAGTGCACGTATATGCCGGATCCTTTTTAAACGGGCGCAGGCAGAATATAGTAGCTCCCCTGTGTTTTTTACTAAGCGCATAGGCTTGTGTTGCATACTGCGAACAGAAGGAAGGAAGGGAAAGAGCGCGGAATTTTATACTTTTCTTTTAAAAAAGCTGCCTCCTATACAGGAAACAGCTTTTGTTCTAATTGAAGATATGCACAAACGGCTTTTCTTGATTAACATCCCGTAAAATAACCGCTTCTTGCTTGGACACGGAATGAATATTCACTTCTACTTTTATATAATTCGGGAAATGCTCCATCACAAGACCCGTTACGTACTGAGTGAATCCAATAATTTCCGCTTCTCCATTAAATTGCACTGGGATATCAATCTGAAGTTCTTGTAATTGCTTATCCTTATAAAAGCCCCTCCCGATAACCGCAGTGAAGTTGTTTTGGAAGTATTGCGAGATATCAGATTTAAAATTGTCTATCTTAGTACTATCTTCTCGATAATCGCTTTTAGCAGCAGCTGACGGGAAAAGATAATATTTTTCATCCAAGTCCTTCCAGCTGCTGACTTTTGTATCCCCGCTGCTCAGCTTCGTGTAAGTTACAAAATTTCCGGGGACAAGAGAAGATTTTGCCTGCTGGCGGTAAATAGCAAACACAACAGGTACATTTTTCCAATCTTTTTGTTTTACGAGGACATCTAAAATGGCTTGTGCCATTTTTTTCCCTTGGCTTAGCATTTCACCTTCGGAAATGTCGGTTTCGCGTGGATAACCGCCTTGACTAGCATCTAGATTAAAATAATGAACGGAATTCATCGCAAGACCGATTACTACACCGCCAACTTCTACCTTCCCATCACTATTTTTAACCAAATAATCGTGCTCTAAAATACTGGATAAGTAAATGGGACTCTTGGCATTTTTATTTTCTGTCGATCCCGGTGCATTTGGGTCGTATTCCGGGTTCAGACCAATATTTGGAACCGCCACTTTTTTATTCGCTTCCGCTTGCTTTTTTTCTACATCTGCTTGCTGTGCGTCTGTACGTTTCCTGTCAACAAGCTGCTGAATTGTTGTCTTGCTCAAAAGCTGTCCTTCTTGAAACAAATAATCTTTCGTACTGAATGAATCCTTTGCTATGCGCATGAGTCCCGTTTCAAATTCATCAACATCTAGACGGCTGTTCAAGCCTTGTACCACTAATCCGCGAGCCGCTCCATCTTTAAATGGAACAATGGTCTTATAATAATCATCGGAAATAGAATACTTTGGAACAATTGAACTCCCTTTTGATTTACTAGAGTTCTGAACGACTTTTTCATTATTTTGGAGGCTCGGACCGCATCCGCTAAGGATGAGCCCGAGGCTTGTTATCAGTATTGCCAGCTTTTTCATGTTTTTCCGCACCTCTTACTTATTTAGCTCCGTCACAAACCTCTCTTCATCCCAAATCTCAACATTATGCTTTTGCGCCTGCGCCAGCTTTGAGCCTGCTGCTTCTCCTGCAACCAGCAAATCTGTGCTCTTGCTTACGCTTCCTGCCACTTTGCCGCCTAATTCTTCAATCTTCTTCTTCGCTTCGCTGCGTCCCATCATTTCAAGCTTGCCCGTCAATACAATGGTTTTCCCTGCAAAGTATGAATCGATATTTGCTGTATCAGCCGGTTTTATTCCCTTATATGTCATATTGATGCCGTATTCTTCTAACTGTCGAAGCAAGTCTTGCACTTCCTCAGTTTCAAAATAGGTAACAGCAGACTCTGCCATTTTCTCTCCGATTTCGTTAACGGCGGTAAGTTCCGCAACTGTTGCCTTTCGCAAATTCTCCATCGTCTCAAATTGCTGCGCCAGCGTACGGGCCGCTTTCGCTCCTACATGACGAATGCCGAGTCCGAACAATAGCTTTTCCAGCGAATTGTTCTTGGATGCTTGGATTGCTTCAATTAAGTTAGAAGCAGATTTTTCTCCGAAACGCTCCAATGCAAGCAGCTGTTCTTTCGTCAGCGTGTAAATGTCCGCAACCGTATGGATAAGCTTTTCATTAAACAGCTGCGTAATCACGCGTTCGCCCAAACCATCAATATTCATAGCATCACGCGATACAAAATGAATCAACCCTTCGCGAATTTGTGCTGGACAAGATGGATTTAAGCAGCGAAGCGCTACCTCGCCTTCTAAACGGACAAGCTCGCTTTCACATTCCGGACAGTGCGTCGGCATGCGGAATTCCTGTTCTTCTCCCGTACGGCGCTCAGACAGAACATTCACAACCTCTGGAATGATATCTCCCGCTTTTTTCACCACTACATAGTCGCCGATATGAATATCTTTTTCACGGATTAAATCTTCGTTGTGAAGAGATGCGCGGCGTACGATTGTGCCTGCCACACGGACTGGTTCCAGAATGGCTGTCGGTGTAACAACGCCTGTTCGTCCCACATTTAATTCAATATCAAGCAGCTTTGTGACAACCTCTTCTGCCGGAAATTTATATGCAATAGCCCAGCGAGGACTCTTCGCAGTCGTTCCGAGCTGCTGCTGTACTTCCACGTTGTCCACCTTAATAACGATGCCGTCAATCTCATAATCTAATTCTGGACGCTTTGCCTGCCACTCTTCTACATATGCAATCACTTCTTCAATCGTATTGCATACGCGGCGATGAGGATTCGTTTTAAAGCCAAGTTTCTCTAAAAAGTCCAAAGCCTCGCTGTGAGCTGTAATGGTTTGTCCTTCAAGGTCTGTCAAGCCATACACAAAGAAGGAAAGATTGCGCTGCGCCGCGATTTTTGGATCAAGCTGGCGTAAAGAGCCGGCAGCTGCATTGCGTGGATTCGCAAACAGCATCTCACCCTTTTCTTCTTTCTCTGCATTCAGCTTGCCAAACGAGCGCTTCGGCATGTACGCCTCGCCGCGCGCTTCAAGCGTTGCTTCTTCTGTCAAACGGAGCGGAATCGCTTTAATCGTTTTTAAGTTTTGCGTAATATCTTCTCCGGTCACGCCGTCGCCGCGCGTTGCGCCTTGAATGAACAGTCCCTTTTCATAATGAAGGGAAACGGCCAGACCGTCAATCTTCAGTTCGCATACATATCTGACATTCTCTTCATTACTTCCTTGCCGCACTTTCCGATCGAAGTCGCGAAGATCTCCTTCGTTAAAGGCATTTCCAAGGCTGAGCATCGGTGATTTATGCGTTACTTTCTCAAATACGTCCAAAATTTGGCCGCCCACACGTATAGAAGGAGAATCTTCTGTCAGCAGTTCTGGATTTTCTTCCTCAAGAAGAATGAGCTCCTGCATATAGCCGTCATACTCTGCATCAGAAACAGACGGCGCATCCAGTACATGATATTCGTAATTGAACTTATTTAAAATATCACGAAGCTCTTGAATGCGTTGTTGAATCGCTTCTTTCGCCATAGTCTCTCCCCCTATACCTTCGTAATCGGTGCAAATTTCGCAAGCAGACGTTTAATGCCTGTCGGACTTGGAAAAGCAATATCAAGTTCCATTGCATCTCCTGTCCCTTTCACACTTACTACCGTACCAGTGCCCCATTTGTTGTGAGCGGCCTTGTCTCCGACTTTCCAGCCAAGCTGCTCCCCGCCTGTTGATTGAAGTGCAGGCTGTTGTACGGTACGCATTCTAGGCGCCGTCGCAGGAGCTGCTTTTCGTTTTTGCGGCACATGATGAAGCGGCTGCACGAGATCTGCGGGAATTTCTGCAATAAAACGGGATTCCGCGTTCATATTTGTTCTGCCGAATAGCGTGCGCATCTGTGCATTCGTTAAATACAGTTCCTGCTCGGCACGCGTAATTCCCACATAGGCAAGGCGGCGCTCCTCTTCCATTTCATTGTCATCCATGAGAGAACGCAAATGAGGGAAAATGCCTTCCTCAAGTCCTACAATAAACACAATCGGAAACTCCAACCCTTTTGCGGAGTGCATAGTCATTAAAATAACTTCCTCTTGATTGCCCGGTTCTTCATCCACACGGTCGATATCCGCTACAAGTGCAAGGTCTGTCAGAAACGCAACAAGGCTCTTGTCCTCACTTTGTGTTTCAAAGCTTTGCGTAACAGACAAAAACTCATCCAAGTTTTCAAGACGAGCCTGCGATTCAAGGGAGCGTTCATTTTTCAGCATATCGCGGTAGCCGGTTTTATCAAGAACATCATCCACCAGCTCTGTTACAGATAAATATTCCTGCATCTGTACCCAGCCTTTAATGTGGTTATGAAACTCTTTTACAGCATTTGTGATTTTGGCGCTGAGACCTACAAAATCGATTTGCTCTAATACATCCGTAAGCGGTAAATCATGCATAACGCCATAGTTAATTATTTTATCAATAGAAGATGCCCCGATGCCTCGCTTCGGCACGTTAATGATGCGGGCAAAGCTGATTTCATCCTGCGGGTTTGCGATCAAACGCAAGTATGCCAAAATATCCTTGATTTCTTTACGGTCGTAGAACTTAATGCCTCCGACAATTTTATAAGGAATATTGGATTTTAAGAACACTTCCTCCACCACACGAGACTGTGCATTCGTGCGGTAAAGAACAGCAAAGTCATTATAGCTGCGCTTACCGACTTCTATTTCTTCACGAATCTTTTTCGCGACAAAATATGCTTCATCTTGCTCCGTTACAGCACGGTAATAGGAAATATATTTTCCTTCTTCGTTCTCTGTCCATAAGTTTTTCGGCTTGCGGTTGTAGTTATTGTCAATTACAGCATTTGCGGCTTTCAAAATGCTTTGCGTAGAGCGATAGTTTTGCTCCAGCATAATCACTGTTGCATTCGGATAATCCTTTTCAAAAGACAGGATGTTTGCGATATCCGCTCCCCGCCAACGGTAAATGGATTGGTCTGAATCGCCGACTACGCATAAGTTTTGAAAGCGGGCCGCCATCATTTTAACAAGCAAGTACTGCGCGCGGTTCGTATCTTGATACTCATCCACATGAATATATTGAAACTTACGCTGATAAAATTCCAGCACTTCCGGTACGCGTTCAAACAAATGAATTGTCGTCATGATTAAATCGTCAAAGTCCAAGGCGTTATTTTTTAATAGACGCTTTTGGTATTCTGTGTACACATCGCTGACCATTTTTTCATACGGATCTGGTGACGCTTCCTTCGCATATTGCTGCGGTGTAACAAGTTCGTTTTTCGCGCTGCTAATGCCGCCGAGAAGAGCGCGGGGCTCGAATTTTTTCGGATCAATATTGCGTTCTTTTAAAATATTTTTAATAACAGACAGCTGATCGCTGTCATCCAAGATCGTGAAATTACGGCTGATGCCGATGCGGTCAATATCACGGCGCAAAATACGCACGCACATAGAGTGAAACGTCGAAATCCAAATATCGTTCGCTTCCGGACCGACAAGCTTGTCGATACGGTCTCTCATCTCACGGGCCGCTTTATTTGTAAAAGTAAGCGCCAATATATTCCAAGGCGCAACTTCTCTTTCCTGTAATAAGTAAGCGATACGGTGCGTCAGCACACGCGTCTTGCCGCTTCCCGCTCCCGCCATAATCAAAAGCGGGCCGCTCGTTGTTCTTACTGCTTCCTGCTGCTCAGGGTTCAGCCCTGAAAGCAACTTTTCCGTTCCTTTCATATTTCCACCTTCCTTACTCTCCCTTAACTGCTTGTACCGTACGCAATGCTTCTTTCACGTCCGAATAAATTAAATTGCCGACTACTACTGTATCAGCATGCTGTGCCATCTCTTTTGCCTGTTCTGCAGTTTGAATGCCGCCACCATAATATAAACGCGCGGACTGCAGCTCTCGTTTTACTTGCTTGACAAGCTCAGGGTCACCATACGTTCCGCTGTATTCCAAATAGAAAATCGGAAGACGGAACAGCTTGTCTGCCATACGTGCATATGCAATTACATCATCATTGCTTAGATCACAATTTGCTTCTGTCAGCTCGGCAACTTTAGAATCGGCATTTAACACGCAATAGCCTTCCATCAGAATTTCTTCCCAGTTCATGATATCCCCGAATTCCTTCAGCGCCTCATGGTGCAATCCTGTAATCCACTGCAGATTGCGGCTGTTCAAGACGGACGGTATGTAATAGTAATCAAAACCTGGTGTTACGGACTCTAAAGAAGATACCTCTAATACGCAAGGTACTGTATATCTGCGAATGCTTGATAGCATGAATAATACGTTGTCCAGTGTAATGCCGTCGCTTCCGCCGACAATGACAGCGTCTGTTCCGGACTCACAAATTCTTTCTAAGTCTTCTTCACTCAGTTCTTTGTTCGGGTCGAGCTTGAATACATGTTTCCATTCTTTTATATCATACATAGAAACACCTCTTTCCTACGTTGTGCATTATTACATTATAGCAAAAATTTATGAATTAACGTACCGGAGAAACTTACCTTTAGCTTATCCTAAATGTTGGATTGTATAGAGACAGCATGAGGAGAGACAATAAAAAACGAAATAAATGGTTTATTTCAATACTAAGGAGAAATGGAGCTGTTTCGCGTGTTTAAACCAAACATCGGCACGTTGAATGCCCTGATTCGTATTATGGTCGGGTTAACGATAGTAAGCTTCGCAACAGCTAAGCTTGTACGCAAGCCTTGGTGCTTCGCTCCTAAGCTGTTCGTTGTACTCGGAGCAATGAAGGTAGCAGAAGGCATCGTTCGCTTTTGTCCGGTTACAGAAGCATTCAAGCTGAGCAAATACATGAATTTACCTTTCATGGACTTGATGGAAAAGGGACAGTCTAATAACCAAGAAGCACATAACACAAAGCAGCATGATGAGCCTTCACATCATGATAACAAAAAGTCTTATGATGCTTCTGACAAGGAAATCGAGGCAGAGATAGCAGCGGTTCTGGGTACGAAATCACATTGAATTCTGAAGTAGAATCCAGCTTCTCTGTCACGCACCGCAACGATGGAGTTTCCTTCTACCACATACCGACGGCTAGCGCTTGAACAAGCGCTAGCCGTTTTTTCAAACAGAAATTATAAAATTTCGCGGTAATGCTCCCCTATTGCCTGCTTTTAAACATCATGCTCTCTACGACATACAAAAAACGCATGCTTAGCGTCCGGCTTTGAGTGTTACTATATTTGACCGCCCTGTACTCGCCTAAAAAGAACTGAGCACGGGTTTCTTCTCCCGTGCTCAGTTTTTAACAGAAGTCTTGCTCAGCCCCTCAGGGCAAGCTAGACAGCTTTATACAGTTATATAATCGATTGCTTTTTGTCCAATATCAGAACGGTAAAACAAACCTTCGCTCTCGATATTTTCTATTTCTTTGTAAGCTTGTTCTTTTGCCGAAGACAAATCTTTTCCTCGACAAGCGACAAATAACACGCGGCCGCCGTTTGTTACGAACTCCCCGTCCTTCATAGCAGTGCCTGCATGGAAAACAAGAGCTTGATCGCTTACTTTGTCTAACCCTTTGATTACGAACCCTTTTTCATAGCTGTCCGGATAGCCTTTTGCAGCAAGAACCACACCTACAACAGCATCTTCTGACCATTCCAGCTGCACTTCTTTTCCATCTAACACGTTCAGCATTACTTCCACTAGATCGTTTTCCAGACGCGGAAGGACAACCTCGGTCTCTGGATCGCCAAAGCGTGCATTGAATTCAATTACTTTTGGCCCTTCAGCTGTTAAAATAAGACCTGCATACAGTATACCTGTAAAAGATCGGTTTTCTTTTATCATCGCAGCTGCGACAGGGTGCAGCACCGTTTCTACCGCTTGTTCGACAGAGCTTTCCGGAATTTGCGGAACTGGTGAATATGCTCCCATACCGCCTGTATTCGGTCCTTTATCTCCGTCAAAGGCACGTTTATGATCTTGCGAGATAACCATCGGATACACATTCGTTCCATTTACAAATGCCATCAATGAAAACTCTTGTCCTTCCAAAAACTCTTCAATTACAACCTTCTTGCTTGCTTCGCCGAATTTTGCATCCAGCATCATTTCTTTTACAGCTGCAAGCGCATCTTCCTTCGTCATCGCTACCGTAACACCCTTGCCGGCTGCCAATCCATCCGCTTTAATCACAATAGGCGCCCCGACATGCTCGATATATGCCGCTGCTTGTTCATATTCTGTAAATGTTTCATAAGCAGCAGTCGGAATGCTGTACTTTTTCATTAAATCTTTTGTAAAAGCTTTGCTGCCTTCAATCACTGCAGCTTCTTGACGCGGGCCGAACACACGAAGACCCGCTTCCTCAAAGTAGTTCACAATTCCGTTCGTTAACGGAACTTCCGGACCAACAATCGTTAGCTCGATTTCTTTTTCCTTTGCAAATGCAACCAATGCAGCAAAGTCATTTTCATCAATAGCAGCTAATTCTGCCACGTCACGCATACCTTCGTTGCCCGGTGCCACATATACTTTATGCGCAGATTGCGCCAGCTTCCATGCCAGCGCATGCTCGCGGCCGCCGCGGCCAATCACTAAAACGTTCATGCTTTCTCCCCCTTAGTGTTTAAAGTGACGAACTCCAGTGAATACCATCGCGATTCCATATTCATCCGCTTTTTTAATGGAATCTTCATCACGGATAGAACCGCCAGGCTGGATGATAGCTGTTACGCCTGCTTTTGCAGCTGCTTCCACTGTATCATTCATAGGGAAGAACGCATCAGACCCAAGCGCTGAGCCTTGCGCTTTCTCTCCTGCCTGTGTAATTGCGATGTTCGCTGCGCCCACACGGTTCATTTGTCCTGCGCCTACACCGATTGTCATGTTATCTTTCGCTAAAACGATTGCGTTAGATTTCACATGCTTTACTACTTTCCAAGCAAGCTTCAAGTCTTCCCACTCTTGCTCTGTAGGCTGACGCTTTGTCGGAATTGTAACGTTCGCATCTTCTAAAGAAAGAACATCTTCCTCTTGTACTAATAAGCCGCCTTGTACAGACGTAATTTTATTTGTAGCTTCACCTTTTGCGATATCTACTGTAAGAAGACGAAGGTTTTTCTTTCCTTGCAGTACTTCTAACGCTTCCTTGGAGAAGGAAGGCGCAATAATGATTTCTAAGAAAATTTCATGCAGCTTCTCTGCTGTCGCTTTATCGATTTCACGGTTTGCCGCAACAATGCCTCCGAAGATAGAAACTGGATCTGCTTCATAAGCGCGTTGGTAAGCTTCGTAAATGTCTGTACCTACTCCCACGCCGCAAGGATTCATATGCTTCACTGCTACTACAGCCGGTTCTGCAAATTCTTTTACAATGCTAAGCGCTGCATCTGCATCGTTAATATTGTTGTAGGATAGTTCTTTCCCGTGCAGCTGTTCTGCATATGCAATAGAAGAAGCTGCTGCAAACGGGCTCTTATAGAAGGCAGCCTTTTGATGCGGATTTTCGCCGTAGCGTAAATCTTGCTTTTTCTCAAATGTTACAGTAATTGTTTCAGGGCTTTCTTCTCCTACTTGCTTCGTTAAGTATTCAGAGATTAATGCATCGTATGCCGCTGTATGACGGAACACTTTTGCTGCAAGCTTGCGCTTAACCTCTTTTGATACCTCGCCGCCTTCTTTCAGTTCGGAAAGTACAGTCTCATAGTCAGCAGGATCTACAACAACTGTTACGTATTCATGGTTTTTCGCTGCAGAGCGGATCATTGTCGGGCCGCCGATATCAATGTTTTCAATTGCATCTTCAAATGTTACATCCGGCTTCGAAATTGTTTCTTTAAACGGATATAAGTTTACAACAACGAAATCAATTGGCTGAATGCCAAGCTCGTTCATTTGTGCAACGTGTGTTTCGTTATCACGAACCGCCAATAAGCCTCCGTGAATGTTCGGATGAAGGGTTTTCACGCGGCCGTCCATGATTTCTGGAAAACCTGTTACATCAGAAATTCCGATTACGTTTAAGCCGTTTTCTTGTAATAGCTTTTTCGTACCGCCTGTAGAAATAACTTCTACTCCTTGTTCAATGAGCCCTTTTACAAACTCAACAATACCTGTTTTATTGGATACACTTACTAACGCACGTTTTGTCATTACGCTCTCGCTCCTGTTAATAAATTTCCGATCGTCTGGATATACAATCGATGCTCTGTTGCTTGAATTTTTCTTTGCAAGCTTTCGCGTGTATCGCTCTCATCAATACGGACTGCCTCCTGAGCAATAACCGGCCCTGTATCCATTCCCTCATCAACGTAGTGAATGGTTACGCCTGTCAGCTTGACGCCGGCCTGCAGCGCTTGACCGATTGCATCCTTTCCGGGAAAGCTCGGCAGCAAGGATGGATGAATATTCACAATGCGGCCAGTATAAGAGCCTAATAGTACATTACCAATTAAACGCATGTAGCCCGCAAGGAAAATCCAATCGATACTGTGAGCTTTAAGCTGTTCTAAAATATCTGTTTCAAAGGCTTCCTTCGAAGGATAGCTTTTAGGTGAAAATACAAATGTCGGAATACCGTGGTTTGCTGCCCGTTCAATCGCTTTTGCCTCTTGCTTATCGCATACGAGTAAGCCAATTTCCACCGCCAGCTCACCAGCGCTTACCGCATCTATTATCGCTTGAAAATTAGAGCCGGTTCCCGATGCAAATACCGCTATTTTCATTCTAATGCGCCTCCGCCGAACGTTACGCCTTCTTCCGCTGTTGTTCTGCCGATAATGTAGGCTTTTTCTCCTTGCGCCTCTAACAGCTCAATCACATTTACGAGATCTGCTTCTTTCACGACGAGTACCATGCCGATTCCCATATTGAAAATGTTGAACATTTCTTTTCGGCTTAGCTTTCCTGTTTCCTGCAGCAAATCAAAAATCGGCTGAATCGGCCAAGAACCGTAGTCGATTTCTGCACCAATTCCTTCAGGAAGCATACGTGGAATGTTTTCAATGAAACCGCCGCCTGTAATATGCGCCATTCCTTTTACTTCGAACTTTTTCAGAACTTCTAGAATCGGTTTGACATAAATACGTGTCGGACGCAGCAATTCTTCACCGAGCGTTGTTTGAAGATTGCCATACGTTTCATGAAGAGAGAGCTTTCCGTCTTCTAAAAGCACTTTGCGAACGAGTGAGTAGCCATTGCTGTGGATACCACTAGAAGAAAGGCCAATTAACACATCCCCCGCTTCAATGCTTTGCCCTGTAATGAGTTTCTTCTTATCAGCAATACCAACTGTAAAACCAGCTAAATCATACTCATTTTCAGAATACATGCCTGGCATTTCCGCTGTTTCGCCGCCAATTAAGGAACAACCTGCTTGCTCACAACCGGTCGCTACACCTTTTACGATGCTCTCGATACGTGCCGGATCCGCTTTTCCGCACGCGATGTAATCCAAGAAGAAAATCGGCTCTGCTCCTTGCACGACAACGTCGTTCACACACATAGCAACCGCATCAATGCCGATCGTATCATGCTGATCCATCATGAATGCAAGCATAAGCTTCGTTCCGACTCCGTCTGTACCAGAGACAAGAACCGGCTCCTCCAGGCCGAATTTTGAGATATCGAACATGCCCCCAAATCCGCCTAAGCCTCCAAGCACTTCCGGACGCATCGTTTTTTGTACGTGCTTCTTCATGCGGGATACCGCTTCGTATCCTGCTTCAATATCGACTCCTGCTTGTTTATACGAATTTGCCATTTTAACTGCCCCTTTCTGAAAAGACTTCTACCGAAGTAGAAGTCTCTTAACTCTGCTGGTGTACAAGTTCATCTTCATAAATCGGCGTCGGGTAATTTCCGTTAAAGCACGCCATGCATTGACCGCCGCATCCATTTGTATGCTTTCGATCAATTGCTTCTACTAAACCATCTTCACTTAAAAAAGCTAGAGAATCCGCACCGATCAGATCACGCATTTCTTCTATGCTATGATTGGACGCAATTAGCTCCTCGCGCGTAGATGTATCAATACCGTAGTAGCACGGATTTACAATCGGCGGTGCCGCAATGCGAACATGTACCTCTGTCGCTCCTGCGTCGCGAAGCATTTGTACGATGTGACGGCTTGTTGTACCACGCACGATGGAATCATCAATCATCACGACGCGTTTTCCTTCAACAATGCCGCGCACTGGCGAAAGCTTCATTTTCACGCCGCGCTCACGCAGCTCTTGCGAAGGCTGTATGAACGTCCGCCCTACATAACGGTTTTTAATTAAGCCAAGCTCATAGGGAATCCCTGTTGCTTCCGCAAATCCGATTGCCGCAGAGATGCTGGAATCCGGAACGCCCGTTACAACATCCGCCTCAACCGGCGCTTCCTTAGCAAGCTTTTTCCCCATGTTTTTGCGAGCGGCATGAACGTTAATGCCGTCAATGCTGCTGTCAGGACGAGAGAAATAAATATATTCCATGCTGCAAATTGCATGCTGTGTTTCCGTTGTAAACACTTGCGATTCTAAGCCTTCATCCGAAATGATCAACAGCTCGCCCGGCTCCACGTCACGAATGTAAGTAGCGCCGACAATGTCAAAAGCGCATGTTTCAGAAGCAACGACATAGGCATCCCCAAGCTTGCCGAGCGCCAGCGGACGGAATCCGTTCGGGTCCAGCGCCACAAGAAGATGCGTTTCTGTCATGATTAAAAATGCATACGCACCTTGGATTTTGTTCAATGCCACTTTTACCCGGTCTACTAACGGAAATTCATTATGACGTCTTAATAAGTGGGCAAGCACTTCTGTATCGGAAGTTGTTTGAAAAATGCTGCCCTGCCTTTCAAGCTCATGCTTCAAGCGATTAGCATTAACAAGGTTGCCGTTATGCGCAAGGGCAAGGCTTCCTGTTTGGGAGTGGAAGAGCAACGGCTGTACGTTCTCGTAGCCGCCTCCTCCTGCCGTCGCATAGCGCACATGCCCAATTGCCGCATTTCCACCCAGCATATCAAGCTCTCCATGCGAAAATACTTCTGTAATTAAGCCTAGTCCTTTATGGCCGATCAACTTCTCTCCATCGTTAACGACAATTCCTGCGCCTTCCTGTCCGCGGTGCTGCAGGCTGTGGAGACCGTAATATGCGATTTGCGCCGCATTTTTATGTCCCCAGATTCCGAAAACACCACATTCTTCATTTAAGCCTTTTATTTCAGCAAGCATGGAATTGCTCCTTTCCAGGCTGTTCTCATCTTCTGAACATCCAAATTGACAAGCTCCTCCTTCTCACCACGAATGACGAGTTTGCTTGTATCCGTTACTTCTCCAATATGATAAGCCTCTACTGCCTGTTCAAACGCTGCTTGATGCTCACGCTTTACAGACACGAGGAAGCGGGATTGTGTCTCCGCAAATAAAGCCACAACAGCTTCACCTGCTACTTGCACGTCTGCGCCAAGAGCTGTGCCCATAAGGGATTCCGCAAGCGCTGTCGCAAGGCCGCCCTCCGCAAGATCATGCGCGGACTGTACAAGTCCTGTTTGAATAGCTGCCAGCAATTGCTTTTGGCGTTTTGCCTCTGTTTCTAAATCGATGCTTGGAGATTTTCCAAAAATCTTTCCATTCAGCATTTTTTGAAGTTCGCTGCCGCCGAACTCCTCTTTTGTTTCGCCAATTACATACACAAGATCGCCCGCTTGCTTGAACTCTTGCGTCGTTACATGTGCAAGATCATGCACGAGTCCAACCATGCCGACTGTCGGAGTTGGGTATATTGCCTCGCCGCTTCGTTCATTGTAAAGGGAAACGTTACCGCCGATAACCGGAGTAGCCAATGTACGACAAGCTGCGCTCATACCCTCTACGGACTTTTCGATTTGCCAGAAAATCTCTGGCTTTTCAGGGTTTCCGTAGTTTAAGCAGTCTGTAATTGCCAACGGCTCAGCTCCAGAGCACACAATATTGCGCGCCGCTTCTGCCACAGCAATTTTTCCGCCTGTTTCTGGATCTAAATAAATGTAGCGGGAGTTACAATCCGTTGTCATCGCAAGCGCCTTATTCGTTCCGCGCACACGAACGACCGCTGCATCAGAACCCGGTGTTACAACTGTACTCGTACGCACTTGATAATCGTATTGATCGTATACCCATTCCTTGCTTGCAATGGTAGGCTGACTGAGAAGAGCAAGCAATGTTTCGTTATAATCTTCAACTTGCGGCGTTTCAACGTTCATGTTTTGGAACTCCGCGAAGTAAGCTGGTTCTTTGGACGGTTTATGGTACACAGGTGCTTCTTCTGCTAAAGCATCAGCTGGAACTTCTGCAACCATTTCACCTTTATGGAATAGACGAAGCATTTTATCATCTGTTACTTTTCCGATTGCAACTGCTGCTAAGTCGTACTTTTTGAATAAGTCCACGATTTCTTGCTCGCGGCCTTTTTTCACGACGATGAGCATGCGCTCTTGGGACTCGGACAGCATCATTTCATAAGCTGTCATGCCTGTTTCACGCTGCGGTACGTCATCTAAATACATTTCAATACCCATGCCGGCTTTGCTTGCCATCTCCGCAGAAGAAGATGTTAAGCCCGCTGCACCCATGTCTTGAATACCAACAAGTGCGTCTGATTTTACAAGCTCCAAGCAAGCTTCCAGAAGGAGCTTCTCCATGAACGGATCTCCCACCTGTACAGCCGGACGCTTGGATTCGGATTCCTCGGACAATTCTTCAGATGCGAACGTAGCACCGTGAATACCGTCACGTCCTGTAGAAGCACCCACGTACATCACTGTGTTGCCAGCCCCATGCGCTTGCCCTTTTTTAATGTCTTCATGGTTAATGAGACCTACGCACATCGCATTTACAAGAGGATTTCCTTCATAACACGGGTCGAATTGCACTTCGCCGCCGACAGTAGGAATTCCGATACAGTTGCCGTACCCTGCGATGCCCGCTACGACTTCCTCAAACAAATATTTTACGCGAGGTGTTTTCAGCTCACCGAAACGTAAAGAATTTAATAGAGCAATCGGACGAGAACCCATGGAGAATACGTCGCGAATGATACCGCCTACGCCTGTAGCTGCACCTTGGTACGGCTCGATAGCGGATGGGTGGTTATGGCTCTCAATCTTGAATACAACCGCTTGATTGTCGCCGATGTCTACGATTCCAGCTCCCTCACCCGGACCTTGCAGGACGCGCTCTCCTGTTGTCGGAAACTTGCGAAGCACTGGCTTAGAGTTTTTATAGCTGCAATGCTCAGACCACATAACAGAGAATAGACCAAGTTCTGTATAGTTAGGAAGACGTCCGATAATGTTCTTCACCATTCCAAATTCTTCGTCTGAAAGCCCCATTTCTGCGTAAATCTTCTTTTCTTCAATTTGTTGCGGACTTGGCTCAAGCAGTAACGACATGACGTTCCCTCCAGTGTTTCAAAATTGATTGGAAGAGCTTTAATCCGTCAGCTCCACCTAATAATGCATCTACGGCACGCTCAGGATGCGGCATCATGCCAAGAACGTTGCCTTGTTCATTTATAATCCCTGCAATATCAGAAATGCTTCCATTTGGATTGCCTGCATAACGGAAAGCGATTTGATTGTTTTCTTCTAATTTTTTCAATGTTTCTTCATCACAATAATAATTGCCCTCACCATGAGCAATTGGAATGTTGATTGCTTCGCCTTGCTCATATTGTGATGTGAACATTGTGTTGTTGTTTTCTACACGAAGCTCCACCGTACGGCACATAAATTTCAAGTCTTTATTGCGGATTAATGCGCCTGGCAGAAGACCCGCTTCTACTAAAATTTGAAATCCGTTACATACGCCCAACACTGGCTTCCCTGCTGCTGCCGCTTCTTTAACGGCGTTCATCACGTTGGAGAATTGAGAGATGGCACCGCAGCGAAGGTAATCCCCGTAGGAAAACCCTCCTGGAATAAGGACAGCATCGTATTCATCTAAGCTTTTCGCATCGTGCCAAACGTACTCAACTTCCTCGCCTAATTCATCTTGAATCGCATGATACATGTCTACATCACAGTTCGATCCTGGAAAAACGATTACGGCAAATTTCACTGTGCGACTACCTCCTCAACTTCATAGCGATAATCTTCAATTACTACATTTGTCAGCAATTTTTCACACATTTCTTTTACCATGCTGTCGATATCTTCTACAGTATTCTCAATTGTCAGCTCCATGTACTTTCCGATGCGAACATCTTGAACAGCTTTAAAATCAAGGCTGTGAAGCGCTCCTTTTACTGCAGTACCTTGCGGGTCTAGTACACTTTCTCTTAATGTGACAAATACTTTTACCTTAAACATGTGAAATTCCCCCTAATCGTTTTAAGATTTCTTCATAGGCATCCGTTAAATTACCGAGGTCACGGCGAAATACGTCTTTATCGAACTTTTCATTGCTATTTAAATCCCATAAGCGGCATGTATCCGGTGAAATTTCATCCGCAAGCAGAATTTCTCCTTCTGCTGTTATACCGAACTCCAGCTTGAAATCCACTAATCTAACTTGGCAGCTTGCAAAGTGAGCTGTTAATACATCGTTTACTCGTAAAGCCAAAGCGCGCAATGCTTGCAGCTGCTCTGGTGTTGCTGCTTGCAAGATACGGATATGATCTTCTGTTACAAGCGGATCTCCGAGTGCATCGTCCTTGTAGTAAAACTCCACAATTGGTGCTTCAAGCAAAGTGCCTTCCTCCATGCCAATACGCTTGGACAAGCTTCCTGCTATAATGTTGCGGACAACAACTTCAAGAGGAATGATTTGTACCTTTTGAACAAGCTGCTCTGTTTCAGAAAGCTTCTCGATGAAATGGCTTGGGATACCTGCATCCTTTAATTTGTCAAACAGCAAGCTCGTAATTTCATTATTCAAACGGCCTTTTCCAGAAATCGTCTCTTTTTTCTCCCCATTAAAGGCAGTTGCGCTATCTTTATATTCTACCCAAACAACGTTTTCTTGCTCTGTGCGATATATTCTCTTTGCTTTTCCTTCATACAGCAGTTCCAGCTTTTCCATATCACAAGCCTCCTGTTTTTCTCAATAATTAGAAAGCGTCTAGTCAAATAAAAGGGCACAGAACGTAATTCTGTGCCATATCCAGTTATCAATCCAAACCAAGTCGCGTAAAGATTGTATCTACGTGCTGCAGATGGTACTCGTAGTTAAAGCACTCATCGATATCCGCTTGTGTCAGCTTGCTTGTAATGCGCTCGTCAGACTCAACAAGCTGCTTGAATGGAACTTGTGTTTCCCAAGCTTCCATAGCTTTCGGCTGCACGATGTCATAAGCTTCTTCACGTACCATACCCTTATCAATCAAAGAAAGCATCACGCGCTGAGAGTAGATTAATCCGTATGTTCTTTGCATGTTACGCTTCATATTTTCAGGGAAAACCGTTAAGTTTTTCACAATGTTGCTGAAGCGGTTCAACATGTAATTTAATCCAATTGTCGCATCTGGCAAAATGATGCGTTCTGCAGAGGAGTGTGAAATATCACGTTCGTGCCAAAGCGGTACATTTTCATACGCTGTTAACATATAGCCGCGAATTACGCGTGCAATACCTGTCATGTTTTCAGAACCAATTGGGTTACGTTTATGCGGCATCGCAGATGATCCTTTTTGTCCTTTTGCAAAGAATTCTTCCACTTCACGTGTTTCGCTCTTTTGCAAACCACGAATTTCTACAGCCATTTTTTCGATAGAAGTTGCAATTAACGCCAACGTTGCCATGTAATGCGCATGACGGTCACGCTGTAACGTTTGTGTAGAAATCGGTGCTGCTTCTAAACCAAGCTTCTCGCACACGTATTTCTCTACGAACGGATCGATATTTGCATACGTACCAACTGCACCGGAAATTTTTCCTGCGCGTACGCTGTCTGCCGCTTGCTTGAAGCGCTCTAGATTGCGTTTCATTTCTTCGTACCAAAGCGCAAGCTTCAAACCAAATGTTGTCGGCTCTGCATGTACACCGTGCGTACGGCCCATCATTACTGTATATTTGTGCTCTTTCGCTTTGTTTTTCAAGATTTCAATGAAGTTGTTTAAATCTTTATATAAAATATCGTTTGCTTGCTTTAATAAATAAGATAACGCAGTGTCTACCACATCTGTTGATGTTAAGCCATAGTGCACCCATTTACGCTCTTCGCCTAATGTTTCAGAAACAGCTCTTGTAAATGCTACTACATCGTGACGCGTTTCTTCTTCGATTTCATAAATACGGTTGATATTAAAAGCTGCGTTTTCACGAAGCTTTTTCACATCTTCCTTTGGAATGTCTCCCAATTCAGCCCACGCTTCACACGCAAGAATTTCAACCTCTAACCATGCCTGAAACTTGTTTTCTTCCGTCCAAATTGCACCCATTTCCGGGCGAGTATAACGACTGATCATTTTTTTACCTCCACCAATTGTTCTTCACGGTCCCATATGCCGAGCATTTGCACTTTACGCAAAGCCATTTCTACATCGCCTAAAATGTTCAAGTGTCCCATTTTCCGCTTCTGCTTCGCCTCTGCCTTTCCGTACAAATGCAGCTTGCAATCTGAAAATTGATTCACATTGCCAAGGACTCCTTCTATATGTTCTCCCAAAATATTCACCATAACAACCTGTGTTAATAAAGTTGTTTCGCCGAGCGGCCATCCGCATACAGCTCGAATGTGCTGCTGAAATTGATCTGTTTCACAGGAATCAATTGTAAAATGTCCAGAATTGTGGGGCCTTGGCGCCAATTCGTTTATATACAAACCGTCCTTCGTTACAAACATCTCAACAGCCAAAGTACCAACTAAATCCAATTCGTTCGCTAACGTCTCTGCACATTGAATTGCCTGTTCTGCCAATTCCGGTAAGATACGCGCTGGTACAATTGTTTCATGAAGAATATTCTCAACATGAATATTTTCTGCTACCGGAAATACCTTCGTTTCTCCCATCGTATTGCGCACGACAATGACTGATATTTCTTTCTCAAACGGAATCCAATCTTCCAAAATACATTCCTGTGATTGAATTAACTCATTTGCCTTTGAAACATCTGCCTCACTTTTTAAAACAACTTGACCTTTTCCGTCGTATCCACCCGTCGTTGTCTTTAAAACGCATGGATATGAAAACTCTTTAATTCCCTGCAACAAGTCTTGTTCAGTCTGAATCAATCGAAATGGCGCTACAGGAATACCTGCTTGAACAATCGCATTTTTCTCTGTATAACGATTTTGGGTCAACTGCAGCAATTTGCTTCCTTGCGGCAAATACGTATGCGCCTCTAGCCAGCACAAAGATTCATAATCAATGTTTTCAAATTCATACGTAATGACATCGCTCACTTTTGCAAGCTCTTCAATTGCATGCTTATCATTATAAGCGGCCACGATCTCTATATCTGCAATTTGTGCACAAGGAGAGTTCGGTGCTGGATCAAGCACCGCTATTTTATATCCCATCTCCCGCGCCGCCAAAGCCATCATTCTTCCAAGCTGTCCGCCGCCGATGATACCGATTGTCTGACCTGGCAAAATCACTCGTTTCATAGAAGCTCACTGCCTTCCAATACGCTTCGTTTTGTTTCTTCCCGTCTTTTTTCTAAAGCATCAAAAATTCTATCATCAAAAGCACCTAATATTTCTGCTGCAAGTAATCCCGCATTTACAGCCCCTGCTTTTCCAATTGCTACCGTCGCTACAGGAACGCCGCCGGGCATTTGCACAATAGATAACAAAGAATCCAATCCATTCAGCGCTTTAGACTGTACTGGTACGCCAATAACAGGGAGCGCCGTTTTCGCTGCCACCATGCCTGGCAGATGAGCAGCTCCTCCAGCACCAGCAATAATCACTTTAATTCCGCGCTCTCGTGCTGATTCTGCGTACTGGAACATATAATCCGGTGTTCGATGCGCTGATACTACCTGTTTCTCATACGGAATTTCTAACTGTTCCAAAATGTCACAAGCATGCTTCATCGTTTCCCAATCAGATGTACTTCCCATAATAACTCCGACTGTTGGCATATTCGCTCCCCCTCCA
This sequence comes from Ectobacillus panaciterrae DSM 19096, assembly GCF_000430785.1. Taxonomy (GTDB): domain Bacteria; phylum Bacillota; class Bacilli; order Bacillales; family Bacillaceae_G; genus Ectobacillus; species Ectobacillus panaciterrae. The sequence goes on from NZ_AUMR01000054.1 coordinate 37,425, forward strand.
AATAAAAAGCCTGATATAGAATACTCCCTTGAGGGGAAAGTATTCTACTCAGGCATAGTGGTCCTGTACAAATAAAACATACCGAGCTACTTTCCCTCATAGTCCAACAATTCAAGGTCGTTGGGTAGAAACTCGCAGGCCCTATCCCCGCTATTATATGAGGTTTATTTTTTTTTCAATCTCCATCGTTATCTTACCAAGTATATAAGATAAGGTCAACAAAAAATCGAACATTTACATTGGAACTTTATAAAACATTCGTATTTCATGTGTATTTACGTATATTTCTGTAATATATCCCATTTCTTAGCTCTATCTGTAATTTTCATATATTATTATAACACTTTTCATTGACTTTTATATGATATTAAATGCATTATTCCTTTTGTAATATATTTTAGAAAATTTGTATTTTTTAAAAAATACATTATTTCAACTGTATTTATTTAATATACAACTATAAAATAAAGATGAACACATCTATGGTATTTGACGGGATTTTGCTGTCTATTGAAAAAGAGCTGGAAGAAATTGAACAGCAGCTTAATACCTTTCTTTCTAAAGATGCCTACACATATCGTCACAGCAAACGAGTATTTAAATATGCGGTAGACTTCTGCGATAAACTTGATTTAAGCGAAGCTGAAATGAAAACACTTATCTTAGGGGCCCTTATACATAATATCAGCAAGTTGGAAATACCTCGCAATATCATGTATAAGAAAGGCAAACTCGATCTGAGTTGCCTTTTCTTATTGTTTTGATATAAAGAATGATTTTATTCGGATTCACTAAGGAATGAAATAAAAAAAGACCGCTAATCATTTTTGATTAGCGGTCTTTTTTGCCTAGCGACGTCCTACTCTCACAGGGACAAGGTCCCAACTACCATCGGCGCTGAAGAGCTTAACTTCCGTGTTCGGTATGGGAACGGGTGTGACCTCTTCGCCATCATCACTAGACATATGAAGGATATTCCTTCAAAACTAGATAACATAAGATAAAGTGTATATTGGTTAAGCCCTCGATCGATTAGTATTCGTCAGCTCCACGTGTCACCACGCTTCCACCTCGAACCTATCAACCTGATCATCTTTCAGGGATCTTACTAGCTTGAC
>NZ_AUMR01000055.1 GCF_000430785.1 Ectobacillus panaciterrae DSM 19096
GTATTGATTCAGTTAATCCGAGTCACACATGAAGTAGAACATGAACTGACTTCCAAGCTATCGTACTTCGGACTATCCGATCGAAAGTATAAAATCTTATTATCTTTGTTGAATCATGAGCGTCCTCTTAATCCTTCAGAGTTAGCTGATTATGCAGGAGTTACTCGTTCCACCATAACGGGTTTGCTGGATGGGCTTGAAAAGGATGAATTCATTAGAAAGAGCATGCCCGAGGATCGGAGAAAAACAGCAATTCATGTAACAGAAAAAGGAAGGCAAGTCGTGAACACATTGACTCCCCTTTATGGTACCTATATTACAAACATTTTCTCGAAGATGACCAAAGAGGAACAGTTGCTTTTGATGGATCTACTGGGGAAAATCAAGAGTGGCTTACATTATGCAAAAGATCATAACGTTTTCCCTACATGATTTGATTTACTAGGTACGGAATGCTATGAACAAGGCGTTCATGCGTCCGTATAGCCAGATAGTTCGGTTCCGTACTATCTAATTCGTTTTTAACTGGATAGTGTTATCATTGTTTTCACCATAAATCCCAAAGCAAAAGGAGCCGTTAGGCCGACTTTTATATATGCCGGTCAATTGGAGTTACGATGTAACTTCATAAAAGGGGTAGCACGCACAGTTTAACGTTTTTATACGCTAAAGGAATCTCAAAATTGAAGAAACTATTGATGGCATGAATCAATTATTAATTAAAGCTTTAAAATTACAATATAACCTAAGGAGTGAACAACAATGGACAAACAGCAACAATTAGAAATTGCCCAAAAATTGCGCATGAACGTCGTCGGTACCGGCTCTGCGCTCAAACCGAGCTCCCTGCCATCCGTGCAAAGGGAAGAAAGAATAATCCCTTCCTCTTTTGGCGGTACCCGTGTGCTGGTATATAAACCTGACAATGCATTATCTGCTCCGCTGCCTGTATACGTCAATATGCATGGAGGCGGCTTTATCTTTGGAAATGCGGACATGGATGATGTTTGGTGTAAAGTGATTGCCGATCGTGCCAGTTGTGCAGTGGTAAATGTCGATTACAGGCTTGCGCCAGAGCATAAATTCCCAATCGCTGTTCATGAATGTTATGAAGTTGTGAAATGGCTTCATGACCATCCGGAACAATTTTCAATTAACCCCGAAAAAATAGCAGTTGGCGGCCATAGTGCGGGCGGCAATCTGGCTGCAGCCGTCTGTTTGTTAAATCGGCAGCGTGATAACGAACTTCCAATTGTCTATCAGATTATCGACTATGCACCGCTCGATTTAGATACTGACCCGGCTCTAAAACCGACATTCGAGGAAGCTATTCCGGTGGAGTTTGCAAGAACGTTTAATTCTTTATATCTTGAGGCTATGGAAGATGCCCGTAATCCGTTAGCTTCCCCTATTTTTGCAGAATCACTTCATGGCCTGCCAGAAGCGTTAGTGATCACTGCTGAGCGGGATTCGCTTGCTGCAGAAGGGGAAAAATATGCAGAAAGATTGAAACAAGCCGGCTTGAGGGTTATGTATAAGCAGTATAAGGGAGTAGCCCATGGATTCACCCATTATGGCGATTTAGTTATAGCAGAAGAGGCTTGGCACCTTATGAGTGACAAGTTGAGAGAAGCTTTTGCAATGTCTTGATAAACCTCTACGCAACAGTGAAAATTCAAAGCTTGCAATCACCGATGTAGAACGATTGTCACAATAAATTTCCAATTTGATTACATCTACTTTGCGGGTGGTGTCAGCTTCGCTGGTACTACCCCATCGCCATCAAGGTAAGGCAAAATCATATCCCAAAAATGAAAAAAACGCTATTCTTTCAGTAGAATTTCTAGAAAGGATGGCGTTTTTTAATGAATCTTTCTGTCTCAGATGAACTTCACCTTTTTTCACAGGAATTACAACGACATATGTCACCCCACGCTCTGGAACAACTGGCTTCACCTTAAAATGTCGTGAAAATAGCTTTAAACCTGTCTCAAAGCTCATCTCTAAATCAAAAACTCAATTGGAATTAGTAACATTGAGTTTTGAGAATCCCTTAGCGTATAAAAACGTTAAAATGTGCGTGCTACCCCTTTAAGTAAACATCAAAACAGAAAGATTAATAATTAACCCTTATAAATTTATAGCGATTTATTATTTTACTGAATTATTAAAAAATGATACGATATTCACAAAATTATTTACATTGGAGGTTATCTATGAAAAATGCAGAAACAATTTTTAGAAGCTATTTCTTCTTTCTCATTGAATAGCTTCAAAAGAGCAAAGGGTTATCTGGCAATCGATATAATGTGTGATAATGTTATTAATCTATCGTTTAGGGAGGACAACCTATGAAAAAGTTTTTTGCTTTTCAAGTGTTAATTGCATTGTTTATTGGAGCACTTATCGGACATTTTTTTCCTGAACTTGGCCAAGCCTTAAGACCAGTTGGCGACGCTTTTATTCATCTCATTAAAATGATTGTTGTACCTATTGTTTTCACTACTATTGTCATTGGGTCATCAGGCGGCGGAAGCATGAAAAAAATGGGTTCATTAGGACTTAAAACCATTATTTGGTTTGAGTTTATTACCACTCTGATTCTAGGTATTGGTCTTTTACTTGCTAACACTTTAAAGCCTGGTGCTGGGCTTAATTTGTCTCATCTTGCCCAGAAAGATATCACAAAATTAAATGAGAGCGTTTCCAAGGTTGTCGATTTTAAAACGATGCTTGTTAACATCATTCCAAGCAACATTGTTGATGCGATGGCAAAAAGTGATTTATTAGCTGTTATATTCTTCGCTATTTTATTTGGTGCAGCTGCTGGAGCAATTGGCAAAGCGTCAGAGCCCGCAATGAAGTTTATGGAATCAGTTGCAAATATTATGTTTAAACTGACACAAATGGTCATGGTAACTGCACCGATTGGTGTACTCGCTCTCATGGCAGCCTCTGTAGGTCAGTATGGTATCGCCCTTTTAATCCCTATGGCAAAGTTGATTGGGGTTGTGTATCTTGGGCTTGCTATTGTTATTTTCGGTCTGTTTCCAATGATTGCTTGGTTCTTTAAGATTTCTTACTTTAAAGTGTTTCGAATGGTATGGGATTTGTTCCTTATCGCTTTTTCTACAACAAGTACGGAAACCATTCTGCCTCAGTTAATGGATCGAATGGAAGCATACGGTTGTTCGAAACGTGTTGTTTCATTCGTTATTCCTTCTGGGTTATCACTGAATTGTGATGGTTCGACATTGTACCTTTCTGTTTGCTCTATTTTCTTGGCACAAGCATTTGGCATCCCGATGGATTTTGGCCAACAGTTGATTTTAATGGGGGTTCTTGTTGCAACCTCAAAAGGAATTGCTGCTGTTCCATCCGGTTCGCTGGTTGTACTTTTAGCTACCGCCTCAGCAGTAGGGCTTCCTGTAGAAGGCGTCGCAATTATCGCAGGCATTGACCGCGTGCTGGATATGGCACGTACTGCTTGTAATACACCCGGACATGCTCTCGCTTGTATTGTGGTTTCGAAGTGGGAAAAAGAGTTCCGTCAGAAAGAATGGATTAATGCTCAAACCGAACAGTCAAGCATTCGACAGGCATAAGATAAAAGGAGCACACATGCTTTTCTTGTTCTCCGTCAAATGTTGAGGTGAGGGTCTTCGGACCTCACCCTTTTCCAATGTGAATCCCCATCCTTTTAAACTTTTGGGCTAATAAAATCTTGTCTCAAAAGCACTCAAAACTCCTGAAACCAAAGGCATTCCCTTTAAGCACTTTGCTCGAATGTTGATTCCTTCTAAAAGCCGTTTGAATAGCCATACACAGAACGATTCAGATTCTCTGTCCGCCAGTCTTGGAATTGTCTGAATGACCCTGCTTATTTCAAGGAATCCCGCAGCTTCGACCCTTTTATAAAATTCCTGTAATTCTCTTTTAACAGGAGGCATTTAATCTTTCCCCATCTCCAAGTAACAGTTTAAATGCCAACGCTCATTTTCCGAAAGGGGATCCTCTTGTGCATTGTAATAGATATGCTTCATGCGTTTGCACTTCTTGCGGCCATAGTTGTGAAATAGCTATTGCTCCCGTCTCCTCACCATATTCCACCGCTCTCTGCAGATAGCGCTTGACGATAGACGTTTTTCTCCGAAAATCGTTTCCACCTTTGTCACCTTCCTCTTTTAATCCCCGAATACACGCAACCTCCATTCTCTTTACCTGTTTCTCACAATTTAGGTATAAAAAAGGTTATTTATTTCTGCAAATGAAAGTATGTCTGGACCTCAATATATATTTTAAAGACGCTTTTCTCAGGGGCGTAGGGAAGAACTATAGTCCCCTTTTTATGAGTGGTTTATGGAGGTCAGGGGAATGGCTATGGAAGTCTATTGATTGGATTTAAATGAGAAAATAACAGAGGAAAAGATAACAGAGATAAACATATCACTGGAATCTTTTCCTCTGTTATTTTAAAGGTGAATGCTTCTTGTCAATCTGATGTCTTTCATTGTTTGTAGTCCTGGCTTTACTTCCAGCGCAACTATTTTGGCAGTGTTGATAATGATGGATGCTGTTGCTGAGTCGCCGAAAATACCACCTGGAACTACAAGCCTTTGCTTCATGTCTCCATCGATTTCTATCGCGTCTTCTGATTCATTAACCGAAGTTGCCATAACAAGGTCAAGCTCGATGTTTCTTCCATCTTTTGTAGAAGCCTTGGACACTTGGTGAAGACCGATTACTTCTCCGGCTTTCACATCAAAATGAGGCAATGAAAGCGGCTCGTCTGTCACTTTTGGATTGATAGAGTTTTCTACACTTTCGAGATTGAAGTTAAGACCAGCGGCAAGGAGACGAAGTGATTCTTCAAGGCCAACGTGGCCGATTTTTCCTTCTGCAGCAAGATTATTAAATTCTTCCTCTGCCATTCCGACTCCTACTTTTTTCTGTAAAGGAAGGCGGCGCTTTTTCACGTCAACACGACGAGTTACGCGTATAGATGAGATATCGCTCAGAACAGATGTTAAACTTAATAAGAGCGTATCCATGACATACCCCGGGTTAACGCCTGTTCCGATTACAGTTACCCCTTTTTCAGCAGCATAGCAATCAATTTCCTTTGACAATTCCGGATAACGGTGCCATGGATAAGAAAGTTGTTCGCAAGTGGAAACAACTGAATAACCGTTGTCCACTAATTCTTTGATTTGCGGCCAAACTGTTTGCAAGTTTGAACCAGTAGCATGAATCGCAATGCGCGGATAATCACCGTTTACTTCTACTTCTTTAATAGAAGATACAACCCGTATGCCCCGCTTTTCTAATCCTGTTAGTTCGCCGATATCTTTTCCAATCTTATTAGGATCGATATCAACGGCTCCAATTACTTTTCCTCGCAAATACTCTTCACACTTTTTCAAAATTTCCATTCCGATTGGTCCAAGGCCATATACCACAAGCTCAAAATCTTTTAACGTTTTATCCATATTATCTTCCCCTTCGTTCTTAGTATAATGAAATCTTAACAAACCAGTATTCTATTTAGAAATACTGGTTTCTTATACATTAATAACGAAGAGATATAAATTCATCTCGAATAATTACTTTTCTTATAAATCGATTTTTAGTTTGGAGAGAAGCTCCACCATATATTTCGTATTTTTCCTGATGTATGGGCTTTCTTCCCAAACAGCTGAGATAGAGCTCTCCAGTTGAATACCTTCCAAATCCAAACATGTAATCCCTTTAGAATCGATTAGCTGAAACATATCCATGGGCATCAATGTAACAACGAAATTATTTGAAACAAGATTCGAGATCGTCAACAACTCGGAACCGCTGCAAATTGTTTTTGGCGTAAAGCCTGCTGTTTCACAGGCTGTTTGAAGCAACTCATGAAGAGCTGGTGACTGATCCGAATCGTAATGTAAAAAGAAATCATCTTTCAGCTCTTTCAAAGCAATCTTTTGGCGTGAAGCAAGCTTATGATTAGCAGACACAACTGCCATAAGTGGAGACCGTTTAAGCTCCAAATGCTCAATACCCCTTTGATTGATCGAATGGAAGTTGACATGCGTTCGTATAAAACCAATATGATATTCTCTATTTTTGATAAGTTCAGTTGCATGCGCAGAAGTCGTCTCTTTAATGCTGAATTCGATATTTGGAAATTGTTCATGCAGATTTTTCATGATTTTAGGCAAATAAAGGCTGGCCGCTGATGGGATGGTCGCGATTTTTACAAGATTCGGCATTTCAGCTGAGTTCATTACATTTGAGACTGTGTTTTCGATTTGGTCAAAGGATGGGGCCACTTTCTCGAACAAATATTTACCTTCCTCAGTCAACTCTACACTTCTCGTTGTACGATAAAGAAGTTTTACTCCAAGCCGTTCCTCAAGAATATGGATTTGTTGGCTAATTCCGGGTTGGGAGACATGAAGATTCCTGGATGCCTCTGTGAAATTCAACGTGTTGGCAACTTCAATAAAATAACGAAGGGAAAGTAAATTCATCGTTGCACCTCATATTTTAAAAGATTAATTATATATTATTATAACCAGTTCTGGTGCAACCTCGAATGCTGTCAAAATATATACAAAAATATGCGTACAGTTCCGAACATTTAAGTATATTTAAACATGAAAATTCGGAAAATCATACAGAGTTCCGAATAAACGTTTCATTTGACAGAGTAATATTCAGGTTACATTAATTGTCCAATTCTTTTTGCACCAGAACCACCTAAAGTATCACAACGTTGTTGAAACTGTTGATACAGACTTTCTGGTAACTGAAAATACTCATTTAAAGTTACTAATCAACTCCCCTTAATCTTGCTTTCGTATCCACTTCAATTCCGTCTAATCGCTTTGTCAAAGTCTTTCTCCAATTACTTGAGAGTGCATCGATTTCTAGTATCTCTTCTATTGCTTCAAAATTTTTCTTATCCTGATGCATAGTATGATTCGCAAATTCTACAGTTATTTTTCTAGGATGTCTTTGTATAATATCAATAGTTGAATGGGTTTCTACCCATCCTTCTTTTAATACTCTAAAATAAAATCCAGTGTAGCCTGTATTTTGAAACCTAATTGGTAAGTCAGCTACATTATATCTCTTTGCAAGTTTAAAGCAAGGCTGTCTAGGCTGACTTATCTGCACAACTATATGCCAGTTTTCAATTCTTTACCTTTGTCTTGGACTGTTATAGGCTTTCCTATATTGATTGAGACAATTTCAATTGACATTAATACAGAATACCTCCTTTTAATAAGCTCCATATTTTCCCCTGTGATCTTCATAAATCCATGTTATGCCACTTCATAAAAGATACCGGAGTCTGTTAATATAACAAGCCCCGTATTTTCTTGTGGTATTCAAACTTCATTCCCTGCATCTAAGCTTCTTCACGGCATTTCAACTCTCCTTTTCTGCCCTTGGAAAAAGCATGATAGCATGACAGCCGTTCCATATATGATATAAACGTTGACCGCAACAGCCCGGCGATTTAATAAAAAAACTATACGGGATAATGTACACCCTCCTTGTCTTTTATGCTGCATAATGATACTTATTAATTAGAGGAAAAATGATGCGTGCAAAATCGGACTTATTCTTTTCCTTTTAAATTGTAGTTTCATCTTAATGATAGATCGGAGATACATATCATGCTAAAACGAAGAATTGAATTCCTGTTTGTCTTAGTAATGATTGTCGCAGCTTATTTTGTGTTCTTTACACATGTTGCATTTTACTTGAAAGCTGCTTTCATCTCATTTTACATTGCAATTATCTTAATCAGTGTATATTCCTTAATGCTTGAAAACCGTACGGCCCAGCATACTTTATTGTGGATATATGTGTTAGTGTTCTTTCCGATTTTGGGGTATATATTTTATCTGTACTCCGGTCAGCTCTCCTTAAAAGGCTATCTATTCAAAAGCAAGCGGGTAAATGATCGGGAATTATTACGTACTATTGAAGCAAGGGATTATGAACCGGATTTTTCATCCCTTAACGATCATCAGCGCTGTTTTGCTCAATATTGCGACCGTGCGGCATTGACAATGATGAACAACGCTACACAGACAAACGTTTTAAAAAACGGGGCAGAAACCTTTGAAGCAATTAAAAAATGCTTAAAAGAAGCACAGCATTTTATTCATATGGAATATTATATTTTCCGTTCTGACCGGCTCGGCAAAGAAATTATTGATATTTTAATGGAAAAAGCGAAAGAAGGAGTAGCAGTACGATTTTTATATGATGCAATGGGCAGCTTGACGTTTGCAAACTCTGATGTGGAAAAAATGAAGAAAGCCGGTATTCAAGTACATCCTTTTTTACCAATCAAGCTTGGCTTTTTTAATCAAAAGTTCAACTTTCGCAATCATAGAAAAATTATCATTATTGACGGAAAAATAGGATTTGTCGGCGGACTGAATGTCGGGGTGGAATACCTTGGCGAAGATGAGAAAATCGGCTTCTGGCGCGATACGCACCTTGCTCTTGAAGGAGCTGCGGTTCAAACCTTACACGCAGTCTTTCTATTGGATTGGGAATATGTCTGCAGCGAATGCTTATTACAAGAAGACTCTTATATACAGCCAGCTTCTGCAAAAGAGGATGGATTGGTCCATGTAGTCGCGACAGGTCCTGACACACCCGATATGAGCGATTTCTATTACACAATGATTTCATGCGCAACGAAGTCCATTTGGATTGCCTCTCCTTACTTTGTACCTAACGAATCAATTCGAACGGCACTCCGAGTCGCTGCTCGAAAAGGCATACAAGTACGCATTATGCTTCCTGAAATTAATGATGGTTTTTTAACGCAATACGCAACAAGGTCTTACATTCCAGAGCTACTGCGCTGCGGCATTGAAATTTACTTCTATAAAAAAGGATTTATGCACCAAAAGGTTTTGATTGTAGATGGAGATGTCGCTTCTATCGGCACGGCAAATATGGACATGCGCAGCTTTCAATTGAACTTTGAAGTAAACGTGTTTTTGATCGGATGCTCTTCCGTGCAAGATTTAGTGACGCATTATGAAGAAGACATAAAGGACAGTGAACGAGTGAGCCCTGTTCAGTTTTATAAAAGAAGTATGCTTGAACGTTCGAAGGAGTCATTCGCCCGTTTGTTTTCAGGGGTTTTATAAGGAAAGTACAACAGAGCCGTTCTTAAACGAATGACTCTGTTATTCTTTTTCATACATCATGTTCCAAAATATAAAAAGGAATAGCAATATAAAAATGAAGTATCTTGTTATAAGGATACTTATCCGCTAAACTTAGCAGGAGGCTTCTTTCCTTGAGAGATAGCATTGCTTGTGAACTACCTGCCACCTAGCTTCGCTTGAAGAGGAAGACTTCTTTCGGAAAATGTTAAAATTTAAAAGAATGAGGTTGAGAATATGCCGCAAACAAAAATATTCCGATTCGGCTATGGCATTTTACTGATTTTTCTTATTATCTGGGTAGGAACGAAAATCGATTTCATCTTTCGCCCAGTAGTCGCCCTTGTACAAACTCTTTTTTCTCCTTTTCTGGTAGCCGGGGTTTTGTATTATTTGTTTCGTCCTCTGGTGAACTATTTGGAGTCAAGAAAGGTGCGCCGCTCCCTTTCCATATTGCTTATTTACGGAGTGGCCGGGGGGCTTATTACTCTATTAGTTTATCTTCTTGGTCCAATCTTGCAAAAACAAATTAACAGTTTGGTTCACAACGGTCCAACATTGATTGAATCTGCTCGTGTGAAAATACAAGAATGGCAGCAAAACGAATGGCTCAATCGTTTCCAAAATAACAGCACCTTGAATTTGGAACAGCTTTCTGAACAAGTATCCAAATATTTATCTTCAAGCTTAAAAAATATTGGAACTAACATCGCGAGCTTCATCGGTGTTATTACAAGCATTGTAACGGTATTCGTCACTGTGCCGTTTATTCTATTTTATATGTTGAAAGAAGGAGAAAAAGCTCCTCAGCAAGTGCTTCGTTTACTCCCTCCCTTACAGCGGAAAAACGGACGCAAAATATTGGCGGATCTCGATGCAGCACTGAGCTCTTATATTCAAGGTCAAATCTTTGTCAGCATTTGCGTGGGCGTCATGCTTTATATCGGTTATTTAATCATCGGCATCGATTACTCCCTCGTTCTGGCGATTGTTGCGATGTTTACGAATGTCATTCCATTTCTCGGCCCGATTATCGCAATTATCCCTGCGCTTGTTGTTGCGGTGCTGAATTCACCTTCCATGATTCTCAAGGTGCTCATCGTCATGGTCGTTGCCCAGCAAATCGAAGGAAATATCATTTCACCGCAAGTTATGGGCAGAACGCTTTCTATCCATCCGCTCACCATCATCTCCATTTTACTTGTAGCAGGAAGTCTCGGCGGGGTTCTTGGATTAATTCTGGCCGTTCCTATATATGCAGTTCTGAAAGTAGTTGTTCAGCATGCTTATCGTTTGTGGAAGCTTAGAAAAGAAAAGAACATGGAAAATACCTAATTTTTTATAATATTCTAAACGAATGGATTTAGTTTTGCTATAATAAGTTTAACCATTAGAATCACTTCTTTTCATAACATTCTTTCGACGTAAGACATGCCTCCTAGCATGTCTTCTTCTTTTTCTCCATTAACCTTCCTGAACCCCTTTTCTGGTTTCAATTTTATTTTTTAGAAGTATCTTGTAATCTTTTTGTTTTCATTTTGCAGGATTTTTATTGTCTTTTATCTAAGAAATATATAAGCAATAAATATTATTACTCTGTGTGGAGGAGAAAATAAGATGATAATAAAAGACCTGCTTGAAGAATTAAAGAAATCAGATAATACAGTGGCTGCCATTGCAAAAAGTATAGACGGTATTGGAGAAAAGAAGTTAAGAATTGCCCTTAGAAATGCCGGTTATGAGTTCAGAAATTCTGGGCAAACAGGATGGTACTATACAGCAGAACAAGGGGCAGAACCCTTAGAAAGAAGCATATTTGAATATATTTCTTCCTCCATTGATACATCTCAAGTCATACAGAGGAAGGCGAAGGTAATACAAACACCAGAAGATGTATTGCCAAGGGAAGAAACTAGCAATCTCTACCCTATCCCTCCTTTCAGTGAAGAGGAAATAGAAGTATTGAAAGCGCTAGCAAAGGACATGTTGCAAGAAAGAGAAAGGTTCATGTTGCATAAAAGGATTATGGAAATTGGAAATGATAAAAGGAACAAGAAAACTTACTCCATTAGTAAGGGAGTTTTAAAGAAATTTGATGCCTTTGCAGAAGAGAAGAAATTCAATAAATCAGAGCTGTTAGAAGTAGCCCTTTTAGACTTAATGTGCAGATATGAGTAAAAAATCTTACCATACTGCACAGGAGCTTTACTGTACTTGAAAATATTAACTTATATAAATCAACAGAGCTTCTGTATGGAGCTATTAGAGGGCTTAAAATAGCCCTCTTTTTTATATTATCTACAAAGGTAGACCTTTACAGATAATATAAACACCTTATAAAATCAAGGATTTTCATGTTCGTAAAGGTCCAAAATAACTTTACAAACGTCTATTACCACAGAAACATTTAATCATTAATGATGGTCATGATGTCCAGCGTGATCCTGTGATTCTTTCTGCAATAATTTTAATTCTTCTTCAGAAATTTTTCCTACGATCACTTGTTTAGTTGGCATAACATGTAAATCATGGGCCGTAACATCTGCCTTAATATAGTATAGACCGTCTTTGTTAAACGTTTTTTCTGCACGATAAATTCCGTCTCCCTCATACTGGGCTTCTATCACTTCATGATCTTTATTGTTATCTTTTTTCCATATTTCAAACTGGATATTAGTCGCATTATCTACTTTTTTACCCTCTTGAGTCAGCTTGATCTTTAACATCTGTGACAGTTTTTTGGCATATCTAGCACATGACCAGAGAGCCAAAACTCGCACCATTGCAGCAATGTATAGAATCCTGCATGTCTCATAATATCGAAGAGTAAGAGAATCCCTTTCTACAAAAGGATTCTTGACGAAATCCAACTTCCGATAATGATATGTTATGTAAACTTCATATATATAGGATTTTGTCTCATTTCCAGCTATTGAATCTATTCTTATGTGAAATCTACTTTTAACTATATTAATCGCCGTTCCAATTGCAACTAACAACACATAGAGTATAATATCAACGATAAAAAGGTTTCATGAAAGGATGAGGCTTTTTTGTCATGTTTAAAGTTTCCATAGTTGTTTATTTCCAAGGGTTATAGCTCAGAAACCAAAGTAGTGCCTACTTTGGTAAATATACTGTATCTCATATTCTTCATTTGATTTAGGATAAACATACAAGCAAAAGTAATCAACTGTAATAGGGTTGGTATTATATTGCAAAAAAAGGAGGTTACTTTTTGTCTTTATTTAACAAATATAACAAACCAATCAAGTGTTGCTGCTCTTGTTGCCACTCTAATCCCTGTTGTTGTTCTCTTCCAGTAGGATCATTTTCATCATTCGGAGGAATACAAGTACCCCCACCTCCATCTCCAAGTCCAATCCCTACAACTAATTTATTGTACTTTACTTTTTCTGACGGTCAAAAACTTATATATACAAATGCTGATGGCTTAGCGCAATACGGAACAACTCAGATATTATCACCAAGCGAAGTTTCCTATATTAATTTGTTTATTAACGGTATAATTCAACCTCAAACTACTTACCTCGTGCAAGCAGGAGTATTAACGTTGTTAACACCAACAGCACCTGAAGCAGGTATACCGATAACACTTCAGTTTATCCTAATTAATCATTAAAAAACACGAGTTCTCCTTTTGGAAAAAAACTCGTGTTTTCGTACATAACTAGTTTACAACAAATTCTACGTGAACAGGGACACCTGAGTCGAGCGCAGCTCCGCTTTGTTTTGTTTTTTATAATTGATTCAAATAACTAATTTACAATGAATTCAATTATAATTGGGGTAGCAGTATCAAGAGCAGCACCACCTACAACAGTTACTGCAGTAGTGGAAAGACCTGTTACAGTATCACTTGTTTGAAGTACACCATTAATATATAAATTTACAACCGCAGGTGAAGAAGGAAATGTTGAAGTACCACCAGTATCATTGGTGAAATTTGTATTAGTAAATGTTAAGTCAGCACCTGCAACTGTACCGGTTGCTGCTGTAGTTGTAAATCTTCTTCCCGCCATGAACGGTTTAACTATAGCCATAAATACTCACTCCTTTCCTTTTTTAATTTATTAGGATTAGGTCTTTTCTTACAGATCCCGTTAATCAAAATAAGGAAGCTTGTCCTTTTTTACACTTTGTTTGGGAATCTTTCCAAGTAAGCATAAATCCTTTTCCTATTTTATATATTTATTCATATATTATATTTTAGAGACGGACAATGACCTACAATATAAACCCAATTACGTGAATAAATAAGTAACTACCGATAACACTGATTATGTGAACAAGAAATCCCTTCAACTTTACATGAAGGGATTTTTTTTAGTTTATGAATAGATATGTTGAGTTCCAATAAGGGGTACCGCTCCATGTCCATCAAGCTAATACTTTGAAATACCCCCAAAACGAAAATTTTATCCCTCTACAGTTATTTCTGAGAATTCGCCTCGTTTTTTTATTTTGGGAAACAACAAATTTCTTAACTTGATGGATGTTGGGCACTACCCCTGTAAGCATGTTTAGTCCTAATGCTTTTAAATTTCGTTTCTAGCAATCGTTTAGATGTTTTGGTAGTTCTTATTAACCAGCAATTAAAACCTCTTAAAACAAACGTTAAGCTCTTTAAACTATAAGAATTAAGTTATATATAAATTTCCACTTTATAACTTGAATGATAGAAAAACAAAAAGAGCAAAACCCTAGGATACAAAAGGCTTTACTCTTTCTCGTAAGTTATAAGCTATATAGAATCTTATATAGCTTTAATAATTGAGATTCATTCTACACCCATCTCTGGCATCGGCCCCACCTACGCCAAATACCTTGATAGCCACCTGTGCTATCCAACCCATTTCTATTATAACTGAAAGCGGTTACATTGTAAATAACAAATATTTTATTTTCATAATATTATTAATAACTAGATTTAGGTTTGCTATAATAATTTTAACCTTTAGAATTACTTCCTTGTTTGTGACATTCTTTCGACGTAAGACATGCAACTCCTATGCATGTCTTATTTATGTTCTTTTCTCTCTATTAACCTTTCTGAATCCCTTTTCTGATTTAAATTTTATTTTTTAGAAGTATCTCGCAATTTTTTGTTTTCATTTTGAAGGATTTTTGTTGTCCTTTATCTAAGAAATACATAAGGAATAAATAGTATTTCTTTATATGGGGGGCGGAAATAAGATGATAATAAAAGACCTACTTGAAGAGTTAGAGAAACCAGAAAACACAGTGGCGGCCATTGCAAAAAACATAGATGGTATTTGCGAGAAGACGTTAAGAATTGCCCTTAGAAATGCCGGTTATGAGTTCAGAAATTCTGGGCAAAAAGGATGGTACTATGTAGCTGAGCAAGGAGTAAAACCCTTAGAGAGAAGTATATTTGAATATATTTCTTCATCCATTGATACAACTCAAGTAATACAGAGGAAGCCAAAAGTAATACAAACGTCAGAAGAAGTATTACCAGAGATAACACAAACACCAGAAAAGGGATTCCTAGGGGAAGAAAAAAGCAATATCCGCCCCTACCCTACGCCTCCTTTCAGTGAAGAGGAAATAGAAGTATTGAAAGCGTTATCAAAAGATATGTTACAAGAAAGAGAAAGATTTATGTTGCATAAAAGGATTATGGAAATTGGCAACGATAAAAGGTACAAGAAAACTTACTCTATTAGTAAAGGGGTTTTAAAAGAATTTGATGCCTTTGCAGAGAAAAAGAAATTCAGTAAATCGGAACTGGCAGAAATAGCGTTACTAGACGTAATGTGTAGATATGAGTAAAACACCTTACCATACTGCACAGGAGCTTTACTGTATTTGAAAACATTAATAAATTAAAAATATGTCTGCTATATGGGGCTATTAGAGGGCTTAAAATAGCCCTCTTTTGTTTACATAATCAGTGTTATGGAAGGGAGAAGAAAATTATGAAACTTTTGATTGAGCTATTAGGGGCTTTATTTATTTTCTTTTTTTCTTTTTACATTACTCGAAATAAGCAAACCTCAATAAAAAAACGCAGATCCCGAGGCTGAAGATAAGGTCTGCGCTTCTCATAAAATATCGGTTAAGCCACGATATTTATTATATTATGTTAACATTTTTGAATTTTATACATCACTAGATACTTTAAGCATAACAAAAAGGCTTCACGCTTCGTGAAGCCTTTTTGTCACTCACATTTACTTCTAGGTTGTTGTGAGATGGGAACATCTCACACTTTTAAGATGTTTCAAATTACCTAATTTATACAATAACCTCTTTATTTACATAATCAGTGTTATCGGTAGTTAATTAGATTATAAAAAACTCTGACTTTATTTACATTAGAGGCTACTTACGGAACATGTACAGATTTGATATGAGTAAGTTTCAAATGCATAGTTTCGCCATTTGCAGTTACCAATTCAATTAGGTTATCCTTTACTTTTTTTAGTAATCCAATTTTATCTGGATCTTCCCCCATATCAAATATTACTAGGTTTCCCTCTACTTTTTTTAATTGTTCTTCCCAGGAACGTTGTAAAGGAGTATTAGAAAGTTTAATAGGCAAAGATTCCATACTAAGGGTATAAGGTGTAACATTCGGATTGTATAGGGTTAGCCATTTTAAATGATGTAAGGAAATAAGCATAGTTTTGTATACGGGTGTATAAAACACAAGATAATCACTTAACACATTTGTAATATATCCATGTAATGACTGATTCCCCACAACTTGGATTTCAGTAAAAAGTCCTTTTGCATTCGTTAAAATCGAACGATAGGATATAGACTTGACTTGTTCAGATAATGAAAATCCAGTAGGCTGACTAATCTCTCCGTTTGTTTTATCACTAAGCTTTATTTTATGGACATGTAATAAAGGAATATAAAGATACCTTTGCCCATCAAATAGTACTAAAATATCGTTTCCTACATCAGTGAGTATTCCTTCAAAAAACTTTTCTCCTGTTATTTTCACAATAATTTGTTTTTTTAGTAATTGCATTATGTTTTTCAAAAAATCTCCTTTCTAAAGATCTTTTATATACAAAACTGTTTTATGATTTTTGATACGCGATTAAGCGAAGACGATTTGTATCCAGTTATATAACAAAAATAAAGTTACAATTACTGTTGCTGGAATGACAATCAATGATACGTTTAAATAATCTTTCCATTTCACTTTGATCTTATTTTGTTTTAAGATGTGCATCCAGATTAAGGAGGCGAGTGTCCCAATAGGCAGTAACAATGATCCTACGTCGCTTCCGATAATACTTGCAAGATACATGGTCTTTAATGTGACAGGATCCAGGTGCATTTCTGTTAACGCAATGGTTCCAATCAACAAGGCTGGATGATTATTAAAAAAGTTAGATAATATGGAGACTAATCCGCCCATGATAAAGCTTGCTTCGAATAACCCTTGCTTTACAATCGGTTCGGTTACTTGCAAAAGGAGCGCTGTTAATCCTGAGTTGTGAAGGCCATAAATGAGCACATACATGGAAAAAGCGAAAATCAGGATGTGCCAAGGGGTTTTTTTCAATATATCAATAGGATTTGTGCGTAAATGGTACCATCTCCACACAAGCAACACGAGTGATCCCAATACCGCAACAAACTCAATTGGAATCGCGAAGAAAGATGCGACAAAGAGTGAGCAGCGCATGATAAAAACAAACAGCAAGATTTTTAACATAAATTTAGTGCGTTGACGTTTGGTTTCAACCGAAATCTGCCCTTTTAACGGATGAAAGTCTTTCGTGAAAAATATGTGTTCAATGTCATACGCTGAATTAGGTAATTGTTTTGGCAGTTTTCGTTTTACCACTACGTACATCAACCATGACATAAACAACAACCCTAATGATGCCGGTATAAACATCATCGCAGTATGCATGTAAAGAGTCATATGAACAATTTTCAATGCAATTAAGTTAACAATATTGCTTACCCCGATTGGAGCGCTTGAAGCTGTGGCAATCAATGCGCCAGTTAAAAGGTATGGAATTTGTTGATGGGGTTTTAATTGAAGGTTTTTGAGGAGCAGAATTAAAATGGGGGTAGTGATTAAGATACTGCCATCGTTATTAAATAACAGTGTCATCAAAAAACATAACAACTGAATATACCAGTATAGACGATAACCTGAACCTTTGGCTAATCCTGCAAGTCGTGCAGCCGACCAGTGAAAAAAGCCGAAGCTTTCTAGGATAACAGCCATGACGATCGTTGCGATAATGGTAATTGAGGCGCCGCCAATCTTATGGATAATATCTAGAACATCAGTACGAGATACAACGCCTGTTAATAAAATAATCCCTGCGCCAATTGCTGCTGGCCACGCTTCGTTGATGCCCTTCGGTCTCCAAAAGATCACTGCTGTTGTGATAAGGAACACGAAAACTGAAATCATCATGTGGATAGTCATTGTTGTATTGTTTCTTCCTTTCTGGATTTTTTTTGTATCTGCTTGTCCGATATCTAATCATATTTATATGCAACTCTATCAAAAAAAAGCTAGACATTAGACTAGTTATTCTAATATGTACGTTTGTCCCTTATGCTTTATTTTTGGATAAAATGGGTATTTGCCGGTTATATACCATGAATAAAAATGGGGAAATTGTTCAATCCCTTTCTATCTATTTGTATAATATGTTTTATAACAAATAATAGGGGGGGAAGTACGATGAAGTTCTTAAAAAAGTTTTGTATTATCGGGATTGGATCTAATCTAGTTGTAGTCCTTGCTATGTTTCTCCTTCCTGTTTTTCTTATTACAGATCATGTTGAATTTTTTGAAAAATTGACATCCTACATTTCAAAAGAATAATTCTACTTATTTAAGGCTGCCTATGAAAGGGCAACCTTTTTATGGTTATATAAGTCAGGTGTTGGAAACTGATGTTGTATATTCTATACATGTGAAATTTACATAACATATCATTATTGGAAGTTCTTTTGTTTCTGGAATCCCTTCATATCAAGGGATTCTCTTACTCTCCGATATTATGAAATATGCAGGGTTTTATACATTACTGATTTAACGCGGGTTTTTAGAGGATCTTTCTATACCTCAAGTCGACTCAGATTCAATAAATAGATTTATTTTCTCTGAATACTTACGATGAGATGTTACGATGAAGTATAAGCGTGAATTGTTACGAGAAGCACTTGAAAGAATTGAACAATCAATGAAATTATTTAAAATAAATATAAATGAAGCATAAGATAGTCATTAATCGTCTCATGCTTCATATTACAATCATCCATTTAGTGGTTCTGGTACAAACACTTGGGGGAAGTATGCAGAGGCGAACAGAGCCAATTAATATAAATGCTGATATCAAAGAAAAAAGCACACTCAACTTTATGTTGATGAGTGTGCTGATTTTTGTGAGATTTCTTCGGTTACTTGGGTTAAAACTCCCCAAAAAGGGAATCCGTTAGATTTATCCGTTCCTTTTTTATTCCCATCGCAAAAGCGACTCATTATCTCCGCTTCGTAATCCGCCCTGAGCCGCCTACTTTTGTTTTAGGAGGAGAGTTATTTTTAGGAGGAGAAATACTGGACGATTTCGGCTTAACATCTGACCCGTCTGAGCTATTAGGAGATTTTATGATTTTTCCTTTATTTTCATCTGACGGTGCAGTCTGACTCTCTTTTTTAATTACGCTGTCCTTTGAGCCGACAGTTGAACTTGAGGTGCCCGCATTATCACTTCTCTTAATAATAGAGCCGGTTCCTTGCTTAGTTATGGGCGGAAGAGTCTTCTTCTCTTGCGCAGTCGGCGTATGATAATCAATGACCGGCTTGTGACTTTTACGATCAGTATAGCCGCGGTAATCCCCCTTGTATGACCGATGAGAACCGAATATATCATCAAGGATACTTGCTAATATATACCCTTCTAAAAATGAAGGATTATAATTTTGACGCACAAATTCCTTATTGCTTACTTCGATCAGCGTGTCAGATGGTTTCTCTTTGTCCTTCTGAATGTTATACCATTCGTCAGGATACACAAGAAACATTTGATCGTTATCTTCCTTAGAGCTTTGCTCCGGTTTTTTTTGGTCAATCAGTTTTTTAGCTACCTCGGGAACCGATTGATTTTCCGCTCGGTATACAAGCGACTCTTGGTTTCCCTCTTTTAAAACTGATTCCAGCGGATATAAAGATTTAACAGATTGATCGCTGCCGCAGCCTGTTAAAATGGAAGCAGCAATTACAACAGCTAAGGCTGCTTTTATAATCCCAAACAGCCATTTTGACATAATTGTGCCCCCTTACGTTGCCCGTATCACCTGTACATCTGCAGGCAGAACCGATTCCCCTTCGTACATCATCGTACGGCCTTCCTGCCATTCGATTCTGAGCAATTTACGATTATCAGACTGGAATTCCCAAATATGCTGCTCTCCTGATTGCGCAAATGGTGTTCTTCCAGTAACTGAGGCACGGCAAGAATATTGCTCTTCCATATAATACGCTGTATCCTCCATCTCAATTGTAGTAGGGATTTCGTTGATAGAATCTAATCGCCCGTCAATCGGAGCATACAGCTCATAATATACCTTTTCCCGATTTTCAATCTTTAAATAGCGTACGGTGCGGCCGTCCTGAAGAGTTAAGAAAATCTCGCTCCGTTCATGCATGCGTGTTTTCCCGATAATTTCATAAGTAACCAAGGATACTTCAATAATATCCCCAGGCTCTAACGAAAGCACACTTTTTTCAGCCTTAGGCGGTTCAGGCTTCTTCACAATATTTTTAATGCGGTTAAATAAACTCAAGGACTCGCTCTCCCCTCCATATTATAAACATGCTGCCAAAATAAGGGCGCCAACGATGTGCAAGGAGCCTGCCAAAAGCGCATGAGCCATACTTCCTTGTACAGTTCCCTCTTCTAAATCCAAACCAATTGCCTTTTTCAAAACAAACTCTGTAATCCTCTCTAGCACAAGCAATATTACAAACGATACAAAAGACGCCAGCAGCGCTTGCCACAGATCATTCGACTTGGATATAGATTGTGACAGAATATACCCTTGCGCAAACAGCTTCATAACAAACCGAGTCGTTACCGCAACATTCCCGTTTTTCATCTCTGTTAAATCTTTGTATTTCGTAAAAATGGAATCAATCCACATCAACAGAAACAGAAGAGCTGCGCCGGAAGCTGTCCATACCAGCATAGCCAGAACATTCATCCATGTCATTGCGTCCCCTCCATTACACAAAAACAGAGAACCGGCATACCTCATTTGCTTCTTTTCGTGTATGCCGGCAACTGTCGTTCATTTATAAATTATGCTCGCATTAATTATTTTCCGTACTGCTTCATAATCTGAGCCAGCTCGTCTTCAACCTCTTTATTTTTGCTCAGATTTGCAAATTCCTCATCTAAGGACTTTTCTTTCTTGTATATTTCTCCGCTTGCTTCAGCTTCTGCTTCCAGCTGAAGGGCTTTGTCTTCCATGCGCTTCAACCCGGCCATTGCTGTGTTGGAATCAAACCCAGCCATCGCTTTGTTGATGTTCTTTTGTGCTTTTGCCGCATTCACGCGCGCTACAAGCGTTTCACGTTTGTTCTTAAGTTCTGTCACTTGCTTGCGCATTTCCTCTAGTTTCGCACGTAAGTTATCAGCCGCTGCTTTATTTTGTTCATAGCTTGCTTTGTATTCGTTCACTTTTTGTTCTGCATTCTTCTTTTCTTCTAAAGCACGGCGTGCAAGATCAATATTTCCTGCTTGTACAGCCGTATGTGCTTGCTCTTCACGCTTTGCCACAAGTGCGGCTTGCTCTTCATATAATGATTTGAATTTTTTCTCAAGTGCGATTTGCGCAGCTACGCTTTTCTCTGCTTCTTCTACGTCTTCCTGCATGTCGCGCAAATATTGATCCGTCATTTTAATCGGATCTTCAGCCTTTTCAATTAAAGCATACACATTGGACATAGTTAAATCGCGCAACCGTTTAAAAATGGACATTGAAAAATTCCTCCTATGAATTAACTAAAATATAAAATTACTTACCTGTATACCAGCATATTACGCCATTTAACAAAAAATTTCTAATAAAATTTTTAAAATATTGGAAATCCATTGGAAATTCCTTTCTGTCATGTTAAAAACGTCTTTTTATAGTGGGGAGAGATCATCCAGCTAAGCGTAGAAGCGGTCAAACCTTTGTAGTGGTTCATACAAAAGTAAACCAGAGAGAAGAAGCATACCATACTCCCTTTTGGTTACACATCGCACATGGACATGTCGAATTTATTATTCCCTTATATGTAGATTAATGAACCTCTCCGCTTATTCGCTTCCGCTTCTGGAAGTGAGGATATTCTCGCCTAATTTAGGATAAACAGTTCGTCCCTTCAAAACCCATTTGACGCACATGCACCCTAATGCTACAATGAAAAAGAATTTAATAGGTCTCTGTTAGGTGAGGCTCCTGTATAGAGAAACGCTGCTGCCCAAAAATGTCGAGAGACGCCAATGGGTCAACAAGAAGGATCGGATAGAAGGTCTTTTTTAACGTAGCTGGTTTGAAACCTATGCTGTACAGTGCTAAAGCTCGACGAGGGAGAGGTGCGCTTGTAATTATAAACTGCTCTGTAATAGGCAGTTTATTCTTCGTGGCTAGACATTAAAACCTTTACTCCTCGAAGAGTAAAGGTTTTTTCATGAACAAAGGAGGTGAGAGCATGGACCCTGATAATCCCCGCTCGTGCAAGTACACAATACAAAGCGAGGCTGCCCATTTCATGCTCCTCACTATTTGGAACAAAAATGACGCAAATCGCCTCGCATAAACCAAAGAGGTGAACATTATGATTAAAACATATTTATATAATGCAAAAGAACAAAAAATGGAGCAAAATATTTCATTAAGCAATATTCACTCCTGTTTATCCCATCCTGAAAACTTATTATGGATTGATTTATATGATATAAAAGCCGATGAGCTATATGAGATTGCCAAAACATTCGGGTTTCACCCGCTCGCAATCGAGGATTGTCTGCATGACAGCCCAAGAGCCAAAATCGATGACTACGAGCTGTATAAATTTTTCGTCTTTCACGCTCTTCGATACAATGAAGAAAGCGATAACGAAATTACAACACTGGAATTAAACGTATTCCTTGGCCCTAATTATGTCGTCACCATTCATAAGCATAAACTGCGTTGGTTAGGACAAATGGACGCTATCTGTTCAGTAAGTGCGAAATATATGAACAGAGGCGCAGACTTTCTTTTGTACACATTAATTGACGGGATAACCGATGAATATTTTCCAATACTTGACCGCATTGGCGTCCGGATTGATGAATTAGAAGACGAGATGTATGACGAAGGAGTAAAAGAAGTAACAGAAGAGTTCTTGGCTCTAAAACGAACCATTATCCTCATACGCCGCGTAATTTTACCGCAGCGAAGAATTTTTTTAACCATTAACAGCCGCTGGAAATTTGATATTCAAGAAAGCAATATACCGTTCTACACGGATTTAATTGACCATATAGAACGAATAGTAGATTCTACTGAAACATACCGTGACTTGGTGAACAGTGCCTTAGAAACCTATTATTCTATTATTAGCGCAAAATCCAGCGAAAAATTAAATGTCTTAACTATCATCTCTACCATTATGCTTCCATTAACATTCGTCACCGGATTTTTTGGCATGAATGTTCCGTTGCCGTACCAGCACTCTCCCATCGCGACAGTCATCATCTTTGCCAGTCTGATTATACTGACATACGGCATGTGGAGATATTTTAAAAAGAATGAACTATTATGAATGCCCCATTTCACTTCAACAATAAAGAGCCAATGTTCGCTTGAACATTGGCTCTTTGTGTTACTTCGCTGCTTTTAGCTGTTCTAACTCCCTTTGTACCGTTTCTTGCAATTGCGTATCCAAGGATGCAAACTTTGCAGGGCTTGTAAGTTGATGGAAGTAGCTGCTTGCGGCTGCTTCTGCCTCTATCTTTTGAACGTATTCTTCTACTCTCGCAAACCCCTTTACAGCATTTTCAGTATGGAAGGAAGCCAAAACTGTTTGTCCTTCCTTAATGGCTCTTGCTGCATGTGCTCTTGATACTAATACAAGCTTTTTATACTGCAGTTCTTGATACTTTTCCCGCAGCTTATCAATTTGCTCGTACAGCACGGCAGTCTGCTGCTTCGTGACCTCGTATTGCTCTCGATACATTTTGGCTTTTTCTTCATGAAGAATTTTTTCCTGCAAAGCCAGTTTCGCTATTTCATCCTCATTTTTAGAAACAGCAAGCTCTGCTTGCCGAGCGCGCTTTGCGACAACCGCTTCTGTCTCGATCACAAGAGTTTCGTATTTCTTCTCCAAATATAACTGATTTGCCAGCGCGTGCTGTGCTTTTTCTACCTGCTCTTCCATATCGCGAATATATTGATTCAGCATGCTCAAAGGTTTCTCCGCCTTGTCCAGTGCTTCATGCACATCAGATAATACAATGTTTCTTACTCGTTTTAAAATACCCATATTATTTGTCCTCCTTTGTAATGTTTCTTTCCCACTCATCTAAAATATCGGCATTTCTGCTTACTCCCGCATGTACAGGAGACAGAAATGGCTCAACTGTAATATCTTCATTCATACGATTTTTCTTCCAAATTTTATACAGCCAGTAAATTGCTAAAGCAATTAAAATGAATGGCATGATTGGAAGAAGTGCCAAGAACATAAGGAATGTGCCTGTCCATTTTTTCCACGTGCTGCCGTCTGCACTTTTTCGTACGAACCAGCCGAGGATGAAAAGAACTAGCCCAAACAGGAACGGAATGAAACCAAATCCTCTATGCTCTCCTCTGTGGTGGAAGCGGTCAGGGCTGAATCCTTGCTCAAAAGAATGCGGACCATTGCCTCTGCCTTGCATATGGAACTCGCCTTGTTGAAGAGCCTCAAATCTATTAGCCTCACCTCCCTTATTGAAAAACGCTTGATGATTCTGATGGATAGCAAAATTACTTCTGTGTCCCCATCCTCCAAAATCAGCTGTGCGAAGGCCAACAAACAGGATGATACTGAGAATTGGCAATAAGATGAACCATTTCCAAGCTTTGCGTGTTTTTTTCTTAGTTTCCATTATTTCTCCTCCCTTGAATCACGAGACTGCTTCCCTATACAATCACACTTTGCTACATCGTTCGGATTGTATACGCCTCGCCCTTCATATTTTTGTGCATTATCATTACTGCAAGCAATTTACTTTCTCTTACCGGTACAAGGACTATTATTGAAGAAAAGTCTTAATTTTTGCTTAAGTGATAAAATAAGTAATTATTTTTTTGAAATGAGGAAAGCCTTTTTTAAATGGGCGTAGAGCGCCTGCAGAGTATAGTAGCGGTCAAAGCCTTTAAGACGCCCTCAACTATGTCTTTTGACTAAGCATATAGATTTATTTTTTATATGTCGTATGCTGTGAGCATGATGTTCAAAATATCGGAAGTATTGCCGCTACATTTTATAATTTCTTTTCCTTCGGAGAAAAGCTTATAAATCATCTTAAAAAAAAGCCATGCGTACAAAAACGTGTACGCATGGCTTTTTTTAATACGTATTCTTTTATGCAGCCTTTTGCCATAGGAAGTTCTTCATCGAAATCGAATAGTAATATCTATAATTTCAGAACGGCTCGCCAGCCGAATCGGCGGTCCCCATGTTCCAAATCCTGAAGAAACAATAACATGCATTTTCTTCTTCAATAGATAACCCCAATCCAATTCAAATAATCTTCCTGTAATCCAATGATTAGGAGCAAATTGGCCTCGATGGGTATGACCGCATAATAGAAGGTCAACACCTGCGTCTGCAGCTTTGTCGAACTGATACGGCTGATGGTCCATCATAATGATAGGGCGTATTACATCTAAATCCGCCAGCAAGGACGTTACGCTTAATCGTCCGTCTGGATCGGCACTTTCTGCGGTTTTGTCCTTCCTGCCTGCGATATACAAAGCATCATTCACTAGCACAGATTCATCTCTGAGCACACGAATGCCGATTGCATTCATTTGTTTTACGTATTCCTCAATATGTCCCCCGTAATATTCATGATTGCCAAGCACTGCATAAATTCCATATGGCGCTTGCAGCTGCTTCATATTTTGAGACATTTGCTTTCGAATAAAAGGTTCAATAACGTCGTCGATTACATCACCAGGAAGCAAAATCAGATCAGGTTTTAAATCACTCATACGTTCAACCAGCCGTTTCAAATGACGATTGCCCACAATATTGCCTAAATGAAGATCGGACGCAACAGCAATTCGCAGCTCTTTCAAATTGTCAGCCTTTTTATCAATGTTCAGTTCATACGTACGTATGACAGGACTCCACGCATTCCATGACCCCCGAAGAAGCAAAGAAACAAGCAAGATTATTACGATAGGGCTAATAATAGGAATTGCAGCATTCAAACCCAATTTTTTCAAAAGCCATGCGGCAAGATCAGCGATAGGAAGTAAAATCAAGGCAAATTCCATTACTGCGAAATAATAAGAACCAATGAACTGGAACAATCTTCCCACCGGTCCCGGCAGCAGACGAAATCGCCCGAAAAGATAGGACAATGCAATAACCCAAAATAAAACCCAATATACGCTTGACAGGAAAGGGACTTCAAAATAAGAAAGTACGAAATAACCATGCCAGCCGATATAAAGGTTTACTGCAATATACATAAGTACAATAAGAAAAAACCTCATCAAGTTTCATTAGCTCCTTTTTGTTTTATTTTTAGTTCATTCTACTTCATCAATGTAAAAAGCAGTTTCCAAAATTATTTGCTCGCTCTGCACTCATAACAATATCTCCCCATTAAAGAATTTTTTAATCCTTATCTTATCAGAAGGAATGATAGGTGAGTACGCACTTCATTTACACAATATCATATCCATAGTACTTTACGCTTATTTTATCTCACACGAAAAAACCTTGCGTACTCCCTCTGTACGCAAGGCTTTTCATCTAATATAGACATTTATCATGAACAATTTGCTAGTACATAATGTTTTGTTGGTCTTCCCTGAACGTTCTTCATCCCTCTTTCAAGTAGTTTTACCCTTAGCAAAAGTTCATTTACCAATACTCTTTCTCACAAAGCATGACCGCTTAAGAACAGGAATCAGAGGGGCCAAAAGGCAACGGTCCGGAAATTAGCCCAGACCATCATCCGAGGCTGCTTAGATTTACTTTACTGTTTCTGGAGCGTATTGATTCGCAATCATTTCTCCAACGGGCTGATTGTTTTTTTGACTGACATTGATGGAGTTTCTGTTTTTCAGCGGTAAAAGCGGGAATACTAGCTCTGCAAATTGATACGCTTCTTCTAGATGAGGATAGCCAGATAAAACAAATGTATCGATACCTAAATCCGAGTATTCTTTCATTCTCTCTGCCACTTGAATTGGATTACCAACAAGCGCTGTACCGGCTCCCCCTCGAACGAGCCCAACTCCAGCCCAAAGATTCGGGCTAATCTCTAGTGTCTCTCTTCCTCCTTTATGCAGCTGTAGCATTCTCTGTTGCCCTACAGAATCTTGACGGGCTAATGTACGTTGTGCCGCCTCGATCGTATCATTATCGACATATTTAATTAAGCGATCAGCCGCTTCCCATGCTTCTTCTTCTGTTTCTCTTACAATTACATGTAAGCGAATGCCGAAGCGCACTGTTCTTCCTTCTAGCTCAGCTAAACGGCGAACTTCTTTTATTTTTAGTTCCACCTGTGCAGGCGGCTCTCCCCATGTTAAGTAAACATCCGTATGTTTTGCAGCCACAGCTTGCCCTGCTGGCGATGATCCCCCAAAATAAATCGGCGGATGCGGATGCTGAACAGGTGGAAAGAGCAGTTTCCCGCCTTCTATATTCAAATGTTTCCCAGTAAAATGAACTTCTTTCCCCTCCAAAAGATTACGCCAAATGGTTAAAAACTCATCTGTTACTTCATAACGTTCATCATGTGCAAGGAATAATCCATCGCCTGCTAATTCGACTGGGTCTCCACCTGCGACTACATTAATAAGAAGACGTCCGCTTGAAATGCGATCCACTGTTGAAGCCATTCGTGCTGCAACAGACGGAGACATAATTCCTGGACGAACAGCAATAAGAAATTTCAATCGTTCTGTAACAGCCGCTAGCGATGAAGCTAACGTCCATGGATCTTCGCATGATCTCCCCGTTGGAATTAATACCCCTGTATATCCAAGTCGATCAGCCGCTTGCGCGATTTGACGAAAGTAAGAAAAATCAGCTAAGCGTCCTCCCTTTGTTGTTCCTAAATATCTGCTGTCCCCATGAGTTGGAATAAACCATAAAATTTCCATTATTTTTTCACTCCTGTTATAAGTAGTTTTTTAGCTATCTGAACATTATGTTTATCTAACTTTTATCGAATTGCTTATGATTCTTTTTGCTGTAATCGTACTAGTAGTTGATTAATAGCAGATTTCAGCCTTTTCTCATGACAATAAAACAATGGTGATTGAAAGAATAAACACTAACCATTAGTTAACATATAGATTTAGTTGGTTTTAAATCTACAACATGCTTCTTTTAATTAATGGTACATATATATGAGTGAATTATAAATTCGACATTTTCATGTGCTATGTGTAACCAAAAGGGAGTATGGTATGCTTCTTCTCTCTGTTTACCTTTGCATGAACCACTACAAAGGTTTGACCGCTTCTGCACGTCGCCAGATGATCTCTCCCCACTATCAACGGTTTTTTTATTCACTTGTATATAGGTTCTTTAAAGTTCAATTTGTTAATTAACTAACATTCTTTCCTTGATAGCTGTCACGCCATTTTAATAATCTAGATTCTAATACACGAACAAACGAATCAGCCAGCTTTCCGCCAAGAGCAAAAATAATAATACCGACGAAGACAACATCTGTACGGGTAAATTGCCTTGCATCCATAATCAGATAGCCGATTCCTTCGCTTGCTCCCATTAATTCCGAAACAACTAACCCCAGCCAAGCAGCGCCAAGCGACAGGCGAACTCCAAGTAAGATGTTTGGAAGAGCGGCCGGCAAAATCAGCTTTGTTACTTGTTTCCATCGGCTGAACTCCAGAATGCGCGCTACATCAAATAATTTTTTATCTACTCCGCGTATACCTAGTAATGTATTGACGTATAAAGGAAAAAATGCTCCAAGTGCAATTAACAATACCTTTGATAATTCGCCCAACCCAAACCATAAGATAAATAGCGGGGCTAATGCTAAATGAGGGACGGTTCGTAACATTTGCAAAGACGGATCCACAAATTGCTCTGTTTTATTAGAAAGGCCGGTCAACGTCCCGAATAGAAGAGCTAAACTTGCACCTAATAGAAATCCAATCAAAGCACGAGTGACACTAACTTTTAGATGTCCGAACAATTCACCGGATTCTATTAATTCCTGAAATGAGTGTAAAATATCTAAAGGAGTCGGTAAAACCGTATTAGGCACGTGTAAAAGTGATCCTGCCAATTGCCACACAACTACTACGAGGATTGGTAAAACCAAGCCGCGTGCTATTACCAGTCCAGGACCATTGAATTTAGTGCTCCTTAACAGTTTAGGGGCAGAATTCCTCCTAATATCACCGACCGAATTAACGGATGGCAATGCTATTTTTGCTTTGCTCATCTTAAATCACCTCACTTATTTTGTTCTTCCTTTACTTCTTTTAACGCTTGTTTGATATAAGAATTATCGACTACCTTTGATGTATCAATTTTCTTTGTAATGGCTTTAAGAGAATATTGGAAATCCGCGGTATCTTGCTGTGCTTTAATGATATCTTCTGTTATTGGCAGATTAAGAGATTCGTTGTTTTCAAGTATATGACGCACTATATCCTTATCAATTTTTTTTGCATTTGCATATAAATCGATTGCATCATTGCGGTTTTCTTTTTCAAAAAGACGCGCTTTTTCGTATACCTTCAGAAAACGTACAACAAGATCAGGATGCTCTTTTGTAAATTGTGTACGCGCAATGACGAAGCCCGGCGAATATACATTCAACGATTTGCCATCCGCCAATATTCTTGCGTCTTTCTTTAGAGTTTGAAGTGAAATAAAAGGCTCCCAAATAGACCAAGCATCTACTGCTCCTGTTTCAAACGCCGGCTGCGCTTCATCCGGTTGTAATTGAATGATCTTTACATCCTCCGGTTTTAAACCAGCCTTATCTAATGCACGGTACAATAAATTGAACCCGCTGCTTCCTTTTGCCACTGCGATTTTTTTCCCTTTTAAATCTTCTAATGTTTTTATTGGGCTGTCTTTACGAACAAGAATCGCGTTTCCTTTAAGCCCGTCGCTTGCATTTGCAATTTCTTTAAACTCGATATTCGCCGCTTGCCCTGCAATAACAGGTGAATTACCTACCCCGCCAAAATCCAATCGATTTGCTGCCATTGCCTCAAAATGGGGCGGACCGCTTTGAAATACT
The DNA here is from genome assembly GCF_000430785.1 of Ectobacillus panaciterrae DSM 19096. Lineage (GTDB taxonomy): Bacteria > Bacillota > Bacilli > Bacillales > Bacillaceae_G > Ectobacillus > Ectobacillus panaciterrae. Next base: position 29,726 of record NZ_AUMR01000055.1, read on the forward strand.
GTCCATTTTACGTTTACGCCAACCTTAGCGAATTCTTCTTCAAACCAGCCTTTTTCCTTTGCGATTAAAAATGGTCCTAAGCTTTGTTGAATTCCTATATTGACTGTAACATTCTCTTTCTTTCCTTTCTTCTCATCCGCTTTTGTCGTTTTTGATGCGCATCCGGTTAAAATGGCCATCATAATTGCTGTAAGTATTAAAACAGAAAACTTCAACTTCTTAATCACCTTCTCCATCCTCCTTTAAATACCTGAACCTTCAACCAACTGAAGCTCTTCTACTTTTTCAAACTCACTTAGTACCTTTTGTCTGAATTCCTGGAATGATCGACTCGCTCTTTTTCGAGGATGCGGTAAATCGACCGGAATGATGTTGCTGATTTGACCCGGTCTTGCACTCATGATCACGACACGATCAGCGAGATAAATGGATTCATCTAAGTCATGCGTAACTAGAATCATAGTCGTTTTCTTTTGCTGCCAAAGCTCTAACAACACGTCCTGTAAATGCGTTCTTGTAAATGCATCAAGTGCAGCAAACGGTTCATCAAGCAGCAGCACTTCCGGATCCCGCAATAAGGCTCTCGCAATCGCCACTCGTTGTGACATTCCTCCTGATAGCTCTTTTGGATATGCTTTTTCAAATCCCTTCAATCGTACAATTTCAATGAGTTCATCAACTCTGCTGCGTATCTTCAGATCTTTAAGGGGTAAATCAGCAGCAATGTTTTTTTCTACTGTCAGCCAAGGAAAGAGATGATGTTCCTGAAAAATAAACCCTTGTTTTATGCTTGGCCCTGCAATTTCTTGGTTATTGATTTTGATGGTTCCTTCATATTCGTTATCAAGACCGGCAATCAGCTTCAACAGTGTACTCTTGCCGCATCCGCTCGGTCCGATGATGGTTACGAATTCACCTGGTTTCACTTGTAAATCAATATCTTGTAACACTTTTGTTTTTCCCTGCAACTTAACGAATGTTTTATATAATGACGCCACCGAAACACTCACTTTGTTTTCCCTCCTTATAAAAATAGAATAGACAATCGTATGACTCTTCTACCGACTGACTGATGAATATATGTTTTTACATTTTAAATTCCCCCTTCCCTTACACCAATATCACCTTTTCCCATCTGATAACTATGATTAATAAACAAAAAAGGCCCTTAACTTTTTTATAGTTAAGGACCTTCGGTTGCCCGATCAGTCAAGTAAAATTTTAGTATTATCTTGATGATAATAACACTACGCATTATTCCTATAATTTAGCTATGAATTGAGAGACAAGATTTTAAAACATTATAAAACATTCTCCTCCAACAACTAACAGTAATTTCATTATCATCTCTCCCCTCATGGTAATTCCAGTAAACGAAAAGGCTCTCACTTCAAGAGAAATCCCCTGAAATCGAGAGCCTCTGGTAGTCCAGTGGGCATATTTTTCTGAAAGTTAATTTCTTAACAAAAGATTAAACTCATTAAACCTATATGTCAAGTATGAATTTATATATCTTTTATCTTCCTTTCTCCTAAAAATGGAAAGCCCTATCTGAATATAATTTCAGACAGGACTTTCCAGCTAAATACATACTGTTTTATGCAATATCAATATTGTTTGACTTACATGCCAAAGTTCCTTTTCATTCGTTTCTTATAACCTAAATTCGATAATAAGACGCTGCACTCATACAGCAGAATTAATGGAATAGATACAGATATATGAGACACAAAGTCTGGCGGAGAAATACAACATGCAATAACTACAAGAATAAAATAAGCATATCTCCTTGCTTTTTTTAGGTAGGCAGGTTCAACTATCCCAATAGTAGTAAGAAACATAATAATTACGGGCATATCGAAACAAACAGCAAACGGAACAATAAGATTAAAAATGAAACCGAAATACTTGTCTACCGTATACATTTCATTAAACATATCTTTCCCCAAAAAATTAATGAAGTGAAAAATATTAGGCATAACAAAGAAATAACCGATCAGCAACCCTATTACAAATAATAAGAACAAAAATGGAATATAAGCCAAAGCGGCTTTTCTCTCATGAGCATGCAATCCCGGTCTTACGAATAACCAACATTGTAAACACGCTATAGGAATTGTAAAGGCTAAAGCGGCTATTCCTGAAAGAGAGAAGTAAATCCACAAGATATCGCTAGGTCCTAACACTGTTAACTTAAATGGTAAGTCTTTAATTAAAAACTTATAGATGTCCCCTACATATACAAAACCTAGAATCAGAAAAATAAAGAAACATCCCAGAGTAATGAAAAGGCGCTTCCTTAATTCCTCTAAGTGTTCTAAAATGCCCATTTCCCTCTTATTCATTTTGTTTGCTCCTTAGTATGCAGAAGAATAACCTTATCATTTATATGCTCTCTTCTTCATATTTTATCCCTTTAATACTCTGTTGCCTTTATGAATATTGTTTCACTCCTTTTTTAATTAGTCAATTCCTCTATATGACAATACAGTGAAAAATTCGCGTGAAGAATGTATCTGTATATCTAACTAGTTTCTTCAACGTTTCACACTTCATCTCTCAAATTGCACTGTTTACGATCCAACTTGGGCCATTTACTATCTATATAAGTCCACTTTGTTATTCCGACATATCTATCGTTTGCCACATAGAACAAAAGAGAAACCGCGCTCGCTTCCTCTCTCTCTCCCTGCATGGGCCACGAAAAGGGTTTGACCGCTTCTGCGCTTAGCCGGATGATCTCTCCCCCCTAAAAGAAAAGTTTTATGTCGATTTTTTTAGTTGCATTTATATAAACTTCAATTTTATGCTGAATCTATAAGTCAGTTATATACAAAATGTGAACACCCCCTTCAGTTCAAAGCTGAAGAGGGTGTTCTAGTATCATAGATATATTGCCTACCAATAATGATAACTTGTGTCACCTAAAAATTTAAAGGATATGCACTTGTTTTCTATTTCTACCTTTTAGTTTTCTTTACTATTTGCATCAGAACCGGTTTTTTCGTTCTTTTATCCAAAAAAGGTTTGATACAACAGATATGCATTCAATCCGGCAATCACAATCGTCACGATCCAGGCCAAGATGGACAGCCAGCGTTTGTTAACGAATTCGCCCATCTTTTCTTTGTCACTGGTGAACTTTACTAATGGAATCACAGCAAATGACAGCTGTAACGATAGGATGACCTGACTTAAGATCAAGAGCTGAGCCGTTCCACTTTCGCCGTAGATAGCTGTGACGATAACTGCAGGGATAATCGCGATAAGTCGCGTAATCAATCGACGCAGCCATGGCTTTAGGCGAATGTTCAAGAAGCCTTCCATAACAATTTGACCAGCCAGTGTTCCTGTCAGTGTAGAGTTTTGGCCTGATGCAAGCAGAGCTACTCCAAACAAAACACTGCCAATTGTTGTACCAAGCACTGGCGTCAACAGGTTATAAGCATCACCAATCTCTGCAACTCCTGTCATACCGGCCTTATGGAACGCAGCTGAAGAAAGGATAAGAATCGCCGCGTTGATGAAAAGAGCAAACAGCAGGGCAACTGTTGAATCGATAGTAGCGTACCGGATTGCCTCACGTTTTCCGAGACTGGTTTGCTCATACTGTCTCGTTTGTACGATGGAAGAATGCAAATAGAGATTATGCGGCATCACCGTCGCGCCTAAAATTCCAATGGCGATGTAGAGCATTTCCGGATTTTGAATGATCTCCGTGCTCGGCACAAATCCGCCTAGGATTCCACTGATATTCGGCTTTGCCAAAAACAGTTCAACGGCGAAGCATAGACCAATTGTAGCAATTAAAGCGATAACGATAGATTCAATGTAGCGAAATCCTTTATTTTGCAACAGCAGGACAAGCATGACATCGAAGGCAGTTAGGATGACACCGTATAGCAGAGGAATGTTGAACAACAGATTTAACGCAATGGCCGACCCGATTACCTCCGCCAAATCGCAAGCGGCAATCGCTAGTTCACACAAAAACCAGAGAACCATCGCTACAGGTTTGCTGTAATGGTCGCGGCACGCCTGCGCTAAATCCCTTCCTGTGACTATTCCCAATTTACCGGCCAACGCCTGCAGAAGAATTGCCATCAGGTTGGAGATCATGATAACAGACAACAGAGTGTAGCCAAACATGGAACCCCCGGCCAAGTCGGTGGCCCAGTTTCCCGGGTCCATATAGCCTACAGCTACCAGATAACCAGGCCCTGCAAAAGCCAAAAATTTCCGCAGCCATGATCCCGATTTCGGCACGTGAAGAGATCGATATACTTCTTGAAGAGACGGCTGCTCACGTGATTTTCGCCAGCCTTTCTCTTCGTTTATGGCCTCTTTTGCGGCCAATGTGTTTGCATGCTCCTTAATCATATTCTCATCTCCTTTTATTTCTTATCCTCACATTTGATGGTGCAAGTAAATTATTTTTCCTTAACGCAACTTTTAGATAAAAAAATAAATCCCATAAAAGCATATGCAGTTGAAAAAAAGCAGGTGCACACCTTTTTTGATATAAGCTATATTTTTTTCCTAAGCGCAACTTTATGAAGTTATTATATTTGCTCCTCTTCCAAAAGTAAATTAAAACTTTGCTAGAGTTTGCTATATACAAGTGAATAAAAAAACATCTTTTTATAGCGGGGAGAGATCATCCGGCGATGTGCAGAAGCGGTCAAACCTTTGTAGTGGTTCATGCAAGTAAACCAGAGAGAAGAAGCATACCATACTCCCTTTTGGTTGCACATAGCACATGAACATGTCGAAATTATTCTTCTCTGCCCGCACCCTTAATTATTTAATTTCAAAAAATTCCAATAATATTTTATAACTTTCGTTGACACATTAAAAATGAGAAGCATATAATAAAAGCAAACATATGAATGTTTGTTCATATATTCAATTACAAAAGGTGGTATTTATGACTGAAGATAAATTAGAAACTTGCACTGACTCCTGCAGTCAAACTATCATTCATGAGGAAGTTGTTGAAAAAGTAAGAGCAACCATCCCGAATGATGAAAGTCTCAGCGATGTAGCAGAGCTGTTTAAAGTCTTAGGAGATCGCACAAGAACTCGTATTTTACATGCTTTGTTTGAAACCGAAATGTGCGTTTGCGATTTGGCATACTTGCTGGGCATGACACAATCATCCATTTCCCATCAGCTTCGTGTATTGAAGCAGGCTAAGCTTGTGAGGAATCGTAAGGAAGGCAAAGTCGTATATTATTCGTTGGCCGACGACCACGTTAAGTCCATTTTCGAGCAAGCTTTTGAACATGTGAACGAGGATCAGAAGTAATCCCGAAGGAGAGAAGAAACATGGAGAAGACAGCTAGGCGGCAACTTGTGTTGGATGGATTGGATTGTGCCAGTTGCGCTGCGAAGATAGAAAACGGTGTAAAGCAAATTAATGGAATCTCTTCCTGTTCCGTGAATTTTGTAAACAAAACAATGACGCTAGAGACAGAACAATCCAATGAAGAGGCTATCATCTCAGATACAAAACAATTAATAAAAAAGCTCGAACCTCATATTCAGGTGAAGGAAAAACATGTAAAAGCATCATCTCCAAATAAACAAGTGTTCTTGTTAAAAGGACTTGATTGTGCCAACTGCGCAGGTAAAATTGATGCGCAGGTAAAACATATTGATGGCGTAGCGGAGAGCGGATTAGATTTCGTCTCCAAGAAACTGACGATTGAAGTGGCGGATCCAAAGCAAATGGATACAGCCACCGAGCAAATGAAAGCTATCGTCAAGCGATTGGAGCCGGATGTCGAAGTTGTGGCTTTGACCAAGGAAAATCATGCGGCTGACCATGAGCAAGACCACGGTGCCGGAGAAACGAAAAAGATTTTATGGAAGCTTGGAGTCGGAGGTATACTGACAGCTATCGCTGCTTTTGCAAACCTTCCTCAAATGGCTGAACTTGCATTGTTTGTTGTTGCGTATTTGATTGCAGGCGGCGACGTAGTTGTACGCGCATTCAAAAATATCACGCGCGGTCAGGTTTTTGATGAAAACTTCCTGATGGCTCTGGCAACTCTAGGGGCATTTGCCATTAAGCAGTTCCCTGAAGCGGTTTCGGTTATGCTCTTTTACCAGCTTGGCGAGCTGTTCCAGAGCATCGCGGTCAACCGTTCCCGAAAATCTATCAGCTCCTTGATGGATATACGACCGGACTATGCCAACTTGAAAATCGGGAATGAAACAAAGCAAGTATCTCCGGAAGACGTAAACATCGGCGACCTTATTATCGTCAAGCCAGGCGAAAAAGTTCCTTTGGACGGAAAAGTCGTGGATGGCACTTCCCTGGTAGATACATCCGCACTCACCGGTGAATCCGTACCGCGTGAAATCGAATCAGGTAGTGAGATTTTAAGTGGTTTCATTAACAAAAATGGTGTGCTAACTATTGAAGTAACAAAAGAATTCGGGGAATCCACAGTCTCTAAAATCTTGGATCTTGTTCAAAATGCAAGTAGCCGCAAAGCGCCTACGGAAAACTTTATTACGAAATTCGCTCGTTACTATACCCCGGGTGTAGTGATTACTGCAGCTGCGCTGGCTTTCATTCCGCCTCTCATCATTGAAGGTGCAACGTTCTCCGACTGGATTTATCGTGCATTAGTGTTTCTAGTAATTTCTTGTCCATGTGCGCTTGTTGTCTCCATCCCTCTCGGCTTCTTCGGGGGAATCGGAGGCGCCTCCAAGAGCGGGATACTCATTAAGGGAAGTAACTATCTTGAAGCCCTCAACGACGTGAAATATGTAGTATTTGATAAGACCGGTACATTAACAAAAGGCGTATTTGATGTAACTGGTATTCATCCAGTTGGAGAGATTACACAAGAAGAGCTATTACAGTATGCTGCATTTGCAGAAATCCACTCTAATCACCCGATTGCCCTTTCCATCCGAAAAGCATATGGAAAAGACATCGATGAAGAAGCGATTCAGAACTACAATGAGATTTCCGGCCATGGTATCCAAGTGACCGTTGCCGACAAAGAGATTTTGGCCGGCAATGCAAAACTCATGAAAAAAGAGAACATCACTTTCGACCATCAGGAAGCAACCGGTACGCTGGTTCATGTGGCCGTTGATAAGCAATATACAGGTTTTATTGTGATCTCTGATGAAATCAAGGAAGATTCTGCCGAAGCTATTCGTTCCCTCAAGGAACTTGGTGTAAAGAAAACCATCATGCTGACAGGCGATGCGAAGTCGGTCGGTGAAGCTGTAGGACAGCAACTCGGATTAGACGAAGTCCATGCAGAGCTTCTCCCACATCAAAAAGTAGAAGAAATTGAAAAACTGGATGTACGAAAGTCACCGAAAGAAAAGCTCGTTTTCGTCGGCGACGGCATTAACGATACACCCGTTTTGGCAAGAGCTGACGTAGGATTCGCGATGGGCGGACTCGGATCTGACGCTGCGATTGAAGCTGCCGACGTCGTAATTATGACAGATGAACCGTCTAAAATCGCCTCCGCCATCAAAATTGCGAAGCGCACGCGTACTATCGTGTGGCAAAATATCATCTTTGCGTTAGGTGTTAAAGGGATATTCCTGCTTTTGGGCGCGCTTGGGTTCGCTACGATGTGGGAGGCTGTATTCTCAGATGTCGGTGTAACTGTTCTGGCTGTATTGAATGCTATGCGCGTATTAAATGTAAAGAATATATAACATCCAAGAAGCCAACCATCACTCAGTATCATGTGGTTGGCTTCTTTTTATATAATTTCTATATACAAGTGAATAAAAAAACCGTCTTTTGATAGTTGGAAGAGATCATCTGGCGACGTGCAGAAGCGGTCAAACCTTTGTAGTGGTTCATGCAAGGGCAAACCAGAGAGAAGAAGCATACCATACTCCCTTTTCGTTGTACATAGCACATGGACAAGTCGAATTTATAATTCACTCATATATAGAAGGGCCTTCCTCTTCGTATTACTCATGAGGAAGCCTTCATTTTTAACGGAAACTACAGGATTCTCATTTTAAAAAGAAGCATATAGCAATTTGCTCTATTCCCTATCTCGGGAGTATCCTTAAAAATGCACGAACAACTATCCATTCTTTTTCTGTTACATGGTTTGCTGTGTCATACGTCCACTCTAACAAACTGCCGGTTGTTTCATTTGATACACAAAAAGCCCTGCGTACAAGCTCCCATTGTACGCAAGGCTCTTTCCTATCTGCTCTTCTCTGCAGCCTCCTGCTTAAAGAAACTCTTCATCGCATTGAACACATCTGCTTTTTGTTTCAGGATATAATAACGGAAATTTTCTTCGTGGATATTCTTGTACGCGGACATTAGCGTACTGTGTCGATTATATTGGTATAGCGAGCCAGGATATACCCGAAATTATTAGTATGTCCGCTTTACCTATCATTAATACATACTTTTCTTTCGCAGGATTTTAAATCAATTGAAAAATCATTAGTCCCTAGTATCGCGAATGCAAATTCCGCCAATTTTTTATTAACCCAAGTGAAGAAAATATGGTACGCTTGCTTTCATTGCATAACTATATAAATGATTTGTAATTTCGACGTTTTCATTTGCTATTTCGAACAAAACGGCATGGGCACTTACTTCCTCTCTCTGGTTTACCCTTGCATGGACCAAGGGTTTGACCGCTTCTGCACG
>NZ_AUMR01000056.1 GCF_000430785.1 Ectobacillus panaciterrae DSM 19096
AGTCAAGTCGATTCGCATGCTACCTTTATGCGCAGAGTTATGCAGTCATTGAACAATGCCGGAATTGTTGAATCAAAAGGTGGACGGGATGGTGGGGATAAGGAACTTCCAATAATGATATGTTATGTAAACTGAACATGAATGGAATATACAACTCTTTTTTCTTATATTTTAGTGATGATAATTTAGACAAGCTTTTAATATGCTATATAAAGAGCTTTTGAGGAGGAGTAAATTTGTACAATAAACGAAGAAAGATGATTTTCGTTGTATAGAAGTAATGAATTGTTTTTAAGGGGGAGAAATTCTGGAAAGACAGTATGAAATTTTGAATAAGACCCCAACATTAGATGAATACAAATATTTATGCTCAGTTGTCGGTTTGGACAATCATATAAATTTTAATGTTGCCGAAATATCATTAGAAAATTCTATTTTTGCCGTCACAGTTAAGAGTAGTGATAAAGTCATAGGAATGGGGAGAATTGTAGGAGATGGAGCTATTTATTTTTATATTCAAGATGTAATAGTTCATCCAAGTTATCGAGGAATGGATATTGGTAAAAAAATTATGAATACATTAGTAAAATATCTAAAAGAAAATGAGCCAAATTGGAAACCAAAAATCAAAAATTAGATGTTTAATGTCAATAAAATTGTTCCAGAAAAGGGCCATTTAATGGAATAAGACCTCCATACGAAGCTGGCGATAGGACCAGTCTCCTCTAACTTTAAACGTACTACTTCTCGGTTTAGTTCTTCTGTATATGTAGTAAAGATTTGTCCTTTTGGGGGAATTTGTGCATAAACTTTACGGTTTACAATATTGTGATATTCCAATAACTTTACAGAAGCTTTATATAATCCTGCAATAATATACTATATGCCATTTAATTTTAAGATGTATAATTTGCTTGGGCAGTATCTGCGGGAACTGCACCTTGATAGTAGCTTACACAAATTAAAAGGTTTCTGCCTAGATCCGATTGCCGGACCGGGACAGAGGGATGGAACATGTAAAAGAGTACTTTAGATCCTCTGCCTTCAGAAGGATCTTTTTATTTGCTCTTCGAATTGTTTAACCTCTCCCCTAATTAAAGGAGGGAATATGATGAAACAAACTACAGATTTCTTGAAAATGAAGCAAAGCAATGAAAAGATTGTCATGTTAACAGCCTATGACTATCCTTCTGCAAAACTTGCAGAGCAGGGGGGCGTTGACGTAATTTTGGTTGGGGATTCGCTTGGAATGGTGGTTCTGGGTTACGATTCAACAATCCCAGTTACACTCGAAGACATGATTCATCACACGAAAGCTGTTAAACGAGGAGCAAAGGATACATTTATTATTACGGATATGCCGTTTTTAACCTATCATTTATCTGTTAGAGATACTTTAATCAATGCCGGGAGATTAATTCAAGAAGCCGGTGCCCATGCTGTGAAGCTGGAAGGTGCCGATGAAGTCATCGAACATATCGCCGCCCTGACAAGGGCAGGAATTCCTGTCTGCTCCCACCTTGGGCTGACACCGCAATCCGTCGGAGTTTTAGGCGGATATAAGGTGCAGGGAAAAGATGCGTCAGCCGCTAAAAAATTGCTGGAAGATGCTATGAAATGTGAAGCGGCAGGGGCATTTGCGCTTCTTTTGGAATGTGTTCCAAGACAACTTGCAGAAGAAGTAACCAAAGCCCTTTCGATTCCAGTGATTGGAATCGGTGCTGGATTGGATGTGGATAGCCAAGTTCTTGTCTATCATGATATTTTAGGCTATGGTGTTGAGCGGGTCCCTAAATTTGTCAAACAATACCGTTCAGTGAATCCGTTTATATTGGAATCAATTCAAGCTTATACTGCTGATGTGAAGAATAAACGTTTTCCTGAAGAGAAACATTCTTTTACGATGAAGGAAGAGGAACTGAAAGGACTTTATGGAGGTAAGTAATGAAGGTAATTACAACTTGCTAAAAGGCAGGATTCACATAAAATTCATTCAGGAGAATTATGACGTTGTGCTCCGGTTAGCACACTCTATCCGGGAAGGGACAGCAGCAGCTTCTCCTTCACTTCGTCCACTACGGACGTAAAAAGACCCTGGTTTCCTGCTTAGCGTAAGGAAATCAGGGTTTTGACGTATCAACACCCAAAATTTGTAGAGTTAACTTTATAGAATAACCCTGCAATAATATACTATATGCCATTTAATTTTAAGATGTATGATTACATGAGAATACCTTGAAAGGAGTTTTCCTCATGAATATTACATCTTTTTTACTATACTGTTTTATTGTTACTTTTACACCAGGACCTACTAATATCGTCATATTATCTACGGTGCATAATTCTGGGACAAAAAAGGCAATAGAATATACGTATGGAGCAACGATTGCTTTTGGTTTATTACTTGTTATTTCTGCTATGTTGAATACGATACTTGTAACGATAATACCCCAAATTTTAATTGTTATGCAGATAATCGGAAGCTTTTATATGCTCTATCTCGCTTATCAAGTTTACAAAATGGATACATCAAAACCAACTGTAAACCAAACTGGTACGTTTATGTCAGGCTTCCTTACGCAGTTCTTAAATCCAAAGGTGGTAGTATTTACAATGACTGTAATTCCTACCTATATTATGCCCTACTATGTCTCAATTCCTACGGTTACAATAAGTGTTATAGCTATAACTGTTATTGGATTTTTAGCATTTATCACATGGGTACTTTTCGGTACGATCTTCAAGGAGTTTTTACAGAAGCATAAAAAGATTGTGAATGTAATGATGACATTGTTTTTAGTTTATGCTGCAATCATGATATGGATGTAGGTAAGCTAATTAAGAGGTGAATTAAATGGATAAATTTATCTATAAAAAATCGGCAGGTATTACTGCGTTGTCAGCAAGTATTACTGATTTTACGTATAAAAAGCACTCTCACAAGGAGTATGCAATAGGTGTAACATTGCGTGGTATTCAACAATATAACTTGGATGGCAGTTTTCAATTATCATATCAAAATGGCGTTATGCTTTTTAATCCAGAACAGGCACATGACGGAATGGCACATGATAAGACAGGCCTTGATTATGTGATGTTATATATTGAGCCACAATTGCTTTTAGAGGTTATTGAGAAAAAGGATATCGTACGTTTTTCAAACCCTATTGTGTATGATTATAGACTTGAACAAAGAATATTAAGTCTTTCTAATGCAATATTAAGCGAAAAAGATGAGGCTTTGTGCAGTGAATTACTCTTATCCCTCACAGATAGCCTTATTCAAACTAATCTTTCTACAGACTATAAGAAAGATAACGCTCTAATTAGAAAAGCAAAGGATATGCTTCATACCAACTTAGAAAATGTACTTAAACTTGACGAGGTATGTAAAGAGCTTGATTTATCGAAATTTCAGTTTATCCGATTATTCAAGGCTCATACTGGCATTTCACCATACCAATACTTTCTTAACTGCAAGATAGAACGTGCAAAGCAGTTAATAGAAAAAAATGGAGATATTTATTCAGCAGTAGCTGAATGTGGTTTTGTTGATTTACCCCATTTAAATAAACACTTTAAAAGCGTATATGGAACAACAGCATTTGAATATATGTCACATTTAAATTGAGGAGGAGTTTTTTGGACCTTTTCACATAGCAAAAAAAGAGGAATAGCTTATGAAAAAATCCAGTATTATTTTCATGGATGAATAAGAACATAAAGCCGAAAGATTGGAAACCTGAAGATATTCTCACATAAAAAAGAAGTGGGAAGTAAACGGAAAACTGTTGAATTCCGCTTGATAGCAATAGTCTCTTTTTTACTAAGGGAGAAAGATAGTTGAATGCCGCTCTGAATCGCTTTAATATTCGGATTATTGTTGGCCGTACAGTATAAAACCTTCAGGAGGGAGATTTATATGCCATTAATAGCAGGAGATATAATTACGTTTGAACGGACTTTTACAGTAAGGGATGTTGAATTATTTACAGAGATTTCAGGTGATGAAGGGATTCATCATATAACCCCAGATGAACAGGGAAGACTTGTCGTTCAAGGGTTATTAACGGCAACTCTACCAACAAAAGTAGGTGGAGATCATAACGTACTGGCTCGTACTATGAATTTCGAGTTTTTAAGACCTGTGTTTACCGGGGATACAATAATTTGTGAAGTTAAAATTGAAAAATACGAAAGGCAAGAAAATAATAGAACAGCTATTATGGCATCCTTTTTATGTAAAAATCAGAATGAAAAAGAAGTATTAAAAGGGGATTTTTCAGGTGTAATACTTTAAATTCTTTATACTTTCTTTAACTAGGTGCTTTAGTAAAATAGCTGAGGTGCCATTTTTGTAGCTTTTTCACATTTTCCATATTCAGCAATCGGGCGCGTTTCTGTAATAAGAACAGCGTCTTTTTTATGAATTGGGCCAGATTGTTGGTGCAAGTGGCTATACGCATGAAGATATTTTAAAAGTAATTGATCATATGAATAAAAAGAAAACGCCTATCGCCACAATGGTTACACAAGTATATAAGTTAGATGATATCCAAGAAGCATTTAATACAGCCATTGCAGCGAAAGAAACAATTAAAGTAGTTGTTGATTTAACATAAAGTCGGATGCTTTACCCCTTTAGATATGATTGTCTAAAGGGGTGTTTTTATGTCTAAAAGAAGAACATCTGAAGTTGAGAAATAGATTATTGAACACATAACGACCAAGCTCATCTGGCGCTATGAAGCGCAGCGAATAGCGGTCGAGTGCAAAGCTTTGTTAGGTTTTGTTATGATGATCCAAAGTTATTACTACATTTCCCTTTTTGTGTCCTTTTTCTACATACCTATGAGCCTCGGGAATTTGTTCCAGCGGATAGCGTTTATCTATTACCGATTTTATCTTCCCTGTCTCAATAAGCTCTTTGAGGAAAATTAAATCTTCAGTACGTACCTTTGCTATTCCCTGCCCTTCAACTGACACGTATGTTCCGTTCGGAGTTAATGCTTTCTTGCAATTTGATTTCCAACTTTTTTGTATCTAAACAGATGCTATAGAGTTAAAATAAGGATGAACCGTTTGAAATAAAGTTAAACCATTTATAAAAAAGATTGACCGGAAATCCCATTTTTTAATTCAGGGTTTTTTCATTTCTTATTGAACTAATTGGCTGTTTAATTGAAGAAGGAAGTTTCTATTATGTGTAGAAAAAGTTAATATACTGAATGGATATTCCAGAAAAGCTGGTAGGTCAAATCAGACAGAGGCAAAATCCAGATGAAAGGCTATTTTTATCAGTTTTATATCTGCGAAAATACAATTAAAAAGGGATGAAAAATATGCAGAAGCGGCCGGAAATAAGTGAATATGCCCCATATTATTCAACGTATGTGAACTTAGTACCAGATGGAGATATATTACATATTTTAAACCAGCAAATTAAGGAAACTATCATTTTGCTTAAGGACACTTCTGATGCACAGGGTCAGTTCCGATACGCTCCTGATAAATGGAGTTTAAAAGAAGTTATTGGCCATATTGCAGATACCGAGCGTATTATGGGGTATCGACTTCTTTGCATTGCCCGAGGAGAGACTGTGTCGCTTCCTGGTTATGACGACAAAATGTATGTTCTTAGAGCCTCATTTGATAAACAGTCCATGCAAGACCTCCTTGAAAATTTGGCTGTTGTTCGCCAATCTACCTTGCACCTGCTTAAGAGTTTGGATCTAGAAGCTTGGTTACGACGAGGAACCGCTAACAACTCTGAAGTTACCGTCCGTGCACTTGTAAGTATTATTGCTGGCCACGAACTTCATCATCGCCAAATTATAAAAGAACGCTATATCAGTTCCGATGTCTACTCATCTAGCTAAAACATGAGAAGGTTCTGGTGAAACAATTGAAATTGGTAACTATTCAGCACCTTATAAAAGTGACAAAGAGAGGTCTCGCTACGGAGTTCGACCTCTCTTTATCATTTTTAGCCGAGAATACCCCTTCCTCAAAGAGCGTGAAGGGCGAAGCTCGGTGAGTAGGGAGTGTGCCCGGTTCAATGTACAAACATTAGCTTTCACCGTGGTATGGGTAGAGCCTGCTAAGAAACTGAACGATAGTTTGGTGTTCGCAGGAATCCCCACTTCAAGCGTAGCTAAGTGGTGGGGAGTTCAATCATTTTCCTTCTCCCTTTTTAATGAGCTTTCAATTGGATATCTTCGTGTCAATTCCCTTGTCGAAATCGCAATAATCTTTGGGGTAAGAAGATGTGTTTTAAATTGTAATCTTTGTTTTCCTTGGGGATGAACAATGAGGAGCAGGGTTCGCAAATATATTCTAGTGCAAAGGGAAAATATTCCTTTCGGTAAATCCATCACAGTAAAACCAAACTGTTCCGCTCCGCGATGCAGCAAAGAGACTCCATATACCCCTTTTACATTTTGATAGCTTGAATGGGTAAGGAGGAACGGCAAAATTTTGGGTAACGATTGTTCGGTTGCTCGAATCATTTGGACAGCGAGCCTTACCGAGGAACGAGTTTCTGTTCTCATTTTAAAAAGCAATGCATTATTTAGATGAAGTTCAACAATACAATCTCCTTTTCGGATCTTTTCTCCATCTGCCAGTTGGATGGTTTTCCCTCGATAGGCGCGTACCCTCGTATATAAGAAGTGATTTTTCTCATCAAGGGGTTTAAGATGAAAAAACGTCTGAAATAATTTTTCCCATTTCATCCATATACTAAGAAAACATTGTTTTTTCCAGTCTATTTTCATATCAGTTACCCGTTGAATAGTAATGTTGCTTTTAATGGTAAATGATCTGATGCTGAAGGGATTCTTTCTATAACTTCTACAGAAGCAACATGTATATCTTGGCTAACGAATATGTAATCCAAATGTAATCTGGATCGAAACGAGAGGAAAGTGTAACATGGTGCAGCATCCATAACATTAAACATGCTATCACATCCTTTTTTGGTAGGTTCTTGTGAACTATTTATAATATACAACGAGTGAAAGTATTTCATACTGAAAACAAATTTTCAGCTTCCAAAAGAGCTTAAGGCATATGAGAAATGTTGCTTGGGAAGCTTGGGAGGCACTTGTCTACTTTTTATTCGCAGGATGTGTACTTGGAATTATTAGTCTTGTTTTTCTAATAACAAAGTTACATATATAAATGCCACTAAAAAAATCGGCATAAAAACTTTTCTTTTAGGGGGGGAGAGAGCATCCAGCTAAGCGTAGAAGCGGTCAAACTCTTTTCGTGGCCCTTGCAGGGGTAAAACATAGAGAGGGAGCGAGCGCAGTTTCCCTTTTGTTCTATGCGGCAAACGATAGATATGTCGGAATAACAAAGTGGACTTATATAGTGTAAATGAAACATAAAGTAGAGATGAATACATTACAAGCAGCTTCAACCAAAAACTAACATTGAAGTTTTTTTCTTAAAATGGCTTCACTTTTATATAAGATGCCTATATGGGTTCCTTGTAACATATATTTTTCCCCATCTAAAATAAAAGCACTATTTAATACGACATTTCCATCACCCAACTTGGTGTTGCATGCCCCGACTACTTTCCCATCCACCCACATCGTAGAGGATTTAGACGGGATGACTTGTAAGTATAGAATTGTTTCTTCTTCAACGCCTGCAATTAGCGTGACGTCGATGTTCCTTTTCTTTATGATGTCTCTATGTTTATTTAGTTGATCAAGGAACTTATTTTTTGTCTTCATAGTTTGATAAGGTACAAATTCCCTTGAATTCCCGTTTTCCATGATTAAGTAGTTACCATAATTTTCGCTGGGTATAACGTCTTGCAATCCTTTGAAGTGGGTATGGATAGCCTCGATTTTCCCCAGTTTATAACGTTTACTTAAATACTGAATATACATGTCCATATAGTAATAGACAAAGTTAATTTTTGGTGATAGATTTACAGGTAGTTCTCCTCCTGTCCAAAAACTATAATTTGGGGCAGATCCAGCATTAGGTGTACATAATAGGATTATTTTATCAACATCATGGAGATAAGATTCACTTTGAACGTAGGATCGTGCGACCAAACCTCCCATACTATGACAAACTAAATTCACTTTGTTGGAACCTGTTTTCAATTTTGCCTCCTTTATTTTTTCTACTAAGTAATTCTGTGCAGACTGGGTAATTCTTTGACTCCAATCATAAAAGCAAATAAAAAGATTTAGATTTCGCTGATATCCTATACTTTCTAATATTAGAATAAATGGTTCATACGCCATTCCAGCAATTCCAAAGCTCCAGTTACCAGTACCGGGGATTATGAAATCGCTCATGGAACCAAATAACCCCGGTACAAAGACGATAGGAGTTTTGTTAATCCTACAAATTAACATAAATATTCCCTCCCATGAACCTGTATGTCAGAATATATGCTTTGGGGAGTCCTCACATGTTAAATAAAGAAGGAATGAGAGAAAGAAACAAGAATCGTAGTAGAGGGATTTATATATACTTAATGAGAAACGGAGGTATGCGGATGCTCAAGGTTACCCGGCTTTTTATGATGATGTTTATTCCGCTCGTTTATTATTCGACTGCGTCTCATGTACACGAAAAGCTTTTCATCGGAATGGCCGTTGCGGTGTTTATGGCCAGCCACTTCCTTGTTATGTTATCTCCTTGGGGACAAAGATGGTTTTTTGTATTTGTCGGCATAGATTTCGTGCTGATTACCGGCTTCGGCTTCCTGTTCCCTCCTTCTACGCTGTATCTCATTTTATTTGGGGTAGAGGCTATCACACTCTTTATGTGCACGGATAACAAAAAAACATTGTTTCTCTTTTCGGCGCTGTTCGTTTGTCTATGGATGAGCATCATCACGTATACGTATGCACAACTAGGTGTTTTAGACGTGTTGGATAACCTTATCAATTTTACCTTCATTATTTTTGAAGTACTGGTAGGCGGGTTGATTCGAAAGCTGCTGCAGGCGCGAATCAAAGTCGATGAGCAGTACAGCAAGCTGAATGAATCCCATAATGCGCTGAAGGATGCCCATGGACAGCTTCACATATATGCGAAAGAGGTTGAGACGCTGACGGCAATCAGGGAGCGGAATCGCATCGCCCGTGATATCCATGATACGGTCGGTCATAATATGACCGCACTCCTTGTGCAGCTGCAGCTCACCCAGGAATTGTTCAAGCAAGGCTCGCCGCAAGCAGCACAAACCTTGCGAACATGTACGGAACTGGCGCGCAATTCCCTTCAAGAGCTCCGGCTTTCTGTACGCACCTTAAAGGAAGAGGATGCAGAGGATTATACACTTATATCTGTCATTCGAACTATCTTAGAAGACTTTGCGAAAGCGACAGGTGTTGAGGTTTCATTCCGATTGAAAGGGGATCCCATGGTCATCCCTGTTTCGCTGCATCCTACTATAGCGAGAGTCGTACAGGAATCCCTTACGAATGCGAAGCGCCACGGGAGGGCACAAGCTTGTGAAGTTGAGTTTATATGCAACGAACAAAAGGCGGTCATCTCTATCTGCGATAACGGAAAAGGAACAGAAAAAGTAGCTCCGGGCTTTGGGCTTATTAATATGAAGGAACGCGTAGAAGAGCATGGGGGAAACGTTACCTTCGCAAGCAAAGAAGGGCATGGCTTTCAAATACAGGCGGACTTTCCGCTGCAGGAAAAGAAATGGCTCATTGGGGGTGCATTATGATACGCGTAATGATTGTAGATGATCAACCGCTTGTGCGGGATGGTCTGGCTATGCTGCTGAATCTTCGGGCGGAAATAGAAGTTGCGGGTACGGCAGGGGACGGCTTGGAAGCGCTGGAAAAAGCAAAGCAGCTCCAGCCGGACATTGTTTTGATGGATATACGGATGCCTGGAACGAACGGGGTAGAGGGGACGAGTCTTCTCAGGGAGCACATGCCGAATGTAAAAGTGTTAATGCTGACAACCTTTAAAGATAGTGAACTTATTTTTGATGCGCTGGAACAGGGGGCAAGCGGTTATTTATTAAAGGATATGTCTACAGACATCATCGTGCAGGCGATTTTGACTGTGCATGCAGGCGGTGTGGTGCTTCCTCAGGACGTTACTGTGCAGATTCTGCAGGAATTAAAGAAAACAAAGGTGATAGAGGCCGAGAAAAAGAGTATCCCCGGCGTAATGGGACAGCTGACAGAACGGGAGTCGGAGGTGCTGCGGGAGCTGGGGTACGGCTTAAGCAATAAAGAAATTGCAGAGAAGCTGTATATTACTGAAGGAACGGTGAAAAATCATGTTTCCAATTTAATCAGCAAGCTGGAGCTTCGCGATCGTACACAAGCCGCTATTTTTGCGGTGCGGTATGGTATCACGGAGTACATATGACTTTTGGCATAGCAGCGAAGGAAAAGCAGCCGTTTTGGCTGCTTTTTTCGTGCTTCCATTTCTATCGGAAGTGAGATGGAAGGAAACGCCAAATTCCATACAATGAAAGAGAAATCTCAATGAGGGAGCGTGTTCACATGCTAGTCGTTCACGATATAAAAAAATCGTTTGGCAAAAAAGAAGTGGTGAAAGGTGTTTCATTTTCTATTGAAAAAGGAGAATCATTCGGGCTGCTTGGACCGAACGGAGCTGGTAAGTCTACTACCATTTCTATGATTTGCGGTCTTATGCCGTATGATAACGGAGATGTACAGGTTGGAGGTATTTCCGTAAAAGCATCGCCTATGGAAGTGAAGCGCAAAATCGGGGTTGTACCGCAGGATATTGCCTTGTATCCGACAATGAGCGCCAAGGATAACTTGATTTTTTGGGGTAAGATGTACGGATTAAGCGGCAAGGAAGCGAAGCGGCGTGCGGATGAAGTGCTGGACTATGTAGGGCTGAAGGAGCGCGCCAAGGATAAGGTCGAGACATTTTCAGGCGGCATGAAGCGCCGCGTGAATATTGGAGCAGCGCTGATGCATAAGCCGGAGCTTTTAATCATGGATGAGCCGACAGTCGGCATCGATCCGCAATCACGCAATCATATTTTAGAAACCGTGAAGAATTTGAACGAAAATGGCATGACAGTCATTTATACGAGTCACTACATGGAGGAAGTAGAGTATTTGTGCAAACGAATTGCGATTGTGGATCATGGTAAACTGATTGCTCTTGGCACGAAAACAGATTTATGCAATCGCTTGGCAAACGGTACAGTAATTAAAATAAAAGCAAGTAAGCTTAGCGGAGATTTTGTGAGCGCATTAAAAGCGCTGGAAAAAGTAGAACGGGTCGTAACAAACCCGGAGGAAGGAAGCGCTGATATATTTGTGACAGAAGAAAAAGCAATCGGTGATATTGTAGCTTGTACTGTACAGCACCATGTGCAAGTGTTGGCACTAGAAGTTAAAGAACCGAACCTGGAAGCGTTATTCTTACAATTAACCGGGCGCTCGCTGCGGGATTAAGGGGGAAAGAAGAATGAAAAGCCTCATTATCGCATGGAAGGACTTTACAATCCGTTTTACTGATCGCCGCGGGTTTATGACGATGATTCTCATGCCGCTTCTTTTGACTGCTATTTTAGGAACAGCACTTGCCAAAACGATGGGCAGCGATGATATGCCGAAAACAACAGTCGGCTATTATCAGGAAGACAGCGACGCCTTAGCAAACGACTTTCGAAAGGATGTATTACAAGGAGAGGAACTGCGCGATTTTATTACCGTGAAGGAAGCTTCTTCACGAACAGAGCTTGAGAGTATGATCAAAGACGGAAAAGCAGACGTCGGTTTGGT
Source organism: Ectobacillus panaciterrae DSM 19096 (assembly GCF_000430785.1). Lineage (GTDB taxonomy): Bacteria > Bacillota > Bacilli > Bacillales > Bacillaceae_G > Ectobacillus > Ectobacillus panaciterrae. The sequence goes on from NZ_AUMR01000056.1 coordinate 11,778, forward strand.
CATTCCATCGCAGTGGAGCGAAAAGCTGAAGGAGGGCGAGCTGAAGGAAGCATCCCTCATAACAGACCCGGGTAAAAGCTTGCAGTCGACAATTATTGAGTCTGTTATGTCTTCTTTTTTAGAACGCGTGAAAACTATTTCTGTTTCTGCGAATACAGCCATAAATGATTTGGCGAAATCTACTCCGGTCATGACAGGCAAAGTGAATATGGGAGAGGCTGCAAAGGATATCAGCAAGCAATTGCAAGACATAGCTTCTTTACAAAATACAAGTGTGAAGGAAGAGGCTGTAGGGAAGAAGGTAGTAACTTCCATGCAGTACTATGCAGCCGGAATGGGCGTCATGTTTCTCTTATTTAACGCGACAATAGGAGCGAAAATGATTGTAACGGAACGGGCGACTGAAACATTGGCACGGCTTTTGAGTACACCGACAAGTGCATTATCGATTCTCGTTGGAAAGTTTCTCGGAACACTCTTGTTTTCGATTGTGCAGTTTGCGATTTTCTTAGCTGCTACGCGCTATGGATTCGGTGTGGACTGGGGCGATAATATTGCTCAAACGGCGGTTGTCGGGCTGGCGTACGCGGTTTGCGTGTCTGGTTTATCCATGGCGCTCGCTGCAATGATCCGCAGTGAGAAAACAGCTGAAGTGATAAGCGGGGTTGGTATTCAGCTGCTGGCGCTGCTTGGTGGCTCCATGCTTCCTGTCTATGTTTTCTCAGATACGATGAAGCAAATCGCAAACATTGCACCGAACAAATGGGCGCTCATGAGTTTTCTGGATATTATGGGCGGGACATCTTGGCAAAATCTGCTGCCGGCTCTTACTGTGCTGTTGGCTATAGGCGCGGCTGCGTTATTGCTTGGTACATGGCGTTTACGGGTGAAATAAGGAGGAGAAAACAGTGAAAAAAATATGGGCTATTTGTTCATTTGAGCTGCAGCGTTTGCTGCGGAAGCCGCGCAGCTATCTGGTGATGTTTCTGCTTCCGCTTGTGTTCACACTTTTATTCGGAAATTTGCTGGGCGACTCGGGCGATAACAAAATTAAGCTGCTTGTAGTGGATGAAGATCAATCTGTACTGTCAGCATCTTACTATGAAACGGTAAAAGGGAATAAATTGCTAGATGTTTCTCTTGTCTCTAAGGAGGATGCAAAAGAACAGCTGAAAAATAAAAAGGTAGCTGCGGCAGTCATCATTCCAAAAGAATTTCAAAGCGGGATAACAGAAGGAAACGAAAAGGATGTTGTATTTCAGCATATTCCTGAATTCACATCCAATGCAACCGTTCGGCAAGCGTTAAACAATGCACTGACAACTATAAAAACAGAAGTAAAAGCGTCCCAGTCCTGGAGCAGCTATAGCGGAGAGCCGTGGGAAGGGATGTATGAAAAGCTATCGCAGGCATCGGCAAAGCCTGTGATGCTGAATAAGGAAACGATCACAAAAGCAAAAGCCAAGACAAATATGAGCAATCTATCTGCTCGTTCTGCTGGATTTTCTATCATGTTTGTGATGATTGTGATGATGACGGCAACAGGAGCCATTTTGGAAGCGCGAAAAAACGGCGTATGGTACCGCATGATGTCCATGCCGGCTTCAAAAGCGCAAATACTCGGAGGTTATATCTTATCCTTCTTCATTCTGGGCTGGATTCAGTTTGGAGCGTTAATGCTGTTTACCCATCAGCTGTTTGACGTACAGTGGGGGAACATATTTGGAATTATATTATTAGTATCTGCGCTGTTGCTTGCTGTTGTAGGCCTTGCCCTGTTCATCGCAGGAATTGTAAAAACAGCTGAACAGCAATCTTCTTTAGGAAATATTGTAGTAATTTCTACTTGCATGATCGCCGGGGTATACTGGCCGATTGAAATTGAACCGCTCTTTATGCAGCGTATTGCAGATTTTGTACCGCAAACATGGGCGATGCGCGGATTCACTGAATTGATTGCACGCGGCGGGGCAGCCGGAGATATTGTGGCGTATGCAGGTATATTGGCAGTGTTTGCGGCGGTTTTCTTTGCGGTTGGATTAACAAAAATTCGATATGAATGAAAAGAAAACGGAGTCTAAGCTTTCATCTGCTCGACTCCGTTTTCTTTTTGTTTTTCCGGGAGAAGGGAAATCACAATAGAAACGCCAAACATACATATAATAGTGAGAAGCAGCGCAAGCCTTGGAAAGAAAGGAAATAAAAGCAGCGCGCCTATCACGAATAGTATAAGGAACACATAACTGATTACATAAGAGAATAAATCTTCCATATAATCCTCCAGTCATTGTATTTTGCTACTATGTTATGCGTGTCCGGAGAAAGATAGAAGTATATTTCGCTAAGGGAGATGTTCAAATGATTACGATTAAGACGGCACGAGAGATAGCATTGATGCATGAAGCAGGGAAGCTGCTGGCTGCTTGCCACCGGAAAATAGCCGGTCTCATCCAGCCCGGAATTACAACAATGGAGATCGATGTATTTGTGGAGAAATTTTTACAAAAGCACGGCGCCAAGCCAGAGCAAAAAGGATACCAAGGATACAAATACGCTACGTGTGCTTCTATTAACGATGAAATCTGTCATGGGTTTCCGCGCAAATCTCCCCTGCAAGAAGGAGATATTGTGACCATCGATATGGTAGTAAATCTGAACGGCGCTCTTGCGGATTCTGCTTGGAGCTACGGAGTCGGAACAATCTCGGAGGAGGCATCCCGCTTGCTCCATGTCACAAAGCAAGCACTATATAAAGGAATTAAGCAAGCGGTTGCTGGAAGCCGCATTGGCGATATCGGCCACGCGATTCAATTTTATGCAGAATCAGAAGGCTATTCTGTTGTACGGGAGTTTACCGGACACGGCATCGGCCCGTCTATTCATGAGGATCCGCATATCCCTCACTACGGTTTGCCAGGTAAGGGGATTCGGTTAAAGCCCGGTATGGTCATTACGATTGAGCCGATGATTAACATTGGCACGTGGCTTTCTAAGAGGGATGATAACGGCTGGACGGCGCGGACGAAGGATGGCGCTTTGTCGGCACAATATGAACATACGATAGCTATTACAAACAACGGTCCGTTTATTTTGACGGAACAAAGCTGAAAAATCCCCTGATTGGATCAGGAGATTTCCGCATTATCGTTGTTCTGTTTTTTGGAGCACATATGTTTTCAATGCATGCGCCACGCCGCTTTCGTTATTGGACAGTGTAACAGCATCGCATATTTCTTTCACTTTTTCTTCCGCATTGCCCATGGCAATGGAAAATCCAGCCGTTTGCAGCATTGGTACATCATTAAAGTTATCGCCCATAGCAATTGTATTTTCTAAAGGAATACCGAAATGCTGAGCCATCGCCCGCAGCCCGTTTCCTTTATGGCCGTTTTCATGCATGACCTCCAGATTGGTAGGAGCTGAAGCGGTGATCATAATGCCGGGCTGCTGCTGCATATTTGCAAGCAATTGCTCCCGCTTTTGTTCATGTAATGTTAAGATGAAGAATTTTTCTACTTCAATGTTATCTGCAAGCAATTCTTCTATATCATCATAAAACTGAATAATGTTAGATTTTAGCTGACGCTCTGTTATGCGTTCAATTTCTTCCAATGTAAAGGAATGCGTATGAGAAGTGCCGCCTTCAAACGCCTTAATGACCTTCTCTTTCCAGTCTCTCGGTACGAAGATTCCCTTGTTTGTATATAGCTTATATGGAAAAGCGCCTTTTTCTAATAGATCGGAAAGTGTAAAAACAGTTTGTTTTGGCACATATGCAGCCTGAAGTACAGCACCTTCCACATATACAACAGACCCATTGCTCGCGCCAATTGGGCAATTCAAATCATAACGGTCTAAAAATTGAAGAATATCGCTCTTCGCTCGACCGGAACAAATCATAACGACATGTCCCTCTTCTTGTGTCTGCCGGATTGCTGCTAAATTTTGCTCGGAGATTTCCAGTTCCTCAGACAATAAGGTGCCATCCATATCAATTGCAATTAATTTCACTTCAATCACGCTCCTTAGCTTCTATCATACATGACTGTTGGCGCTCTGTAACCATTTGTGCACAAATGACATATGTATCCGCTTTCTTATGAAGGGGCGGCAGATTATTTGCATATTATAACTATTTTAACGATGATACATATATGTATTCTTGAGAGGAAGGAAAGACTATTTTCGTGCTCTCGGGCATGTTAGGAAAAATAGAAAAGGAGGAAATCTAATGGAACAAGCAAAAGCGAAGCAACGTCCCGTTTTAACGGAAGGACCGATTGCAAAAACGCTGTTTTTCTTTTCGCTGCCAATTCTTTTAGGGAACGTGCTGCAATCTTTAAACGGTTCTATCAATTCCATTTGGGTCGGAAAGTTCTTGGGAGAGCAGGCGCTGGCCGCAACGTCTAACGCCAACATTATTTTGTTTTTCTTATTAAGCTCCATCTTCGGCATCGGAATGGCTGCAACCATTCTTGTCGGGCAGAAGGTGGGTGCGCAAAACGTACCCGATGCAAAGCGAGTGGTCGGAACAAGTGCGGTGTTTTTCGCGTCTCTTTCATTGGTGGTGGCACTGATTGGTCTTGTATTCTCTTCAACGATTTTAGATTGGATGAATACGCCTGCTGATGCGAAGGATCTTGCAGTCGCATATACACGCATCCTATTTGCGGGTGTTCCATTTATGTTCGTATATAACTATGTCATGACTATTTTGCGCGGTTCCGGTGATTCCAAAACACCGTTTTATTTTCTTATTTTGTCAGTTGCTTTGGATATCGGACTGAATCCGGTTTTTATTTTCGGATTAGGACCATTCCCGGAGCTCGGTATATCCGGTTCTGCACTGGCTACGTTCATCGCGCAATTTGTAAGCTTGATTGCCTTAATAATCTATCTGTATCGTAAAGAGTATTTCCTGCGCATTACAAAAAATGAAATGCATTTTCTGCGCGTGGATTGGGGCATTATAAAAATCCTTGTTCAAAAAGGCATTCCAATGGGGCTGCAGATGATTGTTGTTTCCTCCAGTGCACTTGGATTATTCAATATTATTAATACATTCGGTTCAGAAGCGACAGCGGCATTCGGGGCAGCTTCCCAGCTCTCGAACTACGTACAAATGCCTGCGATGGCGATAGGCGGTGCTGTTACTTCAATGGCAGCGCAAAATGTAGGAGCAGGAAAATGGGGCCGTGTGCACCGTATTACTTTGATAGGTGTCGCATTTAACGTATTGCTGACAGGCGCTCTTGTCGGACTGATTCATATATTCAACCGTGAGGCGCTGCTGTTGTTCCTTCCTGCGACAGGAAATGCGGTTGATATCGGTATTCATATTAACAATGTAACGCTCTGGTCCTTCATCCTGTTCGGTGTTATGTTTGTCGTGTCAGGCGTTGTTCGTTCTACCGGTGCGGTGATGATTCCGTTATTGATTACTTTCATCGCTCTGTGGGTTGTCCGGACGCCGCTTGCTTACTATCTTGGCAAAACGTTTGGCTTAGATGCCCTATGGTGGAGCTTTCCAGTCAGTTTTACGATTGCGGTGACATGCAACGTTTTGTACTATCTATTCGGAAATTGGAAAGGAGCTAAAATGGTAAGATAGCGGCGGCGAAATCCGCCGCTTTTTTATTCGATTTTCTTAGGTTTTATATATCCAATTTTTTGAAAGATAGTTGCTTTTTAACTTGGAGAGACTCAAAATAATAGAGGGGAAAGTTATATATACAAGTGAATAAAAAAACCCATCTTTTTATAGTAGGGAGAGATTAAAAGACGTGCAGAAGCGGTCAAACCTTTGGAGTGGTTCATGCAAGGGTAAATGAGAGAGAAGAAGCATACCATACTCCCTCTTGGTTGCACATAGCACATGGAAATATCGAAATGATAATTCACTTATATATAGACCAACAAATGAATCAGGGGGGAAATTAAATGATTTTTAAAATGCAGGAAGTCGGTTTTAGAACAGAAACAGAATATGGGGAATTGCAAGTGGCAGGCAACAGCGATTTCGGCTTTCGCCCGTATCAGCTTATGACAGCTTCGATTGCTGTTTGCAGCGGCGGCGTCATGCGTACGATTTTAGATAAAAAGCGCATCGCGTATGAAGATATCACGATTCAAGCAGAAGTTGAGCGGAATGAAAAGGAAGCGAACCGCATTACGAAAATCGCTCTGCACTTTATTATCCGTGCAAGAGGAGTAACGAGGGAGCAAATGGAAAAGGTCATGCATTTGACTGCTAAGAATTGCTCTATGGTACAGTCGGTAAAAGACAGCATTGAGATTGTAGAAACGTTTGAAATTATAGAGTAATAGTAAGTCCTGATGCAAATTTGCGTCAGGATTTTTTTGTAGAATTAAGAAAGTATATATGTAATTGACTTATAGATTCAGCATACAGTTGAAGTTTGGATAGTAAATGTGTGAATTTGGATAGTAAATGCATCATTTCGGATAGTAAATGGTCCAAGTTGGATAGTAAACGGTGCAAGTTGAGAGATGCAGCGTGAAATGTTGAAGAAATTAGTCAGTTATATATAGCTTAGTTTAAGTGAGCCAGCTCCGCTTTTCGTGTGTCGAATTTTTTTATGAAATTTAAGAAGGACTTTAGCGAAAAAGACAGAACCCTTTAATTTGTAGCTGTCTGCCATTTTGAATGATTTGAAAAAAGGAGGGGTGTCAGAGAAATCTGGCTTTCTTTCATGCTGTAAATGTAAGCGCTTTCTGTCATAAAGACTGTTGCAAAACATATATTGGTTCTAAAAAACAAAATGAGAGGGGAGGACTGGTTGGTTTAAGATGTTTTTATACATTTTAAATTAACCAGGATGAGATGATGAAAAAAAAATCTGTAGATGCTGCAATGAAGCAAACAGAGGATTTCTTTCCAGTTCGTGATGTGGATTATTTAGAAATGTATGTAGGAAATGCCAAGCAAGCATGCCACTATTTTATAAAGGCATTTGGATTCCGTCCTGTAGCATATTCAGGGTTAGAGACAGGACATCGCGAGCGAGTATCTTATGTGCTTGTACAAAAGAATTTGCGCCTTGTTTTATCAGGAGCGCTTTGTGAAAATCATCGTATCTCTGAGTTTGTAAAAAAGCATGGAGACGGTGTAAAAGATGTTGCTCTTCTTGTAGATGATTTAGAAAAAGCATATACGGAAGCTGTAAATCGCGGCGCTATTGCAATCGAGCCGCCGGTGGAATTATCTGATGAAAACGGCACATTAAAGAAAGCTGTTATCGGTACATACGGCGATACGATCCATACTTTAGTAGAGCGCAAAAACTATAAAGGCACATTTATGCCTGGCTACAAGCCTATCGAACTATCTGTTCCGTTTGAGGAAACAGGCTTGATTGGCGTGGACCATGTGGTAGGAAACGTAGAGAATATGGAAGAGTGGGTGAGCTATTACGAAAACGTAATGGGCTTCAAACAAATGATTCACTTTGATGATGACGCTATCAGCACAGAATATTCTGCGTTAATGTCCAAAGTTATGACAAACGGAAGCCGTATCAAATTCCCAATCAATGAGCCGGCGGAAGGAAAGCGCAAATCTCAAATTCAAGAATACCTGGAATTTTATAACGGTGCAGGGGTTCAGCACTTGGCGTTTCTGACAAACGACATTATTAAAACGGTATCCGCTCTTCGCGCAAACGGTGTGGAGTTCTTAGAAACGCCTGCATCTTATTATGAAAAGCTGACAGAGCGTGTGGGAACAATTGATGAAGAAATTGAAAAGCTGAAGGAATTGAAGGTTTTAGTGGACCGCGATGATGAGGGCTACTTACTGCAAATTTTCACAAAGCCGATCGTAGACCGTCCGACGTTGTTTATTGAAATTATTCAACGCAAGGGCTCCAGAGGATTTGGAGAAGGAAATTTTAAAGCGCTTTTTGAAGCAATTGAGCGCGAGCAAGAGCGCCGCGGCAATTTGTAAAGGAGAGGTTAGTATGAAGTTTGTAACGTTTCGTACTTCTTCAGGAGACATGAGGTCGGGATGGATCGAGGGAGAGCAAATTATAGATATGAACATTGCAAGCAGCGGCCGCTTGCCTTCTCGCATGCTCGATTTTCTTGAGCATGCCGAGGAATATATGGAGGTCATCCGCGGGATGTCGCTTCCGATGAAGGGGATACACGGCTTATCGGAGGTTTCGTTCTGTGCTCCGCTTCCGAATCCAGGAAGCATTCGAGATTTTTACGCTTTTGAACAGCATGTAAAAACGGCGCGCGGTCATCGCGGCCTTCCGGTTGTGCCGGAATGGTATGAGGTGCCGGTATTTTATTTTACGAATCATCGTGCTGTTATCGGACCGAATGATTCCGTGTCGCGTCCAAAAGGCTCGCAAAAGCTCGATTATGAACTGGAGATCGCTTGTATCATTGGAAAAGAAGGAAGAAATATTTCTCGTAAAGAAGCGGACGAGTATATTTTCGGATACTGTATTTTAAATGATTGGAGCGCACGCGATTTGCAGGTGCAGGAAATGAAAGTAGGATTAGGACCGGCCAAAGGAAAAGATTTTGCTACCTCAATCGGCCCGTATATTGTAACGAAAGATGAATTGGAATCATACCGCCATGGGCAGCGATATGACTTAAAGATGACAGCACGTGTGAACGGAGAATTGCTGTCACAAGGAAATTTTAAGGATATCCACTATACATTTGCCGAAATGATTGAACGTGCGTCAGCAAATGTCACGCTCTATCCCGGAGATGTGATTGGCTCAGGCACAGTAGGAACGGGCTGCATACTAGAGCACGGAACCGGGTGCTGGCTGCAGCCTGGAGATACGGTAGAGCTCGAAGTGACAGGTCTTGGCGTACTGCGGAATGCGGTGAGAGAAGAAACGGGGGATGAAGATGTATTACCGTCGTATGGGAGAACTTCCTCGTAAGAGACACGTGCAGTTTCGCAAGGAGGACGGAACGCTTTACCGTGAGCAGGTAATGGGAACAAAGGGCTTTTCGGGAACGCAGTCGATTTTGTATCACCACCATATGCCGACTGCGGTTGCAAAAGCTTCTATTGCAAGCTCCTGCAAGGTAGAGTTTGAAGAAAACAAAGAGCTTTCACATCGTCATTTTCGGACGAAAGCATATAGAGAAACAGGAGATGCCGTGAACGGGAGACATTTTCTTTTAGGAAATGAGGATTTGTTGATAGGAGTAGTGAATCCGACAGAGAACATGAATGACTTTTATCGAAATGGTAACGGGGATGAAATGCTGTTCATCCATCATGGGAGCGGAAAAATTGAAACGATGTTCGGCACGATTTCCTATCGAAGCGGAGATTATGTAGTCATTCCAATCGGTACCATTTACCGTGTGCTGCCTGATGAAGGCGATTCTAAGTTCTTAGTAGTAGAGGCCAACAGTCAAATTACAACGCCGCGCCGCTACCGCAATGAATATGGGCAGCTCTTGGAGCACAGTCCGTTTTGTGAGCGCGACATCCGGGGTCCGGAAGTGCTGAAAACGCACAATGAAAAGGGAGAATTCACCGTTTTGACAAAATCGCGAGGCGCTCTTCATAAGCATGTGCTGCAGCACCACCCGCTCGACGTTGCAGGATGGGACGGGTATTTATATCCATGGATATTCAATATTGAAGATTTCGAACCGATTACCGGCCGCATTCATCAGCCGCCGCCGGTTCATCAGACGTTTGAAGGACATAACTTTGTCGTGTGCTCCTTCGTGCCGCGTTTATATGATTACCATCCGGAGGCGATTCCGGCTCCGTACTACCACAGTAACGTCAACAGCGACGAGATGCTGTACTATGTAGAAGGCAATTTCATGAGCCGCAAAGGCGTGGAGGAAGAATCTATCACCCTTCATCCAAGCGGTATCCCGCATGGACCGCATCCAGGTAAAGTGGAAGCGAGCATAGGCAAGAAAGAAACCATTGAGCTGGCTGTTATGATTGATACATTTCGTCCGCTGAAAATTGTACAGCATGCGCAGGATTTAGAGGATACACAATATATGTACAGCTGGATTTAAGGAGGTGCTTCTTTTGGTGAATCCTAGCGATTTGCCGGAAGAAGTGCCTTTTTTTATTTATAAAAACATTCTAAATTTGTAATAAAATGGATCAGTTTTCTATCGTAAGAGAGAAAAACGGGGGGATTACATGAAAAACACATTTCAAGAACTAAAGGCAATGGATCGGAATGTTTGGATCCGTTTCTTTGGAGAGACGCTCAATGGCATTGCGATGATGATGCTAATGCCGTTCTTTGCACTGTACTTAAAGGATAAGGTAGATTCTTTGGTTCAAGTCGGCTGCTTGATTGCAGGAATCGTATATGCATCAATGGACCGCCTTGTTGAACATCGCGCGGAGCATGCGTTACAGCAAAGCTCATAGGTTGGAACGCAACAATTCAATCTTACATATAATTAGGTAAATAACTAGAAAAATAAGGATATATTCGCTTTACTTGCAAACAGTCCCTGTGCATTTTTATAAAAAGTGCTACAATAGAAAGATGAAAAAAATGAGTAAGGTGGTTTCTTACATGAAAACAAAGCTAGGTTTACTATACGGAGGAAAATCAGCGGAGCACCAAGTTTCTCTGCAAACGGCTCTAGCTGTTATCAAAGCATTAGACCGCGAAGCATTCGATGTGTATCCAATTTATATTACAGAGCAAGGACAATGGGTAAAAGGCGAGCGTCTTGAAGGTGAAGTAACAGATATTAAAGCCCTTCAAATGACAGCAGGCGAAAATGCCATTTCTCCTATTACATTAAGCAGCGAAATGGTGCCGGCCGGTGCGCAAGAAGAAACAGTGGATGTCGTATTCCCACTTCTGCATGGGCCAAACGGAGAAGACGGTACAGTACAAGGGATGCTTGAACTGATGAACATTCCTTATGTCGGAAACGGCGTGCTGGCTTCTGCAGCAGGCATGGATAAGGTTGTAATGAAAAATATTTTTGCGCAGGCGGGTCTTCCGCAAGCGAATTACGTATGGTTCATTCGCCGTGAATGGGAAAAAGATCGTACAGCTGCTTACGAAAAGGTAGAAGAGGCACTAGGGTATCCGTGCTTCGTAAAACCTGCAAACTTAGGTTCAAGTGTAGGGATCAGCAAATGTAAAAACCGCGAAGAACTAGAAGCGGCATTTGAAGAAGCATTCCAATTCGATCGTAAAATTATTATCGAAGAAAATATCACAGGCCGTGAAATTGAAATCGGCGTATTAGGCAACGATGAACCGCAATGCTCTGTAGTCGGCGAAATCGTACCGAAAAAGGAATTTTATGACTACAAGGCTAAATATATGGATGGAGATACAGCTCTAATTATACCTACAGAAGTAACAGAACAAGAATATGAAATGATTCGTGAATATGCAATTCGCGCATTCAAATCATTAGACGGTGCCGGATTAACAAGAGCAGACTTTTTCTTAACGAAGGATGGTCAAGTGTATATTAATGAGGTAAACACAATGCCTGGCTTTACGCCATTCAGCATGTTCCCGCTCTTATGGCAGCATTCTGGCGTATCTTATCCGGAATTAATTAAAAAGCTAGTTCATTTAGCGATTCAGCGCCACGAAGAAAAGCAGCAAATCAAGTACACAATCTAACAAGAGGAGAAGCACTATTCAGGTGAATAGTGTTTCTTCCGTGTAAGGGGAGATTCGTATGATCAGACGAACTTTGTCAGAAGTACAGCAAATGGTGAACGGCACAGGCTTAGATGAAAAATGGAACGACGTATGTATACATGGTGTATCTATTGATTCACGCAAGGTGGAACGAGGAAACTTGTATGTGCCGATTCAAGGCGAACGCTTTGACGGTCATTCTTTTGTGTCGAGTGCATTGAGCAATGGCGCTGCGGCAACGCTTTGGAAGCGTGACATGCCAAACCCGCCTGCTGATATGCCTGTCATCTTCGTTGAAGATACATTGCAAGCATTACAGCAATTCGCGCAAAGCTATCGCAATCAGTTGAACGTAAAGGTAATCGGCGTAACGGGAAGCAACGGCAAAACGTCAACAAAGGATATTTTGACGAGCATTCTGGCTGAAAAATTCAAGGTGCAAAAAACAGAAGGTAATTTTAACAACCATATAGGTATGCCGCTTACAATTTTGCGTCTGAAAGAAGACACGGAAATGGCAGTGCTGGAGATGGGAATGTCGGGTTTCGGGGAAATTGAATTTCTCTCCAAGCTTGCCCGCCCGGACGCAGCTATTATTACCAACATTGGTGAATCTCATTTAATGGAGCTCGGTTCGCGTGACGGCATTGCGCAAGCGAAGCTGGAAATTGTGACAGGTTTGCAGGAAGACGGTTTGTTTGTCTATAACGGAGATGAATCGCTGTTAACAAACAGAGTAAGCAAAATGAATATAGCTGCGAAAGTTGTCACGTTCGGAGATGCTTTCGAAAATGACTATCATCCGACCCATATTGAGATGAAAGCAACAGGAACAGAATTCACAATCAATCGCGCACCTGGTTCCTTCTTCTTAGCTGCATTAGGAAAGCATAATGTATATAACTCCTTGGCATGTATGGCTGTTGCAGAGTTTTTCGGCGTATCGTGGGAACAAATGAGAACAGGTCTGGCAGAGCTGGAAATGACACGCATGCGCATGGAAGTGGAAAAGACTGCAGGCGGGCTGACTATCATCAATGATGCTTATAATGCAAGCCCGACTTCCATGAGAGCGGCACTTGCTTTTATGAAGGATTTAAACGGATACGGAAAGAAAATTGTTGTTTTAGGCGACATGCTGGAGCTTGGCGATCAGGAAATACAGTTCCATTATGAAGTGGGACAGGATATCAACTCGGAAACAGCGGATTATGTATTTGCATACGGAGAACTTGGTGTCCATATCGCGCGCGGCGCAGGAGAGAATTTTGCGGCTGGCCATGTAAAAGCGTATACCGATAAAGAAGCGCTTGCGAAAGATTTAAAAGCTATCGCGTCTAAAGAGGATGTTGTGCTTGTCAAAGCATCCCGCGGAACGAAGCTTGAAGACGTCATTTCTTTGATAAGATAACACAAACGGTAAGGCCTTTTACGGTCTTACCGTTTTCTGCGAAAAGGAGCGTATCATATGTACGAAGCTGTCATCAAAAAACTTCGCATTCCGGAGGACGAGCCGATTCTCATTCTGCAGGCCCCGTCCGAATATTTAGATGATATAAGAGCATTGCTGGGAGAAACAGAAGTACATACAGAATCAAAACAAGATAAATATAACTTTGTGCATCTGTTTGTATCCAGTATAGCAGAACTGGAAAAATGGGCGCCTGCAGCAATTGCAGCCGCCGCGTACGATAAGCTGCTGTGGATTTCGTATCCAAAGAAAAGCGGGAAAATTAAAACGGATATTAACCGCGATGCAGGATGGGAATTAGTTATGCAAGCCGGCTGGGAAGGAGTGTCCCTTATTTCTATCGATGAAACATGGTCTGCGCTTCGCTTTCGTCCTGCTGAACAAATTTCTGTGACTCGTAAGTCTTCAATTGGTGTAAAAAAGACAATTTCTGAGAAAACTGAGAACAGGGAGTTGGAAATGCCAACGGAATTAGAAGATTTACTCAATCAAAAAGAGGACGCAAAGCTGTTTTTCCAATCATTATCGTACACGTACAAAAAAGAATACATTCAGTGGATTACAAGTGCCAAGCGGGAAGAAACGAAGAGAAAACGTTTACAGCAAACAATGGAAAAGCTGGAACAAGGAAAGAAAGGTCCGTATTCAAAATAAGTAAAAGATGGAGTTTGCTTTTTCTCTGTACAAAACTTATAATGGTTAGAGTACAACAGATCGTATTTCCAGTATTTCTCTTTCGAAAATTTCGCCTCAGAGCGAAAGAGTTTGACTTTGCGTAAGCAAGGGCATTTTCCGTTTGGAGAATGCCTTTTTCAGTGGATAGCTATAAGTAATGAATCCTCCCTTATATGTAAACGAAACGAATCTTCGTTTTAAACCGGGGGCTTCTAACGTGTCACCTTAAAAAGACAGGTAATGCTGGCGGAGTGACACGTTGACGGACTAGAACCCGCCCAACTTCTCTATCCCCTTAGCGATTACCGTTGGAAATATTTTTTCCTAGCTTCAGGCTAGGCAGTATGAGCATGTTATGCAGCGTTTCTTGCTTGCATCTATCTATGTGAAATTTTAAAAGGCAGCATGTTTCATACTAGAGCATCTGTTTTATTTTGATTTTTAGACAGTTGGATATGTCGATTGTCTATACTGTTTAACGCCCTTTTAACATTGGGCTATGCCCTGTGTGCATCTTAAGAAAGAGTACGCTTGGCTATTTTTGATAGAAAAGGAGCATTAACATTGACAACATTTAGAGAATTAGGATTAAATGAACAATTACTCAACTCCGTAGAAAAGATGGGATTTGAGGAAGCAACGCCAATTCAGGCACAAACGATTCCGGTTGCTTTAGAAGGATCAGATATCATCGGACAGGCACAAACAGGTACGGGAAAAACAGCAGCGTTCGGTTTGCCGCTATTACAAAAAGTAAATACAAGCAATGACAACATTCAAGGTATCGTTATCGCGCCGACTCGTGAGCTTGCGATTCAGGTTTCAGAAGAGCTTTACAAAATCGGTTTTCATAAACGAGTACGTATCTTGCCTATTTATGGCGGTCAAGACATCAACCGTCAAATCCGTGCTTTAAAGAAGCATCCTCACCTGATCGTAGGAACTCCAGGTCGTATTCTAGACCATATTAATCGCAAAACAATTCGCCTGCAAAATGTAGAAACAGTTGTATTGGATGAAGCGGATGAAATGCTGAACATGGGCTTCATTGAAGATATTGAAGCGATTCTTACAGATGTACCGGAAGATCACCAAACACTTCTGTTCTCCGCTACAATGCCAGAACCGATTCGCCGTATCGCAGAGCGCTTTATGACAGAGCCAAAGCACATTAAAGTAAAAGCGAAAGAAGTTACAATGCCAAACATCCAGCAGTTCTATGTAGAAGTGCAGGAGAAGAAGAAATTTGATATTTTAACTCGTTTACTTGACATTCAATCTCCAGAGCTTGCAATCATATTCGGCCGTACAAAGCGCCGTGTAGATGAATTGTCAGAAGCATTGACGCTTCGCGGCTATGCAGCAGAAGGTATTCACGGTGATTTGTCACAAGCGAAACGCCTATCTGTATTAAAGAAATTTAAAGAAGGTTCTATCGAAGTCCTCGTTGCGACAGATGTAGCTGCGCGCGGATTGGATATTTCCGGCGTTACACACGTATACAACTTCGATATCCCGCAAGATCCAGAATCCTACGTTCACCGTATCGGACGTACAGGACGCGCAGGAAAAACAGGCCTTGCGATGCTGTTTGTAACACCGCGTGAAGTGGGACAATTAAAGAATATTGAACGCACAACGAACCGTAAAATCGACCGTATGCAGCCGCCGACTTTAGATGAAGCGTTAGAAGGACAACAACGCTTGATTGCAGAAAAGTTAGCAAGCATCATCGAGAGCGGTGACAACCTGTCTTACTACAAACGTATGGCAGAAGAGCTTTTAGAAGAGCACGAGTCCGTAACAGTAGTGGCGGCAGCTTTAAAAGCAATGACAAAAGAGCCGGATGATACACCGATCAAACTAACAGATGAGCCGCCGGTAGTAAGCAGAGACCGCAACCGCGGAAGAGGAGATCGCGACCGCAACCGTAACCGTGGTGATCGCGACCGTAACCGTGGTGATCGTGACCGTAACAGAAACCGTAAAGGCGGTCCTCGCAAAGAGCAAGGCGGCCAATACGGACGTACAGAAAATCGCAGCCGCAGCCGTAAGCCATCTGCAGCGAAGTAATAGCAGTAGAAAAAGCAGCTTCTTAGGAGGCTGTTTTTTTTGTTCAAAGATAAGAAAGTATAAAAATCGGGATATTTTACCTCAAGTGAAGCTTGCTCTTTCATTTTTTATACAAAAAAGGCGTAAATAGCCCCCCGGCAAGCAGTCCGCCCAAATGAGCAATTATATTTGTATTCGGCCCAAAGAATGTGGCCGTGACCAAAAGAGCTAAAGCAAATACAAGAAGAATTTGTTCGCGGCTATAGCGATGCCGCTCCGTATAAAACATATAGAGCTGAGCCCCAAGCAGTCCAAAAATCGCTCCGGATGCACCAGTATGAACAAAGTTAACTGGCATCACCAAAAAAGTGAGAATGTTTCCAGCGATGCCTGCCGCAAAAAATAAAAGGAGAAAACGTATCTTGGTAAGCCGTATCTCAAGAAAACTCCCAATGGCAAACAGACAAAGGCTGTTTCCTACAAGATGCGAAAAGCTATAATGAATAAATAATGAGGTAGCAAGCCGCCACCATTCTCCGTGCGCGAGGCATTGGTTACAGCCGACCCCTGCAAAAAGCAGGGGATGAATGAGCCATAATGAGAGCTGAAGAATGAGAAGGCATGTTGTGACAGGCGGGAAGCGAAAAGCGGCGCGAGAACCGAATATCATCATTCTTCCACTCCTTTTGCAAAAGGCTGTTTGTCTGCTACTCTAACAATATGTAAATAAGAAATGAAATAGAAGAGAAGGGGAGCAGACATGATTATTGGAACAGGGATAGATATTATTGAGCTTGAACGCATTGAAAAGCTGATGGAACAGCAGAAGTTCATAGACCGAATTTTAACAGAACGGGAGCAGGAAGCTGCTTTTCGTTTACACGGTCAGCGAAAAGTTGAATTTGTAGCGGGGCGCTTTGCGGCAAAAGAAGCATATTCTAAAGCTGCGGGAACCGGTATTGGAAAAGAAGTCAGTTTTTTAGATTTGGAAATTTTGAATGATGAGAGGGGAAAACCTGTTTTAACAGCGCCGGTTTCTCATATCGTTCATGTTTCTATCAGTCACAGCAAGCAGTTTGCAGTAGCACAAGTAATTCTCGAAAGCTCGTCAAGCTAGTCTGCATATTCCTAAACCTCGTCTCATATATTTGAGTAGCGGCAGGGGAGATTTCCGCTTATTTATGAGACAAAGGGGTTGAAGAGATGAAGAGACGGCTGTTTGCAGTGCTGCTTGGACTGTTTACAATCTTTGCTTTAACGGGCTGTATGCAAAAGAGCAAGGAGGACGTCGTTAGGGATCTAGATGCAAAGGTAAAAAAGATGACAGGGTATCAGGCGGAGGCAAAGCTGTCCATCAAGACAGGTGCCGAGTTGCAGGAGTATGACGTGGATATTTGGCATAGTAAGCCGACATATTATCGCGTGAATTTAAAAAACTCCAAAAAAGACCAAAGTCAAATTATCTTGCGTAATGCTGACGGTGTTTTTGTACTAACGCCTGCTTTAAACAAGAGCTTTCGTTTCCAAAGCGACTGGCCGCAAAACAGCAGCCAATCGTACTTGTATGAATCTCTTGTACGCGACGTTTTGAAGGATAAAGAAGCGACGTTCAAAAGCACGGACGATTATTACGTATTCCAGACGAAAACAAACTATCAAAATCATAACATGATTCCGAAGCAGGAAATCACCTTCAGTAAAAAGGACTTGGCGCCTGTAGGGGTAAAGCTGATGGATAATGACAGCAATGTCCTTGTTGAAGTGAAGTTTTCTAAGGTTAAATTTGATGCAAAGTTTGATAAGGGTGCGTTTGATATGAAGAAAAACATGTCCGGCGCACAAATGGAAGTGCCTACAGCGGCAAAAGAAGATAAGCCATTCGCTATTTTATATCCGAATGATGTACCGAAAGGCATGAAGCAAAAAGAGGAGAAGCAGCTGCAAACAAGCAATGGCAAACGCGTTATTTTGACGTATGGAGACAGCAAGAAATCCTTTACGTTAATTCAAGAAAAAGCGAAGGCTGCACCAACAAGTGCGCCGATCAGCGTGAGCGGTGAACCGGTTGATTTAGGCTTTACGGTAGGAGCTCTGACGGAAAACTCTGTAACGTGGGCGCATAACGGAGTGGACTATACGCTGGCTGCAAAAGGGCTGACGCCGGATGAACTGTTGACGGTAGCTCGTTCAGTGTATGAGAAGGCTTCGAAGTAACCAAAAACGTGACGGGTTTTTCCGTCACGTTTTCTGTTGTTGAAGTAAGGAAGGGAGGCGTTTGAAGAGCTGAACGAGCCGGTTGCGCTTTTCTTAGAGTTGACAATTGGAGTGCGTAGGTCAATAATCAATGATAGATTGCAGCAAAAAAAAACTGCGAATATATAAGAATAAGCATTGCATATCGTATAAGGGAAGTGTTCTTCAAATGAAAGGGTCATCGTTTTACCGAGACACGTGGGTAGAAGTAGACTTGGACGCTGTTTACGAAAACGTAAAACATGCGAAAGATTATATGCCAGAGGATGTAGAACTGATTGCAGTTGTAAAAGCAAATGCCTATGGTCATGGAGATGCTCCTGTGGCAAGAACGGCGCTTGACGCAGGTGCAACACGTCTGGCAGTCGCTTTTTTGGATGAAGCGCTGTCGCTTAGAGAAGCAGGAATTACGGCGCCGATTTTAGTGCTTGGGGCAACTCGTCCTGAGGATGTGAATATTGCAGCTTTGCACCGTATCACACTAACAGTATTTCAAGCGGAATGGCTGGAGCAAGCAAAACGCGTATGGGAATCTGCTGAGCCTTTGCATCTGCACTTTAAATTTGACAGCGGAATGGGACGAATTGGCATTCATACAAAAGAGGAGCTGGCAGCTTGTATAGAAGCTTTACGGGATGCGTCTTCTTTTGAGCTTGAGGGAGCCTTCACCCACTTTGCCACAGCGGATGAAATCAATACAGCTTATTTTGAGAAGCAATATAAGCGATTTTTAGAGCAATTACAATGGCTTGAAGAAATGAAAGGGCGTCCGCAGCTTGTGCATTGTGCAAACAGCGCGGCAGGCCTGCGCTTTGCGGATCGTGTCTTCAATGCGGTTCGGATTGGGATTGCGATGTATGGTCTGACGCCTTCACCTGAAATTAGCCACCTTCTTCCGTATTCACTTCAAGAAGCATTTTCACTTCATAGTAAAATTGTACATGTGAAGCAAGTGGAGGCCGGTGAAAGCATCAGTTATGGAGCAACCTATACGACAAGCAGCCAAGAGTGGATTGCAACAATTCCAGTTGGTTATGCCGATGGGTGGACGCGAAAACTTCAAGGGTTTGAAGTGCTTGCCGATGGGGTACGTGTTCCGATTGTAGGGCGTATTTGTATGGATCAGCTAATGATTCATCTTCCCTATGAAATGGGAGTGGGTACAAAAGTTACGCTTATTGGCAAGCAAGGGCAAGAGCACGTAAGCATGGATGACGTTGCGGCTTACCTGAAAACCATTAACTACGAGGTTCCTTGTATGGTTAATTTCCGCGTGCCGCGTGTATTCCGCAAGGGCGGCGCAGTCGTAGAAATTGAAAACCTATTAGCAGAACGATAAAAATATCAGTATGCATGAATGTTTTATTTTCCAGTTGGAAAACATAAACAAGAAGTCAGGAAGTCTTTGCAACATACCCCATACAATGGTATTATTAAAATAGGTGTCAATATATATATAAAATCGGTGTGTGTAGTTGATGTTGGAGGTGTATCTTTGTGTCCGAATCAAGTGTAACGACAGAAATCGTTGTTCGTTTGCCTAAGCAAATAGTATCAGAATTAGACGGAATCGGAAAACAAGAGAATTGCAACCGAAATGAACTTATTTATGAAGCAACAAAAATGTTTTTGCGCCAACATAAAACAAAGAAGCGCTATCAACATGAGTCCATAAGACGTGGATATATAGAAATGGGAGAAATTAACCTAAACATTGCCTCTGAATCCTTCCTAGCGGAGTATGAAGCAGCTCATACGGTAGAACGCTTAGTTAGCGGGGGGTAATCCTTTGATTGTAAAGCGCGGCGACGTGTATTTTGCAGACCTTTCCCCAGTTGTTGGTTCTGAGCAAGGCGGGGTTCGCCCTGTATTGGTTATCCAAAACGACATCGGAAACCGATTTAGTCCTACTGTTATTGTAGCAGCCATTACAGCACAAATTCAAAAAGCCAAATTACCTACTCATGTAGAAATCGACGCGAAAAGGTATGGGTTTGAGAGAGATTCTGTTATTTTGTTAGAGCAAATTCGAACAATTGATAAGCAACGCTTAACGGACAAAATCACTCACTTAGACGATGGTATGATGGGTCGTGTAGATGAAGCTCTGCAAATTAGTTTGGGACTTATAGATTTTTAACTCATCGGTGAAGTTGCTCTTTTAGAGGGCAACTTTTTTTATTAAGGAGGGAATTTAATTGCAAGCACAAATGGAAAATATGAAACAGCACCTAATAGAAACCATTGCAAAAGAACTTGGTATCATAAAAAAATATGTACATAATGTAATTCAGCTGACGGAAGAGGGGAATACCCTTCCGTTTATTGCCCGCTACCGAAAAGAGTGGACAGGTTCCATGGATGAAGTGCAAATTCGCGCCATCTTAGAGAAATGGCAATACGCTTTAAATCTCGAAAGCAGAAAAGAAGAAGTTCTTCGTCTTATTGAAGAAAAAGGAAAGCTTACAGAAGAGCTTCGTTTGCAAATTACAAAGGCAACAAAATTGCAAGAGGTAGAAGACTTATACCGTCCATATAAAGAGAAAAGAAGAACAAAAGCAACGATTGCAAAAGAAAAAGGACTAGAGCCGTTGGCACAGTGGCTTCTGAATCTTCCGAAGCACGCTGATGTTCCTGCTAAAGCAAGGGAGTTTATAAACTCGGAAAAAGAAGTGACGACAGAGGAAGAAGCGTTGCAAGGAGCAAAGGACATCATTGCGGAGCAGATTTCCGATGAAGCAGCTTATCGGAAATGGATTCGAGATGCAACGTTCCGAAAAGGAAGTATCTCTGCATCTGTCAAGGATGAGGAGAAGGATGAAAAGAACGTATACGAAATGTACTATAATCATTCTGAATCAATTCAAAAGGTTGTGCCTCACCGCGTATTGGCTATGAATCGGGGAGAGAAAGAAGACATATTGAAAATTGCGATTGTTCCGCCTTCCGAGGAGATTGTGCAGTACTTACAGACAAGAGTAGTGAGATATCCTTCCTCACCGACAGCTGTATATGTACAAGAGGCAATAGAAGATAGCTATAAGCGCCTGATTCAGCCTTCCATCGAACGCGAGATTCGCAAAGAGTTGACAGAAAAAGCAGAAGAACAGGCCATTCATATTTTTTCTGAAAATCTGCGTAACCTATTGCTGCAGCCGCCGATGAAGGGCAAGACAGTTCTTGGTGTGGACCCGGCTTATCGTACAGGCTGTAAACTTGCAGTAGTAGATGACACAGGAAAAGTGCTTTATATTGATGTCATTTATCCGCATCCGCCAAAAGCGAAGCCGGCAGAAGCGAAAGAGAAATTCAATTCGATTTTAAAAAAATATGATATTGAAGTGGTAGCGGTTGGAAACGGAACAGCTTCTCGGGAAACAGAGCAGTTCGTTGTGGATATTTTAAAAACGATGGATCGAGATATTTTCTATATTATAG
The DNA here is from genome assembly GCF_000430785.1 of Ectobacillus panaciterrae DSM 19096. Lineage (GTDB taxonomy): Bacteria > Bacillota > Bacilli > Bacillales > Bacillaceae_G > Ectobacillus > Ectobacillus panaciterrae. Next base: position 33,330 of record NZ_AUMR01000056.1, read on the forward strand.
TAAATGAAGCAGGCGCGAGTGTATATTCTGCTTCTGACTTAGCGCGGGAAGAGTTTCCCGATCTGCAGGTAGAGGAGAGAAGTGCAATCTCTATCGCACGCCGTTTGCAGGATCCATTGGCGGAATTGGTGAAAATTGATCCAAAATCTGTAGGTGTCGGCCAATATCAGCACGATGTATCACAAAAGGAATTAAACGAATCTCTTACATTCGTTGTAGAAACTGCAGTAAACCAAGTCGGCGTAAATGTAAATACAGCCTCTGCTTCTCTATTGCAATATGTATCCGGTCTATCAAAAACAGTAGCGAAAAATATTGTAAAGCAGAGAGAAGAAAGCGGGAAATTTACAAGCCGCACGCAGTTGAAAAGTATTCCGCGTTTAGGAGCGAAAACATACGAGCAATGTATCGGCTTTTTGCGCGTGCCAGAAGGAAAGAATCCATTAGATCATACAGGCATTCACCCTGAACGATATAAAGATGTAGAAAGTTTATTAAAGCAGCTTAGTCTTACAACAAAGGATTTAGGAACAGATCGATTAAAGAGCGCGTTAGAAGTGATGGATATCTTGGCTTTATCGCAAGAAACGGGCATCGGAGAACCAACGCTTCGAGATATTGTAGATGCGTTGATTCGGCCGGAGCGCGATTTGCGTGACGAACTGCCGAAGCCTCTGCTGAAAAAAGATGTTCTGCAGCTTGAGGATTTAAAGCGCGGCATGGAGCTTGAAGGCACCGTCCGAAATGTAGTAGACTTTGGTGCATTTGTGGATATTGGCGTGAAGCAGGATGGGCTTGTTCATATCTCCAAGCTCAGCAATCGTTTTGTAAAGCATCCGCTTGATGTTGTATCTGTCGGGGAAATTGTGAAAGTTTGGGTAGATGGAGTAGACGCGAAAAAAGGGCGGGTTTCCTTATCCATGCTGCCTTTGGAATAGAGATGATAAGGGAGTGGAGCAGTTGGGCACTCCCTTGTCCTTGTTTTATCAGTTTTTTATTTTTTTATAATAAAACCAACATTCGTTCAGAAGTCTGATTTGATAACGATTTTTTTCATAATAAGCGCGGCGTATCTGTTTTTGCAGCCAGCTTGGCATAGACATCCCTCCTTTTTGAAGTAGAGATGGGTATATGTACAGTATATGCACAGGACAACGGAAGAGTGTAAGTTTTTGTGAGGGGGATGAAAGGAATGAACGAAACTGCGCTGCAGCAATTGGTAGAACAAGTGTCTCTTCAATATTTTGGTAAACCTTTTTGGCACAAGGCATCCTTCAATAAACGTCTTCGCACGACAGGGGGCAGGTATCTGCTGCGGAGTCATAATATAGAGTTGAATCTGCATTATTATGAAACCTTCGGAAAGGAAGAGCTGATCGAGGTCATCAAGCATGAACTTTGTCATTACCACCTCCATCTAGAGGGAAAGGGTTATCAGCATCGCGATGCTGATTTCCGTCAGCTGCTGAAAGAAGTGGAAGCGCCGCGTTTTTGCAAAAAGATACCCGGAACGCAGAAAACGACAAAAGCGCTGCGGTATGAGTATAAGTGCACAGCTTGCGGCTGCTGCTATATCCGAAAGAGAAAAATGGATACGAATCGCTACGTATGCGGAAGGTGCAAAGGCCAGCTTGTAAGCATATAAAAATATCTTGACAGGCAAGGAGCAATTCAGTATAGTATAAACGTGTCACGTTAGTCATAACGAGCATAAAAATTGTTAATAAGGCATTGACTTGTTAACGAAGCTTTTGTAAAATATAAGAAGTCTCTCAATGATATGGAGATAACTTATTTTATTCCGCAATAGCTCAGCGGTAGAGCAATCGGCTGTTAACCGATAGGTCGTAGGTTCGAATCCTACTTGCGGAGCCATACAGAGAAGTACCCAAGTGGCTCAAGGGGCTCCCCTGCTAAGGGAGTAGATCGCTAACGCGGTGCGAGGGTTCGAATCCCTTCTTCTCTGCCACGGCCCGTTGGTCAAGCGGTTAAGACACCGCCCTTTCACGGCGGTAACACGGGTTCGAATCCCGTACGGGTCATATGGAGGATTAGCTCAGCTGGGAGAGCATCTGCCTTACAAGCAGAGGGTCGGCGGTTCGAGCCCGTCATCCTCCACCAT
>NZ_AUMR01000057.1 GCF_000430785.1 Ectobacillus panaciterrae DSM 19096
AATGCCCTTGCTATCATTCCAATTTCACGAAGAATTTTCTTCATAATTAACTCCTTAGTACATATTTTTGTTGCAAATGCAATAAAAATGGCATATATTAAATTTAACCTAAATTTGTTGCAAATGCAACAAAAATAATGATAAAGAGGTCGGGTAAAGTGAAGTATGTTTTTTATGTATTAGGAATTTTAATATTAACCCTTGGTATTTCTTTCACTATACAATCAAACCTTGGAACTTCACCTTTTGATGCACTTTTGGTAGGACTGTCCATAAATGTGGGACTTACTGTGGGAAGTTGGGAAATAATAATAGCTTTAATATTGATATGTTGTAATTCATTTTTAAAAAGACAAAGACCAGAAGTTTTGGGGTTGTTAACAGCATTTATAACGGGTATTGGTATTGATATGTGGCTTTTTTTATTGCACAATTTGATAACACCTGAACTATGGTACAGCAAAGTTGTTTGTTTTGGAATCGGCTTAGTTGTTATAGGATTAGGAACAGCAACATATTTACACACAAATTTTGCACCGATTCCAGTTGACCGATTAACATTAATCATACAAGAATTAACTAGAACAAATATATTTTTTTCGAGAACATTCATTTACCTCGTATTCTTGATAATGGCAATGATTTTAAATGGACCAATTGGTGTTGGAACTTTATTAACCGTTTGTTTAGGGGGACTAATACTTAATTACTTTATGCCATTTACTAAAAAAGTATTAGACCGCATATTAACACACTCTAGTACATCACCAAATTATGATAAAGATAAAAAGCATTCAATATAGACTGATAAAATTTCAGGAACCGGCACGTATTTTAATTCCTGACGTATCAATGCGGCAAAGGCCGTTCTTCAGTAATGAAAATAAAATATGAGGGAACTGGTTTCCTTCGTGTGTTTTTCAAAAACGAACGTTTATGGATTAAGATTAGATTAGAAATTTGACTTTAAAATAAAAAAGGAGCTTATAGGTTCGACGTTTAGACGTATGGAATGAAGTTTGGATAATAAAAGAGGGGATTTGGATAATAAACAGCATACTTTGGATAATAAATTGTCTAAATCGGATCATAAATGGCTCGATGACAGGAGGAACGTTCTCAAAATGACGTGAGTATTTCCTTTTTTGTTATATTAGCCAGCAGCTGCACGAATTCGAGAGCTTAAGTATGAAAATGATGAGAAAATGAAACAGTTTTTATTACATATTAGAACAAGACCGCTGACGGTCTTGTTCCTTGTTTTTCTTTGATCAACTATTACAACAGAGACTCAAATAAATTATCTTGCTGTAACATCTTTAACTGCATCGGAAATACGGTCAACTGCTGCTTTTCCTGCATCTCCAACAGCATCAACTGCATTTTGTACTGCATCGCTCGCTGCTTCAATCCCGCGTTTTGTTCTGTTACGCCCTTGGTCGATGGCAGATCGATTTCGATTTTGCTCAGTCATTCGTTACCCCTCCTTAAATCGGTTTTCGACCTTAGTATAAGAAAATGTTATTTTATTATACATACACTAGGGAATATTATAGGATGGGTACAGTATCCATTCATTTGTTTACTTACTACCGATAATCTATATACAAGTGAATAAAAAAACCGTCTTTTTATAGTGGGGAGAGAGAATCCGACTAAGCGTAGAAGCGGTCAACCCCTTTTCGTGGCCGATGCAGGGAGAGAGAGAGGGAGGGAGCGCAGTTTCCCTTTTGTTCTACGTGGCAAACGATAGATATGTCGGAATAACAAAGTGGATTTATATATACAAGCGAATAAAAAAACCGTCTTTTGATAGTGGGGAGAGATGATCCGGCGACGTGGAGAAGCGGTCAAACCTTTGGTTCATGCAAGGGGAAACGAGAGAGAAGAAGCATACCATACTCCCTTTTGGTTGCACATGGACATGTCAAAATTATCATTTATTCATATATGGGTTATGTAAAGAGAACGATGTATAAACAACGTAATTTGAAGCACCATAAAACGGAGGGATATTTTATCCCTCCACAGAGCTGAAAGCAACCTAGTATATATCCAAACAAAAAGGCTTCAGGAAAGATGAAGTCTTTTTGTCATGCAGATTATGAAGGAATTCATCAAAATAATTTTAAAAATTTTCTGATAAATCTAAAAAATATGTTGCAAAGAATATTGTTTTATGTGAAAATGAGGGTAAGGAAGTTCACAATATTGCCACATTTATGCGCGATATTGAATTGACAATGAGAAGGGAGTTTGGATAACTTATGCTAGAATTCGTAGTAGGGATGGCATTGTTTTCTCCTTTTTTCTTATTACCTGTTATGTTAGATCAGTACTTTAGACGTTCCACACCATAGTCTTTCTTGAAACCCTGAAATGTAAGTGCTTACAATAGATACCCAGTCTAAATAAACTGAAAGGGAATTTAGTGAAAATAATGAATAGGGAAATAGTGTAAGCGGTCTTGTCATTCTAATCAGGATGAACAAGGCCGCTCATTGTTGTTGTGAATTTAGTGAACTACCACGAACCTAAAGGTATCGTAGTTTTACGCCCACAAATATAAAACTGATTATCCCAAAACGAAAAAAGAAAGCCTTGCTATCACAGCAAGGCTTTTGTCTTAGGAAAGTATATGAATCGTAGATATTTCAAATTCTGGGAAGATGTAAGAACGGAATATATCTTCTTCATTAGGCTTATTCCATTATACGGTGCGTAGGTATCTGCTCGATTTTCAAACCAAATATTTGTGGAGGGTCAATATGATTTGCTTGCATATATGCAGAGAGTTGACCTCGATGATGAATTTCATGCTCAGCCATGGCCATTATGATTCTCCATGCACTGACTTCATAGCCTAACAGATTCTTCACTTTCCTCGTTAGTTGCTCATGCTCTAACTGATGAAGTCCTTCGAGTACGGTATCATGACAAACCTGTAAATAATTCATAGCTTCTTGCATTGTTCTACCTTTATCTGGATCATGCCCATTATACTTCCATTCATTTTGTTTGATTGCATGAAAAAACATTAATTCTGTAGAGCCCAGATGTCGAACGATATCGCCAATTGAAAACTTGTCGTCATCTGGACGCCAGTCAATTAATGTTTCGGGCAGTACATGCAAATACTTCCATGTTCGCTTTCGAACCCCTTCGAAATTAGAAATTAATTCTTCTTTTGATAACATGTAATCTATCCTCCTTTTTGTAATATATTCCCTTTTTTATATGATACAGCTAATATTCAGCTTTAGTCCATAGCAAATTGTACTTCCAACGCTTACCGTCGCTGCAGAAAATCGAGGATGAATTGATTCGCCAACGCCAAACAATTATTCTACACCTGTGCCGATATGCGGTTGAATTGGAATAGTCGGTTCCGATCAAGATAAAGACTACGGATGGGTACATGCAACATGTATCCAAACAGTTGACCTATGCTCTGTATGCAGCTGACTATTCAAGATATCTTCCTAAGTGATACGCCTCCTCCAAAAACTTTTGGTTGTACCTATGCAGGAACGGTTAGCGACACTGTTTGAATGATGACTTTAGGCGTTATTTTAACGGCGGCTATCCAAAAATTTCTGGACAATACCTATGTCTTTAATTTCCTTTCAAAGAAGGGCTTTATTATCTGGATACATTTGCTATGATAAAAGAATGATGTAAGAAGAGAAGGTGTAACAGCATGGAAATTCATTTGGTAGCAAAAGATGAGTTAGAAGCTCAGGGAATTCGGTGGATGCTGGAGTCGCATTTTACCGGAGTCCGGCTGATTCTGTGGGATACAATGGAGGAATTTGAAAATGGTATGCAGAAGCAGCGACCTGATCTTGTTATTCTGGATATGGACGGATGGAAGCATGAAAGTGAAAAGTTTGGTGAGCTGATGCAGCAACATAGCATTCGCTGGTTAGGGATTTCATCTGAGCGAATCTTTCAAACAGCTTATCGCGCGCTCCGTTTTCGTGCGGAAGATGTTTTATTTCGCCCGTTTTCTCCGGCAGATTTAATCAAACGTATTCAACAACTGCGCTATCAATTGCGAAATGATCAGCGCTACTTTACGAACAATACAACAGAAGAAGCAGATTCATTCGCCATCGATTACCCTGATCTTTTCTTGACAGAGCGAAAACCCGTCAATCCGATAACGATGGTCGCATTTTTGACTCCTCATTCGGAAACGCTTCCTCTTGTATATAGTGCATTGCAACGTTATTCTTTTACTGGAAAGAATCGTATATTTGTTTTATCTAATTTTATTTTATGTGTGCAGGAAACCCAAGAGGCCGATGTGTTCCAGGAGGAATACCATGCATTTCTTGCGCGCTGGAAAGAGCTGATGGATGAGCCCCTCGCCATTGTGATTAAAGCAGCATCTTCAGAAGATTCATTAAAAAGAACATATCAGCAAACGCGCCAATTAATGAGGCGAATTTTTTTCGAAGGTTATGATATTATTTTGGCAGAAAATGAACAAATGTCCTCTCAGGAAATGGACCCATTCCTCACTCCTTTGGAACAGCGTCAGTGGATTGAAATGCTCGAAAAAAGAGATACAAAGGCCATCCGGGATTGGGTGGAGCGTGAATTCCTGACTTTTCAGCAGCCATATCCCGATCCAGAAATCGTTCGTATTCGCCTTACGAGTGTGCTCGCGCAGATTCGCCGGCATATGAAATCATACAACCTCCAAAGCGCTTCTTGGGAAGCGATGTATCATGAAGTTTTTCAGCAAATTGTACATAAGCCAGTCATTTATCAAATTGTCCAAGAACTGCTTGTGTTTACAACCCGTTTGCTCCTGCAGGATCATGAGCAATTACAGGAAGGATCGCGCACACTTGTCGAGAAAGCAAGGGAATTGATCGAGTCTAACTATTGGGATGCCCAGTGGAATTTAGCGGCATGCGCAGATACGCTACGCATCAATAAAAGCACCCTCAGCCGTCGCTTTGCAGCCGAATCCGGCCGGCCGTTTCGCGATACGCTGCATCAAGTACGTATTCGAGAGGCTAAACGTCTATTACAGGAAACGGATTTATCATTGGAAGAAGTTGCCCGATTAACGGGCTATTCTCACCAAACTTATTTTAATGCTAAATTCAAACAGCTTGAAGCATGCACCCCATCAGCTTATCGGTCTGGATTATGAAAAAAGGCGGTTCAGTTTATACTGAATCGTTTTTAATTTGATTACAAGTAGAAATGATTTGATATTTTTTGTAAAAGTAACAATAAAAAAGAACAAGTTATAAACTATTTATAAAATAATCATTAAATTATAAAATGTTATCAGCATTTCTATTATAAAATGAACATAACACCACAAGGAAGTAGAAAGAAATGAAGGCGATTACAAAAAATAAAGTTGTACGTTATTAAGGTATAGAATTGCATACTAAAGGCTGACAATAAGAGGTAGTGCTTCGCATGCTGATGCATAATTTAGATCGAGATGCAGCTGAGCGTCCGGAAGACTTAGCGTATGTTTTCCGCATAATACTACCGGGATCCCTCTAAGGAAAATGGGAGGGGAAATCTTATTAGAAGAATTGGAACAAGCTAATGTTCCATGGTGTAACTTTTTCAAAAATCCTGCCTTGCTTGAATAATAGAAGAATTACAATGGGAGGGAAATCTTTTGGTTAATCAAGTAAATCAACCTAATCAATTCAATGATTTTTCAATGGGTAAATTAACTTCTTTATTAGCTCTTTTACACAATAGTGAATCTGTTAAAGAAATTGAACAAGAACTCACTTCAAGAGGTTATCAGTATACAGTGGGAAAAGTCGGAGCCATGGACTTATCCAAAGTAGTCTCTGCGATTGAGACGAGTGCGAAATCAAAGGGTATCGTAAATGCTAATTCTTATAGAGAAGTCCATGCCCTTTATCATGCTATATTAGAAGCTATACAAGGAGTAGGCAGAGGGACTGTTCAATTTGGGGACATTTTACGTACTGTTGGTTTAACTTTCTCAATTGTAAGAGGAAATATTGACTTTTCTGGTTACGGTGGAGAATGGATTAGTGTATGTGTATATGGAACAATTGGTGCTCCAAAAAAAGGTTTTGAACATGATGCATTAGGATTTGGATTTAATCATATATAAATCCACGTTAATTTATTTTAACAATAAATAATATTTTTAATTGACAAAATAATCAGGGAAGTGCATAATGTGGTTAGACACTTTAGAGAGTATTTTTAGCGCCTTACAGCTTAGTGCATGATAAAATTGTTTGAATTTTTAAGAATCTATTAAAAGCCCATAGTCAATTCAGTTTATAGGGGGCTATATCAAAAGAGGAATGTAATTTCTCTTTTGATATAGCCCCTTTTTGTGTTCATTGGGCAAGATATCATTTTCTAAAGATAAAAAGGAGCGATTATAATGTTTATTCAACTCGACGGCAATACTTTAACATTTGAGCAGATAGCTCAAATTCTTGATCAGAATGCAACAGTTGAACTTAGTGAAGATTCATGGAGAAAAGTGAAACAAAGCAGGGATGTTGTTGAAAAGCATATAGCAGAAGGAAGCGTAGTGTATGGTGTCAATACAGGATTCGGGAAATTTAGCGACACATTAATTTCAAATGAAGATTTAGAGAACTTGCAGATTAATCTCATTCGGAGTCATGCTTGCGCCGTTGGCCAGCCTTTTTCTGAAAGTGTAAGCAGAGCGATGCTGCTGCTGAGAGCAAATGCATTAGCCAAAGGTTTTTCAGGTATTCGTGAAGAGACGCTGCAATTATTGGTGGATTGTTTGAACAAAGGCGTACATCCAGTAGTACCTAGTCAAGGATCATTAGGAGCAAGCGGAGACTTAGCGCCTCTAGCTCATTTAGCTTTAGTGCTGGTTGGGGAAGGCGAAGCAATCTATAAGGGAGAGAAAATGCCGGGGGGAGAAGCTTTGCAGCGTGCAGGTCTTCAACCGATCCGATTAAAGGCAAAAGAAGGACTCGCACTAATTAATGGTACACAAGCTATGACGGCTGTGGGTGTGATTGCTTATTTAGAGGCCCAAGATTTAGCTGATTTGGCAGATAGAGTCGCCGCGTTGACAATGGAAGGACTTCAAGGAATTGTGGATGCCTTTGTCCCTGAATCTCATTTAGTAAGACCTTATCCGGAACAGCAAGAAGTAGCAGGGCGGATTCTTTCATATGTTGATGGAAGTCAGCTGACGACAAGACAAGGAGACATTCGTGTTCAGGACGCTTATTCCCTGCGCTGCATTCCGCAAGTACACGGAGCTGTTCAGCAAGTCTTGAATTATGTAAGAGAAAAGCTTTTAATCGAAGTCAATTCGGCCACAGATAATCCTCTTATTTTTTCCGATAGCGGTAAAGTGATTTCTGGAGGTAATTTCCATGGTCAACCGATAGCGTTTGCAATGGATTTTCTTGGGATCGCACTGTCAGAAATAGCTAATATCTCTGAAAGACGTATTGAACGATTAGTAAATCCGCAGTTAAATGATCTCCCGGCCTTTTTAAGTACTAATCCTGGTCTTGAATCCGGGTTGATGATTGCACAATATGTTGCAGCTTCACTTGTTTCGGAGAACAAAACATTAGCTCATCCTTCAAGTGTAGATTCTATCCCTTCTTCAGCGAACCAAGAAGACCACGTTAGTATGGGGACAACCGCTGCACGTCATGCTTATGACATTGTACAGAACAGCCGCAGAGTTCTTGCTATTGAAGCAATATGTGCAGCCCAAGCGGCGGATATCCGAGGTACTGAAAAATTAGCTCCTCAGTCTAAAAACTTGCATGATCGAATCAGAGCATCAGTTCCCGTTATTACACAGGATCGAATTTTCTCTAAGGATATCGAAAACTTAGCCGGCGCTATGAAACAGGAAAAATGGAGTGTAGAGTTGGAAGCTGTAACCTTGTAAGGAAAGTAAGAGATTCCCTATCAATATAGAAAATCCTTGATAGGGGATTTCAGCTTTTGTTTAAACCGAATCGAATTGAAAGCGTTTACGTATTCAACTCGATTCGGTTTTTATAGAATAAAATACTAATGTACGCAAACGTCCTTGCTTATTATATACAAGTGAATAAAAAACCGTTTATAGTAGGGAGAGATTAAAAGACGTGCAGAAGCGGTCAACCCTTTGGTTCATGCAAGGGTAAACGAGAGAGGTACTCCCTTTTAGTTGGACATCGCACATGGACATGTTGAAATTATCATTCACTCATATATGTTTAAGCAAAATGGTTTTAGTCAATGTCAATGGAAAGAGGAGCGCAAACGGCGGCGGAGAAAGAATCGTACATGAACAGAATGAAAGGCAATAGACCTTTCTTTTTCCTATTATTTCACTAATTTGACAGGTTTTAAGATTTCTGAAATTTCCGAAATTTGGTAAATTTCATCGGCACCGAGAAAACAAAATGTTTGATTAACTTCCAATAAAGGAGGTGGTTTAACACTCTTTGTAGCCCGAATACTTGATAAGGCTTAAAAAATCGGAAAACGTTATTTCCTGACTGCTTCTAGGGTCTTATTATTTTATTTTTCGGATTGTTAGTACAAGCATGACAGAAGTTTCGAGAGGGGCATAATAGTTTTGCTGGAGGTATCACGCTTGCTTGAAAATGAAAGCATTTTCAGGAGTCGATGCTGCTTTTTAGGAAAGTTTGTTTTATGTCCGTCCGTATAAGGATCAAACAAATTTTGGGAGGAGAATCTAATTTGATAAATCAACAGCTGCAACAACCTCTAGAAACTGAACAAACCCAGCCGTCAAATACTTTACAAAGAAAATTAAAAGCTCGTCATCTGACAATGATTTCGTTAGGCGGCGCGATTGGAACAGGGCTGTTCCTCGGAAGCGGCCCGGCTATTCACACAGCCGGACCGGGCGGAGCCATGGTGGCTTATACTGTTATTGGTATAATGGTTTATTTTATAATGACAAGTCTGGGAGAATTGGCATCATTTATGCCGGTAAGCGGAGCCTTCAGTACATACGCGGCTCGGTTTATCGATCCTGCGCTTGGATTTGCGCTCGGTTGGAACTATTGGTTCACTTGGGCGATGACGCTTGCCGCGGAATTGTCGGCCTCAACGATGGTTATGAAGTTTTGGTTTCCTGACAGTTCATCATTTTTATGGAGTTCTTTGTTTTTAGCTTTGATTTTCCTATTGAATTACGCATCCGTTAAAGGATATGGTGAAGGGGAATATTGGTTTTCGCTTGTTAAAGTGGCGACCATTGTCATTTTCCTTATTGTTGGTGTATTAATGATATTTGGAGTTATGAACGGAAAGCCGATTGGATTCAAAAACTTTACCGTTGGTGACGCTCCGTTTGCCGGCGGTTTTATGGCAACATTAGGTATTTTTATCGCAGCCGGTTTTTCCTTTCAAGGGACGGAAATTGTCGGTGTCGCAGCCGGCGAAAGTGAAGACCCTGCGAAAAATGTACCCCGTTCCGTTCGCAGCATCTTTTGGCGGATTTTCCTATTTTATGTCCTGGCAATTCTTGTTATCGGATTGATTGTTCCTTATACAACCAGCAGCCTGCAAGGCGACACGGTCATGGTCAGCCCGTTTACGATGGTATTTGAAAAAATGGGACTTGCATTTGCGGCTGCCGTAATGAATGCAGTTATTTTAACAGCCGTATTGTCCGCAGGAAACTCGAGTCTTTACGTGACGAGCCGGATGTTGTACGCAATGGCAAACGACGGATTGGCACCGCGCTTCTTTGGGAAGCTCAATAAGCGAGGAATTCCTGTTTCGGCGCTAATTGTGACTTCACTTGTAGGAATGTTGGCGTTTTTTGCTTCCATTTTCGGTGATGGCGTTATTTATACTTGGTTGATGAATTCGGTCGGAGTCACAGGGTTTATTTTTTGGCTTGGTATCGCGGCCAGCCATTATCGTTTTCGAAAAGCATACCTTGCTCAAGGTTATTCGCTGGACGATCTTCCTTATCGTTCCAAATGGTTTCCTTTCGGGCCGATTTTTGCCTTCGTCCTTTGTCTTATCGTCCTATTGGCGCAAAACTATCAAGCCTTTCTCGGCGATCAGATTAATTGGGGAAGCGTAATCGCTGCCTATCTCGGTATCCCATTATTTCTCATGATGTGGCTAGGGTATAAGTTCATAAAGAAAACAAAAGTAGTTCCGTTAGAAAAGTGCCGAATCGATTTCGATGAACATAGGAATGCATAATAGATAACGATTCTCTATCTAATCATTAGAATGTAAAGTGCGTATTGCAGCTATAAAGTTAAACGAAGGTATTACCAGCTCCATTGAGATGTACCCGATAATAGTAAATTTTCTAATTTAAATGAGTATAGTTTAAAGACCTTCGAACGTTGCGAAGGTCTTTATTTATTTGATGCATGAACTTCCCGCACTTAATCGCTCCTGCCCCTAGAAGTGGGGGGATTAGCACCAACAAAGACAAGATCCCATGAGAAGCGGATTTGCCATCTCCTCTCTGCACCTCTATGCAGGGGCTCCTTTCCTTCATTTGGCTAAGCAACTTTTGTGCATGCAGAAGGGTGGGAACACACCGTCTCCTGCTTCTTGCTTACGCAATCCGTAGATACTTTCACTTTGTTCCTTCTCGGATATGGCGCAGCTCTCCTTGCAGCTGCTTTGTTGACTTGGACAGGACGAACTGCTTGGCGCGATTGTATTTCTTCCATTGTCAGGAATACTTGTTGCATTTGCTCATGAGACGTTGGAGTTCCCTGCGCAGTTGATGGATGGAACGAATTAGATATTTCTGTAAATATTGTTGTTTTTCTTGAAAAGAAATAAATATCCTTATATGATAAAATAATGATTTTTATGCAATTGAAAAGAAAGGGGAGTTCTATGTTTGAATTAATGAAGATTCGCAATTTTTTACTTTCAGGTATTGCTTTTTTACTGATAATGATTTTAAGTATAGTTTTTATTCTAGGCATCAAACCTACTGAGAATGATTCTATGCTTATGATAGCCCTATCTTATGGTTTGCTAGGAGTTTTTCCGTTTCTTTGGTTCTTGTATCAATTTAAGAAGCAAAAAGGGGGGAGTTTAAATGTTATACATACAAAGAATGTTATCCAACACATACCTACTATTCTTATGCTAATGGTTACGTTAATAGCATTTTCATTGGGAGCATCTTGGCTTACGAATTACACTTTGTCCTTTGTAATTCCTGATTATGTAGATAAAATTTTACAAGAAGACGTTCCGTTCCCTTCGAACAATATCCAATTTATATTGTTGGCGATTAACATCTGTGTAGTTGGTCCTATTGCAGAAGAGTTTATATTCAGAGGATTGTTATTGAAACGCTTGGGAGCAAAATTAAATATTGTGGCAAGTATCGTTATAACGAATTTGATATTCGGGATTTTCCACGCCGACATTATGGGTTCGTTTGTGTTTGGATTTATGATGTCGCTACTATATCTAAAAAGTGAAAATCTCTTATTGCCTATTACCTTGCACTTATTAAATAATACAGTTATTTTGGTATTGTCTATTTATTTCCCTAACTCCCCTGATTTTATAAACCTTACGAATATTGCGGATTTACACAACAAAATGATTCCTAACATTATTTTGCTTTTCACTTCTATATCTGTAATAACGATATACATTAAACGGAACATATCAGTATTGTCCAAATATAACTTATCGCGAAAGGTGAAAATACCTGTGGAAACGTAAATTGACGTTTCCTTTTTATGAGCGCTGTCTTATGGAAGTTACGGTATTGAAACAAACTTTCCGAAACGTCTGCAAAAGCATAAATTTTACCTGTTCTTGCTTTGGCATCTTTTTGTACATCTCTAAAAAGCGATGCCAGAACAAGTGATTATCCAAATAACGGGATTTCTCCCGTGTCTACACCTGCAGAACGCGTGTATGTGTGTGCTATGGGAATCTCTCCATCTTCATAAGAGATCGCTAGTATAGCCTATTCGGTCTGGATTATGAAAAAAGCGATTCAGTTTATACTGAATCGTTTTTAATTTGATTACAAGTAGAAAGATGTTGATATTATTTATAAAAATAACAATAAAAAAGAAAACAATATAAATAATTTATAAAATAATCATCAAATCATAAGTAATTATCAGAATTTTTATTATAGAATGAACATATAACAACAAGGAGGTTGAAAGAAATGAAGACGATTACAGAAAACAAAGTTATCCGTTATAGAGGTACAGAATTGCATACGAAAGGCTGGCAACAAGAAGCGGTGCTTCGCATGCTGATGAATAACTTGGATCCGGATGTAGCTGAACATCCAGAGGAATTGGTTGTATACGGCGGAATTGGAAAAGCGGCACGCAACTGGGAGTGCTTTGATGCGATTGTTAAATCACTAAAAGAGTTGAAAGACGATGAAACTTTACTCGTTCAATCAGGAAAACCAGTGGTCATTTTCAAAACGCATACTGATGCACCGCGTGTTCTCATCGCTAACTCAAACATTGTACCGGCTTATGCGAATTGGGAAACATTCCATGAGCTCGATAAAAAAGGCTTGATGATGTATGGCCAAATGACAGCGGGCAGCTGGATTTATATCGGCTCTCAAGGAATTGTCCAAGGAACATATGAAACATTTGCGGAGCTTGCGAAGCAGCATTTCAACAATACGCTTAAAGGCACGATCACTGTAACAGCGGGCCTTGGCGGCATGGGTGGTGCACAGCCGCTTGCAGTAACGATGAACGGCGGCGTTTGCATCGGTATCGATGTGGATGAAACGAGAATTGACCGACGCATTGAAACTCGTTATACAGATGTGAAAACAGATTCACTAGATGAAGCGATTCGTTTAGCTAAAGAAGCAAAACAAGCAGGCAAAGCATTATCAATCGGTCTATTGGGCAATGCCGCTGAAATTTTACCGGAAATGATTGCACGTAACTTTATCCCGGATGTGTTGACAGATCAAACATCAGCGCATGATCCACTGAACGGATACACGCCTGCAGGTTTGGCCTTTGAAGAAGCAGCAGAACTGCGACAATCCAACCCTGAAGAGTATGTGAAGCGTTCGAAAGCTTCGATGGCAACGCATGTCAAAGCGATGCTTGAGATGATGGAAAAAGGAGCAGTGACATTTGACTACGGCAATAACATTCGCCAGGTTGCAAAAGATGAAGGTGTAGAAAATGCATTTGACTTCCCTGGATTCGTTCCAGCTTACATCCGCCCGCAATTCTGTGAAGGAAAAGGACCTTTCCGTTGGGTGGCGTTGTCAGGCGATCCGGAAGACATTTATAAAACAGATCAGGCTATTTTACGCGAATTTGCTGATAATGAACATTTGTGCAACTGGATTCGCATGGCGCAAGAAAAAATCGAGTTCCAAGGTCTGCCTTCTCGTATTTGCTGGCTTGGCTATGGAGAGCGTGCCCGTTTCGGAAAAATCCTTAATGATATGGTGGCAAGCGGAGAATTAAAAGCACCGATTGTTATCGGACGCGACCATTTGGATTCAGGATCTGTTGCTTCGCCAAACCGGGAAACAGAAGCGATGAAAGACGGATCTGATGTTGTGGCAGACTGGCCGATTTTAAATGCTATGGTTAATGCGGTTGGCGGCGCTACTTGGGTATCCGTACATCACGGCGGCGGAGTAGGAATGGGTTACTCTTTACATGCAGGAGTGGTCATTGTAGCAGATGGCACGAAAGAAGCGGAAGCTCGCATTGAACGAGTGCTGACAACTGACCCGGGTATGGGAGTAGTGCGCCATGTGGATGCCGGATATGAACTGGCAAAGAAAACAGCACGTGAAAAAGGAATCAACATTCCAATGCTTGATAAAGGAACGGATGCGTAATGACAAAACCAATTTGGATTAAACATGCAGCGCAGTTGGCTACACTTGCTTCGGAAGTAAAAGGCCCGCGCTCTAAAGAAGCAATGTCTGAGCTTGGCTTGATTGAAGACGGCAGCTTGTGGATTGAGGATGGTGTTATCCAAGCAGTCGGAACGACCAAGGAAATTGAAGAACGCTATGCAGAAAAGGTTCATGAAGCAGAAGTTGTCGATGCGACTGGCCATCTAGTCACTCCAGGCTTGGTGGATCCTCATACGCATGTTGTGTACGGGGGAAGCCGCGAACGTGAATTTGAAATGCGTCTTGAAGGTGCAACCTATATGGATATTATGAACGCGGGTGGAGGTATTCATGCGACCACCCGCATGACACGGGAAGCGACCGAAGAAGAATTGATTGAACAAACAACACGCCGTCTTGATTCGTTTCTCGCTCATGGTGTGACAACTGTGGAAGGGAAAAGCGGTTACGGTATGGATTTGGAAACCGAGCTGAAACAGTTGCGAGTGATGAAGAAACTGCAGGAAAAACATGCCATTGATCTCGTTCCTACTTTTATGGGGGCACATGCGGTTCCGACAGAGTTTAAAGGTCGTGAGGACGAATTTGTCGATTATTTAATCGATGAAATGCTGCCGGTAATAGCTGAGGAAAAATTGGCTGAGTTTAACGATGTTTTTTGTGAAAAAGGCGTTTTTACGCCTGAACAATCAGAGCGTGTATTAGAAGCAGGAAAACGCTTTGGGTTGATACCGAAAATCCACGCGGATGAAATTGAGCCTTATGGCGGAGCAGAATTAGCTGCGAAAATAGGAGCTATTTCAGCCGAGCATTTATTGAAAGCTTCAGAAGAGGGCATTCGTGCAATGGCGAAAGCCAGAACGATTGCTTGCTTGCTTCCGGCAACTGCGCTGTATTTACGCGAAGACGCTGCCGCGGGAAGACGAATGATAGATGAGGGTGTGGCTGTGGCAATTTCGACTGACTGCAATCCTGGGTCCTCGCCGACGACCTCGATGCCGCTTGTCATGAATCTAGCCTGTATCTCCATGAGACTCACTCCGGCAGAAGCATTAACTGCGGCGACATATAATGCTGCTTGTGCGATCAATCGGCAGGAAAAAGTTGGGTCGCTGGAAGTTGGCAAACAAGCGGATATCGTTTTGTGGAATGTTAAAAGCTATCAAGAATTGCAATATTTATTCGGGGTTAACCATGTCAAGTCTGTATGGAAAAAGGGTGTAAAGGTGGCGAAATAAGATGAGTGAAAAATGGCTTCAAGCGCCTGAATGGTCTTGGAATACATCGAAAGAAGAACCAACTTACGTCCATCATTGGGTGCAGCCGCTTCATGAAATACAAAACGCGCCCGACCTGATCCTTTATGGAGCACCGATTTCACGCTCATCAATCAGTGTGTCTGGGGCTTCCTTGTATCCAGCTGAGTTTCGGCGGATGTGGAAAGGCTTTGCCACCTACAATTTGGATGAAAATATCGATTTGACTGCGTTTCGGGTAGCGGATGCGGGAGATGTTGTGATGCATATGACAGATATCCTTTTATCACATCAACACATTCAAGAGGCATCGGCGCATCTTGCGGCACGCTATCCCCACGCCGTAACATGCATGATTGGCGGCGACCATTCCACAACGGCTTGCGCTGTTCGGGGAATCAAAGAAGTTTGTAAGCAAGAGATTGGAATCTTGCAACTCGATACGCATCTTGATGTGCGGGATCCGGCAGAATTAGGGCCTGCAAACGGAACGCCGATCCGGCAATTAATTGATGGTGATACCGTCAAAGGAGAGAATGTCATCAATATCGGTTTGCATGGCTATTTTAATGCGAGGCCGCTTATTGATTATGCGGAGGAACACAACATCCAGATGGTGACATTAAAGCAAGCGCGTAAGCAGGGCCTTATCAATACTGTTCGGGAAGCGCTTGAGAAATTGTCAGCGAAAGTTGACCGCGTTTACGTCACAGTCGATATGGATGTACTTGATATTTCTGTTGCGCCGGGTGTACCGGCGTCCACACCCGGCGGCATGACAGCGGCTGAGCTGTTTGATGCATTACTGGAAATCGGCCAGCATCCGATTGTCCGGCATATTGATTTCGTTTGTCTGGACCCGAGCAAAGATTCAGCGGTCGCTGAAACAGTTAAAACCGGGGTGTATGCATGGCTGCAATTTATCACTGGCTGCGTGTTGCAGACTAGATAAAGCCCTGCTCAATTCAGCAAGGAAAGAAAATGGGTTGGGATGGGTATAAATCAAGATATACACGAGTAAACAACAGTTTCAACAATAGAGAACAAGATCAGATCTACGCAAATGTGGAGGTGGGGTCCCGGCAGCAAAACCGCGGAAAACATACGCTAAGACGTTATTGATATGAGACAAGCTACTAAACATTATAAAAGGGTTAGTTTTCTTAAAAAAACAATAATAACGCGTTGTTCAGAAACCCAAGGTTTTTGGAACACTGCCCTTAGCATACGTTTTCCGATACTATCGGGACCCTCTTTAAGGAAAAAGATATCACACCCAAGAAAGGAGGAGTTGCCTAGTATGAAAAATGGATATCGGTACTTTATCATTTTAATGATTATTATAATCACAGTTATTAACTATGTTGACCGAGGTGCAATTGCATATGCGCAAGCCGAGATTATAAAGGAGTTCAATTTAAATCCCGTAAGTTGGGGAGCAATTCTCGGTTACTTTGGGTACGGTTATATCTTTGGTGCTTTATTTGGCGGAGCTTTAGCAGATAAAAAAGGACCTAAATTCATGTGGATGCTTGCTGTTTTCGCATGGTCTATCTTTGAGTTAGGAACAGTGTTTGCCGGTCATTTAGGCGCAACATTATTTGGTGGGTCAGCGTTGGCTGGATTCGCTGTCTTTCGGGTATTATTTGGATTAGCAGAGGGCCCGACATTTTCTACAATGAACCGAACAATGGCCAACTGGGTTTCTCCAAAGGAAAGGGGATTTGCAGTAGCCCTTGGATTAGTAGGAACGCCAGTGGGGGCGCTGGTGACTGCGCCTATTGTGGTTGGTTTACTATCGATTGCAAATTGGAAAGTGACATTCGTTATTCTTGGTGTGGCTGGTTTAATTTGGGCAATAGTATGGTCTAAAATGTTTACAAACCTGCCGGAAGATCACCCAAAGGTATCAAAAGAGGAGCTTCAGGAAATTCGAAGCAAAGGCAATCTAATGGGAGAGGAAATCTCATTAGAAGAATCGGAACAAGCTAATGTTCCATGGTATAACTTTTTCAAAAATCCTACACTAGTTATGAATGCCATCGGGTATTTTGCATTTTTATATGTAAATATCCTATTGCTAACTTGGACTCCTAAATACTTACAAGATCAATTCGGTTTTACATTAGCTTCTCTTGGGTATCTAGGAATGATTCCTTGGATAGGAGCTATTTTTACGGGACTATTAGGCGGGAAAATTTCGGATATGTTACTTGAGAAAACTGGAAATTTACGCATTGCAAGATCTTGGTTTACGGTAGTTTCCTTATTCTGTACAGCAATCTGTTTTATGCTAATTCCTACGGTTCAAAGTGCAACAGCTGTTTTAATCCTTATGTGTGTAGGCAATGCATTTAACTATCTGCCAAACTCCATTTATTGGACAGTTGTATTAGATACAGAACCAAGTAAAGCAGGAACATTTGGCGGGGTAACTCATTTTATTGCGAATCTCGCGACTATTCTTGCCCCGACCCTTACAGGAAGTCTTGTGGCAAAATATGGATATAACGCAATGTTTATTGCAGCAGCCGTTGCAGTAACAATAGGTATGGTAGCTATGGTTTTTGTAAAACCAGGTAAACAAAGTAAACCATCTAAAAATGATATAGCAGTTTAACATAGGCTGTCTACAAGCTGTAAAGCAAATCGAAAATATGAAAACGTTCTCTCAGAATTAGGAAACGTATAAAGGAAGTTACAAGGATAACAGCATAAAAAGAGCAATTGTTACGACAATTGCTCTTTTTCTATAAGAAATGATGCTTCAAAACAATCATAAGTTTTATGTGCCAGAGTTGAACTAAATTGTCAGTTCATTTTTATTTTTGTACAAGCCAAAATCGATTGATGATTGCAAGAAATGCAAAATATTTTCACATTAAACAACTTATAACATAAGAGGTGTAAATAATGAAAGCGGCAGCCCCTGTTAATAGTGATTCCGTTCAAAAGCAAGGCAATAAGCAAAGTGAAACGTTAGATTTATTAAGTTCAACGCAGTCCATCATAAAAGAAGCAGTTCGAAAGTTAGGATATAATGATGAAATGTACGAGTTATTAAAGGAACCGCTTAGAATCATCACGGTACGTATCCCGGTTCGAATGGATGACGGTTCCACTAAAATTTTTACCGGCTACCGTTCTCAACATAATGACGCAGTCGGCCCCACGAAAGGGGGAGTGCGTTTCCATCCGGAAGTAAATGAAGAGGAAGTAAAAGCATTGTCAATGTGGATGAGTTTAAAATGCGGCATTGCAGATCTTCCTTACGGCGGGGGAAAAGGCGGTATTATTTGCGACCCGAGGGAAATGTCATTTGGAGAACTGGAGAGATTAAGCCGTGGATATGTTCGTGCCATCAGCCAAATTGTTGGCCCTACAAAAGATATTCCGGCACCTGATGTGTATACGAATTCTCAAATTATGGCGTGGATGATGGATGAGTACAGCCGCCTTCGGGAATTTGATTCTCCTGGATTTATTACGGGCAAACCGATTGTTTTAGGGGGCTCACAAGGTCGCGAAACGGCAACAGCGCGCGGCGTGACGATTTGTATTGAAGAAGCAGTAAAGAAAAAAGGCATTGATTTACAAGGTGCACGCATCGTGATTCAAGGCTTTGGGAATGCAGGAAGCTTTTTGGCGAAATTCATGCATGATGCAGGAGCGAAAGTGATTGGTATTTCGGATGCACTGGGTGCTCTTTATGATCCGGAAGGGCTTGATATTGATTATCTGCTTGAGCGACGCGATAGTTTTGGCACAGTAACGAATTTATTTACCAATGTCATTACGAATCAAGAATTACTCGAACAAGAATGTGACATTCTTGTTCCGGCTGCCATTTCAAACCAAATTACGGCACAAAATGCCCATCATATTAAAGCGTCGATTGTGGTGGAGGCAGCAAATGGGCCAACAACCCTGGAAGCAACCAAAATTTTGGATGAAAGAGGAATCCTTCTTGTACCGGATATACTGGCAAGTGCAGGTGGTGTCACCGTTTCTTATTTTGAATGGGTTCAAAATAATCAAGGATATTATTGGTCAGAGGAAGAGGTTGCTCAAAAACTGCGAAAAGTAATGGTCGATTCCTTTGAAAATATTTATCAAACAGCACAGACTCATCAAGTTGATATGCGTTTAGCAGCATATATGGTTGGCATAAGAAAAGCGGCTGAAGCTTCGCATTTCCGAGGCTGGGTATAAACTGTAGACTCCTTTATCAATCTATGGAAAAAAAGGGTTAAAAAATAATCCTTTAATTAGAAGGTTAAATGTTTAATAAGATAGAATCGATTATATAAACGCAACTAGAAAAACCGACATAAAAATGTTTCTTTTAGGGGGGAGAGAGCATCCGGCTAAGCGTAGAAGCGGTCAACCCCTTTTCGTGGCCCATGCAGGGAGCGAGCGAGCGCATTTTCCCTGTTATTCGATGTGGCAAACGATAGATATGTCGAAATAACAAAGTGGACTTATATAGATATTTAAGATGGATTTATATAATTTCTATATAAATGCAACTAGAAAAATCGACATAAAAATGTTTTTTTTAGGGGGGAGAGAGCATCCGACTAAGCGTAGAAGCGGTCAACCCCTTTTCGTGCCCATGCAGGGAGAGAGGGAGCGAGCGCATTTTCCCTGTTGTTCGATGTGGCAAACGATAGATATGTCGGAATACAAAGTGGACTTATATAGAATGCTTAAAGTATAACGCCAAGAGGTCGTATGATTTAGGAGGGATAAGTATGGAAGCAAAATATTGTAAAGATTCACGAGTTGTGCGAACAAGCCGCATATTTCCAAACGATGTAAACAATCACAATACATTATTTGGCGGTCGACTCATGAGTGATGTAGATCAAGTTGCATCCATTTCTGCAGCGCGTCATAGCCGAAGAGGATGTGTAACGGCGTCAACAGATTCAGTTGATTTTTTACATCCAGTTCGACCAACAGATTCAGTTTGTTTTGAATCATATGTTACATGGACAGGCACTTCGTCAATGGAAGTGTTTGTAAAAATTATTGCCGAAGACTTAAAAAGCGGCGAACGCAAAATTGCAGCGACTGCTCTCTTAACATTTGTCGCACTTGATGAACATAAACGTCCAGCACGTGTTCCAGAAGTCATTCCGGAAACAGAAGAAGAGCAAAAATTACATGAAACCGCACCAGAGCGAGCAAGAATACGTAAAGAAAGAAAACAAAAAAGCAAAGAGTTGGCTGCATTTTTAACAACCCATGATCCCTGGAATCGATATAGCTCCTAATTAAAAAGATAGACGTTCATTAAGTAACAAAACCACCTTAATGAACGTCTTTTTTTCAATCATTCGCTTTCATGCGATTGTCTGTGAACTACCACGAACCTAAAGGTATCGTGGTTTTACGCCCACAAATATAAATGTTTAACTTTACAGCCGAGGATTTCATAGTGGAAGTGATCTATAACACACTTATCTCACTACTACAATTGTTTTATTTCTTTTGTTGATAATAGAAGCTATTTTGATTCTGTTGCATTAAAACCGTATTTATATCTTTTTAACAAATTCAGATTTTAATTTCATAGCTCCAAAACCATCAATTTTGCAATCAATATCATGGTCTCCATCAACCAAACGTATATTTTTTACTTTTGTACCTATTTTTACGACTAATGAACTTCCCTTTACTTTAAGGTCTTTGATTACTGTTACAGAATCACCATCGTTTAAGACATTTCCATTTGCATCTTTGATAATCTTATCTTCGCTATTTTCAGTTTCTAATTCTAAAGTCCACTCATGAGCACATTCTGGGCAAACAAAAAGACTTCCATCTTCATAAGTGTATTCTGAATTACATTTTGGGCAATTTGGCAAATTAGACATAATTTTATTTCCTCCATTTGTTATTGTTAATTCTAATATATAAGAATTATTTTCAATTTCCTTTTTACAACTTCGTAAGAATAGCAATTACGAACTTGAAATTTACAAAAAAATATCGAGAGTTCCTTCTATACTGCCATAGTCTTCCCATATTGACAACCCTTCCGCTAACCCCCATTTACATTAACGTGTACATTTCTATTCATTGCTTCTTTGGCACCTGGACGAGTGGATGGTTTTAATCTTATGCTTCCTTACTTCTTTGGTATTATATATGTATGTATGGATTTAGTGATAATTGTGCTGCAGCAAAGAGGTTTGTTCAGAACAGAATACGAAGGAACAACCTTACGGGAACAATTGAGCTTACCTGCATCTGAATCGATGTATTCCCAAAAACATGTCCGTGTGTAAAGTTATTAGACTTTGAGATTGATTGAATTGCTATTTTTAAATATGGAAATTCTATTAAGCCGGTTTCTCTTCTATAGTGTACAGAAGAGAAACCGGCTTTTGATTATAAAAGTGTTGATTGTAAGTT
Organism: Ectobacillus panaciterrae DSM 19096; assembly: GCF_000430785.1. Classification (GTDB taxonomy): domain Bacteria; phylum Bacillota; class Bacilli; order Bacillales; family Bacillaceae_G; genus Ectobacillus; species Ectobacillus panaciterrae. The sequence goes on from NZ_AUMR01000057.1 coordinate 21,565, forward strand.
TACCAAGACCAAAGTCCAGCAGATTTAGGTCTAGATGCGGGTCTAGGTCTAGACATAGATCCAGGTACAGATCCAGGTCCAGGTCCAGGTCCAGGTCCAGATCCAGGTCCAGATCCAGGTCCAACAGATGTAGCAACAGAAACAGCATTGATACTATTTACTGCGATACGGACAAGGCCAGGAAAACCATTAAAATTAGTCAGAATTACTGTACCATTTTGAAATCCTTCAAAAATGCCGCTTGCAGGTGGTTGATCATTATATTGTAAAACAACACGAGTTCCTGGACTTAATCTTCTAAGGAATCCTGCAATGTTATTACCTCTAAAAGTTCTACGGCTTCTAAAAGTTCTAAGACTTCTATGAGTTCTACGGCTTCTATGGGAAAAGCCACCATCAAAACATCCAAATCCCGAATTCACGATATTTCACCCCTTTAACTAACTTGTACATTCTATGTTTGTCTTATAGATAAGGTATAGGTGAAAACAACGAATAAAAAAAGAATTATATATGATTTTGAACTTTATATATGGAGTAATAACCGGGGAGCTGAAAGTAAGCGAGACAGCCCAAGGGCTGTCTCACAGAAATCAGTTCTCTACTCTACACCCTGCCACTTATTTTCCTGCATAAAACGAATTGATTGTTAAAATATTCTTTCGCACATTATTTTCACTTATAAATGGATTTCCATGCGGTTGTTATGTTTCAGAATTACGACTATAAAAAAGACCCGCGCACTGCACGGGTCTAAAGCCATTTCGTTTCCACAACCTCTATATTAACTGTCTTTTCCTTAAATACCCGCCCAAACATCTTTCACATAGCTTTCATTTAACTGAAGGTTTTCCAACCATTTTTCAGCCTCCTGTTTGTCAACTCCATGTAAAGCCTGATAACCTTTTTGCAACTCCTTTTCTACATCTGGAGCCATTTTACTGCCATCTCCACATACGTAAAGCCGCCCTCCATGGTCAAGAATGCGGATTAATTCTGCTGCATTCTGAGCCATCAAATGTTGTACGTAAGTTTTAGGTACGCCTTCCATACGGGAAAATGCCATATGAAGAGTAACCACTCCGTCCCTTTCATATTGTTCCAGTTCTTCACGGTAGATATAATCTGCCTCATTCCTGCAACCAAAGTAAAGATGGGCTTCGCCAAGTGATTTTCCTTCCTGCTTCATCATAGCACGAGCCTGTAGGAAACCACGGAAAGGTGCTACTCCTGTTCCAGGGCCCACCATAATAATAGGTGTCTGTGGATCTTCAGGGAGTTGGAACTGAGATTCCGGTGTACGAACGAACATCATAATATCTTCTCCAGACTTGCGGTCCGCTAAGTAGTTCGAAGCAACCCCGCGATATTCGCCTCGACCACTCCAAGCAGGATCACGAACAACACCTACCGTAATGCTAGCACGTTGCGGACTCACCCGAGGAGAACTTGATATAGAATAAAATCTAGGCTTTAATGGGCGCAAAAGCTCTAAAAACCGTTCAAAAGGCATTTCACAAGCTTCGTACTTTTCAAGAAGATCAAGCATTGAGATCCGCCTGTTCAAGATCTGTTCTTTGTAGGTACTCTCCTTTAACAAGGCTTCCAATTCACGCTTATGGGGAGGACAAACGGTAAAAGCCGCAAGCTCACGTATTTGTGCCCGTGTTGCAGCTTCCTGCACCTCTACACTGTAGCTAAGAAGGTCAAAAAGACTGACAGGACGATCTAAAGGCAGATGGGCTGCGCTACGTCCACTTGCTGTCAACGTCACTTGGTCGTTGCCATTTAATCCATATCGTTGTAAAATCCGGTTGACATTTTCTTTACTATTACTTGGTAAAACTCCGAGGTGATCACCTTCCTGATACGTAACCCCCTCTGGTAAAGTTACCTCAATATGTCGTGTACTTCGTTCACTGCCAGCCAATTGAAGTTCATGGTTTTCACTAACAGGTGCGTGAACAGCCTCATATGATCGAGCGAGAGGAGATCCTCCAAGGCCCCTAACAAATTGAATGTTCAATGTACTTCGTTCTCTCTCCATATTTTCATTCAGGTGTAATCCAAAAGCATTCATCGCATCCGACCACATGCTGCTTTTCCATTGTTCAAGTTGTTCTTCAAAGTCACCACTTACATCAGCTTCTCCGCGTTCAGAAAACCTTGTTGCTCCTTTAAGGCTGAGTTGCTCGTCAATGAATCTTGGAACATACTGATATGTGCTTGCCCAGTTGTGATCTCCACAGCCAAATACTGTATAATGAACACCATCTAGCTCACCTGGCTTTACTTGTTCTAGCCATTGCACGAATTGTCCCGCATTGCTAGGCGGTTTTCCGTTATAAGAGGAAGTGACAATTAATACAGCCCCCGCTTTCGGTAGATTGCCTATACGGTCGTTAAGTGTAGCTACTTCACTCCTCACACCATGTAAACCAGCAGTGTCCGCGAGTTCTCGTGCAATCCCTTCTGCTGTACCTGTATCAGAGCCGTAAAGTACGAGCAAGGGTCTATTATTTAATCCAATGATTGAAGCACGCTGAACTTGATTTTCCGTCTTACTATCACTACGAGCCTCTTCTTTAGGCGTTAGAATAGATGGATTGATATTGATGATTTGTTTATTTCGTGTTTGAATACGAATCTTAAAGTCACCAGGTTTTAGCGTTAATGTTTGTTTCACGTCTAACTCATAATTGGTATGATCAATTAATTCAAAATGTTGCAGAATCATTCCTAAAACGAGAGTTGCTTCATGAAGAGCAAACTGCATTCCAATACACGCCCGTTGCCCATTTCCAAAGGGCTTGTAGGCATGGTTAGGCACTTTACTCGGATCTTCAAATCGCTCAGGACGGAAATCTTCCGCGTCAGCTCCCCATGCTTCTTTGTCTCGATGAAGCTGTGGAATAAGAACTGTGACTGATTCTCCCTGTTTGATTGAATATTTGCCTTCTAGCATGGTGTCTTCTTTTGCATAAAGGCTGAAAGCTGGAGCTGTCGGCCATAAACGTAACGATTCATTTAAGATCATGCGAATATATTTAAGTTCCAGGACCTGTTTGTACGTTGGAGTTGAGTCTGTTAATACTTGATCAACCTCTTCATACGCCTTTCTCAATTTATCAGGGTTTTTCAATAAAAAATATAAAGCGAAGGATAATAAACCACTTGTTGTTTCGTGTCCAGCGATCAAGAATGTGATAATTTGATAACGAATATTTTCATCATCTAGTTTCTCTCCTGTTTCTGGGTCTCTTCCATTTAGCATAAGGGATAATAAATCCTTTTCATCTGGGTTCCCATTTTCTTTACGTTCTGAAATAATAGTGTCTACCAAAGAAAACATCGCTTGAATGTCGTGATGAAACTGGCGTTTTGTTCTCACCATGAGCTTGTCTTGAATATCTAGTCGTTGCATTTGATGCATGGCTTCATCGAGTGCACGAACCATACTATTAATAAAAGGATGAGGAGTTTCTCGGTAATAACTATTAAAACGATAGTTAAATCCACATAAGCCAATGGTGTCTAGGGTAAGGCGAGTCATGTCTTCCGGTACATCAATGCTCTCATTAGGATTAAGGCGCGCCCATTTTTGAACAAGTTGTCCAGCAATATCTACCATCATAGAGTGGTACCCTTTCATCGCTCGTTGACTAAAAGTAGGAAGGAGAAGATTATGAGCTTTTTTCCAGTTTGGCTCTTGTGTCCGACTTGTAAATAATCCATCTCCAGCAAAAGCCCGTACTTTTTCTAAAGCACCTTCAATACTTTTATCGAATCGTGCCCCATCACACACTTCCGCTACTAGTTTATGCCCAGAAACCACGATGCGTTCAGAGCTAGGAGTTTTAAATCGAAAAATGGGACCATACTCATCCGCGAGTTTACAAAGTGATAGGGCGGGTTTATCTTTATTTATTAAAGGTAAATTACCAAGTGGACCAAATGTTTTAGGTTGCGGAATATTAATAGTTTCGTTCATAAAAAACATCCTCTCTAAAATGTTAAAGATAAACTTTCCTTAAGGAAATATGCTTCATATTGAAGATTCATCCTGAAATTCGGTTATAAATGATTCAATATTATCGAAAAGTCTTTTAAGTTTAAAAAAATCGCTCTTTGTAATATCTAAATAATAATAATTCATTGTACCTTCTCGATTAACTCCAATCAAATTCGCATCTTTCAACACTTTTAGGTGATGGGATACTGCTGGACGGGATAAATGAGTCTTTTTTGTAATCTCGCCAACCCGAATACCTTGTTCGCAGTCACTTTCGCTTTCGATTAGTGCAATAATAATTGATTGACGGGTTTCATCCCCAATCGCAGTTAATGCTTTTTGACATTCACTGAATTCTTTGGCCAACCTTTTTAAGCGTTCTTGTTTATCCATGTTCAGCCCCTCAGTTTAATCGTTTAATCTTACGAACCTATATTAGCACAAAATTTAATGAAAAATTCATTGGGAAAGAAAATCGAGACGAAGAACCATGTGCATTATGGTTCTAACCGTCTTAATCAGTAGTCTGGAATTCTAACTATTAAATTATTCTGCCCGTTAACTTAACGCTGCAGCTCTTGTTATTGATTGTTTGGTTTTGTACCATGGTTGTCAATCATAAAAACAATACCAAGTCCTGCTAAAGGCGCAGTAATAGAAACAAGTATTAATAAAACTTGCACACCAATATACGCTTTCCATTTACCGATATTCGAACATACTGCATTCAATGTATTGAAAATTAGTAATGAACCAAACTGTATGAAATTTGAATTCCAAATTTCGTCTATATGTGAACTTGTTCCTTTTTCATCATATGCATGGCTTCGATACCACTTATCATCTAAGAGGCTGTTCGAAAGGATTTTAATCCTAACATCTTTAATTTATCATAAACCTTTCAAAATAAGGTCTGAAAGGTACTTTCATAGAGTTCTAGACACTGACTGCCGATAACACTGATTATGTGAACAAGAAATTCCTTCAGAACACAAGGTTTGAAGGGTATTTTTATAGTGTCTAGATACATTGACTTCCGATAATGATATGTTATGTAAATCTCACATGTATGGAATATACATCCAAAAATCTGAACAAATCGCTTCTTCTAAATGGTACAATCAGGAAAGGGAGGGGAATCTATCATGTTAAAAGTGAAACCTAAGTGTGTAAGTTGCGGAAAAGACATTCAAGGCGGAGAACTTGTTTATGTAGAGCTACGCTATCCAGAATATGCTGGCATGACTGAAATAAAGAAATGGCTTGATAACGAAGGAAAAATCCACTGTAAAGAGTGTCACTCTAAACAGTAAAAGGATATGCTGGGAACCCCTCTCTGAATGGGGAGGAGTTTGCTGTAATTTAAAAATGTACTGACATATTGGAGTGATACATATGCAGAGATATATAACAACGTCTATTACATCTGTCCTACTCATTACGCAACTGAGCATTCTCTATTTCTGGATTGTTGATTGGCAAAAGGTCGTGACGCAAACAGGCTTAATCATTTGGGGTAGTTCTATCCTTGTGGGAATATTGCTGTATTTGATATACCGTAAGTCCAACGAAAAAGTTCTAAGTATAAACAGAAAAGTAGTCTTTGTTTGCACATCTGCGACTATCCTTCTGGCTGTGTTGTCATTGCTAATAGAGGTAACAGTAAGCTCTATGCCGTAAACAGTGAAATGACTTCCGATAAATTATGTTATGTAAACCTCACATGAATAGGATATGCAACCAATCTTCCTCTTTTCAAATGAGCCTAATATAGTAAAATTAGGAAAAACAGGAGGTTGTCTATTATTATTTATTATGAAGTAGTTTGTATAAGTTGTAGAAAAATATTTAGAGTATATGAAGGGACACAGAAATATAAGCAGTTTAAAGAAAATAGGAAAGGGAAATATACCTGTGAACAATGTAGTCATAATATACGGCTAGAAGCTATAAAAAATTTCTTCAACAAATACTAAATATCTTTCCTAGAGGAACTTCCGATAACACTAATTATGTAAATACGAATGCCCTTCAGACGTTTAACTGGAGGGCATTTTTGTAGGTTCCTAGATACATTGATTGCCGATAATGACATGTTATGTAAACCTCATATAAATACCATATACATCCAATTTTTATAACGAATCGCTTCTTCTGAATGGTACAATAAAGGAAGAAAGAGGTGAATGAGCTATGGCAAAAAGAACAGGTTGGACTTATCTGCTCATGTTAACCTGGTTATCAGCATTAGTGTCACTATTACTGCCTTTTACAAAGTTGATTCCGAATCAATCTATGTCCTTGGGTATCAGTATTATTGGAATGGTCATTGGAGCAGGAGCCAGTCTAACGGGGCTTTATCTACTTAAAAAAACAAATTGTAAGAGCAGATAACACCTCTCTCCAGAACGGGGAGGGGGTTGCTGTGGCGTTTCATTTTACAAGAGAAGGTGGGAAAACTATGGGAAGAGAAGTACTGTTTGATGATGAAGGTGTAATTCTAAAGCTGAATGGAGTAACAGGATTCTTTGCATTAAAACTAAAATTAAAAATGCCTTATAACACGATCAAGAGTGTGTATGTTGACTATTTTGATGCTCCACAATGGATGCTTCGTATGCCTGGAACATCAATTTCTCCTCTCAATATTTTTGAAGGAAGTTTTAAACACGCTGATGAATGGTACTTTCTTTCTTATGAAAATAGAGTCCCTCTCGTAATGATTGAATTAGAAGGTCATGAAAAATACAAATATGTCTTTTTTGAGATTGATGATCCTACCAAAGTAGCGGCAGATATTAGAAAAAATATAAAAGATTTGTAAGTAGGGGTACTGATGTCAAAACATGGATGAAATACGACAAGGGGAATATTGTAAATGAATATAACCGAAAACGCTTTTGAGGGAGGGTTTTCGGTTATTTTTTTTTGTTTGGATATGGAAAATCAACCTAAGGAACGGGAGATAAAGTCGTTACTGCAAATCACCAAAAACCTTCGTTCTTGGTCAAAAATAACCTTAGCGTAACAAAATTGAGGTGTTCACTTCCAGAAAACGTCTTAGTGTATAATATCCGCGTTTTGTCGGCACTACCCCATGCCCATCAAGCCAAGAAAACAGGTCACCCCCAAAATTTTAACTTGATGGCTAGGGGGTGTTTTTTGATAAGCATAAGGTTATCTCCCAAAAACGGCTTACTTTATTTCACATTTTTTTGTATTATAGGACAATAAACTTTGGAAAGTATAAGGCACAGATATTAGTGAGCACAAAGTATCTTAATCCATTGGTTTATAATAAATCCCAATGGTCTTATTCGGAAAAGGAGAAGCTATGGCTAAGACATTTAATACAAGAGTAATTGGAATGGGGTTGGCTTTGATTTTTTTAGGTGTCTCTATGCCCCATTGGTTTAGCTTGAAACATATAGGATTAAACGTATTAATCAAAAATATGGAACAGAATCCGAACGGAAACTCGCTGCTAGTCATCGCTTTTTTACTAGTTACACTTAATACAATTCATGCTCTTCCTCTTTATCTAGGCGCCTTTTTACTAGGTGATCATATAGGAGAGAGATTGCAGCAGAATTGGCTTAAAATAACGATTCCTCTCTCTGTCATTCCACTTACGTATGCAATCATCAATTTATCAATTGAAGTGAAACGTAATTTTGGTGGACCAGCCCTCATTTTGCTCTTATCCATTATCTTATTGCAGAGGTTGAGCAAAGGGAGATTGAACCCGCTCATGAAATCACTTGTTCTGGTTCAAGTCCTTTTTGGAGTGCAATGGCTGGATGAGATACCTTTTCTTACGACCTACGGATTTGGGCATGGAGCCATTTCAACTAAAATAAAACAATGGGCAGTTCAAATTGGGTTTGTCCAATCCCTTTCGTTATATAGCTTGGCTTTATGCTCTATATTCTTAATTAACGCCGTTATCCTAACTGGTTATCTGGTTAGGTGGAGAATTAGCCAGGATCTCCACCGTATAAAATTAGAAGCTCTTGAAGATCGTTCGAGCAAGGAAGTATTGAATCTCGTTCACGATCTAAAAACCCCGCTAACTTCCATTGAAGGGCTGATTTCTCTAATTGAACTGCGTATTCAAGATGGAAAAAATAAGGATTATTGTCGTAATATTTCAGCATCTATTCGTTCTATGAGTGAAATGATTTCCGAAATTTTATATGAATCCCGAAAGAGCTGGTGTTCTTTAAAAGATTTGATTGATTACGTCTGTGCCAGCCGGTTAAGCGGCACTAACACAAATGTAGATATAGAACTGCCGAATAAACCGGAAAACATTCAAATTTGGATTAACAAAATCCGGCTGACCCGAGCACTGGTCAATTTGATTAATAATGCCTTTGATGCTGTTGAGGGGCAAGCTGACGGAAAAGTAACCATACAAGTCAAAGTTCATGGAGAGCAGATTTGGCTAGGAGTATCAGATAATGGGGGAGGGATGACAGCCGAGGAACAGAAAAAGATTTGGCAGGCAGGATACAGTACGAAACAGCACCTAGGTATTGGATTACCTTTTGTTCAACAGGTCGCGGAAGCGCATGAGGGGACTGTTTCTATTGAGAGCAGAATGGGAAAAGGTACCACTATTTGGATTCATTTGTTGAGAGGAGATAATGGTAATGAAAATTTTGGCTATTGATGATGACGCTTCCATTCGCTATATGTTAAGCGAGATTTGTGATTTTGCCGGATGGACGGCTGTAGTCTGCAGTAATGGAAAAGAGGGTGTTGCGGAATTTCTAAAGAACGGGTCGGATGTTGTCTTGGTTGATTATCATATGCCGGAAATGGACGGTTTGATGACAGTTCAAGAAATCAGGAGGTTCAATAAGGAAGTTCCGATTCTAGTTTTAACAGTGGATGAACGGCAGGAGGTCGCTGATCGCTTTCTAGATGAAGGAGCAACAGATTTTGCACTCAAACCGGTGAAAGCACCGGATCTTATTTCCCGGATTCAACTGCATAGACGACTCTTAGAGGCGACCCGGAAAAAATATGAGGATGCCTTTGTGGCCAAGGGAATCAGTCAAACGACTCTATCTCACATTGTAAGCTTTTTAAGTTCCTGTGATCATCCCTGCACGATCGATGAAATTATGAAGGAGATCGGATTAGCTTATCCCACCGTCTATCGTTATGTAGTTCATCTCATGCAAACAGGAAAAGTCCGTACAATTGTGAGTTATCAAAAGATGGGCAGACCTAAAAATCTCTATCAATGGATATGAAACCTACTGTTTAAAGCATAAGTTTTGATTCCGAAACCGTATCTAAGGTGAAGGAGACAAGACTTATGCTTTTTACTTTTTCTCTTTTTTTTCTATTTTATAAAAAAAAAAGAGTAGATATAATTTTTGTAGTCAGAAAATTTAATGAATTGAGAAAAGGAGGATTATTAATGCAATACCTAAAGAGTTTTATTTTAGTTGTTTTTAGCTTTTTTTGTATGATCACACCAGCTTTTGCCAATGTGCCTGGAGTGGATGACTCAATGAAAAAAGGGGCAACGCAAGGAATAGTATCAGCTTCTCATCCATTAGCTGCTGAGGCGGGAAAAAAAATATTAGAACAAGGTGGGAATGCGGTAGATGCGGCAGCAGCCATTCAATTATCGTTAAACGCTGTTGAACCAATGATGTCCGGAATTGGCGGTGGTGGCTTTATGATGATTTACCGCAAAGATGAAAATAAAATAACGATGATTGATAGTCGTGAAGTGGCTCCGAAGAACGTAACGCCTGAACTTTTTTTAGATGAAAAAGGCAAACCAGTTCCTTTTAATGAGCGTCATACAAGTGGAAAAGCAGTAGCTGTTCCAGGCACAATAAAGGGAGTTGAAACAGCTCTTGAGAAATATGGAACGATGAAATTATCTCAAGTTATTGAACCAGCCGTTGAGCAAGCCGAAAAAGGTATTAAAGTCAACTGGTCGATGGCTCAATATATCAATGAAAATGTAGAAAAACTTCAAAAATATCAAACAGCAGCGAACGTATTTGTTCCAAACGGTAAACCATTAAAAGAAGGAAATATTCTTGTTCAACCAGATCTGGCAAAGACGCTTAAGTTAATTCAACAACAAGGGTCTAAAGCATTTTATACAGGGGAAATTGGTGAAGCACTTGTCAAAGAAGTGCAAAAACGTGGAGGAGCGATGACAACAGAAGATCTGAAAAACTATGTGGTAAAAGAAAGAGAACCTGTTAAATCGAATTATCGAGGCTTTGAAGTTGTAAGTGCAGCTCCGCCAAGTTCAGGTGGTTTGACTGTTCAAGAAATCTTGAAATTAATGGAAGGTTACGATGTCCAGAAGATGGGAGTGAACTCACCAGAATATCTTCATCATCTAACGGAAGCGATGCATTTGGCTTATGCTGATCGAGCAGCTTATATGGCAGATGAAGATTTTTATGATGTACCGACAAAAGGACTTTTAGATGAAGAATATATAAAAGAAAGAAGAAAGCTTATTAATCCAAAGAAGGCTACTGCTGATGTAAAAGAAGGCGATCCGTGGAAGTATGAAGGCAAGGAATCTTCTTCTCAAGTGAAAGTAAAAGAAGAACATCCTATCGGACAAACAACTCACTTCTCTGTCATGGATAAATGGGGTAATATGGTTTCCTATACGACAACGATTGAACAAGTATTTGGATCGGGTATTATGGTTCCAGATTATGGATTTATGCTAAACAATGAAATGACAGACTTTGACGCAACACCGGGTGGCGTCAACCAAGTAGAGCCAGGAAAACGACCAAGAAGCAGCATGTCACCAACCTTTCTTTTAAAAGATGGGCAGCCGTTTATGGCCATTGGTTCTCCAGGTGGGCCGACGATTATCGCATCAGTCGTTGAAACAATTATGAACGTTATCGATCATCAAATGCCAATTCAAGAAGCGATTTTAACACCTCGTATTTATTCAGGCGGCTATCCGACTGTTAGATGGGAACCAGGAATTGATCAAAATACAAGATTAGAATTAATGGCAAAAGGGCATGCGTTTGAAGAAAAACCAGAAAATATCGGAAATGTACAGGCAGTTATTTTTGATTATGAAAATGGCAAAATGTACGGAGGAGCCGATAATACAAGAGAAGGAACGGTTCTAGGTGTGGATGCGATGTCGTATAGGTCAAAAAAGCCAAAAGAAATAAAAGAAGAGAATAAAGGACCGTTTACCCTAAAAGTAAATAATGTAGTTTATCCGTATACAGCTGACCAGATGAAGATAATAGACGGAAAACCTTATATTCAATCAGATAAATTGCTTCTCGGTTTAGGTGCCATTGAATCAACGGATTTAAAAACATATAAACCAGATAAAGAATCGTATTTACCCGTTATAAAAGTCGCAGAGTCGTTAGGATATAAAGTAAATTGGAACGAAAAAGATAAAGTGATACTGTTGGAAAAAGACCTATCTGATCATAATAGTCCAAATGACGATGAAGATGGTGATATTATCACAAAATAAATTCTTTTATACAATCTCGGTTTTGCTGCAAGAAATCTATGATTTCTTGGACAGGATAATAATCAAATACCCTCCTATCTAAAAAAGTAGGAGGGTATTGTGTTTACATATCAATGTTATCGGAAGTTCAAGTTATTTTTGATAGAAAGATCCAACACTAAAAAAAGCAAGGGAACCCCATCGTTTCTCTTGCTTACTTTTTATCCTTATCAATCATTTTCAAATACCTATATACACTAGGTTCAGATATATTCAGTAACTCAGCGACTTGAGATACGGCGCCTTTTAATTGGAATATTCCTTTTTTGTATAACTGGTTTATGATTTCAATTTTTTGTTCTTGCTTTAGGGCGATATTTGGATTTAAGAGGGATGGATCGACGACCGAGTATACGATCTCATCAATAGAGTCTGAAAAATATTCGATAATTTCATTATCGTGATGCTCTTCTATGGTTTTCTTTTTCGAAGTGGCAGTCTCATCTTCTATTGGGCTAAACATATTTAGTTGGAGCTGAGCTAAGTCTAGAATGTCATTTGCAATTTTCTTATGTTTGCTAAAATCAAAATTGATACAAAGCATACCGATTAATTCTTTATTTTCATCTTTAATAAAATAAGTAGAACCACGAATTTCTGTCCCTAATTTTGTAATTCCTTTGTAGTTTGTTACATAGTCTTTATCTTGATACGTTTTGTCTTTCATCATTTTAAGTGCAAGTTCTGTTAATGGTGCATTGTTTGTTCGACCACTAATATGATTATTTGCAATGGCTCCAACATAAGAGTTATCTTTCTCGATGATGTGTAAAATCACTTCATAGTTTTCTCCTAGGACTATACCTAAAAATTCAACTAGTTTTTTGTAGTGACTCATAACTTTCTCATTCATAATATTACTCCTCACAAATGATAATAAACTGTATATGAATATCCCTGTAAAACTTATGAGGGAATAGACGAAAAAAAGGAAAATCTAAATTTATCTAAGTTTAACAATTTTTTAATAAATCTTCCAGAGCAAAAAAGTCGATATAACTCCATTACACCTAGAATTCATATAGGATAAATAGGATGGATCCTAGGATTTTGGATATATATCTTAACAAAAAAGGGGTATATGTCTTTTTTTGAATACCCCTTTTTAGATAGATTCCAAATAATAATCTTTTCTAGAAATTTTAAAAAATTAAATTGCGATTGAATATTAATGATAATAAAAAATTATAAAAGAGGTGTTTTAAATGAAAAAGTATCCGGAAGCGATTGGTCCTTATTCAGCATATCGTAGAGTAGGTAATTTGGTTTATACGTCTGGACAACTTCCAATTAACCCTGAAACGAATGAATTTCCATGTGATAAAATTGAGGGTCAAACAAGACAAGCTCTATTAAATGTAAAGGCGATCATCGAAGAAAATGGCGGATCGATGGATGATATTATAAAAACAACTGTTTTTATAGATGATATGAATGATTTCAATGCAATGAATGAAGTATGTGAACTACCACGAACCTAGAGGTATCGTGGCTTCTGAAAAGAAGCTACATAGTCTCTAGTTTCGTCCCTTCGGGGTAAGTTCACCAGACTCAGTTAGGAGAAGTCCCAGCTACGTTAATGAGGTCATGACACCTTCGGTTGACGCACCAGACCGTTGCTCTGTCGTCCATGTTTAAGTAGGGCTGAGGTAAGGCTCGGTGACATGGATGTAAAAAGCCTTTTTAACTTTGTCGAGGTATCGAAAAAAGTTGTTGATTCAACTTGGAAATGATGTGAAACAACTCATGCACGATATAGCCAATAGATACTATTTTAGAATAGTCGAAATAGAAGTAGATA
>NZ_AUMR01000058.1 GCF_000430785.1 Ectobacillus panaciterrae DSM 19096
TATGCCAAATAAAGGATAAGGAAAGTATGCCAAATAAAGGATAAGGAAAGTATGCCAAATAAAGGATAAGGAAAGTATGCCAAATAAAGGATAAGAAAAGCATGCTAATAGAAGCAAATAATATCTACTGCCTTCTTTATGCACCTCACACTGAAATTCAAAAGGGATTCTTGAAGTGGGAGCTGTAATTCTCGCTGTTGATAAGCAACGGGTGACGAAAGTAAACGCAAGATTCTTTGAGATTCAATATACGTATGAAGCAGAACCGTCTCAAAGAAAATTAAAAACGACCTTTTTCGAATCAATGACGGAAAAAGGTCGTTTTCTCATGTTATCTTTATTATTTGCTATACAAGTTCTTTAAGTTTGTTTTTATCCTTTTTTGAAAACCAAGTGTATTGCAAGAGCTTGCTTATAAACACATTTATAAGAAATCCTATGTAAATAAAGATAATCGGCATTAATGGCAGGGTATATCGATCATATGCAAAGTAATAGTTATTTAAAAGTGTAAAGTATATTAAAATTAGGATTGTAAAAATGATTTCATTTCTTCTTTTACCTATAAGCGAAGCTAGGAGCATACTAATTTCTGCTGTTTTAATTAAGTATCCACTCACAGCATTAATAGTTTCTTTGTTTATTTGGAAAATGGTTATTGGATAAAACTGTGACTGCCATTGAAGTTTTGTTTTAGCTACCAGCAAGCTGTAAAGATAAGTCTTAGGACTTTGGCTAATCCATTCATGAATACGCTCTTTTGCTTTTTCTTCCTCTGCTTTAAGTATATAATAAGCATCTTCGCCTGCATGTTCTTGATCAATTGTCTTTAAGATTTCGTTTAAGGAGCCAGATGGATAGCCAACTCCTTGAAAGGTGCCTAATAAAAGAGGGTCGCCAGCTCCGCCGGATAAGGGAATAAATTCTTTGAAATGAATGTAATTTCTTATCCACCATGGTCCTAACACCAAGATTAACGCTATAGCTGCTATGCCGATTTGTTTAAACATTAATTTTATCGGGTACTTTTTGAAAATGAAATAAATGAATAATAATATAGGATACAATGCTATAGTCGGTCGCAGATACAAACTTGAGAAATAAAATAATAATACTAAGAAAAATGATTTCCAATCTTGCTTCTCAGCTAATCTAATTGAGAAATAAAATAAGAAAATCGAAAATGCAGTATAAGGTGCTTCTGTTAGGAGTAAATTGTCAATTACTACTTGAGGAATAAATATAGCGAGCATAAAACTTGCTATTAGCCCAACATAACCATTAAATATTTGCTTTCCAAGTTTATACGTTCCAAAAACTGATAATAATCCGTTCATAACCATAAATATTTTAGCTGCATATACTCCCAATGTCCCTTTTCCAAAAATACTGAATACCAATGACAGCATGAGTGTAAAGCCAGGCATTATATGTACCGTAGGAGCATTGGGGTCATGATAGATTAACATTCTCTTTTCAAGAAATATGTAAGCACTTCTTCTATACCCTTCATCATCACTATTTATATTAAGGGTTAAACCATACTTATGTAATGCTAATAGCCTTAAAAAAGCTGCGATAAACAATATAATGAGAAGAGCTATATTTTTCTTATTACTAAAAATCGGATAACGATTCGTCATTCTTGTCTCCTTTCATAAATGCGAAAAATATGTATAGAAATAATTATTTTTGTATAATAGCTTCCTCCTTTATTATACGCCAAAACTTCGTGGCGGCAGCGCCGAATGATCTCTTCCCACTATAAAAAGACGGTTTTTTATTCACGTGTATATAGTCGGCTTTTTCTCTCTGTTTATCGCGTCTATTTTCTTGATATAACACCAACTTTATTACGCATATAAAATCGCTCCTATTTCTTGGAAAGTTTGGTCGCTTACCATTATAACAGGAACGATTTTATTTTTGTATATGAGCTAAAACAAAGGGGTATCCTAAAAGATTAGCGCTGTGCTAACCTTTTGGGATACCCTCATTGTTTAAAATACTTTAGTTGTCCAAGATTCACAATTCCAAATATCTGTCACAACATCTTGATAAAATTCCGGTTCATGGCAGATAATAAGAACGCTTCCCTTGTATGCTTGCAGGGCGCGCTTCAATTCATCTTTAGCGTCCACGTCTAAGTGGTTGGTAGGCTCGTCCAGCACAAGTATATTCGTTTCGCGGTTAATGAGTTTACATAAACGCACCTTTGCTTTCTCTCCGCCGCTCAGCACTTCTACTTTACTTTCAATATGCTTCGTTGTTAAACCGCATTTTGCGAGTGCTGCGCGTACTTCGTATTGCGTAAAGGATGGGAATTCCTTCCATAATTCTTCGATGCATGTATTGTAGTTTGCTTCTTTTACTTCTTGTTCAAAGTAGCCGATATTCAAGTGATCTCCGCGCTGTACAGTTCCAGAGATTGGATTGATTTCGCCTAGAATACTCTTAAGCAATGTCGTTTTACCGATACCGTTCGCACCCATCAGCGCAATCTTTTGTCCGCGCTCCATGCGAAGGTCCAGAGGCTTAGATAACGGGCTGTCATAGCCGATTACTAAGTCAGTGGCTTCAAAAATCAGCTTGCCGGATGTGCGGGCGTCTTTAAAGCGAAACTCCGGCTTCGGCTTTTCTTTCGCAAGCTCGATAATGTCCATCTTATCCAGCTTCTTCTGACGTGACATCGCCATGTTGCGCGTAGATACGCGGGCTTTGTTTCGCGCTACGAAATCCTTTAATTCGGAAATTTCCTGCTGCTGCTTTTTGTAGGCTGCTTCGAGCTGTTGTTTCTTTACTTCATATATTTGCATAAAGTTGTCATAATCGCCTACATAGCGGTTCAATTCTTGATTTTCCATATGGTAAATCAAATTGATTACGCTGTTTAAGAACGGAATATCATGGGAAATAAGAATAAAGGCATTCTCGTAATCCTGCAAATAACGCTTCAGCCATTCAATATGCTTTTCGTCCAAATAGTTAGTAGGCTCGTCCAATAAAAGAATATCAGGCTTTTCAAGCAAAAGCTTCGCAAGCAATACCTTTGTACGCTGACCGCCGCTCAAATCATGAACATCACGATCTAAGCCAATATCGTCTAGGCCAAGACCGCGCGCAATTTCTTCTACTTTTGAATCAATGATATAGAAGTCATTGTTTGTCAGTATATCTTGGATTGTCCCTACATCTTCAAGCATTTTCTCAAGTTCTTCAGGCGTCGCTTCACCCATTTTTTCATAAATGCCGTTCATTTCTGCTTCCATATTGAATAGATACTGGAACGCACCCTTCAATGCATCGCGGATTGTCATGCCTTTTGCCAGTACGGCATGCTGGTCAAGGTAGCCGACACGCATGTTTTTAGACCATTCTACCTTGCCCTCATCCGGCTCAAGCTTACCTGTAATGATGTTCATAAATGTGGATTTTCCCTCGCCGTTTGCGCCGATTAATCCGATGTGCTCCCCTTTTAAAAGACGGAAGGACACGTTATTGAAAATCGCGCGGTCTCCAAAGCCGTGGCTTAAGTTGCTTACTGTTAGAATACTCATATGTTTATGCACCTTTTTCTTTATAGTAAAGTTTATGAAACTGTAAGATTGGCATTATAAAAGAAAGCTCCAAAAAGAGCACTCCCTTATAGATTATAGCGAAGTTGGATACAGGATTAAAGAGGGCTCGATTGGAAATTATATGTTTCTATTTTGTGTGAAAGAATTATATATAAATGCAACTATATACAAGTGAATAAAAAAATCATCTTTTTATAGTGGGGCGAGAGCATCCGGCGACGTGCAGAAGCGGTCAAACCCTTGGTCCATGCAAGGGTAAACTAGAGAGAGGAAGTAAGTGCCAATGCCGTTTTGTTCGAAATAGCAAATGAAAACGTCGAAATTATAAAATATTTATATATATAAAAATCGACATGAACTTTTCTTTTAGGGGGAGAGATCATCTGGCTAAGCGTAGAAGCGGTCAAACCCTTTTCGTGGCCCATGTAGAGGTAAACCATAGAGAGGGAGTGAGCGCAGTTTCCCTTTTGTTTAATTTGGCAAACGATAGATATGTCGGAATAACAAAGTGGACTTATATAGCTGAGAAAACCACAGAGGCTTGCCCTGTAGGAAGTCAGATTACCAAATGTTTCAATGGAGGAATAAAAGAGAATTAATAAGTACAGCTGCTGAAAAAGATATAATACAGGTTTTTTAAAAGGAAGGAAGAACAGTCTTAAACCTTACAGCTTCAATCATTTCTCTTATCGCTTTAGTGAAGGGGATTTTTCTATATAAATATAATTCCTCTGCTTGATAATGGTATTATTTCCCGAAGGTAAAGCGTGTGATATTTTCCTTATAAGAGAAGCAGTGGCAGGGTAAAAGATGATAAAATAAAAGAATAGCCATTTTGTTAGGGACAAAAATAATTTCATTATTTCATATAAGAGGGAGATATGAAGTGAATAACAATTCCACTCACATGATCGATTATTCATTAATTTCACAGGATAGTTTAATTTTAGAGCACTATGGATTAAATGAGCTGAACTTTGAATCCGTCAAAAGCTATCGGCAAAGGTTTGCAGCTGTAAAGCCCGATCATCCGTGGAACGGACTGGAGATGAAGGAATTTCTTTATAAGATCGGCGCTTGGGGAAAGATGCGCAACACAAGCAAGGAAGGATTAACACTGGCCGGACTGTTGATGTTCAGCGAGGAAAGAATGATTACAGAAGTTTTGCCGCAATACTTTCTTGAGTATCGGGAAAACTTGGAGGATATAATAAGTGCGGAATGGTCGCACCGTTTTACTTCTCAAGATGGTACATGGTCCGGCAATGTGTACGACTTTTATTTCCGAACGATGGAGCGTGTAACGGGTGATATATCCGGACATAGGAATGAAGATTGGATTCGTTCCAGCTTACATGAAGCGGTCATAAATGCGATTGTGCATGCTGATTACTACGGTGAAGGCGGTATTGTCATTGAGAAAGATAAAAATACATTTCGTTTCGCTAATCCCGGTCTGCTGCGTACATCGGTTGAGCAGGTATTCGAGGGAGGCATCAGCAACTTACGCAATCCTAATGTATTTAAAATGTTCATTTTAATTGATTTGTGTAAACGCGCTGGATCTGGTGTGCGCAATATAGAAACAGCTTCCAAGCATTTGCAGTGGGACATGCCAAGCTTCATACAAGATAGTGAGAGTGACCGGACAATTTTAACGCTGCGTGTAAAATCTTTCAGGAGCGAGGATCCAGCGGCAGAAATAGAACTAGATGAGGCTGCGGAAGAGATATTTTTAGAAGAAATGGAGCTAGAATCGAACTCCTATAATAAAAATCCGAACTCCGTAAATAACGAAAACGACTCCATGAATAACGGAATAGACTCCTATAATAACGGTAATAACTCCTTGAATAACGAACCAAGCTCCTATAATAGTGACATTAACTCCGTAAATAGCGAAGAGAACTCCTATAATAACGGTAATAACTCCGTAAATAACGAAACAGAGAATGGTGTCGAATCATTTGTTTTGGAGGAAGAGGAGTATATGCAGCCTGAAGCAGTATATACAGAATCAGAAGTACAGGAAGAGGATATGGAAGAAGTGTTATGGAGAATTGCTGAGCTGGCGCGAAAGAAAAAGCGTCTTAGCCCGAGTGTTATGGAAGAGATTATTTTACAGCTATGTGCGCAGCGGCCTCTTATGCTAAAGGAATTCGCTTACTTATTAGAGAGAACACCGGACGGACTTAGAAATAATTATTTGGCAAAGCTTTTGGATAAGGGGAAAATTCGATTAAAATACCCCGATCAAGTTAACCATCCAAAGCAAGCCTATTTGATTATGAAGTAAAGAGGGGGGTGAAACCCTCTTTTCTTGTATTTCCCGGGAATTGGAAGAAGGAGGAATAATGATGACTGTCTGGAAACCGGAATATGTAGTAACAGAAGGTTTAGCCCGCAGTTTAATAGAGAAGCAGTTTCCTACACTGTCACCTGTTTCTCTGTATGCTTTAGGAGAAGGATTTGATAATACTGTCTATTGTGTTAATAAACAATTCGTGTTCCGGTTCCCAAGGCGTGAAATTGCAGTTCGTTTACTACAGACAGAAGGTAGCATCTTGCCATCCCTTGTTCCGATTTTGCCGCTCCCCATTCCTGAACCAATCTATTTCGGCGGGGCGAATTCGGATTACCCTTGGTCTTTTATCGGATATAAAGCGGTAAAGGGTAAGACAGTTATGCATCTTACACCATTACAGCGGAAGGGAATGACAAAGCCGCTCGCCGTTTTTTTGCGCAAGCTGCATAGCTTCCCTGTATCGAAAGCAAAGAAACTGGGTGTGCCCTATGATGAATTGGACCGTTTACATATAGCAAAGCGGAAGCCTATATTAGAAGAACAAGTGAAGCAAATTATGGATTTACAGCTGTATGATAATAGGCAGGTTCTGCGAGAGTATATTTTAGAGCTGCGCAGCTGCGAAAATATATCCCAGGAAACACTCGTCCACGGTGACCTTCACATCCGTAATGTAGTAGCAGACGAAGAAGGGAGCCTGGCCGGTGTAATAGACTGGGGAGATGTGCATATCGGAAATCGTGCTGTGGATTTAGCAGCTGTTTACAGCTTGCTGCTGCCGGGGGATCGGCAGCATTTTTATGGGATATATGGAGAAGTCGAAACGCAAGAGAAGGAACTTGCGAGATTTCGCGCTGTTTTTACGAATACAGTGCTTCTTCTATATGGGTACGACAAGAAAGATACAGCGCTTGTCAAACTGGCACAAGAGAGTTTGCAGCTTGCATTGGCGGAGGCTGTCTAAAAAGGCAAAAGAAATCATTCTTTTGCCTTTTTCATTTGCAGTAATGAATTGGGATTGGATAGTATGATATGTTGATGGAAGCAATTCTCGTTTTAGCGGTTCTCGGCCAGCAGTATAAGCTGCGTTCGGTAAATTCATATGCTCATACGGAGCCGCTTGTGTCTTTGCGAGTAAAGGATGGATTGAAGCTGCAGATCTCGCGGCGTATTACATAAAATATATGATGAAGGAGGAGGTGGCTTAGATGAATAGGTTTGCTTCATTTGGAAGAAAAGCATTATATGTGTTGGGCGCTTTTTTTTCTCTTAGCTTTATATAGTACATTAATTGACTTATCCCTTATCATTCGCCTTAAAACAGACATTGCGTTTATAAGCGTCGTTATTGCTGCTTCTATTATAATAGGAGCTGTATTAGCGGCGGCTGTTTGTATTACAAATCACTGGATTAACAATCGGACGTTTTTGGCTATTCTAATTACAATTGCATTCTTGCTGCGCCTCGGCTGGATTCTTTGGATACCTACACCTGTTCAATCTGATTTTGCAGAAATGTACCAAGGTGCGGTGCAAGCCGCAAAAGGAGATTTCAGCTTCAGCAAAAATCCATATTTTAGCGCATGGGTGTATCAGCTTGGTTTTACGATGTATGAAGCATTGATTGTGCGTGTATTCGGAGAAGGCTTGTTCATTCTGAAACTGTTGAATGTTTTGTATTGCACAGGAACTGTATTTCTTGTTTATCAAATTGCCGCTCGCTTGTTTAACGAGTCTTCTGCAAGAATGGCGGGCGTTATATATGCTGTGTATACGCCAAGTATTCTTATGTGCTCCGTTTTAACGAATGAGCATATTGCCCATTTTTTGTTCTACCTTGGATTTTATCTTCTGATTCGAAAAGGATTCCATTGGCAAACGTGGCTGTATACAGGAATTCTCCTAGCTTTAGGAGATATCATGAGGCCTCTTGGCAGCTTTATCTTACTGGCATTAGGGCTGTATCTGTTTTTTTTGTTTCTGCGAAACGGAAAAAGAGCAAAGTTGCAAATTGCCGGCGGATTTGCAGGTATTCTTGCAGTATTTTACATCGTTCATTACATAGTAAGCTATGGGTTTATAGCAGCTGGAGTGACACAGTATCCATTATCAAACCGAGATCCGTTATGGAAATTTGTACTGGGATTCAATCATGAAACGAATGGACAATATTCCGCAAAGGATGAAGCATACATTGCGCAGTTTCCGATAGGCGAACAGCGCATGGAAGCAGAACGACAACTGATTCAAGAGCGCCTCAGTGATACTGGAAAAACAGCTGCTTTGTTTAAGGAGAAATTCAAGATTATGTGGGGGGCAAATGATGCGGCAGTGTATTGGAGTCTTGGCGCAATCGAAAGACCGAATGTAAAGGACATTCTGTTTAAGACAGAGCGAGTCTTTTACAGCAGTATGTTATTATTCGCAGCGGCCGGACTCTTTTTTATGATAAGAAAAAGCGAGAATGACCTGTCTGTATTCTTTTTGCTTCTAGTGTTAGGCTATGCAGCTGTGCACTTGCTGATTGAAATTCAAACGCGCTATCGCCCTTTTATTATTCCATCGTTTGCGGTCTTTCAGGGGTACGGAATTTTTATAGTATTTACGCATTTATGGAATAAATATAAAAGAACATAAAGGGGACACGAGGCTGTCCCCTTTTCATTTTCGTCTAAAACAACTAATATAAAATGAGTAATTGCGGCAAAGATGAGAAGAACATGTGACCGCAGGAGGATGGAATATGATGAATACGAATATGTTGGCAATTGCTTCCGAATTGACGGCAATGCTTGAGGAAGCAAATGTTCCATATGAATTTACAGAAGCAGCTTCGCTGCAGCTGCAAGGGGTAGAAATGAGCGGGGCGTTCCCGATTACCGTTAATGTCCAGTGGGACTTGTTTGAGAAAGTATATGATTTGCTCCAGCAGTATGCTCCTTCTCCTATCGAGCGAACAGCGGTGCAGGCAAGTTTTAAGTTTTCTCAAGATAGCATAGATGTACACATTTATTGTTACTTTAATACAACGATTCGAACGAATCCCTATCGTACCATGGTCCAAAAAGGAGAGAACTCTTTTTGGTGCTGTTCGTTGTATGCGTACTTATATTTCCCGGAGGATGAAAGGTATGCGGCGCAAATCCGTGCAGCACTTCTTAAGGAGCAGCAGGAGCTGACTGCGCAAAATGAACAAGCTTGGAATCAAAATAACTATACAGCGCTTATAAATCGATACGGAGAACCGGCAGAAATCGCGAAGAAAATCAAGCAAAACCCGGAGTGGCGTCTGCACCCATTCTATAAGTATGTGAAGGATGCTGCAGGTAAGAAAGTGATGCACCTTATGGGATCGAACGGTGTGAAGGCAGTCGCGTTATCTCTTTTGGGCGCGGATGTAACCGTTGCGGATTTTTCTCATGAAAACGCGATGTTTGCAAATGAACTTGCAAAAGAGGCTGATGTTGCTGTTTCCTATATTATTTCAGACGTCCTTTCCTTATCGGAAAAGGTTACGCATGAACAGTATGATATTGTGCTGATGGAGCTCGGTGTTTTGCATTATTTTATTGATTTACAGCCGCTCTTTCGTATTGTAAAACGGCTGCTTCGTCCGGGCGGCCGCTTTATTCTTCATGAATTCCATCCCATTTCCACGAAGCTTATTACATCGACTGGGAAAAAGCATAAAGTAACGGGAAATTACTTCAATCCTTCTATTGAAAGAGGGGAAGTCGCGTTCTCCAAGCATATGCCTGAAAAGGAATCGCTTGCGAAGGTTGTACAGAGGAAATGGACAATAGGCGAGCTTGTGACGTCTATAGTACAGGAAGGTCTTGTCATACAAGTGTTGGAGGAGGAGCCGAACCACAAAATGCATGACATCGGCTTGCCTAAAACATTTACAATAGTAGCGGAAAAGAAATAGAGAGGATGTTTCTATGAGTAAAACAGTTGTATTGGCGGAAAAACCGTCTGTAGCTCGAGATATCGCCCGTGTTTTGAAGTGCGGGAAAAAAGGAAATGGTTATTTAGAGGGAGATCAATATATCGTAACATGGGCGCTTGGGCATTTGGTGACCCTTGCAGATCCCGAGGCGTACGACGATAAATATAAAGCGTGGAAGCTTGAAGATTTACCGATGCTTCCATCCCATTTGAAACTTGTGGTAATTAAGCAGACAGGCAAGCAGTTTCAGGCAGTAAAATCGCAATTAAACCGCAAAGATGTAAAAGATGTTGTTATTGCGACAGACGCCGGGCGTGAAGGCGAGCTAGTAGCACGCTGGATTTTAGAAAAGGTGCAAGTGAAAAAGCCGCTCAAGCGCCTTTGGATTTCTTCTGTTACAGATAAAGCAATTCAAGAAGGCTTCCGCAAATTGCGTGACGGCAAAGAGTATGAAAATCTGTACGCATCTGCGGTGGCGCGTGCAGAGGCAGACTGGTTTGTAGGAATTAATGCGACGCGTGCGCTTACTTGCAAGCATAATGCACAGTTGTCATGCGGCCGGGTACAAACGCCGACACTTGCAATCATCGCCAAGCGCGAAGAGGAGATTAAAAACTTTCAGCCAAAGTCATTCTATGGTGTAACAGCGGTTGGAAAGAACATAAAATTCGTTTGGCAAGATGTGAAAACGAAGGATGTAAGAACGTTCTCAAAGGAAACGAGCGACGCTGTCCTAAAAGCAGTTCGCAATCAAAAAGCGAAAATTACAGAGGTGCAAAAAGCGCATAAAAAAACATATGCTCCTCAGCTATATGATTTAACAGAATTACAGCGAGATGCTAACCGCATTTTTGGTTATTCCGCGAAAGAAACATTATCCATTATGCAAAAGCTGTATGAGCATCATAAGATAGTGACCTATCCGCGAACAGATTCTCGTTACCTTTCTACAGATATGGTAGATACATTGAAGGACCGCATCGCAGCATGTAACGTAAAACCTTATGCGAGAATGGCTTCTAAGCTGCTGCAAAAGCCGATTAAAGCGAGTAAATCATTTGTAGATAATAGTAAAGTATCAGACCACCACGCTATTATCCCTACGGAAGAATCTGTTTTGTTGAGTTCATTGAGCGATAAAGAGAGAAAGATTTATGATCTTGTCGTAAAACGCTTTTTAGCTGTTTTATCTCCTGCCTTTGAGTTTGAACAAGTGACAATTCGCGCAAGCATTGGGAACGAGTCCTTTATGGCAAAGGGAAAAACGATCTTATCCCAAGGCTGGAAAGAAGTGTATGATAACCACTTTGAGGATGAAGAGCGCGATGATGTATCAGATCAAGTGCTTCCTGCAATTGAACAAGGAGAAGAAATCGCTATTTTAAATGTGATGCAAACGAAGGGTGAAACGAAGCCGCCGGAGCTGTTTAGCGAAGGAACGCTTCTGTCTGCGATGGAAAATCCAGCGAAATATATGGCAAATGAAAGCAAGGACCTTATCCAAACCATCGGAAAAACAGGCGGCCTGGGTACAGTTGCGACACGTGCTGATATTATCGAAAAGCTGTTCAACAGCTTCTTAATCGAGAAAAAAGGCAAGCATATTCATATTACCTCAAAAGGCAAGCAGCTATTGGAGCTTGTACCGGAGGACTTGAAATCGCCGGCTCTTACGGCAGAGTGGGAGCAAAAGCTTGAAGCGATAGCAAAAGGCAAGCTGCGCAAGGAGATTTTCTTAACAGAAATTCGTTCATATGCCAAAACAGCAGTGCATGAAGTTAAAAACAGTGAGCAAAAATTCAAGCATGACAACGTCACGACAACAAGATGCCCGGAATGCGACAAGCCGATGCTAGAAGTAAACGGCAAGAAAGGGCGCATGCTTGTATGTCAGGACAGAGAGTGCGGTCATCGCAAAACGCTTGCGAAGCTGACAAACGCAAGGTGCCCGAACTGTCATAAGAAAATGGAGCTGCGCGGGCAAGGAGAAGGACAAATCTTCGCATGCAGCTGCGGTCACCGCGAAAAGATGTCTGTCTTCCAAGAGCGGAGAAACAAATCCAAGCAAGGAAATGTATCTAAGCGCGATGTGGCAAAATATTTGAAACAGCAGGACGATGAACCAATCAACACAGCGCTGGCAGACGCACTTGCTAAGCTGAAACTGAAGAAGTAAGGAAGCCAATACGGTTGCGGTATATAATAAAAGGAAGCTGAATCAATCAGCTTCCTTTTGTTATATGAAGTTTACAGAATCCTTCCATAAATAGAAAAAGAACCCTGCGCTTCAGGGTTCTTTTATATATTTCTGTTCTCCTTGCTTACTTCCATTTCTGTTTTTAGCACAGGGAAGTTCACGTTATAGTAGAACGATACGACCCGCACTACGAATGTAACGAATAAACAAATATATAAAGACAATATATGAGGTACTTTATCGTAGGTGATAAGGAAGCTTATGGCTCCGAGAATAGAGGCAATGGCGTATACTTCTTTTCGAAATACGTACGGAATGTCTTTTGCAAAGATATCGCGCAGGATTCCGCCGCCGATGCCTGTGATGAGTCCCATGGAAACGACGAGAAATGGCTGATGCATGCTGTTCATGACAGCTGTATTCGCGCCCACTGTGGTGAACACGCCGAGACCCACTGCGTCTGAAAGCATGATAACATGTTGGAGTTTATTGATTCTTTCATAAAAGAAGCATGTTATAAGAGCTGTCAATACGCTGACAAAAAAGTAAATCGGCTTAATGAAAGCGACTGGAGGCAAATTGCCGATCATGATATCACGAATTATACCGCCGCCGAGCGCCGTTGCGACCGCCAAACAAATGACACCGAACCAATCTAAGCGCTTTTTCATCCCCACTAATGTTCCCGAGACTGCAGCTGCAATGATGCCGATGAAGATAAAAATATTAATTAATCCCATTTCTCAATCCCTTCCTCCATCCTATATAACAGAGAAACTATATAACAAAGCGGATGAAATAACAATGATTGGTTCGTTACATGTCAAAAATAAGGGAAAGTGTGAAAAGAAAGCGTTTGAACGTGAAAAAACGACCGTAAAAAACGGCCGTTTTCAACTATGCTTTATTCAGCGCATCTTCAACTTTTTCAAATTGCTTGTCCCATGTCGTCGTTTCAAGGAAGTGCTGCAATTCAGGCGTATACGTTTCATCCAAATGTTCATAAATCTCGTAAATCCTTTGCTTCGCTTCTTGAGCTGTTTCGCAATGATAGACGCAAGGATAGGCTCCTATGTGAGGAATGCCTGTTGAGATAGTCGGCAAGCCGAAATACAAGTATTCGTAAATTTTGATCGGATCGACCGCTTCCGAGAGCTTGCTTTTCTTGAAAGGAATGAGACCGATGTGCCACTGTCTTGCATAGGTGTGCAGTTCGCCTGGATGGACCTTCCCGTAAAAGTGCATATTCGGCTGTTCTTCAACCTTCTTCAAAATGTCCTCTGTAGCGCCGTGTCCGATTAGGTGAACGACAATGTCGTCCTGTTCGGCGAGATGAAACACAAGGTTCCAGTCAAACCAAGAAGGTGTCATATGCCCGAAATAACCGACATGGATTTTGCCGTCCGCGCCTTTTGTCTTGTTGGCGATGTTCGCATGCTTAGAAATCTTTTCATTATATCCGTTCCCTGATATGACAATATCCGCACGAATGTGCGCAAATTTCTTCTGCAGCGGTACAGATACGGCGGATACGACATCCGCGTCCCGGACGAACGCTTCTTCCGCGCTTCGCTGATACCAGGAAGCATCACCAGTTTTGAAGAATTCTTCCCATTCATCCATAATATCGTATATAACTTTGAAGCCATGCTGTTTCAATGCGGGCAATGTTGTATAGAACGCTTTGGCCGGGAAAGTGGAAATGAACAATTTCTTCTCGATGGAATCGAACATCGCCAATTCCTCCAAACTGTACAGGTAAGGATACATAGGGACTTGATACAGGTTTTGATAGGCGTACTGGAAGCTTTTTTCGTGCTGCTCTGCTATGTCATATTGCCACGTTACGTATAAAACGCCATATTCTCTTTCAGCCAAGTACTTGGCGAAATTGATCGTACGCTGGTTGTACAGCTCATCGAACTCCATGCCCGAGCTGATGATCGCAATCCCTTTAATTGCTCCGGATTGATAAGCCGTAAGCAAGCTTTCGTAAATTTCCTTCAAGCGGGGATCGGTTTCTTGGCCGCCCTTCATCAAGCTCATTTTCGTTTGCATGCGTTTTTGAATTTTACCCACCGTTGTGGATAGGCCTTGCTGCTGTATATAAGAAAAAACCTTTTTTGCATACATCCATGAAGTTTTCAGCTTTTCGTTTACGTTTGCCATAGTAGATACCTCATTTTAGTGTTAAAGATTCATCGGGCAGGAGCGCTTCCTTACTCTTCATATGTTATGCTGTTTGAGTAATCGCCCTCCTGAAAGCGGAAAGGAAAATCGCTTTTATTCCGTCTTATTATAACAGCTTTTTCAATTTATTTCTCAAACGATTTCAAAAAACTCTCGTCGTTCCTGTAAAAATTAATTATAGCTCATAGATGAAGTGTGCTATAATGTGGGAGGAATCTTGCATAATTCCGACAAATAACGGGATATTTCGTATTCATAGAACATACGCATTATATAAAAAACCCTTATATTTTGTTCACAGGATTTTAGGAGGTTATTCATGCTTAGGAAATACAATTTGGGGAATACTTTCGAAGCATTTCTGCTTTTGTTCATCATTCTCCAACCCATTCTAGATTTACTGACTTCGTTTTGCATTATTGTGTTAAAAATTAATACGACCGCCGGAATTATTGCTCGGTTGTTTGTAATGGTCCTTGGTATTTTGTATCTGTTCTTACAGGCTAGAGAGGCAAAGAACCGGAGATACTTTTTGTATATACTTGGTTTAGGAATTGTTTTGTTCATTGGCCTTATTAACAATAAAATAGTCAAAAGTCCGATTTTGCTGGGAGAAGAAGTGAAATTGGTTGCGAAGACGATGTATACATTCGTTATGCTTGGCTGCTATATTCTAGTATTTCGCGCCTTGAAACGCAAAAATGAGCTTGCACGGAACGTACAGCGTTCTATCATGTGCGCGACTTTGATTATCAATGCAGTTATGTTCATTTCCATTATAACTTCTACTGATTATAATAGCTATGACTATGTGAAGCTTGGCTCTCGCGGATGGTTTTTTGCCGCGAACGAATTAGGAACTATTCTTGCCATCAGCTTCCCGGTTGTGCTGTTATATTCCATTGAACATACAAAACGCATGAAAGACGTGTACTACTGGATTCCATCTCTTCTGTCCGTCTTTTCCTTGTTCGCAGTGGGAACAAAGGTAGGATTCGGTGCCATCATTGTTACATTGGGCGCGGCGATTGTAATGGTTTTCGTGCAGGCGATTTTGCATCGGGATCAAAAAAGCGTGCTTCTTCTAAACGGGATGATAGCAGTGATTATGTTAGCGGGAGTCGCGGTGTATACACCATTCTCTCCTATTACCAAAAATACATCCATGCACGAAACACTTCTTGCGGAACAAGTGAAGCAGCAGGAGCAAGAGCATCAGAATAAGCCGAAAGAGAACCAAGCTGCTGAGGAACCGCCGCAAGGTCAAGTGGGTGACCTTGTTTTCAGCGGCCGCGAGTTATTCCAAAATGTGCAGAAAGCACAATTTCATAAGGCTCCTGTTTTACAAAAGCTGTTTGGTATGGGATATGGAGGAAACTTTAAAAAAGAACCGAAGCTAATCGAAAGAGATTTCCACGATTTGTTTTACTCCTTCGGTTTCATAGGCTTCTTGCTCATTATGATCCCGTTTGCATACTATGGAATCAAGCTGCTGCTTGCGGTAGTCACAAGATTTAAGGAAGTGTTTACAGTGAAGTATGTGCTGCTGGCAGTAGGTTTGGTATTGGCCTTTGGGATCGC
Source organism: Ectobacillus panaciterrae DSM 19096 (assembly GCF_000430785.1). Taxonomy (GTDB): domain Bacteria; phylum Bacillota; class Bacilli; order Bacillales; family Bacillaceae_G; genus Ectobacillus; species Ectobacillus panaciterrae. Next base: position 15,801 of record NZ_AUMR01000058.1, read on the forward strand.
ATTCATGGCCGGCCATGTACTGACAGCTCCCGCGGTAAGCATTTACCTCGTTTTATTATGGGCTTATCTACTTGTAAGTCTGGGCATAGAGTGACACGAAAAGCTAGCGTTTTGTTAGCTTTTCTTTTTCTAAGGAGGAAAAAAGATGAAGGTATTGCATATGAACGCCGGAGCGGAAGAAGGCGGCGGAAAGACGCATATTGTTTCCCTTCTTTCTCAATTTCCGAAGCAGGAGGTTGAATTGGCGGTATTTGAAGAAGGAGCAATCGCTAGGGAAGCGCGAAATCTTGGCATACGGGTGCATGTGCTTTCGCAAAGCTCCCGTTATGATATATCTATTTTGTCCAAGCTCATTCGCTTCATCAATACGGAACAATTCGATGTCGTCCATACGCACGGAGCGCGAGCGAATTTTTTCTTGTCTCTTATCAAGAGCCGCATTCACGCGAAATGGGTCACTACGATTCATAGCGACCCGACTCTTGATTTTATGAAGCGTGGTGTAAAAGGTTGGCTGTTCACAAAGCTTAACCTTCGTTCCTTTGGTAAGGTCGATTTGTTTTTTGCGATTACGGAGCGATTCAAGCGGAATCTGACGAATCTCGGTATACCCGAAGAAAAGGTTCAGGTTATTTATAATGGAATAAACTATGATAAAGAGCCGGCAGCTCCTTATAATAAAAAAGAGATGTTTGGGATTAAAGACAGCTTTACCGTTGTTCAGGTGGCGCGTCTTCATCCTGTAAAAGGCCATGAGGTATTATTTGAAGCTTTGCAAAAGGTGAAGATTCCTTCACTGAAAGTTTTGCTTGTAGGAGATGGACCGATTGAAGCGGAGCTGAAAGCGAAAGTGAAGAATCTCGGCCTATCTGACAATGTGTTGTTCTTGGGGCATCGTAAGGATGCAGATAAGCTCTATGCTTCTTCCGATTTGAGTCTGCTTACTTCTTACAGCGAAAGCTTTCCGCTCGTGCTGCTGGAATCGGCAAATCAACATGTTCCGTTTATCGCGACAGATGTGGGCGATATGCATAAGCTTATCCCAGATCCATCCTTTGGTTGGGTAATCCCGACAAAGGATTCTGATGCTTTGGCAAAGGTGTTGGAGGAAGCATACGCAAAATGGAAGAGCGGCGAGCTGAAGCAGATGGGAGAGCGCATTTATCATCATGCCTCTGCTCATTTTTCACTGCAAAAGCTATACGAAGATACGTATAAAGGATACGAAACAGTGGCAGCAAGGTAATGTCTGCAGTTTGAAACAGAAAGGATTATGTATATGACGATACAAATGGTCGATATATTAGGCGTCCCCTTTTCTTCCATGACGATGGAGGAAACCCTTTCCTATATAACAAAGCAACTGCACGATCGCGAGACGGTTTTTCATATTGTAACTGCAAACCCGGAAATCGTGATGTGCGCCAGAAAGGATCCGGGCTTTGAAAAAGTATTGAAGCAAGCGGATTTAATTACGCCGGACGGCATCGGCGTCGTAAAAGCGAGCGGACTGTTAGGTCAGCCCATCAAGGAACGTGTTGCGGGATTCGATATGATGAACCAATGGCTGGCGCAGCTTTCCGAGGCAGGAAAGCCGGTCTCCGTGTATTTGCTCGGGGCAAAGCCTCATGTAGTGGAAGGGGCGGCTCGTACAATCGCTTCTTATCCGGGAGTAACAGTCGCCGGATATCATCATGGTTACTTTAAGAAAGAAGAAGAAGCTGCGATTGTTGAGCAAATCCAAAAGGCGCAGCCTGATATCCTTCTTGTCGCGCTCGGTTTCCCAAGGCAGGAGGAATTCATCCAAGCTTATAAGCATGAGCTTCGTGCGAAGGTGGCAGTCGGTGTCGGCGGCAGCTTTGATGTGTGGGCAGGAGAAGTGAAGCGTGCGCCGAAGTGGATTCAATCCATCCATCTCGAATGGTTTTACCGATTATGCTCCAATCCGTCCCGCTGGCGCCGTCAGCTTGTATTGGCGGAGTTTTTAAAAGAAGTACTTCGTGAGCGAAAAACAGTGAAATCTTAAAGAAACGAGCAGCTCTTTACAAGGAGTTGCTCGTTTTGTATTTCAGAAGCTGGATATATAATTTATAATGGATTTACAAGATCTGGGGATTTGGAAAGGAGCAATGTTTACATTTAATTTTTAGGAAAGCGCTATATGTTGTGATATGATAAAAAGACAAGTATGTATGAAGGAGTGCCGTATACATAATATGAACAAACGAAAATCAATGGAACAGGTTGTTTATGAAACGATAAAAACGGCGATATTGGCGCGCAAAATTGCACCGGGGACGCAATTGGTGGAAACGATGATTGCAGAAAAGCTGCAGGTGAGCCGAACTCCGATTCGAAATGCAATTAAGAAGCTTCAGGAAGAGGGGCTTGTCATTATGGTTCCAAACCGCGGAGCTTTCGTTATGCAGCCGACCCGGGAAGAAATTATGCAAGCGTTTGAATTCAGGACGGAACTGGAATGTATTGCGGTGCCATATGCATTTAAGCACATTACAGAGCAAGACATTCAAGCGCTGCGGCAAATGATTGCACAAGAGATGGATGCTTATAAGGAGAAGGATATCCTAAAATATATCCGCATTAATAAAGAGTTCCATTCATTTTTAGCGCGAAAGACAAAAAACAAATTTCTCATTGAATCGGTAGAAACCCTGTTAAGGAAAATCAATATTTATCTCATTTTGTACGGTGTATTTTATTATGTGAACTTAAATGAATTAACGAACTTACAGGATCATGAGAAGATGATTGATCTTATTGAGCGCAGAGAGGCAGAACAGCTGCAACAATTGATTCGTGAGCACTTGTATACAAGTTTGCGTGATTTAGAAATCAATAAACTGCAATATCAAGAGCTTGAAGATGTTTTGTAAAAAGGCAGCTGAAAAAGCTGTCTTTTTTAATTTGCAGGAAAGCAGAGTGAAAACAATTGTACTAAAAAAGCCGTTCTATGCAGAATGCTATTGGTAGAAAGAAATGATGTAAAGGAGATTACATATGAATAAGGAAACAATGGTCTCAAATCGTAAGCTGCTTGGAATTGCGGGGCTTGGATGGCTGTTTGATGCTATGGATGTAGGTTTGCTCTCCTTTGTAATTGCAGCCTTGCAAAAGGATTGGAATTTGACCGTACAGCAGATGGGCTGGATCGGAAGCGTAAACTCTATCGGTATGGCTGTCGGAGCGCTTGTATTCGGCTTACTGGCGGATAAAGCCGGCCGAAAATTGGTATTTATCATTACATTATTGCTGTTTTCTGTCGGCAGCGGCTTATCTGCATTGGCACCAACGCTTACGGTGTTCCTCATCCTTCGCTTTTTTATCGGAATGGGGCTTGGCGGAGAATTACCGGTTGCGTCCACGCTTGTATCAGAAAGCGTAGATGCGAAGAAGCGCGGGAGAGTCGTGGTGTTGTTAGAAAGCTTTTGGGCAGGCGGATGGCTGATTGCCGCATTAATTTCTTACTTTGTTATCCCAAATTACGGCTGGCAGGCTGCAATGATTTTAAGTGCAATTCCTGCATTCTATGCTTTATATTTGCGTTGGAGCCTTCCTGATTCTCCGCGCTTTCAGCCGACTGTAAAGGAACAGTCTGTGTTTGAAAAAATCAAAACTGTTTGGTCCTCTGCCTATGCGCGTCCGACCATTATGCTTTGGGTGCTTTGGTTTTGCGTTGTATTTTCGTATTACGGCATGTTTCTATGGCTGCCAAGTGTAATGGTACTGAAGGGCTTTAGTCTTATTAAAAGCTTTAAGTATGTATTGATTATGACATTGGCGCAGCTGCCGGGTTACTTTACAGCAGCGTGGCTGATTGAAAGAGCGGGAAGAAAATTTGTTTTAATTACCTATTTGATCGGCACGGCTATAAGCGCTTATTTCTTTGGCGCAGCTAGTGCGCTGCCGACGCTTATTGCATCCGGCATTTTCTTATCCTTCTTTAACCTTGGCGCATGGGGCGCGCTGTATGCTTACACGCCAGAGCAGTACCCGACTGCAGTACGGGGAACTGGTGCAGGAATGGCAGCTTCCTTCGGGCGCGTCGGCGGTATTTTAGGCCCGTTATTTGTCGGTTACCTCGTTGCTCAAAAAACGGCAATTTCTTCTATTTTCTCTATCTTTTGTATAGCGATTATCATCGGTGCATTAGCGGTTTTCTTTTTTGGAAAAGAAACAAAACAAAAAGAATTGGCATAAAGGGAGCGGCAGCGCTCCCTTTATTAAAAAGAAAAGTATAAAATTCTGTGCTCTTTCCATGCTTCCCTTCTGTTCGCAGTATGCAATAAAAAACCAAGCTTATGTGCCTGGTGAACAGACATAGAGGGGCTACTGTACTCTGCGCCCATTTAAAAAGGATTTGACGTTTGGTTCTTATTCGTATATAAATACAAGAAAAGGTGCATTTTTTGTATGTTAGAAAAGGAATTTGTCATTTTAGGTCGAATGTATTAAGTAGTGTTGTCATCATGGAAAGGATTGGGTGGTCAGGAGATGAAAATCTTAATTGTCAGTGAAGAAGCAGAGCATCGGAATGAAATCCAGCATGCATTCAGACAAGGAGAAGTAAAAGCAGAGTTTCTAGAAGCGCAATTAGGGTTAGAAGCTATAAAGATGGCCAAGCGGCATGAACCGGATTTTTTATTTGTGGATGTTCACCTTTCAGGCGAAAGCGGATTGGAAATAGCGGAATTGTTATATCAATTAGACTTGCGAACAGAACTGATTCTTATGGGAAAAGAAGCTGCGTATGCAGTAGAGGCATTTCGTTTGCGCGCCTTTTATTATTTGCTGCAGCCGTTTCAGCAAGATGATTTGGAGTATCTTGTTTATTTAATGCAAAAAGAACATCGCAATCGGCGCAATACTCTTGGCCATAAGCTTCCCATTGAGTGTCAGGAAGGCATTTCTTATATATCTCCAAAAGAAATCGTATATGTAAGCAAAAATAAAGAAAATAAGACCGTTTCCATTTATACCACAGAAGAACATTATATCTCCACATATACGTTACAGGAGCTTGAACAAAAACTCATCGCGTATCATTTCCTTCGCGTGCACAAAAGCTATTTAATTAATTTGCTGTATGTAAAATCACTCAAGCCGTATTATAACGGTACCTATAACTTATATGTAGAACAATACAACGAACCAATCCCGGTAAGCCGCAATTATGTGAAGAGCTTGCGGCACAGATTGGAGATTTAACAGGTCATGAAATTCTTCAGACATGTTACTGCATAATAAACTCATCATAAGGGTAAGTTTATTTAATAATTCTGAAAATTTAGTATAATTCCCCTAAGAAACATTTAGGGGGGAAGCTTATTTGAAGAGTTTTAAATCTATTTTATTGTGGGGAGTCATTTCTGCGCTTGGAGCAGCTGGATTTGCTGTACTCGCATTGAATCGCGGGGAAACGATTAATGCAATTTGGCTTTTGGTAGCAGCAGTATCTGTATATGCTGTTGCGTATCGCTTCTACAGTAAATTTATCGCGCAAAAGGTATTCCAGTTGGATGATAACCGCAAAACACCTGCGGAGCTGTTAAATGACGGAAAGGATTATGTTCCGACAAACAAATGGGTATTATTCGGTCATCACTTTGCGGCAATTGCCGGTGCAGGTCCGCTTGTAGGACCGATTTTGGCAGCGCAGATGGGATATTTGCCGGGAACGATTTGGATTGTAGTTGGTGTAGTATTGGCTGGCGCGGTACAAGACTTTGTTATTCTATTTGCATCAACGCGCCGCAACGGCAAATCGCTTGGGGAAATGATTAAAGAAGAAATCGGACCTGTTACGGGCCTTATCGCAATGGTCGGCATTTTAGGAATCATGATTATTTTATTAGCGGTATTGGCCCTCGTTGTAGTAAAAGCTCTTGTGGGAAGCCCTTGGGGTATGTTCACAATCGCAGCTACAATCCCGATTGCTGTTTTTATGGGACTGTACATGCGCTATATCCGCCCGGGACGTGTAGGAGAAGCCTCTTTGATCGGCGTTGTGCTTCTTTTGCTTTCCATCATGGCCGGACAATATGTGGCGGAAGATCCAGCATTGGCAAAAATGTTTACGTTTACAGGCGAAACAATCGCTCTCATGATGATCGCATACGGCTTTATCGCCTCCGCTTTACCGGTCTGGCTGTTACTTGCGCCTCGTGATTATTTAAGCACCTTCTTGAAAGTCGGTACGATCGTGGGATTGGCACTCGGTATCCTCATCGTGGCGCCGGACCTGCAAATGCCTGCAATCTCTAAATTTGTGGACGGAACAGGCCCTGTATTCGCAGGAAACCTCTTCCCGTTCTTATTTATTACCATCGCGTGCGGTGCCGTATCGGGATTCCATGCATTGGTATCATCCGGTACAACACCGAAAATGATGGAACGCGAGCTGCATGCCCGTCCGATTGGTTATGGCGCGATGCTAGTGGAATCCTTCGTTGCGATTATGGCACTGATCGCCGCGTGCGTATTGACGCCTGGCACATACTTTGCCATTAACAGCGCTCCCGCTGTAATCGGCACTGATGCGGTACAAGCAGCCAAAACAATCGGCACCTGGGGCTTTACTGTTGCGCCGGACGACCTGAAAACACTCGCAAGCGATGTAGGGGAGCAAACGATCTTGTCCCGTACGGGCGGAGCGCCTACACTTGCGATCGGTATGGCATTCATTTTCTCTAAAGTCATCGGCGGAAAGGCTTTGATGGCGTTCTGGTATCACTTTGCGATTTTGTTCGAAGCGCTGTTTATTCTGACGACAATCGATGCGGGAACACGTGTCGGCCGCTTTATGATTCAAGATATTATGGGCAATATTTATAAGCCGCTTGGCAAAACGGATTCTACTTTATCCAACGTAATTGCGACAACTCTTTGTGTATTAGGATGGGGCTACTTCCTGTATCAAGGTGTAATCGATCCGCTCGGCGGCATCAATACATTATGGCCGTTGTTCGGTATCGCAAACCAAATGCTGGCAGGAATCGCGCTTCTTCTTGGCACAACGATTTTGTTCAAAATGGGTAAAAAAGCTTACGTATGGGTAACGCTTCTTCCGACAACGTGGATTCTCATTGTAACGATGACGGCCGGCTATCAAAAGCTGTTCCACGAAAATCCGAAGATAGGATTTCTTTCTCACGCGAAGGTATTCCAAAAGGCGTTGGACGGCGGAAAAGTGCTTGCGCCGGCGAAGAACGTGGATCAAATGAAGCAAATCATCACAAACGATTACGTGGATGCGGCATTGTGTACAGTCTTCATGCTTGTCGTATTGGCTGTATTTGTTTCGGCGGTAAGGATTTGGATAAGGGTGCTGCAAAACAAAGCTGTAGAGCTGAAGGAAGCTCCTTACGTGCCTCGTGATGAAGAGGATGTCCGCAACTATGCGTGAGCTCCTTGCGAATATTCTGAAGCACCGTCGTGAATTTATCAGCTTATTGGTTGGTGTTCCAAGTTATGAAAAATATGTGCAGCACATGAAAGAGCGTTATCCAGGAGAACCGATTTTATCGGAAAAAGCGTTTTTCGCTGATGTACAAAAAGCTAAATTTGATGCGAAAGAGGGAAAGATATCCCGCTGTTGCTGAATACAAAATCCGGTTCCCGAGGGCCGGATTTTTTGTTTTTTTATCATAAATTAGGCGAGAATACCCCCACTTCAAGCGTGTAAATGGTGTAGTGTAACGGTAAGTGGGGGAGGTTCATTTTAAATCACTAGCGTTGTATTTGTGTAATTGCAATATTCTGATATTTAAAAGGGTATAAAAAAATCCTTTATAATGGTTGTACAGGTGGTTTCCTGTCTAAATCTAAAATAAAGGATAAATCTATGGACAAGCATACACTAATTTCGTCATTTGGTAATCTTGCATCTTTTTCATTACTAAAAGATAGTTCCATCTTAAAAGATTCCATGGTTTTAGTGGGGGACAACGCAAAATCGTATGGAAAATGTTCTTCGTTTAATTGAAACGGCTGATTTGGATGGAAAGTCTTTCGCTGTATAAAAATACCAAATGGGTAGAGACCACCTTTTGAATGGTTGTTCTCTTTTTTGGATTAGTGAGCATAAAAATGTATCCTGAATAATTCGTCAATTTATGTTTACCAGTTTTATACAACGCTACTGATTTTAAATATAAGAAATATCGCAGGTGCATTTTTAGAATGAAAATTAAAAATTAAAAAGTAGAAATTATATATAAGTAAGGTATAATAAGGAAGGTGTTCAAAAATTTGTAAAATATATATTTTTTGTATTATATACAAGTGAATAAAAAACCGTCTATTTATAGCGGGGAGAGAGCATCCGGCGACGTGCAGAAGCGGTCAAACCTTTGTAGCGGTTCATGCAAGGGTAAAGCAGAGAGAAGAAGCATACCATACTCCCTTTTCGTTGCACATAGCACATGGACATATAGAAATTATAATTTTTTTATATATAGATAAGTGTATGAGATGAGAATTTTTTCTATTATTTTACAGTATCTTTTATTGCATCATAAAAATTTATATAACCGAATTTATTTATATAAATGCAATTAAAAAAATCGACATAAAAACTTTTCTTTTAGGTGGGAGAGAGCATCCGAATAAGCATAGAAGCGGTCAAACCCTTTTCGTGGTCCATGCAGGGAGAGAGAGAGAGAGCGAGCGAGCGAGCGCAGTTTCCCTTTTGTTCTACGTGGCAAACGATAGATATGTCGGAATAACAAAGTGGACTTATATAGTATACAGCGCTTTGAAAATAATAGAATATATAACATAGAGAGGCAGATTATGAAATGGTCAGGGAACTGTTTGTAAACTTAACAATTTTACTTTCTTTTATTTTTGTAGGCGGTCAAGTTGCACGAAATCAACCCCTACATCAGTCTGTATCTTACAAGGGAAAATTAATGTTAGGAATTGTGTGCGGAATTCTTGGTGTTATTTTAATTCAATTCGGCCTGCACCTTGAACATGTTTTCCTCGATTTACGGCATCTCGCTATCATCTTGGCAGCTATTTACGGAGGCCCTGTCGCTTGTATAATTACAGCTCTGATTATTGGAACCATGCGGCTTGTGTTAGTTGGCTTTTCAGATTCGGCTGTTCTTGGAGCTACCATCGCACTCATGGGCGGGCTCGGCTGTGCCGTTATCTCATATTTTTTTTCTCATCTCAAAAAGCGCTGGTTTTGGTTAAATGTATATTGTTTACTTCTTGTTTTAGCGGTTTTAATCCGTACAGGCAGCGATTTTTCTATTTCTGCTGTCTACTTGCTCATCTGTATAGCAGCCGGATATATTACCTTTATTAGTGCCAGTTATGCATATCAATCTAATGAATTATACAGAAATATGGAACGTAATGCGAAAATTGATTTTTTAACCGGTTTACAGAACGTACGGCAATTTGATGATATGTTAAATCATTATGTTGTAAAAAGTAAGGAACATAGGGAAGCTCTCTCTTTAATGCTGATAGATATTGACTATTTTAAAAAAGTAAATGATACGTACGGACATCCTGCAGGAGATGCTGTTTTAAGACAAGTCGGAAAAATTTTACAGGATAAGGCACCTTCTCCTAATCTGGCATTTCGAAAAGGCGGAGAGGAGTTTGCGATATTGCTTCCTTCGTTTACATTAACGGAAGCAGTAGATTTAGGCGAACGTATCCGAGAGGAGATTGAGAATTATACGTTTTTGCTTCCGGAAAAAGGAACGCTTACGTTGACCGTATCTGTCGGTGCTTCCGTATACAAGTTTACGCCTCATGAGTTTATAGAGGCAGCAGATACGGCTTTATATTACTCCAAACAGCACGGCAGAAATCAAGTCAATGCTATTTAAGAAGATGAATTCATGCTTGTTATGATTACACATGATTTTGAAGCGAAGCTGAAATCTTATCAATGATTAGCAGAAGCTTTTGAACTGAAGTCCTTTGCACGAGCAGAGGACTTTTATCATAAATTAGGTGAGAATACCCCCACTTCAAGCGTGTGAATGGTGTGTAACAGTAAGTGGGGGAGGTTCATATTATATATGGATAATGAATTGAACCGAGAAAAGGAGCTGAAGTGCATTTGTTCGAAGTGCAGCGGGGGAAATAGCAAGAAGGCCGAGCGAAACAGATTAGCAAGCTATTATTACTACTATAAAAAACCAAGGGAATGCTTCCTTGGTTTTTATAATAAGAAATTATAAAATTTGAGCTATGTCTAACTCCGCCGGCTAGGTGCTGCCACCTAAGAACCTCTGCCACATAAGATGAAACTTCATCCGTGGAGGTGATTTTTCCTCCATGGATGTTAGTTGAATCAATCAGGCTCTTAGCGTCCGTTTGTTCATCTTGTCTAAGCAATCCTGTTACGGACGCTTAGAGCGGGAAAAAAGCAAAAAGTGCTTTTTAGGACGGAGAATCTTAGGATCGGCACCTCGAAGGCTCCGTTTTTCTTGTTATATCGCCCAATTCCCATTACGGAAAATTGGTTCGCGTGTTCCGTCTTCTTTCACGCCGTCAATATTTATTTCTGCAGAACCAATCATGAAATCTTCGTGCGTAATGCTTGAGTTGGCGCCGTGTTCTTCCAATTGTTCTTTTGTCATTGTTTTGCCGCTTTCAAGGTTAAAGGCATAGGCATTACCGATTGCTAAGTGACAAGAGGCATTTTCATCAAACAATGTGTTGTAGAAGATAATATTCGTGTTAGAGATTGGAGAATTATGCGGAACAAGTGCAATTTCTCCAAGATAACGGGAGCCTTCGTCTGCATTCACAAGCAGGTCAAGCGTTTCTTTACCTGCTTCGGCAGTGTAGGAGATAATACGCCCGTTTTCAAATGTTAATTGGAATTTTTCAATGACGTTCCCTTTATAAGGATGCGGCTTTGTGCTTGTCACATAGCCGTTTACGCCTGTTTTTAAAGGCATGGTGAACACTTCTTCAGTCGGCATATTTGCGACGAACGGTACGCCTTTTTCATTGCGGCTGCCTCCACCTACCCAGATGTGCTTGTCCGGAAGCTCTACTGTTAAATCTGTTCCCGGAGCTTGATAATGAAGAGCCTTGTAATGCTTGCTGTTTAAGTATTGTACTTTCTTTTCTAACTCTTCATTATGTACTTTCCAAGCTTCTACAGGATTTTCTAAATCTGCGCGAGTTGCTTGAAAAATAGCATCCCAAAGCTTCTCGATGCGCTCATCCGGTGATGCGTCCGGAAACACCTTTGCAGCCCATTCTTTTGTCGGTACGGAAATGACGCTCCAGCTTACTTTATCGGAAGTGATATAGGAACGGAATGTCTGCATGGCTTGTCCGGCAGCTTTTGTCGCGTTTGCGATTCGTTCCGGTTTTACGCCTTTTAATAAATCTGGGTTTGAAGCGTAGATGGAGAGAAAAGCCGCGCCCTCTTGTCCCAATTGTTCCTTTTCCTGTGCTTTCCATGACGGGAATTCAAAGAAAGCTTCTTCCGGTGCCAAATCATATTTCAAACGCGTTAAAGCTTCGTCAACCCAATCTACGTACACATGCTTTGCACCTGCTTCATACGCTTTTTTTGCTGTAAGACGAACGAATTCTGCTGTTTCAATAGGAGCAGTAATGTATAAGGTTTGTCCTTTTTGAATATTAATCCCGACTTCAACAGCTAATTGCGCATATTTTTCTAAGTTTGATTCAAACATAGATAGGTGCCCCCTTTACTTATAGTAATTTCATTTTATACAAAAAAAGGAAGAAAAGGAACGGGAAATATGTAATTTTTAGGCTCTGTTCGATATTGATAACGTATATCGTTTTTTTGTCTGTCTTCCTCAACTGCGCCTCGTTAGTTCAACAAAAATTTTCATTTATGCCCATACTAGGTCTTCTGTCGAAACCTTTTTAGCAATTAACCCTTTTCTTCCCATATTTATAACTTCTAACTTAACCCGACCTCTATAATACTCTAAAGATTTTGTGTTTTCTACTGGGCTGTGCCATAAAATTAAAAGAGATTCAACGTCTGCTAATTTCTTTTCAGAATATTTTCCGCCATTCGGGAATTCTAATATTCCCAATCTAATTTTTATCTGCCCTCTTACATTCCCAAGCCAATCTTTGTTATGTTCATTTATCCGCTGCATAAAGCTTCTTTTAGTTTTTCCTATATAGAGCAATGTTTCTTTTCCGCCATATACTCTATAAATTGCATATATACCTTTATTTAAAGTTATTTCTCTATTATAAAAATCATCAAGACTATATGCTCCAAACCATCTAATATGTACGGTTGTCATTACCTTCACCTCATTTTTTAGGATAATTATACCATTTAAAAATCCTTTCTTTATTAAAGTAACCCGTTCCGTTAGCCATACATGCAGCAATTCGCGGCACCGCATATCATGGAAGCTGGACCGTTCTTCCATGGGAGAATAAGAGCAGTCATAGCAAGTATAAATTTTTTCAAAAGACTACCTCTTCTTTCTGTTAAATTTACCGTGAACAGCAGGAGGTTTTTCATACATAAAACAGAAAAAGAGATACATATCGTTTTTCATTATATGTAAATGAATTTTGGATTGTCTATATATTATAATGTTACAGTTTTGTTGTGTTAGATAAACTATAGAGTAGGAGGAGCTGCGATGCTTGTGCAAAAGCAATCATTTCGCCTGCAAAGCTATTGTTTAGAATGCGGTGAATCTATTCCCGTTCAGCTCGGTTATGAAGCATACGGAAAGCTGAACAAACAAAAGGATAATGTCATTTTAGTCTGCCACTACTTCAGCGCCACAAGTCATGCGGCAGGAAAATATAATGAAGACGATGAGTCTCCAGGCTGGTGGGACGGTCTGATTGGGCCGAATAAGGCTATTGATACAAATGAGTATTATGTCATATGCATGGATAACTTGAGCAATGTGCAATGGAAAAATCCAATGGTCATTACAACAGGCCCTGCTTCAATTCATCCAAAAAACGGCCAGCCGTACGGTATGAGTTTTCCTCTCTTTACGTTTCGGGATATGGTTGGGATTCAAAAAGAGCTGCTGCACATGCTTGGTATTGAGCGGTTGCACGCTGTAATCGGCCCTTCTGCGGGAGGAATGATCGCTATGCACTGGGCTGTTGCCGAACCAGAAATGGTTGCGAGGTGCATCGGGGTTATTACAAATGCGCAAAGTCCTATTATTACATCATTCAACGTTCTGCAGCACGCTATTCGTGCTATTCAGCTGGATCCGCATTGGCAGGAAGGAAATTATTACGGAAGACTAGAGCCGCTCGAGGGGCTTCATTTGGCTGCGCAAATGATGTATACCGGTGCTTTTGGACCGGAGTGGTATGAAAAGAATTTCCCGCGCAATAGTGAAGAGAGACTGCCGTACACATCTCTCTTTGCGAAAACCTCCTATGAACAAGACATGTATGACAAAGTGCTCGGCAATATTGCGTATTGTGATGCGAATCATTGGCTTTACGCATGCCGGGCCACGATGCTTCAAGATATTGCGCACGGCTTTTCTTCTTTAGAAGAAGCGCTGCAGTGTATACAGGCGAAGGTGCTGCTTATTTCTTGCTATGAAGATTTTTTACAGCCGGCCCAATACAGCGAACAAACTGTTCAAACATTACAGCATCTGGGCAAAATTGCTTCTTTTTATGGTTTTGGAAGCCCGAACGGCCATATGGCAGGCGTACTGGATACACACTTATTTGAAAAGCAGGTTAGAGACTGGTTGAAAAGCTAGGCAACCTATATACAAGTGAATAAAAAAACGTCTTTAATCTATAAAACAGAAATTGACTGACAATTATTATAGAATTATCATTATCAGTCCATTGAGCCGAAAAACCTTCTCTCTTACAATGCATAGTGTACAAAGCATTTTTAAGGGGGAAAGCCGTATGAGAAAATTCTTTATCGGTGTGATTATGTTTCTTCTGGTGGCACGCGGCATTGAATGGTACATGCAAAAAGCATCCTCAGAACCTTTAAAAGAGGAAACGCAAGTCTCGAGCGATGACGGCATGGTTCAGCTGAAAAGGTAAACAAAAACGTTTGGATGCATACTACATATACAAAAATCGATGGAAACGCTGATGAATAAATACCCTAAAGCAAAGCTGGTTATCCTAGAACACAAAAGCTGGGGAGATTACCAGCTGCTTCCGTACACTTGGGAAGTCATCGATGCTTACAACACAGCACATGCTTCTAAATAAGACAATGATGCCACTCAAAAGCTCCTGAAAATGGGGCTTTTTAGTATTTTAGTTTCCTCCATCCTAGTTTTGTAGTATATTTCTGAAAAAGCGGTATTATTTTCAAAGAGGGAACGAGATAAAAAACCGTATATTAGCTATCATGATACTTCCACTGTTTGGTTGTTCATCTGCTTCTGGTATGACGTGAAGCAAACTAAAAAGTAGGCAGTTCAACCAGAAATACCCGAGGTCGCAGAGAATACCAGCGTGCAGCTTACAAAAGAGAGACAAAATGAGCTGCATTATCATATCCCGAGTCAAAGCTTCATTTTGTCCGATGACACTCTCATGGGAACAATGGATGTAACAAGAGAGGATTATCAGCCTGGCGAAATTCGGAGCAGGACAATCGACCCGCTGCTTGCATAAGAGCCTGCTTCGCTGCCATATATAGAATTTAAAACAGGTCAGTTATCAGATGGGGGGTCTTACGAGCCAATCCATACTGCCGAAACTTTCCGGATTGATTTAGAAAACTGAACAAATTGGGGAATGTGAATATGAAACAATATCAAACCTTATATAAATTGATTCTAAGACATGGGGATCCTTCGCAATCAGGAGCCTATATTTATCTTGAAAAACCGCAAACTATCATCGGACGAGCCAATCCATTATTTGAGCCTGATTTCTCTATTTATAATCAATTTGTTTCACGCCAGCACTGTGTCATAGAAGTCTCTGATGCGATTACGATTACAGACCTAGGAAGCAAACACGGCACGGAATTGAATGATCAAAAGCTTACTCCGCATCAAGCATATCCTATTAAGGAATCAGATTGTATCACCTTAGCGAACGGACTCATCGAGCTGAAGGTGGAAAAGGATTTGGAAGAGACGATGGAACTTTCTGCTGTACTGCTTTCTTATCACCTGCATAAAGAGAGGGTGCAGCTCGATGATATTTCTCAAACTATTCATATTAACGACATTCGCATTATATTATCCCAAAAAGAATATGCGTGCTGCAAGGTGCTGGCAGAGCACTTAGGCGAATTTGTTCCGAAAGAGCACATTATTCACACAGTTTGGCCTGAGCGAAAGCTGTTTGACAGTGAGGTCTACGTAGGAACAGAAGAAATCAATTCGCTTATTTATCGTCTTAGAGCAAAAACAAAGGGTCATTTGAAAATCGAATCTATACTGAGAAAAGGTTTTAGGATGTCTAGGGATATATGAAAACTATATGTAACATTACAAAAAATGAAAACGAAGAGTTTAGCGAACTGTCCAAACATAAAAAATATATATACAAGTGAATAAAAAAACCGTTGATAGTGGGGAGAGATCATCCGGCGGCGTGCGGGAGCGGTCAAACCTTTGTAGTGGTTCATGCAAGGGTAAACCAGAGAGATACTCCCTTTTCGTTGCACATAGCACATGGACATGTCGAAATTATAATTCACTCATATATAGCTTGTGCAATAGTTTCAAGAGATTTAATGAAAACGCCCATTTTGCATCGTACGTGCTCAAAAGTACTATAAATTCATAGTATGTAGTCCCACATATTTTTTCCCTGTTGCATCAAGTCGTAAAAAGGAGGAACGAAGCTATGGATGGTTATGGTTATCCAGGTTATGGCAGAGGTGGCTACGGCTATGGCGGTTTTGCTTTAATAGTTGTACTATTCATTCTTCTTATTATTATTGGAGCTAGTTTCTCGGGCTGCTGCGGCTAAACATAAAAAACTATATGAGGTCCTTGTATCAAGCAAGGGCCTTTTGCTTTGCTTACCATTCCTTCAATATCTCAAGATGCACGATATCGCCTGCATCCAAATAGCGCGCTCTTCCCGCTATATCGACAATATGAAGCTGGTTATCGTCTTCATTATAATAGTGGACTTGCCCCGTCATGTGCAGGATGATACCGTGCTGCCGATAATCAAAATACAGATATTTGTTATGTTTCATCGCTTCGCAAATCATTATTGGAAAGGAAATGTGCTCCTTGCTCGTATATGATCTTGCCTCTCTCTTTGCATTTACCGGAAGCTCTTTCAGTTGCTCAGCTTCTTTCGGTATGAATATCCCTGCGCTCCATTTTGCCGTCCTTTGTCCCACGATTATCGCCTCTCTTTAAAACGAACGTTTGTTCTTATTTTAACGCTCCAAGAACTGCATATGCAAGAGGTAAACTGTAAAAATATAGATTTTAACGATTTTCCGAAAGAAGTCTCCCTCTCCAAGCGTGTGAAGGGCGTAGCCCAACGGTAAGGGGGAGATGAATTTCGATTAGGCGCAAGCCTAAAGAACGTTTGTTCTTGTTGTTTATTACATATTATGGTAAAATTAGCTTATCAAACAATCGTAAAGCGAGGTGAAATGATATGGCAAACAAAGCGTATAAGTTCCGAATCTACCCGACAGCTACACAATGTGTTCTTCTTGCGAAAACCTTTGGCTGTGTTCGTTTCGTCTATAACAAAATGCTTGCAGAACACAAAAAAACATACGAACAACACAAAGAGAACAAAGAAACTTTAAAGAAGCTGAAGTTTCCTACTCCTGCCAAATACAAAGATGCGTTCACATGGCTTAAGGAAGTAGACAGCCTTGCGTTGGCAAATGCTCAGTTGAATCTGCAAAAGGCGTACAAAAACTTTTTTGAGGGCAGAGCGGCATTTCCGACATACAAGAACCGGAAAGCAAGACAATCATATACAACAAACGTGGTGAACGGAAACATCATGCTTTTGGACGGCTATATCAAATTACCGAAGCTAAAACTTGTTAAAATCAAACAGCACAGAAATATTCCTGCCCACCATATCATCAAATCTTGTACGATTTCTCGTACAAAAACGGACAAGTATTATGTCTCTATTCTTACGGAATATGAGCATCAATCCGTTTCGAAAGAAGTGCAACACATTGTGGGGTTAGACTTTTCTATGAATGGCTTATTTGTAGACAGTGAAACAGGTAAGAAAGCTAATTACCCTCGTTTCTATCGGCAGGCCTTAGAAAAAC
>NZ_AUMR01000059.1 GCF_000430785.1 Ectobacillus panaciterrae DSM 19096
GATGCTTACAAACAACCAGGGCTAAGTGGTATTGCACTTACACAAGCAGCATTAAGTGAACACATCGGTTCTTGGGCATCAGGCTGTCTTGCTATCTTTATTTTCCTATTTGGATTCGGTACGTTAATTGGTAACTATTATTATGGAGAAACGAACGTTCGGTTTTTGCTCAAAAGTAAAGTATGGGTGATACTATACCGAGCAGGCGCGTTCGTCATGATTGCATTCGGTGCGGTTGCAAAGGTCCAGCTTGTATGGGATTTAGCGGATTTATTTATGGGCCTTATGGTTATCGTAAACTTGATTGCTATTACATTGCTATCAAAAATAGCCTTTGCTGCATTACAGGATTACACGAAACAGAAAAAAGCTGGTCAAGATCCTGTTTTTTATAAAGACAGCATTAAAGGTCTTGAAAATCTTGAATGTTGGGAGCACTCTCAAGATGCTGCCACTTTAAAAAAGAAAAACATCATGTAATAAAAAAAGATGTTCAGACATATGGATCTGAACATCTTTTTGTTTGGTAAAAAATATTTTTAAACCAGAACCGAAAACCGATCTTTATTGAGACTTTTATTCAGCTTCTAAGGATTCTCTATTATTTTTTTAATCTCGCATATTCATTTAACAGTCATTCTGATTTGCAGGAAAAAGCTGTGAGTTGTTGAATAGTAGAGATAATTGGAGGGGATTGGCGGTGATTGTTATGAAAGAATATATTATAGAAGAGATGCAAAAATGGCATCAGGATCTAGAAAATGAAATTCAGATAATGAATGAAAAAGAAGCAGAACTGCAGCGAAAAGTAGACATATTAACAGCAAAGGTGGAAATTGCAACAGAAGCAGCAGCTAAATTCGCAGTGAACGAGGATGTAGACCGCTTCTTAGAAATTCGCGTTCAGCCATTAAAAAAAGAACTAGAGAAAGCAGAAAGCGACTTGAAAAGTACGCAAAAAGAATACAGGGAACCAAGGAATCATATAGTAGCATTGAAGAGCAGAATTAAAAGAGAATTGAATCGTTATAAAATGTTTCAAAAAGGTGCTGAATAATTGGCGCTTTTTTATTTGTCTCGCGTGAACCTTGGAGCTACAAAACACTTGTATATCCTTACAATGTTGTCATAAACTGTTCAAATGAAGTTCATACCGAATTCATATTGCTGTGATAGAATAACTGTGTCATCGCAAAACAGAAGAAAAGGTGAGACATATATGCAGACAATGCAAGAAAGAATTACGGAATGGACAAACTTCTTATTTATTTATAAATTTGCTTTAGATGAAATTGATACGAAGCTGACGATTTTGAATGAGGAATTTCAATTCGTGCATCAGCACAATCCGATTGAGCATATTAAATCAAGAATCAAGAGTCCCGAAAGCATTAAGCAGAAGTTGGAGCGAAAAGGGCTCCAAGTTACGGTAGAAAACGCGCATGAGCATATTCACGACATTGCGGGTGTCCGCGTGATGTGTTCATTTGTTTCTGATATTTATAAAATTTATGAAATCCTCAGGAAACAAGATGATATTCGCGTGCTGCAGGTGAAGGATTATATTCAAAGTCCAAAACCAAACGGGTATCAAAGTTTGCACCTTATCGCACAAGTGCCTGTATTTCTATCTGATCGCACTGAACATGTAAAGGTGGAGATTCAAATCCGAACTGTCGCCATGGATTTTTGGGCGAGTCTAGAGCACAAGATTTACTATAAGTTTGACAAAACCGTTCCGGCACACTTGACGGATCAATTGAAGGAAGCTGCCGAGACGGTCAAGTATCTGGATGAAAAAATGAAACGAATTAAGGATG
The DNA here is from genome assembly GCF_000430785.1 of Ectobacillus panaciterrae DSM 19096. GTDB lineage: Bacteria > Bacillota > Bacilli > Bacillales > Bacillaceae_G > Ectobacillus > Ectobacillus panaciterrae. The sequence continues at coordinate 1,821 of NZ_AUMR01000059.1, forward strand.
AAATGGAGCAATTTAAGCAAGACGAGGGTATTCCTGGGCGAGAAGAAATACAGTCCCCTCTGCTTTTAATATGAGAAAAGCTGAGCACGGGAATCCGTGCTTATTCTTTTTTGGTGGGTGAGGACCTGCTGCGTGTAGTAGCGATCAAAGCCTTTTAGACGATCGCCCCTGTGTTTTTTCTAAGCATGCTGTTTTTTTCTTTTTTGTGACGTCGCATCATGAATTTCAAAAAAGGAATGGAAAGCACTGTATCCCTTGTAGCTGAAAAGGGACATATAGTAAAACGTCACTTCAACTGTTGCCTTGTACAAATAGCAAAGCATACGATGATAAGTCAGTCCAAGGCGGATTGAAGCGACGTTCGTTTTAGCAAATTAGAAAAAACAAATAGACAGCAAATGAAGAATGAAACAACAAAAAGAGGGAAATCTATCCCTTGACATTCATTTTTGTTGTAACTATAATGATTACATCGAGAGGTGATCCTGATGAAAATCAGCAGTCGTTTCACTGTTGCGGTTCACATTTTATCTCTTATTAAGGTTGATAGAAATACATCCTGTACTTCAGAATGGATTGCGGGAAGTGTGAATACAAATCCAGTCGTAATTCGGCGGATTCTCGGAAAGCTGAAAAAGGCAGGCTTGGTAGGTGTAAAAGCCGGAACAGGCGGCGCATATTTGCTGAAGTCTTTACAAGATATTACATTGCTTGATGTATATCGTGCTGTTGATGTCGTGGAGGAGGGAGAGCTCTTCCAATTTCATGACCGGCCGAATCCGCAATGTCCGGTCGGCCGCAATATCGAATCTGTTTTGGAATGGGTTCTCAAGCGGGCGCAGTCCGCGATGGAGCAAGTTCTTGCTGACATTACGATGGAAGAGGTAGTAACAGATTTAATACAAAAAATTGAATGATGAGATGCATCGTTCAATTTTTTTAACTGAGTTGTAACTTTAATGGTTACAACAAAACAAAAAAAGAGAGGAAGATTAGAATGAAAAAAATCGCATTGTTTGGTGCTACAGGTACAATTGGTCAACGTATTTTAAAGGAGGCTCTGTCCCGCGGATATGAAGTAACGGCTGTGGTTCGTGATGCTTCTAAAGTTTTGGAAAAACATGAGAACCTTACTGTTGCAACAGGGGATATCTTTAATGAAGACAGCATTGTTAAAACTGCAACAGGGCATGATGTTGTAATCAGCGCATATGGTCCGGCTTTTGAAACACCGCAAATGCTTGTGGAGGCAACACGTACTTTAATTGCTAGCGTCAAGCGTTCCGATGCTCAGCGTTTGCTTGCGGTTGGCGGTGCAGGCAGCTTAGAGGTTGCGCCTGGTTTGCAGCTTGTGGATACGCCTGATTTTCCGGAAGCATACAAAGCAGTAGCTTTGGCGCACCGTGATGCGTTAGCGGTTTACCTAGAGGAAAAAGAATTGGACTGGACAAATCTAAGTCCGGCTGGTTTTATTGCACCGGGTGAACGAACTGGTCAATATCGTATCGGCACGGATCAATTGTTGGTGAACGAGCAAGGAGAAAGCCGCATTTCCGCTGAAGATTATGCAGTTGCATTACTGGATGAAGTGGAAAACCATACCTTCAGCCGCCGCCGTTTTACTGTCGCTTACTAATAAGATTAAAAGAACCTGCGTGAAATTTTTTCACGCAGGTTCTTTTATATTTCCGCTGTCGTTCAAAAATACATCTTCGCTGTAGCAGCGAGCTGGTCGAGCTCCTTCTCTAGTTCCGGGATACCTTGCTTCTTTAAATACAGCAACAGCCCCTCAGCTATGTATTCCCGCGGTTTTTCATCATGATGAAAAAATTCCTGTTCAAAAGCATGGAGGGAGGAAAGCATTTTTTCTGATAGTTTTTTATCGAGCTCCAGCAAACCGATTTTTCTGTTTATATGCCTAATCAGGCAAAGCATGTGCTTTTGATGCGCTTCTTTTTCCATCTCGTGAAAGTGAATGAACTCCTTCATCAATTTTTCATCGAGCAACGGCTCTTCATCCTCTGAAAAACTGGAAACAATTGCGTCCAAGCGGCGGAAAATAAAAGGAACAATCTGCTCCAGTTCAATTTCTTTTCGATCGATTATGATATAGAAGAAATATTCCTTAATCATGCCTGTAAGGATAGTGGCGCAGTCCAAGGCATATTTGGAAATGCCTGTCCCGTATACCTCTGTCAATCGTTTGCACAGCCAGTTTAAATAGTGAGCCCGCATCTTGAACAAGAAGTGATAAATGGCCTCATTTTTCTGCAATGCCATATCCGTCATTTGCATATGGATGAATTTTTTATGAGCATACAAATTCTCAAGGTTTACTTTGATTTGCTCCATGAACACCTCTTTTGAATTCAGCAGCTCGTTTTGCTCAATTGCAAACATTCTTTCCATCATTTCTTCTTGTTGGTGCTTGAAAATAGAAAGAATGAGTTCATCCTTCGATTGAAAATAGTTATAAAACGATCCTTTCGACATTCCACTCTGTTCGACAATATCTTGGATGGAAGTGGCATGATAGCCCTTTTGCGCAAGAAGCTTTGCCGCTTCTTCAATAATTTTTTGTCTGCGTTCATTCATGTTGTTTCACCTCGCCATCTGTTTTGAATAGTTGTTTCGCGGAACAAGAGTATTCTTGCTTGTATATGGATAATTGGGAGCGGGGCTTCGTCAATTCCGCCCTTACCCCCTGTTTCACTAAAGATTCGATAAATCTTTTTCTGCTGTCCTCTCCGTATAATACCATTTTTTCGCATCCTTTATTAAGAGTAAATGAAAGAATTGAACTATCGGTATTTCATTTTATGACTATTAGGTCAATTGTATTTTATCATATTGCTCCATTCTTGAAAACACGACATAAGTACATAAATCAAAGTAATACTATATATAAATGAATTATAATTTCGACGTTTTCATTTGCTATTTCGAACAAAACGGCCTGGGCACTTACTTCCTCTCTCTGGTTACCCTTGCATGGGCTACTACAAGGGTTTGACCGCTTCTGCACGTCGCCGGATGCTCTCGCCCCACTATAAAAAGATGATTTTTTTATTCAGTTTTATATACATATAGGATTTATAAAACTTTCCTAAATTCATATTTATTCATTGCATTTTTCAGAAGTTTTATATATAGTACAAAAGTAGAGTGACCAACCAGTCATATTTTATTTAACCAATAAGTCATTGGGAGGGAAAGTGTTGAAAGGAGTCATTAATTTTGCGTTGAAAAATAAGCTGGCCGTTTGGCTGCTTACGATTATTGTCACGATTGCCGGTCTGTACGCCGGGACAAACATGAAGCTGGAGACATTACCGAATATCAATACTCCGCTTGTCACAATCACTACAATTTATCCTGGGGCGACACCGGACGAAGTAGCTGATAAAGTAACAAAGCCTATTGAACAAAGGGTGAAGAATTTACAAGGAGTCGACGTTGTGAGCTCCACCTCCTTTGCGAATGCTTCTTCCGTTCAAATAGAATACAACTACAGCAAGGATATGGATAAGGCAGTTGCGGAAGTAAAAGAGGCAATGGGCAAATTGCAGCTTCCGGAAGGTGTAAAAGATCCAGACATCTCCCGCCTCAGCTTCAACGCCTTTCCGGTTATCAGCTTGAGCGTGTCGGATGAAAAGAAATCGCTCGCAGAATTGACGGATTTAGTGGAAAAAGAGCTTGTGCCTTCCTTAGAAGGGGTTGAAGGCGTCGCTTCTGTCAGCATCGCCGGACAGCAAGTGGAAGAGGTACAGCTGAAGTTTAAAGAAGACGAACTGAAAAAATACGGTTTAACAGAAGATACGGTAACAAACATCATTAAAGGATCGAACGTTTCTATGCCGCTTGGATTATATACAATCGACAAGAAACAAAAGTCCGTTGTGATGAACGGCAACGTGGGGACGATTCAAGGACTAGAAAACTTAGAAATTCCGGTTACGCCAGGACAGCAACAAGGTCAAGGCCAAGTAGGAATGCAGCTAGGCGGCCAAGCAGCTGCACAGCAGCCAAAAACGGGGATTGCAGGAGCAGGATTGTCGACAGTGAAGCTCAAGGATGTCGCTGCACTTGAGTTAGTTGGAAAAGCAGAATCTATTTCCAGAACAAACGGCAAAGAGTCTATCGGCATTCAAGTCGTAAAAGGCGCAGACAACAACACGGTCGACGTTGTAAACGGCGTGAAGAAAGAAGTTAAGAACTTTAAGAAGGATTATAAGGATCTTGATATCGTTAACATGTATGATCAAGGAAAGCCGATTGAAGAATCTGTCAGCACTATGCTGAACAAAGCGATTATCGGTGCCGTGTTTGCGGTCATTATTATCCTATTGTTCTTGCGGGATATTAAATCTACAATCATTTCCATTGTATCGATTCCATTATCACTGCTAATTGCAGTGTTGGTGCTAAAGCAAATGGATATCTCCTTGAACATTATGACAATCGGGGCGATGACAGTGGCAATCGGGCGGGTTGTTGATGACTCGATCGTTGTTATTGAAAACATATATCGAAGAATGTCTCTATCAAACGAGAAGCTGACAGGAAGAGATTTAATCCGGGAAGCGACACGGGAAATGTTTATTCCGATTATGTCCTCAACTATTGTAACGATTGCGGTGTTCTTGCCGCTAGGAGTAGTTCAGGGACCTGTCGGAGAGATGTTCTTGCCGTTCGCGCTTACAATTGTATTTGCTTTATTAGCCTCGCTCTTAGTAGCGGTTACGATTGTACCGATGATGGCGCACTCGTTATTTAAAAGAGGCACAGGAAATCATGAGGAAAAACCGGGTAAGTTGGCATTGTTCTATAAAAGGGCTTTAAATTGGTCTTTGAACCATAAGCTGCTTACGTTCGGAATAGCAATTTTGCTGCTTGTCGGAAGCTTCTTCTTAGTTCCTTCAATCGGTGTGAGCTTCCTTGCTTCCAATCAAGAAAAAATGATTGTTGCAACGTACAATCCTGCACCTGGAGAAACAACAGCAGATGTGCAAAATATGGCAGTGAAAGCTGAGAAGTACTTCCAAGATAAGAAGGATGTTAAAACAATTCAATATTCTGTCGGCGGCGGCAATCCGATGAATCCGGCTGCGACGAATCAAGCCTTGTTCTATGTCATGTATAAAGACGATACAAAAAACTTCGAAAAAGAAAAGGAAACAGTATTGAAGAATTTACAGAAGCTGTCCGATACGGGTGAGTGGGGCTACCAAAACTTTGGCGGCAGCGGCAGCAGCAACAACACGATTACGTTATACGTGTACGGCGAATCCTTGAAGGAAATCCAGCCGATTGTGTCCGACATTACAAATATTCTGAAGAAGGACAATACATTTACAAATATTAATTCTAGCATTTCAGAAGCATATGATGAGTATACACTCGTTGCCAACCAAGAAAAATTAAGCAAGCTCGGCCTTAGCGCCGGACAAATCGGCATGTCCTTAACGACTGCAGGGCAGAAGCCGGTGCTTACGAAGATTGAAAAAGACGGCAAAGATGTAAATGTATACGTACAAAAAGAAAAGCAAGATTATAAATCCATTGAAGATTTAACATCTAAATCCATTACTTCACCGCTTGGAGTGGAAGTTCCGATTAAAGATGTGGTAGAAGTGAAAACTGGCAAAGCATCAAATACAATCACAAGACGTGACGGAAAAATGTATGCACAGGTTTCTGCAGAGGTTACAACAAGTGATGTGTCCAAGGCGTCTGCTGATTTGAAAAAGAAAGTCGATAAGCTCGATATGCCGAAAACGGCAAAGGTTGATTTTGGCGGCGTGACAGAGCAAATCAAGGAGTCATTTATGCAATTGGGACTTGCGATGGCTGCAGCAATCGCCATTGTATATTTTATCCTTGTTGTAACATTCGGTGGCGGATTGGCTCCGCTTGCAATCTTGTTCTCCTTGCCATTTAGCATTATCGGCGGCCTTGTTGCCTTGTTCCTTGCGAAGGAAACAATTAGTGTTTCTGCATTAATAGGGGCGCTGATGCTGATTGGTATTGTAGTGACGAACGCAATTGTATTAATTGACCGCGTCATTCAAAAAGAAAAAGAAGGCATCCTGACAAGAGAAGCGATATTGGAGGCAGCAACTACACGCTTACGTCCAATCCTGATGACAGCCCTTGCGACAATCGGTGCACTGATTCCACTAGCAATCGGTATGGAGGGCGGCGGATTGATTTCCAAAGGTTTAGGGGTAACTGTAATCGGCGGCTTAACAAGTTCAACGCTGCTTACCCTTCTAATTGTACCAATTGTGTATGAGACGTTGACGAAGCTTAAGAACAGAAGAAAAGGAAAGAGAACAGCAGCTTAATCGAATAAAGTGAAACTTCCATCAGCGGGGGTCACCCGTTAATGCGGGATAAACACAAAAACGGCAAGTCGCCCGACTTGCCGTTTTTGTTTGAAATAATTAAGCAAGTATAAAACTTCGCAGAAACAAAAAATCATAACTCCCATAATACGATACATTCAATACATGAAGAAAAAGCAAGAAGCAAAGATTAAGGATAGGAACAGTTTGCTTTTTGAAGCGGATGAAAAGGAGTTCGTTTATATGTCAGATCAATTGGATTTAAAAAAGTATGAAAAGAAGATTATAATTCGCAACATCGAGTATAAGGATATTGATAATATTATCGAGCTGCAGGCTTCCTGCTTCTCGGGAATGGAGCCGTGGACGCACGCTCAGCTTGAAAGCCATTTGGATCATTTTCAAGAAGGTCAGTTTTGTGCGGAGTTCGAGGGGAAAATTATCGGTTCTTGTTCGAGCTTGCTGATTAACTTTGACGAGTATGATGACCGGCATACATGGGACGATATTACAGATAACGGCTATATTACAAATCATGAACAGGACGGCTATAATATGTACGGCATTGAGGTCATGGTGCACCCTGACTACCGTCGCATGAAAATTGGTCACCGTTTGTATGAAGCGCGCAAGGACTTGGCGCGCCGCTTAAACTTGAAAAGTATCATCATCGGCGGACGTATCCCTAACTACCATAAATATGCGAACGAAATGTCTCCAAGAGAGTATGTAGAACAGGTCATGCTCCATAAAATTTATGACCCGGTGCTTTCGTTCCAATTATTGAACGGCTTTACATTAATGCGCATCAACCCAGGCTATCTGCCGGATGACGCAGCATCCAATCAATATGCGACACTTATGGAATGGAATAATGTAGATTATCAGCCGAATACGAAGCGTTATTATAAAACAGCATTCCCTGTCCGCATTTGTGCTGTGCAATACATGATGAAACAAATCAATTCGTTTGAGGAGTTCGCGACACAGGTCGAATACTATACAGATGTCGCTTCTGACGCAGGATCTGATTTTGCCGTCTTCCCGGAAATTTTCACCACACAGCTTATGTCGTTTTTGCAGGAGAGATCACCGAGCCGCGCCGTGCAGCGCATCACAGAATTTACGGAAGACTACATTAACCTGTTTACGGATTTAGCTGTTAAATACAATGTTAATATTATCGGCGGTTCTCACTTTGTAGAAGAAGAAGGAAAAGTTTATAACATTGCGTACTTATTCCGCAGAGACGGTACCATCGAGAAGCAATATAAAATTCATATTACGCCGAATGAACGGAAATGGTGGGGCATCAGTCAAGGTGATAAGGTAAAGGTATTTGATACGGATTGCGGCAAAATTGCGATTCAAATTTGTTATGACATTGAGTTTCCGGAGCTTGCTCGCATTGCCACTGAAATGGGCGCGAAAATTATCTTTACGCCGTTTTGTACAGAAGACCGCCAAGGCTACTTGCGCGTCAGATACTGCGCACAGGCTCGCGCAGTCGAAAATCAAGTGTATACAGTCATTGCCGGTACGGTTGGAAATTTACCGCAAACAGAAAACATGGACATTCAATATGCGCAATCAGCCATTTTTGCGCCGTCTGATTTCGAATTTGCGCGTGACGGCATTGTAGGAGAATGCAATGCGAATATTGAAATGGTTGTCATTGGCGATGTAGACTTGGAGATTTTGCGAAGACAGCGTCAATCGGGAACAGTGCGCCAGTTGAAGGATCGAAGACGTGATGTATATTCCATTCAATACAAAAAATAGATCAGAACAATACAAAAGGGATGCCACAAGAAGGACATCCCTTTTCCTTATATTCTTTTAAATCGTCCTACGACTTCCACGGTTTCCGTGATGTTCATAAACGCATAGCTGTCCACTTGACGGACGAGCCGTTTCACTTCACCAAGTTCGTAGCGCGTAATTACAGTGTAAATGACCTTCTTTTGATGATCAGTATATGCACCGACTGCATCCACCATTGTGACTCCGCGAATACATTGATTTAATAAGGCTTGTTTCACTGCCATTCCTTTTTCCGTTACAATCATTACGGTTAATTTGATGTGCTTCGTATGAATCCCATCAATCACTTTACTGACTACAAATCGGCTTATAAACGTATACAGCGTAATATCCCATCCGAACATAAAGCCCGCAATAATGAGCAGCAAGCAGTTAAACACAAAAATAACCGCTCCGATGGAGATATCCCAATATCTTGCTACGAGTAAGCCTATCACGTCAAATCCTCCTGTAGAGGCAGCAAATCGGAAAACGATTCCAGTCGCCCCGCCGCACAATATACCACCGAACACAGAGGATAACAGAATATCATGTGAGAGCTGTTGTACAGGAACAATCGCCATCGCTATAGTAGAAAACGTGATAAAATAGGCTGTTAAAAACGTGATTTTCTTCCCCAAGTATTTGTAGCTGAGACCGAATAATGGAAGATTTAATAGAAAAATCAAAGTCCCAATATCGTAATGTGTCAAGTAACCGATAATCATCCCAACTCCTGCAAATCCGCCGCTGATCATGTTGTGAGGAATGAAAAACATGTTCATCGAAACGGCATACAAAGCAGAGGCAATCAAAATTACAGTAAGCTGTACAATCAGCTCAATATACCGTGTTTTTGAAGCAGCCACATGTAAAAAGGGCGTCTCGGGTACGTAGTCAGCATCGCCTAATCTAGCCATAATATGATTTCATCTCCAAGCTTGTTTTTTCATACAGTTAGAGAATAAAACTTTTTCCTGAACTTGACAACCGTTTTTCTTTAATCCGAAAAGTTAAAAAAATTCTGAAATATAAAATGATTTATTCGTACATATCGGTTTTGGAATATGGGAAATTTTTATTATCGATCTAATGAGAAGCAAATAAGTTTTTCTTATCTATTGTAACAAGTTTACTTTTATAAAAAAAGAGGAATACTGTAATAAAACATATAAGTGTGTATTACACCTATATAAGAAGAGAGGAAAAAGAAAGGGGAAGTGACATGCAGCTTCCATTGCCAAAGGTTCAACAGCAGGCAGGGAATTGGTATGTGTTTGATGAGGAGTTTCCGTGGGGTATTCATACAGTGAGAGAAGAGCTGTTTACATTGGTCGGACAATGCGAAGTACCGATCATCTTTTGTGATACGTGCGAAGCGAATTCGATTTTGCTGGCGCTTGGAGAGGAAGAGGAGGAATTTCTTCTGCCGCTTCATGGGTATTATCACCAGCAAAAAAAGATTATCTTTATTTTTGTATGGGAGGAATATGAGCAAATGCTCGAAACGCTTCTGCATGAAATTCGTCATGATATGCAATTTCAGCAAGGTCTCATACGGCAGCTGTTTCATTCGGAACGGCATCTGCCGTATGAAGAGCGGTGGGTGGAGAAGGATGCGCGGGCGTTTGCGAAGGCAAAGATGGCGCAATATCTTTTAAAGAAGGCATAAGCTGACTTTGGCTTATGTCTTTTTGTGTTATAGAAAATTCAGATAAATAATGTTGCAGAATGAAATCATTTTATATATAACTGACTTATAGATTCAGCATAAAATTGAGGTCGGATACGGAGTAGCTTCTGCTGCTTTAAGTATCCGACTTTTTGTTCACTTCACCGTCCCATATGTATACGATTAAAAATTGTTAAATAGATGTTTTTCCATATTTCTGCTCATAAATTGTTTCTTCTTCATCTGAAGATATAAAAAGAAGAGGATGTACCTCTTCTTTTTAAATAGTTTGTTTAGTAATTGCTCTATGCAAAACACATAAAATTTCTTATTTGTGAATATCTGTAACTTACTTTTCGACGACGTCCTGATCGCCAAATATATCCAGATACTCCGCTTTTTCTAATTTCAGTTGGATAAAACCAAAAATCTCTTCCAAAAGGTCCTGGCATTCTTAACCCTAAGAGTCCCCATCTACCTAAACAATTACACATCAACGGCCTAATTTGACCAGTTTGTACAGGAGTAGCAAATGTTGCTGGTAATGCAGGCATTTGTGAGGGCGGTGGTGTTGTTGGAGCATCCTCAGCATCATCAGGTCGATACACTTCATCATCATCAACATCTCTTATTTCATCAAATGACTCATAACCAGGATTTTGTAAGTTATATTGTGGTTGCTGATTATAATTCATATATGGAGAGTACATTGGCTGATTATACATGCAAAAAATCACCTCCTCGCTTTGAATACATACTTAAATAGTATGCTGAACTATTCTTATATGAAGCTTATTCACAACCTATATATCCTAAATGAATTTTTGATATGAAGTTAGATTTATGAATTGTATCATTCGACAGTGTATTCTTTTGATAGAAATTAAGTTTCAGCACCTAAAAAGTCGTAGATATTAGATAACTTCCGATAATCTGGGTTATGTGAATGATTTAAGATGGCCATCTTTTTGTTTTTATCATTTTTAGCCAAGAAGACTTCTTCCTCAATTTGTGTGAAGGTGCATAGCACCAACAAATAGGTGGGAGATGAATTGGCTTTTCGTGTTCGCAGGAATCTCCCACTTCTAAACGAAGTGAAAGTGGGAGTAGTTCAATGGTGTAATCTGAAGTATTTCAACATATCGTCCTCATGAAAAAGGAGATAGCCGCTTTGCTATCTCCTTTTGATTTAAGCGAAATGAAAGGAAGCTGGATTTTGAGAAAATGAGTGCAAAATATCAGATACAATTTGCTTCGCGCTTTCTTGACGATGCACTTGACCGAGTGCTTGGCGCATTTCTGAAAGCTTCTGTGCATGCTGCAGGAGGTGCAGCGTTTCCGTTACGATGCTTTCTTTATCGCGGACTGTGATAGCTGCGCCGATTTTACAAAAGTATAGGGAGTTTTCCTTTTCCTGTCCCGGCACGGGTTTATATAAAATGGTGGGAAGTTTTGTCGCGATTGTTTCTGATAACGTAATGCCCCCGGGTTTTGTAATCATCGCATCCGCGAGTTCATATAACTCATGCACATCCTCTACGTAACCAAACAGCTTCAGTTGCTGAGGATGCTGGTTTTTAAGCTTGTTTAATTGATTATAAAGCTGCTGGTTGCGGCCGCATACAATCACAATTTCCATGTCGCTTCGTTCCAGCAAATTCGCCGCAATCCATTTTACATTTTTTACAACGCCTTGTGCGCCTGCCATAATGAGGAGCCTTTTTGCATGCGGCTGCAGGCCGTATTTGTTCAATAAATACTCTGTATTTCGTTCTGTTTCAAACGCTTTGCGAATCGGGATGCCGCTTACGTAAATGTCTTCCGGCAAAATGCCGTTTTTCACGATTTTCTGCTTCACATCTTCCGTCGCTACATAATACCGGTCAATTTCAGGATGCACCCAAGTGCTGTGCAGACAATAATCCGTAACAACTGTATAGATACGGAAGTTTCTTCGCGATCTTCTGCGCCATTCCGGTACAGTTCCTACAGGGAAGGTCGTAATTACAATATCCGGATTTTTGTCCCGAATAATCGTTTCCAGCTTCTTTTCTCCGAGGCGGCAATACAGCTTTCCGGCTTTTGTCCCATACATCTTATCCATACCGTAAAAGAACAGCTTGTAGAGAGAGGGGCCGACCGTAAAGGATTGTTTATATAAAAATTTCGCTGCTTCATTCCAATATGGATAAGCTTCTGCGTATAAGTCATAAATGTCAACAGTACCAACGCCTAACTCTTGAAACGTATGCTTTAATGCGTGTGATACTTGATTATGCCCGTTCCCAAAGCTGGCTGTAAAGAGCAGTACTTTTGGTTGCGCTCGCATTTGTTTCTCCTCCAAAGCTACGAATTTTTATGTTTCAAGCACCATTATAAAGAAGAAAGCTAAAGGTAATGTAAGGAAAATCTTAAGATTTTCTGAAGATTGTTTACATTGGGCATAGGTAATCTGATAAAGGTGAGGATTTGTAAAAGGAAGAGGCAGGAAATGGTATACCCAATACGACGTGTAAAGCGATTTAAAAATAAAAGATTTCGTCCCGCTATATCCGGGCCGTTTCTTATTAAGTATAGACAGCGGCTATGGCATTTTATACGGTCAAGCCGTGCAAGCTATGTACAAGTGAATAAAAAAACCGTCTTTTTATAGTGGGGAGAGATCATCCGGCGACGTGCAGAAGCGGTCAAACCTTTGTAGGAGTTCATGCAAGGGTAAATCAGAGAGAGGGAGCGAGCGCAGTTTCCCTTTTGTTCTACGTGGCAAACGATACATATGTCGAAATAACAAAGTGGACTTATATAGCAGAGAGGCTGAAAAAGGGAGGTACATATGAAGTGAATAAAAGAATGGCGAATGAGCTCATTTTTAAACTGGAAGAAGCGCAGAAGTATCAAAAGTGACAATCGGTTAGAAAAGTCAGGAGATTCTCCTGACTTTTCTTATGACTTTTGACTAGGAAGTTATGACTATTCGCACTATGAAGAATCTAATAATCTGTATATAATTATATATATCCTAAATGAAAATTCGACATAAAAACTTTTCTTTTAGGGGAGAGATCATCCGGCGACGTGCAGAAGCGGTCAAACCCTTTTCGTGGCCCATGCAGGGAGAGAGAGGGAGCGAGCGCAGTTTCCTTTTTGTTCTACGTGGCAAACGATAGATATGTCGGAATAACAAAGTGGACTTATATAGAAATGGAAAAAGGAGCGAAATGTTCCCTCGTGCACTAGGTCCTAAGTCTGAGAACAGAATGCGTCAAGTGACGGATGACTCATGTGGGAGGGCGTTTTACAATTGTTATGTAAAATATTCCAAAAAAGGAAGGTGGAAATAGGTTTTATGATCTTTTTATCTATTTATAAAAACGAAAGGAAGTGAAGGCGTTGACAAAATGGATTCAGTTTTCTTTAAAAAATGCCGGTGTGATTTTTATTGCAATGCTCATGATTTTGGCAGGAGGTTTTTACTCAGTTAAAACAATGAAGAAGGAATCGATGCCGAATGTTGATGTGCCGTACATGGTTGTGCAGGTACCATATGTAGGTGCTACACCGGATCAAGGTTTGCAGGATATTGGGAAGCCGCTTGAGGAAACGTTGTCAGGTCTAAAGAAGGTCGAAAATTTATATATTGAGGCTCACAGTAACGTTGTAGTCGCTATTATGGAATTTAATATGAGTCAAAAGATGGATGAAGCAGAAAAGGATGTAACAACGGCGGTTGCTTCTATGAAGCTGCCGGAATCCGCTGGCAAGCCGGTTGTAATGAAGGATGGTCCTGCCTCCGCTCCGGTGTTAATGTTCGCGCTATCTTCAGAAGGAAGCGATCAATCTGATATTACACAGTATGTGAATGAACATATTAAACCTGCTCTTGCGACAGTAGACGGTGTCGCAAAGGTAGATATCTCCGGCGAAACAGAAAAGCAGCTTGCCGTAACATTGGATCCGGAAAAAATGAAGGAGAAGGGCATTACGTACGATATAGTTAAGCAATCTCTTCTTTCGCATAACTTCTCGTTTCCTGCCGGTCAAGTTAATATTGATAATAAAACATTGAATGTGCAGGCTGATTATAAGCTAAAATCGGTAAGTGAAGCAGAAGGCATTGAAATGCTGGCGCAAGGTCCAAAAGGTATACAAAAGGTAAAGCTGTCCGAGGTGGCGAAAGTAGCTTACAGCAATAAAAAAGAAACTGTATACACACGTTTAAATGATAAGTCGGCAGTTCTTATTGAGCTGAAAGCACAGCCGGGAGAAAATGCCGTGGAAGTAGTTCAGCAGGCGAAAAAAAAGCTGGATGATCTTAAGCTTCCGAATGGTTATAAAATTACGAATCTATACGACAGCTCGGAATATGTGGAGCAATCCGTAAACAGCATGCTTCGCGAAGTATTGCTCGGCACTTTGTTTGCGGTTCTTGTTACGTTCCTATTCCTTCGTAACATACGAGCAACGATTGTAGCTGTATTATCTATTCCTCTTTCTATTCTTGCGTCCATGATTACAATGAAGTATTTGGATTATAGCTTGAACATGATGACACTTGCAGGTATTGCTGTAGCGGTAGGCCGCGTTATCGACGACTCCATCGTTGTAATCGAAAATATATACCGCCGCACTTTAACGAGTACGAAAAGAAATGAACGCATGGTGCTCGCGGCTGCTAAAGAAGTAGGAGGTGCCGTAACATCTTCTACGCTCACAACGATGGCGGTGTTCGGACCATTATCCTTCGTTCCCGGTATTATCGGTAAATTCTTTGCGCCGTTCGGTATCACAGTTATCGTCGCACTCGCATTTTCATTAATCGTATCTTTAACAGTTGTGCCGCTTTTAGCGAAATTTTTCTTGTTGCGCGTGAAGCATAAGGAACCGAAAGAGACATTTTTTCAGCGTGCATATCAGCGTGCACTTACTTGGTCACTAAAGCATAGAGCAGTTACATTAGTACTTGCGCTCTTTATGTTCGTCGGATCACTCGCTCTCATTCCGATGGTTCCAAAGAACTTCATGCCGGAGGAAAAGGCGACTTCTTATAGTCTGACAGCAGATTTGCCAGTAGGTACTTCTTTGAGTAAAGCCAATGAAACCGCAAAGGATTTAGAGGCCATTGTAAAACAAGAAAAGAACGTAGAAAATTACCAAACGATTGTAGAAGGAGAGCGCGTTCGAATCTCTGTTAATTTGAATAAAGATATAACAAAAGAAGAGGGCTCTGTATTTGAAAAAGATGTTAGAAAAGAGCTGAAAGCTATTCCTGGTGATATTCAAGTTGCGTTGGCTCCTGTAGGAATAACAAGCGGAGGACAATTCATGCTTATTGTAGAAGGCGGCACTGTGCAGGATTTACAAAAAGCAGGTGATCAGATTGTCAGCAAGCTTCAGGATATAGAAGGGTTAGAGAATGTAAAAACAAACTTGTCAGGCGTGCAGCCGCAGCTGAACTTGGAAATTGATCAAGAGAAAGCAGCGGAGAAAGGGTTGAACCCGATTATGATCGCCTCTTTCGTAAGAGGACTTATTGCAGGAGAAAGTGTAACAAATGTTCAAATTGACGGCAAAACAACGGCCGTAAACTTGAGCTTGAAAAGCGACAACTTAAGCTCAGTTGATGCGATTATTAATCAAACGATGACCAATGCGCTCGGCCAGCAAGTCAAGCTGTCTGAAGTGGCGACCTTGTCTGAAAAACCGGGACCGTCGGCTTTATATCGCGTAAATCAGCAGGAATATGTGAAAGTAACAGGGCGCATTACAACGGATAACACATCCGGTGTGCAGGAGGAAGTGGATAAAAGGTTAAAAAGTATAGAGCTTCCAAAAGGCGTGAAGCATCGTTCAGAAGGTGAGGCGAAAGCGATGAGCGAAGGCTTCCAGAACATGACCGTTGCAATGGGTGTGGCAGTTGTGCTTGTATTCATTGTTATGCTTGTTACATTCGGCAACATGATGGTGCCGCTTGCCATCCTATCGTCCTTGCCGTTCTTGTTCAGCGGCGGCTTGCTTGGATTGTATCTCACAAAGCAGGCACTTGGGATGCCGGCACTTGTCGGATTCTTGATGCTGATCGGTATTGTGGTCACGAATGCGATTGTACTAATGGATCGTGTGATGCAAAACGAGAAGCAAGGCATGGAGCTGCGAGCTGCTTTATTGGAAGCTGGAGCAACACGTCTTCGTCCAATCTTGATGACAGCAATGGCAACAATTGGAGCACTGCTTCCATTGGCTTTGTCAACTGAAGGCGGATTAATCTCCCGCTCGCTTGCGATTGTCGTAATTGCCGGCTTGTTAACATCTACTTTGTTAACGCTTGTCATTGTACCAACGACATATCATATCATGAAATCCATCAAGCGGCGTTTTTCGAAAAAGCCTTCGACGGTTGTAAGCAAGGGGGAAACAGCATAATGAGAAAAGGGAGCTGCGGCTCCCTTTTCTCTTGTCCAATACTTCGAAGGCTGCACTTTTCTTGATGGCCAGCTCCACCGGCTAGACCTAGAGACCAAGGTTCCGCTTTTTTATCATAAATTGAGCGAGAATACCCTCACTTCAAGCGTGTCAAAGATGCAGGTTCATTTAGAGGCATCTACTTCGTCATAAGACAGCTTCACGACTTTCGTATACTCTCCATGCTCGATTTCTTCAGACGTTGCGCTTCGTTCTAGTTCTTGTCCATCGTCCATTCCAGGGGCAAGGATAGGCTCTCCGTTTCGTGCTTTGTGTCGTTTCATGTTTGTCACTCCTTTCTGTTTAGCTGTATCCCATTGAAATAGAAGTATGTATAAGAAGGCATACTAACGAAAAAAGGAGGTTAAAAAATGGCTTTTGCGGCAAATCCTTTTTTATCAAAACGGGATAGGCAGACATACAGAAAAGAACGCCGGTTATTTTTATTGGCAGTGTCATCCGGAACGCTCTTGAATCCGCTGAACTCCTCCATGATTTCCATGGCGCTTCACAATATACAGCATACATTTGGCATTACCTTTACCGCTGCTTCATGGGTCATTTCTGTATTTTATCTGGCGAGTGCGATTGGGCAGCCTGTTATGGGGAGACTCGGAGATGTGTTTGGGAAGAAGTCAGTATTTTTGACAGGGCTTCTTGTTGCCGCCATTCCGGCAATGGGTGCTCCGTTTGTTTCTGCTTTCTCTATTTTGCTCGTTTTGCGTATCGTACAGGCAATTGGAACAAGCGCTATTTACCCTTCAGGTATGGGACTTATACGGGAGCATATTCATTATAAGCAGGCATATGCGCTTGCAGTCATTTCTGTATTTTCATCTGTGACAGTAGCATTGGGGCCAACGATTGGCGGCTTTGCTGTTTCACTCGGGGGCTGGCCGGCTATTTTTACCATCAACATCCCGTTTTTAATCATCAGCTTTTTGTTTGCATGGTTTATGTTTCCGAAGGATGAGAAGCATGCACGGCGATCGTTTTCTGAAGTGGTGCATCAGCTGGATGTGCCGGGGATTATATGGTTTGCGCTTGCACTGGTGCTGCTTTTGATTTTTTTGCTTTCACTAAAAACAAATGTGCAGTATATACTCGGGGGGCTGGGGGCATTAGCTTTATTTGTGTTTGTACGCCATGAACTGCGCGCAAAGGAAGCGTTCATTAATTTGCGTATGTTTCAAAAGAACATGACGTTAACGTGGATTAACATATTATTTATTATGCTGAATATCTATAACTACGCGCTGTTGTTCGGCTTGCCGACGTATTTCCAGGATGAAATGAAGCTGAATGTGCCGACAAGCGGTCTTCTCATGCTGTTTATCGCAGGCTTTGGCATCATTGTTTCGCCTCTTACCGGAAAATGGGCGGACCATGCTGGCGTGACGCCGCCGCTGCTTCTCGGTTCGATTCTTATGCTCGCAGGAGCGCTCCTGCTGACCTTTCTTTTTACGCGTCTGTCTCCCTATTGGACGATCCCGGTGCTGTCCATCATGGGAATGGGATACGGCTTTAACAATGTAAGCCTGCAGTCTGCTATGCTTCGCGCGGCACCTTCTGAGGAAGTGGGCATCGCATCAGGATTATTTCAAACGTCAAGGTACATCGGTGCTATTTTTTCTTCTGTTTTGCTTGGGATGCTGTTTGGCAAAGATGTGACGGCGTTTAATTTACAAATGCTTGGCGTTGTTTTAATTGCTGTGTCGCTGTTTAGCTTGTGGATGAGCTTTCGTTTTCGCAGACTGTAGCGGGAGAAAGGCACTCATATCGATATGTCAGAAAATCAAACTTCAGCCCGTTCCATTCTATTTGTTCCGGGTCGCGTCCGATAAGCTGGAATTGATTTTTTATAAGCACCGATTGTGATGCTTCGTTTATATCAATGGTGGAAGCTTGTACGTAACGCAATTTGAGATGCGCGGCTTCTAAAAGAACGAGACGTACAGCTTCTGTCGCGTAGCCTCGGTTGCCGAACGCTTCACCGATTCGATAACCTACTTCTGCAGTCTTTGTTTCCGGGTCGATATTGACTAAATTCATGCGGCCGGCTAATTGTCCTTCTTCATTGCGAATGATGTACATAAAGGCAGTCCCTTCAACCCGTTCTTGTATCAAGCCCCGCAAAACGGCACGGAAGCTTTCAGGATTGTAATAGTCATCACCGCGGCCAGGGATCATAGATTCAAAAAAAGCACGGTTATCCAACTCAAACTGCAGCAGTTCATCTGCCATGTCTTCCGATAGAAGCTCAAGGGTAAGAGGCATGCTTACATCTCCTTTCTGTAGAATATTTATCTCCTTATTATAACATAATTTTACAGGATAAGATATAAACAATTCTGTTTTTTCTGAAAATTAAAGTGCGTATATTAAACCTTTCATTGCAGAGAATCAAATAACTCCGCACAAGTAATCGTGCTTTCCTAGTCTAAAAGATAAAGCATGCCTTTTCTATAGTTATATCGCTTTACATGAAATGTAAAATGTGATTTTCAGGAAATCTCAAAATTATTTCATAAAAAGAGAGATAAAATTTTATTTTTCCTATTGCCGAAATAAAAACCTTATGTTACATTTATGTTACAAACGTTACAGAAGATAACGGAATGTGACAGATAAACTAAACGAAACTGTAATATAAGTTACAGAGACCATAAAGAATCATACATAGATCATTTAAAAGGAGATAGGAACCATGGAAAACAATCAAACAGTAAAAATTACAAAAGCAGATGTAGTAGGATTCGGCAGCGCGGCAGCAACTTTATCAGCTATCATCTTAATATTTGCAAGCTTTTTAGGTTAATAGATTAATGAGGAAAGACGCACACGGCTTGTGCGTCTTTTTATTTGCGTTTATCTCAAACTGGAACATGCGGCTTCATTTGCGGTACAATAATGATGAAATCTGTATAGGAGGGAATTTTCATCATGGCTATTGTCGATATCAGCATTATCCCAATCGGAACAGGAACAACGAGTGTAAGCGAGTATGTGGCGGGCATACATAAAGTATTGGAGAAGAACGCAGAGCGTGTAAAATATAAGCTCACTCCGATGAACACGATTATTGAAGGAGAGCTTCCTGTATTGCTCGAAGTGATCCAGCAAATGCATGAAGTGCCGTTTACAAAAGGAGCGGCGCGCGTGGCGACAACAATGCGCATTGATGACCGCCGTGATAAGGAAAGCACGATGGAGAAGAAGCTGCAATCTGTACAATCCAAACTTAGTTAAGAACGCAGCACGGGAAAAACCCGTGCTGTGTTTTTTTGGCTAAACGAGTAGTTTATTCTTTTGTCGAACGTTTCATCATGGCTTCCATTTGTCACCGTTATTCATGTTCCTTATAATGAAGAAGAATCACATTGGGAAAGGAAGTATGGAAATGGAGAAAACATTTCAGGAGCAATTTGACGGCCTTCTTGAAAAATACACAGAGCTGCTGTTGGGAGAAAGCAATGAGAATTTAAAAGAGAAGGTTCAAATGTGGGCGCTGTATTCTTATATAGCAAAATCCATGCCTGCTTTGGCGAAACATTGGAACGATACGTACCCGGATGCGAAGCAGGAAATGATGAACGTAATCGCTGAGATTAAGCAGCTAAACGAAGCGCACCGCGCAAAAAAATAGGGCCGTTTCCGCTGGATTCGGTTTCTTTTTTGTTCAAAATAATCCCAAAAATTATTTGTGCAAAATAATTTTTAAGAGTGATATAATTTATCAAGAGGGGAAAAAAGAGACATTATTTTGCGTAGGGGTGGAATACATGGAACAACTTATGCGTAATGCATTTTTATTTTTATCTAAAAATAAAGCGCTAACAAAATTAGCGAAACGATATGGTTTGCGTTTTGGCGCAGCCCGCTTTGTGGCTGGGGAAACAATCGGCCTCGCGGTAGATGCAATAAAGGATTTAAACAAGAAGGGTCTTGCCGTTACGATTGACTATTTGGGAGAGTTCGTGGATAACGAGCGCGAGGCAAATGAAATGGCAGATCAATCCATTGAAGCGATTAAAGCGATCGGACGTGAAGGTTTGAATTCTCAGCTTTCCTTGAAGATGACGTCTATGGGTCTTGATATATCTGAAAATCTTGTTATGAACAACATGCGCCGTATTCTAAATGCCGCAAAGGAAAACGGAGTATTCGTTACAATTGATATGGAAGATTACTCCCGCTGCCAACAAACAATCGATATTTTCAAGCTGCTGCGGGAAGAATACGATAATGTAGGTACAGTTATCCAAGCATACTTGTATCGTACAGAAAAAGATATTGATGATTTAAACGCGTACAAACCGAATTTGCGTCTTGTAAAAGGAGCGTACAAAGAGCCTGAAACAGTGGCGTTTCCGGAGAAGCATGATGTGGATGAAAACTTCAAGAAAATCATCAAAATGCATATGCTGAACGGCAATTATACAGCTGTTGCATCTCATGATGAAGCAATTATTGAATATACGAAAAAGCTTGCAGAAGAATACAATATTCCGCGCACTCAATTCGAGTTCCAAATGCTGTACGGCATTCGTCCGGAGCGTCAATTGGAGCTGGTGAAGGAAGGCTACAAAATGCGCGTATACGTACCGTACGGCAACGACTGGTACGGCTACTTCATGCGCCGTCTGGCGGAGCGTCCGGCAAACGTGGCATTTGTGTTGAAGGGGATTTTCAAGAAATAATGAATATGGGAGGAGACAGCCGAATAGCGGCTGTCTTTTCTTTTTATCAAAAGAGTAGGCGAGAACACTCCTTCCTTCATTTTAAAACATAGTGCCCCATCGTCTTGGCATCTTTGTATAAATGCTCTTTATCCGACTTCAAGACCACATTTATAACTCTTCTTCCATCCTTCTCGTCAATCGTCACAAGTGTATAGCCGGACAAAGCAGTGAGTCCGCTTTTGCTGCCGATTGCGTAGGGGTCATCATATAAATCCTTTCGGCCGTTGTTTGCAATTTCTTTTTCTTGCTGTGAAGTATGTACGACTGTTTTAACGGTATTCATGTTCGCCAGCACTTGCGGATATTGAATAGCTTTTTTTGTAATGACAGCGAGATCATAAGCGGAGATGTTATGCCCGATTGCATCCGCACCGCTGGCATTATGAAAGCCAGTATGCTTTGCTCCTAATTGTTTTGCGCGTTTATTCATAAGCTTCACGAATTCTTCCTTGGAGCCGGAAATGTGCTCCGCGACGGATTCGGCTACTTGGTCTACGCTGATGGTGAGCATTAGCTTCAGCGCTTCATCCCGCTTCAGTTTTTCTCCGGCGTGCAGCGTTATTTTGCTTGAGCCGGACTCTGTGTTAAGCGCATTCTGTGTGATGGTAATTTCTTCATCAGGTTTTACTTTTTCCAGCAGAAGAAGGACGGTCATCATTTTTGCGAGACTGGCGGGAGAGGAGGTCTCATGTTCATTTTTGCCGTACAGCACTTTCCCTGTAGCAGCATCTATCGTTACACCGTATTTTCCATAAATGTCAGGCTGTGAGGCTTGTGCTTTTGTATCCGGTTTTAAGTTCAGAGATAAAATGGCAGCTCCTAATGCGGCAACAATGCCGGTAAATATGAATATTCGTTTTTTCATGCGAGATCTCCTTATTCTCTTTATAAAGTAAAAGAGCGTGTACATGGCCCATTCTCCATTATGCCACGCTCCTCGCTCTCTTTTACACTAAAAATCTTATTTTTCACCCATATTTTGCTTGCCGTATTGTTGGTTAGTGCTGTGACGGCCTTTTTCGGCTTGCTGATTGCCATGGCTTGCGCTGCCGGTAGCGCTTGCCGCGCTGACAGCGCCCTTAGAAGGATTTTTCTTTCGTCTGCTCATTTTTTCCACCTCCAGTTAGTAGCATTTCCTAATATGAGCAAAATTATTTTTGTTAACACCAGAAAGTATAAATTCTCTATATGAGTGAATGATAATTTCGACATGTCCATGTGCTATGTGCACCTAAAAGGAGTATGGTACACTTCTTCTCTCTGGTTTACGCTTGTATGAACCACTACAAAGGTTTGACCGCTTCTGCACGTCGCTGGATGATCTTTCCCTACTATCAAAAGACGGTTTTTTTATTCACTTGTATATAGTTGTAATACTTCCATCCTCTTGAAAATTTTTATTTTTAAATTTATTGCGAAAATTCTCATAATAGCATATATTTTATAGTAGAGAACTCATTCATCGCCTGGGAAAGGTTTGCAGAAAAATTGAATGAGTATTCATTCAAAAATTAAGGGGGAGAATGGAATGTTTCAAATTAAAAAAGCAGCCGTTCTCGGATCCGGCGTCATGGGTTCGGGAATTGCTGCGCATTTGGCCAACATCGGAATTCCAACACTATTATTAGACATCGTACCGAAAACGCTTACGCCAGAAGAGGAAGCAAAGGGTCTTACGTTAGAAAGCAAAGAAGTTCGCAACCGCTTCAGCCGCACCGCTGTGCAAAAGTTGTTTAAGCAAAAGCCGGCGCCTCTTACTTCTAAAGAAAATGCTGTGCTTATTGAGGCAGGCAACCTAGAAGACGATTTGGAACGTCTTAAGGATGTGGATTGGATTATTGAGGTTGTTGTAGAAAATCTTGATGTGAAAAAACAAGTGTTTACACGCATAGACGGAGTTCGCAAGCCCGGTGCAATCATCAGCTCCAATACGTCCGGAATTTCCGTCGGAAAAATGGCAGAAGAACGTTCTGAGGACTTCCGCAAGCACTTCTTAGGTACGCACTTTTTCAATCCGCCGCGCTATTTGAAGCTATTAGAAATCATTCCGACGAAGGATACAGATTCTGAGGTTTTGAGCTTTATGAAGACCTTCGGTGAAGATGTACTTGGAAAAGGTGTCGTTACAGCGAAAGATACGCCAAACTTTATCGGCAATCGCATCGGAACATACGGCTTGCTTGTCACGTTGCAGGAAATGCTGAAAAACGGCTATAGCGTAGGAGAAGTTGATTCTGTCACAGGTCCGTTAATCGGCCGTCCGAAGAGTGCAACGTTCCGCACGCTGGATGTGGTTGGTCTTGATACATTCGTACACGTCGCAAACAACGTATATGAAAACGTACAAGAAGAAGAGCGCGATGTGTTCAAGGTTCCGCCTTTCATGCATGTGATGCTTGAGAATAAATGGCTTGGAAGCAAGACAGGACAAGGTTTCTTCCTAAAACAAGGAAAAGAAATTCTAGAATTGAATCCAGATACATTGCAATATGAAGCGCGTAAGGAATTAAAAGCACCTTCTGTTGAATTAAGCAAGCAGGAGAAGGGATTAGCAAACAAATTGAAAGCGCTTGTATACGCGAAAGACCGCGCCGGCGTATTATTATGGAATATCCTGACACCGACGCTTCTATATTCTGCAAAGCTTCATAAAGAAATTGCAGATGATATCGTTGCAATTGACAATGCAATGAAGTGGGGCTTCGGTTGGCAATACGGTCCGTTCGAAACTTGGGATGCAATCGGTGTTCGCAAATCAGTAGAGATAATGAAAGAAAACGGCTTGAACGCTCCGGCTTGGGTGCAAGAAATGCTGGATAACGGCTTTGAAACATTCTACAAGCGCGATAACGGCGACGTACATTACTACGATGACGGCGAGTATAAGCTGCTTGAGCAAAATAAAAAAGCAATCAGCCTGAAGCAATTAAAAGAAAAGAACGGCGTCTTAAAGAAAAACAGCGGAGCCAGCTTAATAGACTTAGGAGACGGCGTACTTTGCTTGGAATTCCACTCTCCAAACAATGCAATCGGCATGGATATCATTCAAATGATCAACTATGCGGTTGATGAAGTGGAGAAGGGTTATAAAGGTCTTGTCATCGGCAATCAATCCAAGAATTTCTGCGTAGGCGCAAACCTGGCGATGATTTTGATGGAAGCGCAGGATGACAACTACTTTGAAGTTGAATGGGTTGTGAAGCAATTCCAAAATGCAATGATGAAAATTAAATATAGCTCTAAGCCGGTTGTTGTGGCAGCTTACGGCATGACACTTGGCGGCGGCGCGGAAATTTGCCTGCCGGCTGCAAGTATTCAAGCGTCAAGTGAAACATACATGGGTCTTGTGGAAGTCGGTGTAGGCTTAATCCCTGGCGGCGGCGGAAATAAAGAGCTTTATATCAAACATTTGAACAAAATGCCAAAAGGTGTGGAATTTGACCTGCAAAAGGTAGCAAACAAAGTATTTGAAACAATCGCAATGGCGAAGGTTTCTACTTCCGCGCAAGAAGCGTTCGACAACAATTTCTTGGGCGACAAGGACGGCATCAGCGTAAACGGCGATCACTTATTATACGATGCGAAGCAAAAAGCGCTTGAGCTGTTTCAAGCGGGCTATAAAGCGCCGGTTCGTAAAAAGGTTCCGGTTGTCGGTGAAACAGGATATGCGACATTGGTGCTTGGAGCACAGGCAATGCACTTATCCGGTTATATTTCCGAGCATGATCTGAAGATTGCGAAGAAGCTAGCTTATGTAATTGCAGGCGGTAAGATACCGTACGGAACAGAGGTTGATGAACAATACTTGCTTGATCTTGAGCGCGAAGCTTTCTTGAGCTTAGTGCAAGACATGAAGTCCCAAGCAAGAATGCAGCACATGTTAGTGAAAGGTAAGCCATTACGTAACTAAGGAGGAGAAACTCATGAGAGAAGCCGTAATTGTAGCAGGAGCGAGAACACCGGTCGGAAAAGCGAAAAGAGGTTCCCTGGCAACGGTTCGTCCTGATGACCTGGGGGCATTGGTGGTAAAAGAAACGTTAAAGCGTGCAAATAACTACGAAGGTGAAATCGATGATGTGATTTTTGGATGTGCGATGCCAGAAGCGGAGCAAGGTTTGAATATGGCACGCAATATCGGCGCATTAGCCGGTCTTCCGCACACAGTACCGGCAATCACAATTAACCGTTACTGCTCTTCAGGCTTGCAGAGTATCGCATACGGGGCAGAGCGCATCATGCTTGGTCATTCCGAAGCGGTCATCGCTGGCGGCGCAGAATCTATGAGTCTCGTACCAATGATGGGACACGTTGCTCGTCCGAACAGCCGCCTTGTTGAAACGGCGCCTGAATATTATATGGGCATGGGACACACAGCAGAGCAGGTTGCAGTGCAATATGGCATCAGCCGCGAGGAGCAGGATGCATTTGCAGTGCGCAGCCATCAGCGTGCAGCAGCGGCGTTAAAAGAAGATAAATTCGCGGATGAAACAATGCCGGTTGAAGTAACGCTTCGCGGTGTTGGCAGCGACAACAAGCCGTACGAAAAAACATTCACATTCACACAAGATGAAGGTGTTCGCGAAGAGACAACAGCAGCAGTTCTTAGCAAACTGCGCCCGGCATTCAATGTGCGCGGCTCCGTAACAGCCGGCAACTCTTCGCAAATGAGCGACGGTGCAGCAGCAGTTTTATTAATGGATCGCGAAAAAGCAGAAAGTGATGGTCTTAAGCCGCTTCTAAAGTTCCGCTCCTTCGCAGTAGCGGGCGTTCCGCCGGAAGTGATGGGAATCGGTCCGATAGCGGCAATTCCAAAAGCGCTGAAGCTTGCGGGATTAGAGCTTTCTGATATTGGATTATTCGAGCTGAATGAAGCATTTGCGTCTCAATCCATTCAAGTTATTCGCCATCTTGGCTTAGATGAAGCGAAGGTAAACGTAAACGGCGGTGCAATTGCACTTGGCCATCCGCTTGGATGCACAGGGGCGAAGCTGACTCTCTCTTTAGCTCATGAAATGAAGCGCAGAGGTGAGCAGTTCGGTATCGTAACAATGTGTATCGGCGGCGGCATGGGTGCGGCAGGCGTATTTGAACTATTGTAAGAAACAGGGATGTTCCCGCTAATGCAGATTGAGTGTGGCTTCATCCATTTCCATTTCCTTATAAAGGCAGGAGAATGCTGTACAGAGTGAAAGTAAGCAAAGCGCCATCAGAAGGGCCCCTGATGTGAGCGAAGCCTATTAAGCTGTAACGCGTATTCTCCTCCGCAATAGATTATAAGCCTTCTATACATGAGTGAATGATAGTTTCGACATGTCCATGTGCTATGTGCAACCAAAAGAGAGTATTGCATGCTTTTTCTCTCTGGTTTACCTTTGCATGAACCAAAGGTTTGACCGCTTCTGCACGTCGCTGGATGATCTCTCCCCACTATAAAAAGACGGTTTTTTATTCACTTCTATATAAAGAGGGCGTATCCTAAACCCATTTTACAATTAGGAGGAATTTTAAATGGAAAAAACAATCGGCAGTTCAATAAAAGGCGGCGGCTTTTTATTTGATGAGATTACGATTGAGCAAGTATTCACTCCAGAAGATTACACTGATGAGCATAAATTAATCGCAAAAACAACAGAGGACTTCGTAATCAACGAAGTATTGCCAGAGCTTGAGTACCTTGAAAAGCACGAGTTCGACCGTGCTGTAAGGCTATTAAAAGAAGCTGGAGAACTTGGTCTTCTTGGCGCAGATGTTCCGGAAGAGTACGGCGGCATCGGCTTAGACAAAATCAGCTCAGCTTTAATCTCTGAAAAATTCTCCCGTGCAGGCGGTTTTGCCATCTCTCACGGTGCACACGTAGGGATTGGATCTCTTCCAATCGTATTGTTCGGTAACGAAGAGCAAAAACAAAAATATTTACCGGCTTTGGCGACAGGAGAAAAGCTTGCAGCTTACGCATTGACTGAGCCAGGCTCCGGTTCTGACGCATTGGGTGCAAAAACGACAGCTCGTTTGAATGCTGAAGGCACTCATTACGTATTAAACGGCGAAAAACAGTGGATCACAAACTCCGCTTTCGCAGATGTGTTCATTGTATACGCAAAAATTGATGGTGAGCACTTCACTGCATTCATTGTAGAGCGTGATTTCCCAGGCGTATCTACAAGCCCGGAAGAAAAGAAGATGGGTATCAAGTGCTCTTCTACTCGTACATTGATTTTACAAGACGCACTCATACCAAAAGAAAACGTGCTTGGCGAAATCGGCAAAGGTCACGTAATCGCGTTTAACATCTTAAACATCGGACGTTACAAATTGGGGGTAGGTACAGTAGGCTCTTCCAAGCGTGCGCTTGAAATCTCTGTACAATACGCAAACCAACGTCAGCAATTCAAGCAGCCGATCTCCCGCTTCCCGTTGATTCAAGAGAAACTTGCGAACATGGCGGCGAAAATCTATGCAGCGGAAAGCTCCGTATACCGCACAGTAGGCTTGTTCGAAGCCCGCATGAGTACATTGAGCGAAGAAGAAGTGAAGAATGGAAAAGCAGTAGCGGATTCTATCGCTGAATACGCAATCGAGTGCTCTTTGAACAAAGTATTCGGTTCTGAAGTGCTTGACTATGTAGTAGACGAAGGCGTACAAATCCACGGCGGATACGGTTTCATGGCTGAGTACGAAATCGAAAGACTGTACCGTGATTCCCGCATTAACCGTATTTTCGAAGGAACAAACGAAATCAATCGCTTGATCGTACCGGGTACATTTTTGCGTAAAGCAATGAAAGGCGAGCTTCCGTTGCTTCAAAAAGCGCAGCAATTGCAAGAAGAGCTTATGATGCTTATGCCAGAAGAAGTGGGCGATGAGCCATTAGCACAAGAAAAATATCTTGTTCGCAACGCGAAGAAAATCGGCTTGATGATTGCCGGCCTTGCGGTGCAAAAATACGGAAAAGCTCTAGACAAAGAGCAAGAAGTGCTTGTAAATATCGCGGATATCGTAAACAATCTGTATGCAATGGAATCCGCAGTGCTTCGTACAGAAAAAGCAATCAAAACAACAGGCTTAGAAAAGAACAACCAAAAGCTTCTTTACACGCAAGTATTCTGCCAAGAAGCATTCAACGAAATCGAAGCTCACGCGAAAGAAACTTTAATCGCAGTAGAAAGCGGCGACTCCTTACGCATGATGCTTTCCGCACTTCGCAAATTCACTCGTTACATGCCGGTGAACGTAATTGCGAAGAAACGCGAAATCGCTGCAAAATTAATTGAGGAAGAAAAATACGCCTTATAATCAAAAATAAATCCCTGTACGGTGCGCAACGTGCAGGGGTTTTCTTGTTTTTTCGAGTAATATTTACTTGTTGATGAGCCTGTATGTGTTTCGCGCAAGGGCTTCTAAAAGATAAATGACAGGCAGTTGGGTCGTGATGTTGGAGTGCTCCCTGTACTCTTCCATTACGTAATACGGGATATTGATATCCGACATCTTTGCAATTGTACAGCTTCTGTTGTTCGTGATACTGATGATCTTGCTACCTTCCTTCTTCAGCGTATTCACCTGAGCGATGGTAGAAGGCGTTTCACCTGAAACGGACAAGACAACCGCGATGCTGTTGCGCAGGGGATACTCGTTAACAGGAAAGAAAGGATCATTGATATGGAGGGAGAACTTGCCTAAACTCGAGAAGTATCTTGCTCCGTATTGCGCTAATATGCCGGAGCTTCCCGCTCCGATGAACAATACGTTTTCCGCTTCTGCAAGCAATTTCGAGCCTTCCTGTATTATACATGAGTATATATCACAGGAGCTATGAACAGTTGATTTTATTTCGTATAAAATCGTAAAAAACTATATAAAACCGTGACCTTTAGGCTTGTATAGTCTGTTCCTTGCTCTCAAGCCCCAGTGAGTGTAGAAGCAGAAAACTGTTTCAGCACGATGAACTACGTTGGCGAGTCAGGTCAAGACACACCGTCAGATGCTTCGCTAGTCTGCCGCTCTGTGAGTTTCACTTTACGACTGTTCTCTAGGTCATGAGAACGAACACGGTGAAACATGTCCTCTCGTTGACATGGGCAAAGCGAATCATACCCGAAAGGAGTTTAGTCAGAGATGACTGCTTACTGTTTTGTGGTAGACAAGAATGGAGAGAGATTGACACCAACAAAAGAAGCAAAAGGAGGGTATCTCATCCGCAAGAACCGCGCCATTCTCAGATCCAAATTTCCCATGGTCATCCAACTGCTAAAAGCAATTCAAAAGGAACAAATAGACACAACCCCTATGGTGTTAGGAGTTGATGATGGTTCGAAACAGGCAGGGATTGCTTTGGTGCAAGAATG
>NZ_AUMR01000060.1:0-22513 GCF_000430785.1 Ectobacillus panaciterrae DSM 19096
GTCGAAATGGCCATCACTACAAAAAACATGAAGTCGATTCAATATCCGTACATGCCGGAAGAAGGCATGATTGAAGAACGGGAACTGAAAATTCACCAGTCTTCCCATGCCCGCTACTTCGAAGACTTTTTGAAATTCGTGCAGTATGAACAGTCCATGCCGGAGATTGTAAAGAACCAAGTAATGACGATGGTATATGACCGCATTGAAGAAGTGTTCGAGGAAGAAAGCGAAGAACGGCAGCAGTTCGAGGAAGCGATGGAGATTTGGTCCGCCAGCCCAAAGCGTGAGATGATGGAGCATTTCTCTACCGAGGAAGTCATGGAAGCTGCTGCTCAGATTGTGGAGCATGCCCCCGAAGTTGAATTGAAGCTGAAGGCGGACCATATTTCCGTAAAAGGACTTCTGGCGGATTTTGGGGAGCAGATTCATATCGCGAAGGTGAATGACAAGTATGTGCTGATGATTGAGGCGGATACGCTTACGTTTGAAAAAGGATTTTCTCCGATTGAGTTTTTGAAGCCGGATGAGTTGGAGAAAGTGATGGAGCGGATTGGGAGGAAAGTGTGAGGTAAAAGAATTTTAAGGATTGTCAGTGGCTAAAAGTGTTGGTGTAACTGGGGTTTTGAGCATTTTTGTGACCACATTTGTGACCACGGAAACGACAGTATCAAGAGGATTTGTGACCAAAAATGTGACCACGGTTGTGACCACAAAAAAATAAAAAAATTGAGATCTTATGGCTTGTATCTTAAGGTTTCCATTTAATTAAGTTATCCTTTAAACCACTGCTCTAGCAAAAAGAGGAGTGGTTTTTCTATAGGTAAGGTCGATACAAAGCGTAACGTTGAAACACGCTGCTCCGCTCACTAAGAGTTAGTTCCACAAGACCACTTTTTACGTGCCGTGGAAGCAACGATTGACTTTGATTTTATAGAGGAAAAGTTACGTCCTTACTATTGTAAAGACAATGGTAGACCTTCGATTCATCCCATTACTCTTTTTAAAATGATGTTTGTCGGCTATTTTTACGGCATTCGTTCAGAACGACAATTAGAGAAAGAAATCAAAATGAATGTCGCGTATCGCTGGTTTTTAGGGCTATCCTTATCTGACGTTGTCCCAGACCATACTACCATCAGTTGGAACCGCCGTACTCGTTTTCTTCACACCAATATCTTTGAAGAAATCTTTGATGAAATTGTACGCCAAGCGATGGGGAGATAAGATAAAATGTATGGAATCTCCTTACAGGATGACCGCAGCGAACAGTGCTGCAGCCATCTTTTTATTTCTACACCCGTAAAATTCTTCCTAGTTATGCCAATGCACCGGAAACAACTTTACCACGGAACATTACCGCTTCCCGCTTGGTTGTACGTGCCACCACTTCAGATGAAGCAACAGCATCGGCAAATACAATATTAGCTTCATCCCCTTTCTTTGGCCAAGCCAGTTTTCCCTCAGCCGTGAGCGCAGTCGGTCCCCCAGTCGCCCATTTTAACGAATATGCTAAGGATTTCTCATCAATGCGGCGATACAGCTCACAGTAACGTGTCACTTTTTCCAATATATCGCCGTTTCCAAACGGTCCCCATGAGTCATAGAATCCGTCGCATCCCAAGTATACGCGTACACCTTTTTGATCCAGCAATTCAATCGGCGGTAATGATTTCGTGATTGGAATTGTCGACATAATAGCTATATCCAATTCACTCAACCGGTCTGCCATGTCATCCGCTTGCTGGGAAGGCACATCGCCTAAGCAAAAGGCGTGGCTGATGGCAGCGCGATGATGCCATTTTGCGTCTTCTACCATTTCTGCCAATTTATCAATCGTATAAAACCCCACATGTCCTGAATCATGTAAATGAATATCAACATCGGCATCAAACTCTGTTGCAATGTTCATCATTTCATAGAGAGATGCCTCAACCTTTTTATCTATTCCTGCCGGGTCAAGGCCGCCTACAATGTGCGCTCCCATTCTCATGGCTTCCTTCATCAAGGACGGTACATCCTCTCGCAATAAACCGTGCTGCGGAAATGCTACTATTTCATAAGTTAATTTGCCCCTGTACTCATCCAGGGCTTCTCGTATTCCTTCCAAATTCTTAAGTCCTATAAACGGATCAATGTTTACATGCGTTCGAATGTGCGTGGAACCATTCGCCAAGATGGTTTCAATCATTTTGCCCGCTCGCTGTTTCACGCTTCCTGCCAATTCCTCAAGCTCCGTTGCTTCGTGCTTTAAACGTTCCGTTAGGTTTTTTACTGGCTTGCACGCTTTCCAGTTCAGGGTAAGATACGTTTTATCCAAGTGGTTATGCATTTCTCGGAAAGTTGGAATCCCTAGTAACCCTTTTGCATCCACTGCAGGTGCATGTAATATGGAATTTTCAGATTTTTTTTGCACATCACTAATGATTCCATT
Organism: Ectobacillus panaciterrae DSM 19096; assembly: GCF_000430785.1. Classification (GTDB taxonomy): domain Bacteria; phylum Bacillota; class Bacilli; order Bacillales; family Bacillaceae_G; genus Ectobacillus; species Ectobacillus panaciterrae. The sequence goes on from NZ_AUMR01000060.1 coordinate 2,435, forward strand.
CTCTATTTTCAAATGAAATAATTCAGCCTTTGTTTGAAAGGAACCATCTTCAGCTTGTTCAAATCCTGTTTCCAGTTTTATATTTGTTAACCAAAATACGGATGGAGTATTCATAATTTTTCTTTCCCCTTTCTCAATGTTGCCGGCTTTTCTAAGTTATATGAAATCAAGCGTGCATTTCGGAATGCTTCGGTTTAACAGGACGTCCTTTAAAGAATACTTCTTTTACATCCGCTCTGCGCGCCACTGCCTCTGCGGAACATCCTGCATTCACTAGCATCATTGTTGCCTCGTCTCCAACTTTAGGCCATTCCTGCTGGCCGCTTTCATTTAAAGGCAAGATACCGCCTGTTCCGTATTTCAGTACACGGGAGAGCGAATATTCATCAATCATTCGGAAGCGCTCAGCTAAAATTGACATCTTTTGAATCGTATTTCCAGTGCCGAATGGAGACCAGTGATCCGTAATGCTGTCATGTCCCAGTGATACATTCATTCCCAATTTATCCAGTATTGGGATCGGAATGGACGCCCGATTGATAGGCACGGTTGTCGTTACGTCTATCTCTTGTTCCGTCAGTGTAGATACCAGGTCTTCCAACGTCTCTCCATGCAAATCTCCAAGGGAGATACCGTGACTGATCGTCACTTTTCCTTTAAGGTCCGAATCTTTTGTTAAATCAGCGATACGTTCCATTGTAAACGCCCCTAAAGTATTCGGATCATGTAAATGAATATCGATTCCTTTCCCAGCTTCGACAGCTATGTCAAATATAGTGTAAAGAGATTTCTCAATATTTCTGTCAACTGTTGCCGGGTCTACTCCCCCTACCAGAGTTGCCCCATTTTTCATTGCTTGGCGGACCAACTCAACGGATTCGCTGCGAAGCAGGCCGTGCTGTGGGAATGCAACAATTTCATATGTAAGCTGCCCGTTATACGTTTCTAAAGCTTGAACAGTCGCTTCTAGATTTTTCAGGCCGATAACAGGATCAATATTGCAATGCGTTCTAATATGCGTATGCCCATTTCTGAGAAAAAGCTCGATCATCTTTTCTGCCCGCTCTTTTGCAGTATAGAGCAGTCTCGGCAATAATTGTTTTTCTTCTTCTATTCTTGTAAAAATGCCTTTTGTAATGGGAGTGCATGCTTTCCAAGGGCCTCCGTAGTACGTTTTATCAATATGAATATGCATATCCCTTAAAGAAGGTAGAAGCAAAGAACCTTCTGCATCCAGCAAAACCTCGTTTTCTTTTATTTCTGCGTCTACAATAATTTCACTAATAACACCATTTTCCACTTTGATGTCCACTAATTCCGTTTCCGTTGCAACAGTTTGTTCCCCTTCATAAATAAATCCTTTTTCTAAACGGACATTTTTTAACCAATATGTGTTCAACCTTTCATTCCTCCTTTTTAAAAGTTTGAATCGCCCTTTCCCATGCACACAGCTTAGGCCTCTTTTCATTGCAGTTTCTCATGAGCATCGGTGTAAGTCTCAAAACTCAGCGACCTTCTTTGGCACCTATTCTTTTCCAGTTTTCATCCAAAAGGAAAGGTCTGTAATAAATTATAAAAAAAGAAAACTATCATTATTTTCATAATTTTTACTCTATTTTTAATTATCTTTACAATATTCTTTTAAAATCTTTACTTCTTATATAAATTTGATAGTTTGAATACTACAAGTATCGATAGCCTATCTTTTCTACTAATAAAAGTTCTGTTAATTGAATTCTGAAAAGGTGAGGTTCCAGGAAAAAACATAAGGAGGAGAAAACCATGAATACTCAGTTGAATGAATCAGAAGCGCAACTGCTTGTGTTTCCCAAAAATAGTAAACATCGAAAAACAAGTCGGTTGAAACATTTTATTGAATCTTTGACCGAAAATAAGGCAGCTTTATTAGGAACCGTTATTATCATCTTCTATATCCTAATTGCTCTTTTCGCTCCTTTGCTTGCTCCTTATGACCCATACAGCATTGACTTGAACAACCGGCTTCACCCCCCTTCACTGGAGCATATAATGGGAACAGATGATAAGGGAAGGGACATTTTAAGCAGAGTCTTGTACGGTTCCCGTTTATCCATGGGAATCGGATTTACCTCCGTTTTATTCGGTGCGTTTTTCGGAATTATTCTGGGACTCACAGCCGGTTATTACGGTCGGTGGATCGATACGGTAATCATGAGAATCATTGATGTTATGTTGGCGTTCCCCGGCATTTTGTTGGCTCTGGCCATTATCAGTGCTCTGGGGCCGAGTCTTATAAATGTAACGATTGCAGTGGGAATCTTTTCAGTTCCTTTATTTGCCCGTATTGTCCGAGGATCTACTCTCGAAGTGAAAAAGCTTGAATATATCGATGCGATTCGTTCCTTGGGAGCAACGGATGCAACTATCATTTTCTATCATATTTTACCTAATATTTTGTCACCTATTATCATTCAGGGCACTTTGCGCTTAGGCACCGCCATTTTATCAGCCGCCGGTCTTTCCTTTTTAGGGATGGGTGCACAGCCGCCTTCTTCAGAATGGGGGACTATGCTGAGCAACGGCCGCGACTTTTTATTTAGTGCTCCATATGTTGCTTTATTTCCAGGGCTTGCTATCTCAATTTTAGTATTAGGTTTTAATATTTTAGGAGATGGATTGCGGGACATTTTCGACCCAAGAAAGAATCAGTAACGTAAAACTCCCACCAACGGGGATTAGCGGAAAAATCATAGAGGAGGCTTCATGCATGGCAATGTTCATATTTCGGCGTTTATTGCAGACTATTCCGGTAATTATCGGCGTCACCTTTGTTGTCTTTTTCATTATGCAGCTCGTCCCTGGAGATCCGGCGGTTCTCATGGCCGGTGAAGGCGCTTCGCATGAAACTGTACAACGGATTCGAGAACAGCTTGGACTCGATGACCCTTTCTTCGTTCAATATTTTAGTTACTTATCCCACCTGTTAAGCGGAGATCTCGGCATTTCACTGAAAAGTAGCAAGCCTGTAATGGATGAAATTATAGCTCGCTTACCCATTACTTTAGAGCTTGCTTTCTACAGCATTCTTATCACAATCGTGCTGGGAATGGCAGCTGGAATCATTGCCGCGGTCAAACCGTATTCCTTTACGGATATGAGCGTCATGCTTGTGGCTTTGCTTGGAATTTCTTTACCGAGCTTTTGGCTTGGCTTAATGCTTATGTACTTTTTTTCTGTCCGGCTTCACGTTTTTCCTGTTGCAGGCTGGGACAGCTGGCTTAATATCGTATTGCCGGCTGTAACGCTTGGAGTTGGGGGAGCCGCCATCGTCGCACGCATGGCCCGTTCCAGCATGATAGAAGTGATTCGGCAAGATTATATTCGTACAGCAAGGGCAAAGGGGATTAGGGAATATATCATCCTTTATAAACACGCATTGCGAAATGCCCTTATTCCTGTCATTACAGTAGTCGGATTACAATTTGGCTCTCTTCTAGGAGGAACAGTACTGACAGAATCCATATTCGCTATCAATGGACTAGGCAGATTGATTATCGACTCGATTCGAATGCGGGATTTACCGATGGTACAAGGCGGCATACTCGTTGCTTCTCTTATCTTTGTGTTGGTGAACCTGATCGTCGATATTCTCTATCGTTTCTTCAATAAAAGAATTGAACTAAATTGATTGGCAGGTGAAAACAATGGCAGATTATCATAAAGAAATCGTACTCGAAGTAAAAGGCTTAAAAACACACTTTTTCACCAAAAAAGGCGTCAGCAAAGCTGTGGATGGGATAGACTTTGTTCTTTATAAAGGAGAAACACTCGGAATTGTCGGAGAGTCGGGATGCGGAAAAAGCATGACCTCTCTTTCCATTTTACGTCTAATCCCTTCCCCACCCGGTAAAATCGTGGAAGGTTCGATCTTATTCAAGGAGAAAGACCTAGTATCTGTATCGAATGAAGAGATGCGAAAAATTCGCGGAAATGAAATATCGATGATTTTCCAAGAACCTATGACTTCTTTGAACCCCGTTATTCCGGTCGGCGAACAAATCGCCGAAGCTATTCGCCTCCATCAAAAAGCGGGAAAAAAGGAAGCATGGAACAAAGCAGTGGATATGTTGAAATTAGTCGGGATTCCTTCAGCTGAAAAACGGGCAAAACAAGAACCTTTCCAACTAAGCGGCGGTATGAGGCAACGCGTGATGATCGCCATGGCATTAGCTTGCACACCAGAGGTCTTGATTGCAGACGAACCAACCACCGCCCTTGACGTAACCATTCAAGCACAAATTTTAGCGCTGATCAAGGACTTGCAAAAGCAGCTTGGAATGGGTGTTGTCATGATTACGCATGATTTGGGAGTAGTGGCGGAAACATGTGATCAAGTAGCTGTTATGTATGCTGGCCATATTGTGGAATACGGCCCGACCGAGAAGATTTTCCAACTGCCTAAACATCCCTATACACAAGGATTGCTGGACTCGCTGCCAAAAATCAACGAGGATCAAGAAGAGCTAAGAACCATCCCGGGCAATGTTCCCAGCCCTTTCGAAATGCTGAAAGGATGTCGGTTTGCCTCCCGTTGTTCACATGCGAAGCCGATTTGTTCAGAAAAGCATCCGGAATTATTGGTGAGTGAAGAGGGTCATAGCGTACGTTGCTGGAAATACACAGATTCCTGGGGCAAAACCCCTAATTGGACGGAGGTTTCCCAATCATGAGAGCAGCAGAACATGTACAAGAAAACAAAAAGGCTATTTTATCTGTCGAGAACTTAAAGCAATACTTTCCCGTTAAAAGTGATTCTATATTACAGAAAAAAAGTGTTGTAAAAGCTGTTGATGATATTTCGTTCCAGCTTTACGAGGGAGAAACATTAAGTATTGTCGGAGAATCGGGATGCGGAAAATCCACTACCGGAAGAGCGATCCTTCGTTTGGATGAGCCTACGGATGGAAAAATTTTATTTCAGCAGCGAAATCTTTTAGGCTTAAGCAAGAAGGAACTAAGAAAAGTACGGGGAGATCTTCAAATCATATTTCAGGACCCTTTTGCTTCCCTTAACCCTAGGCAAACGATCCGGCAAATTTTAAACGAAGCCATCGCGATTCAAACAGTTGTGCCAAAAGAACAAAGAGAAGACCGCATGCTGGAGCTCTTGCAGCATGTCGGCTTGCCTCCCGAAGCGCTCGATCGCTACCCTCATGAGTTCAGCGGAGGGCAGCGCCAAAGAATTGGAATTGCAAGGGCTCTCGCAGTGGAGCCAAAGCTCGTTATTTGTGACGAAGCAGTATCAGCTCTGGATGTATCGATCCAAGCGCAAATTCTTAATCTGCTGAAAAAACTGCAAAAACAATTTAAACTAACGTATCTATTCATCTCGCACGATTTAAGTGTAGTTCGCCACATTTCTGATCGGGTGCTGGTCATGTACTTAGGTAAAATCGTCGAGATTTCTGACAAGAACGCGATTTTCAATAACCCAAAACATCCTTACACACAAGCGCTGCTCTCTTCCATCCCTGTTCCCGATCCTGCTTACAAAAAGGAACGGATTCTTTTAAAGGGAGATGTCCCATCTCCTTTACACCCTCCGAGCGGATGCCGGTTTCATACTCGCTGTCCGTTAGCAACCGATACATGCAGAAACCAAGAGCCTCCGCTGCTTGAACAGGGACAACAGCACTTCGTCAGCTGTCACTACGCATAAATTTGTTTTTTTAACTTTATTCTTTACAATAGTAATAGCTGGATAAGTAAAAGGGAGTATGTATATGTATACTCCCTTTTGCAAATATGAAAAAGGTAGGAATTTACATGCTCTCATTCGAATCCTTTTCTATTTATATCGTGATATGTGTTCTTGCCCCCTTGGTCGGAGCTTTTATATTATTATTTTTATTTATCTTCGAAAAAAGAATCGACTCGCTGGAAAATCAAGCGAGAGAGCTTGCTCTTGAACAGGAATTGCAGAAAGCATTATATAATCAATTAAACCAGCAAATTCAGCCGCATTTCTTTTTTAATACTCTTAACGTCATTATGAGCCTTGCCAGATTGGACCGAAAACGTGAACTGATTCGAGCCATTGAAGTGCTCTCGATGTTTATGAAATTCAAATATCGTACGAACGACTCATTGATCACAATAGAAGATGAGCTTCGTTATACCAATTATTATTTAGAGATTCAAAGGCTTCGCTTTGGCGAACGGCTTCAGTTTCAAATCAATGTGGAGGACGAAACCCAACATGCACTAACCCCGCCCTTTTTGCTGCAAACTTTAGTTGAAAACTCTTTTAAACACGCATTTGAAAAGCAAGCAGGACCAGCGCGGCTTATCATTTCTATTCATCTAGATAATCACCAAGTAAGTCTGATTGTTTGGAACAGTGCTGTACAATCGGAGGAAGCACAAACTTCTTTAGATACTGGTTATGGTATTCAAAATATTAAGAACCGTTTACGCATTATCTTTCCGAATTCGCATACCAATGTTTCTCTTACCCATACAAAGGATGGGACAAGCGTAGAAGTCATTTGGCCGTTAACGTATTCTTCTTGACACTTTTATACTTATAAGGAGGGAAAGATGATGAACATCTTGCTAGTGGATGATGAACCGCTTGAGCTTGAACAGCTGGAGTACCTTATTAAACTCCAATTTCCTCAATATAAAATACTGAAAGCGCTTGATGCGAGCGAAGCGCTACGGATCGCGGAAAAAGAACATATTTTTCTTGCCTTTTTAGACATTCAGCTCCCAGGCAAAAACGGATTAGATTTAGGGATGGAACTCAAGAAAAAATATGATATGGACTTAATTATTGTCACCGCTTTCCAAACATTTGAGTACGCTCACACCTCCATTCGTCTCGGAGTCACAGATTATATCACGAAGCCTATCATAGAAGAAGAGCTAGTCAGAGTTTTAAAAAAATATAAACATATTGACGTTTATTCTGACTTTATTCAAAAGACAATTGAAATTATTAAAGAAGAATATAAAGAGAGGCTGAATCTTACCTATATCGCTTCCAAAATTCACATGAATCCTGCTTATCTCAGCAGGAAATTCCACGAAGAAGTGGGATTGGGATTCTCGGAATACTTGAATCAGTACAGGATTGAAGCCGCAAAACAACTGCTAAAAGACAATATGGACAGAAACATCTATACGATAGCGGAAGAATGTGGTTTTAACAGTCAGCACTACTTCAGTCACCTATTTAGAAAAATAACCGGCCTGTCACCCAGGGACTACAGATTAAAGGAGCTAAAGCGTTGAAAGAAACAAGTTATGAGCATTATATTACGGCCGGAATTAAGCTGGGGGTAGGCTACGGGGTCGTAACACTTCTTGCGAGATGGATTACCGGCAACACTATTTTATCTTCACCAGAAACACTTATGAAATATGGATTAATCGGAGGGATCGGTTATTCGTTAATGGGGGCAATTTCGTTTGGATTGTTCGGATTGCTAGTTAAGCATATCAGAACACAGTTTCCTAACTTTCATACAATCGGGGACATTCTTCGCATAAAGCTATCTAAAAGCGGTTATTGGTATATGATGTTCATTCTTATGCTGACCGGTTTTGATTCTCTCTTTGTGCAAGCGATGGGAGCTGGATTGCTTCTTCATTTAGTATTCCCTATGCCAGTGCAATATGGTCTCTTTCTTTTTTTTGCTTATTGCTTTATCTTCGCCGGTCTCGGAGGAATGAAAAAGATTCAGCAATTGGCGGCTTTTAAAGTGATCCTTATTTTTGCGACAGTTATTATTTTACCTGTATACTTCTTCATTCAGGAGGGCGTTTATCCTATATACGAGGGGATCAACCTCTACCATCCTTATTTGCTTTACTTAAAAAACTATGACAGCCTTTGGTTTATTGCTACTGCTGTCTTGGTAGGAACCGGTCAAGTCATGACAGATCGGTCAACATGGCAAAGACTTTCGATGCTTCACCCCCGAAAAATTTCTCTGACTTTCATGTTAACCGGTCTCATTTGGACGACGATTCCACTTGCCGTATCTTCCCTGCTCATGACTGCCATTTTTAATCACGGTTATAAAGATACCTTTACATTGCTCTCGCAATTGATAGAAAAGATTCATCCGCTTCTTTTAATTGCGTTATTCATTGTTTGCTGTCTTGTCGCCATTTCTTTCACCGTTGGCACCGAGCTGCATGCTACAACAGTTCTTTTCGTTCGAAACATATTAAGTGAATGGAAAAGCCTTTCTGACAGCGATCAGTTTAAACGGTCGTATATATTGTCCGGTTTCATATGCATTGTCCTGTTTATTGTTGTCAGTATTCTTTCGCCAAGTTTACTGGAATTGCTATTCTTTTTCGGCCAAATATACGCCTCTATCGTTGTTCCCATGGCTATCATTATCTTGCGAACTAAGCCGATACCGCCCTTTCTTCCTTTTTGTTCAGCGGCAGGCTGGATTATGAGCACCATCACTTCTTATTATATCGGAAGCTTAGCGTCCATCTGGATCAGCTTTTTATTGTCGGCTGCATTGTCATTTTTATATCTGCTTTTGTTTGTGCGTAAACAAAAGCCAGTCTCATGAACTTGGATTTGAGTCAATAAGTTGGACACAAAAATGTGAGGATTATGCTGACTTTCGAGCTTGATCCTCGAAAGCTTGAGGAGTCATATACCCAATGCTTCCATGAATTCGCTTCCTGTTATACCAGCCCTCGATATAACGGAATAAAGCTAGTTTGGCACCTTCAAAGTTAAGATACCGAACATGGTGTACTTCCTCTTTCTTGAGAATGGCATGGAAAGACTCAATACAAGCATTGTCATATGGGCAGCCTTTTCGGCTGAATGAGTGTTGAATGGCCAGTTCTTGTAACCGTTCTTCGAACTCTACACTGGTGTATTGCGAACCAAGGTCACTATGAAGCACTAAGTTCGTCTTAGGCTTTTGAGAGGAGTAAGCGTTTTCTAAAGCTGTTAGTACCGTATCCGTCGTCATGTGACGTGAAAAACAAAACCCGATGATTTTCCGAGAATGCAAGTCCATGACAGTCGCTAGATAGCACCAACCGTCCTTAAGAGTGTTGATGTATGTGATGTCAGCGACCCACTTCTGGTTCAGTCCTGTTGTGGAGAAGTCTTGTTCCAACAGGTTCTCTCGATCCTCCACAGAATGAGAACTCACTTGTGGACTGTACTTCTTTTTTGTGATGGAATGGATGCCAGCTCTTCTCATGAGACGCTGTACACGTTTCAAGCTAATTGTAACACCTTCATGCCCTAAAATCCGATGGATTTTGGGCGCGCCGTATCGTTGCTTACTCTCTTCATGAATGCGATAGATTTGTTTTGTATACTCTCTGTTTTCACGCTCTCTGTTGGATGGAACAGCCTTCTGTCGTTGATAATATGTACTTCTAGGAATCCCGAGTACACGACACATCACCTGGATAGAATGCTTCTCCGCTTGATTCTCAATCAATTCTGTCAGTTCAGTTTCTGTTACTTTCTCGCGAATATGGCCATAGCCTTTTTTAGGATTTCATTTTCCTCCTGTAAGCGAGCAATCTCCTTCTGAAGTTGCTTCATGTCTTGAAGAGTCATTGTTTCATCTTGAGATACTTGGATGGGTGAAAATTGTTTAATCCACTTATACAAGGCTGTTTCCGATATGCCATATTCGTCTGATAACTGTTTTACTGAGCTGCCAGAGTGATAAAGATCTACCACCATTTTTTTAAAATCTTCGTTGTAATGTTTGCGTTCCATGTCTGGACACATCCTTTCTGTCATTCATTGTACTGACCACACAAAGATGTGTCCATAGAACTATACTAACTCCAACTCCCTCCACTTAGTGTCGGCGCTGTCCCGGCCATTCACGTTTGAAGAGGAGAATTTCTTTCGAAAAGTAAGAAAAAACAAAGTGCCTAGTCGTTTCGCCTAGGCACTTTGTTTTTATCACTTATTCGGCTCTAGGCATTTGACTGCAAGGTCTCGCCGGTGAATCTTCATTTTATTTCAATACTGCTTCGTTAATCATTAAGTAATTAACGGGACTTAACCAAAAATTGTCTACACTCTTGTTGGAAACGGCCAGATGTTCATAAACACGAATCGGGATGTATACAGCATCTTGCATTTCTAGCTGCATTACCTCTTCATATAATTTTTGCCGTTTCTTTTCATCTTGCTCACGTCTTGCCGCTTCAATAAGGCTGTCTGCTTTCGGATTATTGTAGAAGAAACTGTTTCCTGCAGGTCCGCGGGAAGCTGAATGGAACAAATTATACTGATTATAGTCTCCGTCTCCTGTTGCATTGCCCCAACCTCCGATGAATAAATCATCTTTTCCGTTATTGATTGCATCAATATAGGCTCCATATTCTAAAACTTGCACTTTTACATTAACGCCAATCCCCTTGAGCTGGGATTGAATCACTTCCGCCATATTGATCCGTTCTTTTCGATCGCTTGTGATGAGAGTTAAGTCTAATCCGTTTTCGTATCCTGCTTCTTTTAACAGTTTTTTCGCCTCATTAACATCATAATTATACGGTTTAACATTTTCACTGTATCCGAATACTTTAGAGCTCATGGCTGAATTCGCCAATTTTCCGACGTTGTTGTATACTCCTTTGATGATAGATTTGCGCTCAATAGCATGGCTGATGGCTTGTCGCACTTTTACGTTATCAAATGGTTTCTTTGTCACATTAAACCCTACATACTCAACCGCCAATCCCTCTGTACGGTAGAGCTTCATTGTACTGGAGGATTCGATGCGGGCAATTTCTGTTACCGGAACCTGGTCAGTGATGCTTGCTTCACCAGTCTCTACCATTGCTATACGTGTAGCATCTTCAGGAACAACTTTAAATACAACTTTATCAATGTTCGGCTTCTTGCCCCAGTATTCCGGATTTTTCTTCAACACTATTTCTTCACCGGATTTCCAAGAATCAAATACATACGGTCCTGTCCCAACTGGATGTTGTGCCAATTTACTAGAATCCTCTTGAAGGGCTTTAGGGCTCAAAATACTGCCTTCATTACTTCCCAATATTGAGAGAAGCGGCGCATATGGATAACTGAGAATAAATTGTACCGTATAATCGTCAATTGCTTTAATTTCCTTAATCATAGCGAACTTCTCTCGTTGCGGTGAACCTGTTTTCGGATCAAGAAGACGTTCAAATGTTTTTTTCACAGCTTCCGCATTCAAATCAGCTCCGTCTTGAAACTTGACGCCTTTTCGCAGTTTAAATTCCCATGTAGTATTATCCGCCTGTTTCCATTCAGTTGCCAACAAAGGCTGCGGTCTCATATCCTTATCCGGGGTAACCAATGTTTCATATACCTTTTGATAAATGACGTTTGCTGAAGGAATATCGGTAATGAACTGGGGATCTAACTTTGTAGCATCGGATTGACGCGCGACAACCAATGTACCTCCTTGCTTAGCTTGCTTCGTCTCTTTTTTCGTACCGCTTGTCGGGTTACTTCCTGTAGAACAGGAAGTAACTATGAGTATAAATGCAAAACATAGAAATACTAATCCTTTCTTCCATTTTCCATTAAGATATTTCATACTTCTTTCCGAGTGTCTCATTTCGCCCTTGTTCTCCCCTTCCTGATAATATAAATAAGGCTTATTTGAATTATAAATAAACTGAAAGATTTAAATTTTAAGAATATTTACTATCTTTTAAACTATATTTACTAGGCTTTATATTCATAGATTGCAAAACTTACATACAAAGTGCAAAATTATCATTTTGCTAAAGTTGCATATTTATTGTAGATACTTGCTTGAAACTATCTTTCATATACTTACTACAACTGAATAAAAAAACAGTCTTTTTAAGTGGGGCGAGAGCATCCGGCGACGTACAGAAGCGGTCAAACCATTGGAGTGGTCCATGCAAGGGTAAACCAGAGAGAGGAAGGAAGTAAGTGCCACTGCCATTTTGCTTAAAATAGCAAATTGAAACGTTGAAATGATAAATCTTTTAATATAGCTGAGAAGAATTCAATGAATTGAATTTGAAGCGCTCGAAGTATGTGAGATTGCAGCACGAACTATTCTGCACAAATGGGTAAAGAATCATAGCTTCGTATTTTTAGATTGTGCAAGTAATTAAAAATAAGTACTCAGCAAAAAAAGCGTTAAGGATGGCTTTGTTCCACTCCTTAACGCTTTTCACAATTAAATTATCTTTCCATACCTGGTGTGGTTGAAGCAATTCGCAGTCTGGATATTTTTTATGATTGCTTATCAACAAAAATATTTCCTATCATCTATCTCCCATTTTTCGTGTTTTGAATTTGATGTTCATCTTTTTGAGGTTTACTAGAAATTCGCACACATCCGAACTTCTAATAGCTCGTGTTACCCCCCACAGGAAAAATCCGCGTCTGACGATAGGACCACTACTTACCATCTGTGACTAGTGCAATCGCGAAGCCGTCATACCCTTTGCTACCCACGGTCTGGATTGCGGTGGCACTCACGCGCGGCTCAGTAGCGAGAAGCTCATAGAAGTCGCGCACTCCCTGAACGCGAGGATCATCAATGGCGGCGTCAATCACCGCTCCGCCACGTACGACATTATCGCAAATGATCAGGCTGCCGGGGCGCGAAAGCTTGAGTGCCCACGCGAAGTAATTCGGATTGTTTGGCTTGTCGGCATCGATGAAGATCAGATCAAATGGGCCGTGACCCTCAACCGCGAGCCGCGGCAATGTCTCCAGTGCCGGCCCGATGCGTAATTCAACAACATCAGCCAGGCCAGCGTACGCGATATTGGAGCGTGCGACTTCGGCGTGTTTCGGGTCGGCCTCCAGCGTGATTAGGTGCCCGTCGGCAGGCAGTGCACGTGCGAGCCAAATCGTACTGTAACCACCCAGCGTGCCGATTTCCAAGATGGTGCGCGCGCCTTGAACCCGCGCTAACAGCTGCAGCAGCGCGCCTTGGTTCGGAGAAACATCGATCGGCGGCAGATCAGCCGCTGCGTTGGCCTGAAGTGCCGCATCGAGCGCGGAATCAGGTAGCACCAGCAGATCAGTGATGTAGCGGTCGACTGCTGTCCATGTTCTAATGTCCATGCGAATAGCCCCTTTCAATTCTGTCTTCATAAACGAGCTTTTAGCAACAGCTTTACTAAGCTATTACATTCTCACTTAAAGAGTAAATTTCCTTTAGATATTTCGTATACATAACCGACTCACATAGCTTAGGTTTTGTACATCGACATCATATACTTTAGTCTTTTTGTTTCTTCTGCAAGAGTTCAATTACCCTGCCTAATTCTTGCTCAATGGAATTCTTTTTGTTTTTATTAACAGTACAACGAATGAAAAGAACAATTCCTCTAAAAAAGCACCGATCATGCCTGCCATAACGATTTGACAAATGATAAAAACCTATATATATCCAAATCATACAATTATAACTAACTAGTATGAATTGCCTCAATTTTCCCCAGTTTATAGCGTTTACTCAAATACTGAATATACATAGCCATATAGTAATGGATAAAGTTGATTTTTGATGACGGATTTACGGGTAGTTCTCCTCCTGTCCAATAGCTGTAATTTGGGGCAGAGCCGGCATTAGGTGTACATAATAGGATTACTTTATCAACATCATGGAGATAGGATTTACTTTGGATATACGATTGTGCGACCAACCCTCCCATACTATGACAAACCAAATTCACTTTGTTGGTACCTGTTTTCAATTTTGCCTCCTTGATTTTTTCTGCTAAGTAATTCCGTGCAGAATGGGTGATGCTTTGACTCCAATCATAAAAGCAAATAAAAAGATTTACATTCCGCTGATAGCCCATGCTTTCTAATATTTGAACAAATGGCTCATACACCACTCCGGCAATTCCGAAGCTCCAATTACCGGTACCGGGGATTATGACATCGCTCATTGAACCAAATAACCCCGGTACAAAGATAATTGGAGTTTTATTGATTCTATAATTTGACACAAATATTCCCCCCACGAACCTATATGTCAAAATATATGCTTTGAGGAATTCCTACATGTTTAAATCTTGGGTAGCTTCTAGGTTTGGCTCCCGCTTGGCCCAACAATATAACTTCTTTACATAACAATAGGTCTTATAAAGTAAATAATAGTAGAGAAAACTAAAAAAAAGGAATGAGACAAAGCTTTAGCAATCAGTTTTCCTGCAATGCTTCCTCCAATAACGATCGCGTTCTCCAATATACGTCTTCCTCCAATCTCTTGTTGCCTGTACCTTTTTTGATACTGCAATTATGTAATTCTACATTTTTCCATTTCTTTATTAGTTAGGCTTTCTGAACAAATAAACCAATTTGACTTTGGAATTAGTCGACAAAACCCCTTCAATAAAATTCCATTTTTTAACATTATATCATTTGTTTTTTTCAAAAAGAAAGAAAAAAATAGTAAACTCTCAATTTATCGGAGATGAACATAAACCCTCGGAATCAAAAATCAATCTATCAATATTTTATAAAAAAAGCCCGTCAGATCTTGTTCTGACGAGCTTTCTTATTCACATAATCCAGATTATCGGAAGTGAATAAACAAAATAACTTTTCAAAGCATTCAAACTCCATTAGGAAAATAAAGTGGCTTGATTTAATTTCTTATAAAATGCCGCCTATAACCTATGACTATTTATGATTCTATGAAACATGGGATTTTTTCTTTGTATCCATCTTTGCAAACGCCGCTTTAGAAATAGCGCTCACCGTTACAGATACAGCAATATTTATAAGCAAAGCAATGACACCAATATTTATATCTTTTATCTGCTGCGGAAGATTTGGAAAAAGTGTACCGATTGTCGTGTTTGTCAAAGTTAAATAAGAAACGATACATACCCCTGTTATGATTCCCGCAAATGAACCTTGTTTTGTGATAAGAGGCTTTTTTGGCAAGCTGAGCAATACGGATGGTGCAATCTGGGTAATCAAGCTTGAGCCCACAATTAATAGAGACGCAATCGTTTTTGCTCCGTATAATGTGAAGCATACAGCAACTATTCCAATAACAGGAACTGTCATTTTGGCGACAAGCATGACTCTTCTGTCAGTTGCCGAAGGCGCTAATTCCTTATATATATTCTTTGCAATCAATGTTGCCATCGCCATTAAGATCATGGAGCCCGGCACAAGAGCCGTCAGAAGTCCCACCGCTCCGATAAGTCCTATCAGCCAAGGGTCGAACGTTTTAATGGACAAGCGGAATAAAGCCAAATCAACATTAGGACCTGTTAAACCCGGAACTTGTAAAATTGCTGCGAACCCGACAAAAAATACGAATAAGATAATGAGTGAATAAATAGGCATAATACTGGCATTTTTTCTTATGCTATTTGCGCTTTTAGCCGAATAAATAGCGCTGAATGAATGCGGGTACATATAATAGCCTAAAGAAAGGAGGATAATGGTTGAAATAAACCAAGATGGACTCATCCCTTGGGAAGGCAATGTCAAAAAGCCCGGCTTTGCCTGCTCAATGCTCTCGAACATATCTTGGATTCCGCCGTAATAATGAACAGGAAAATAGATTCCAAGGAAAACAACAATCGCTAAAATCATAAAATCTTTTACAACAGCTGTCCAAGCGGATCCATGGATACCTGATAGCATTACATAAATCACCAATATCGCCATGGATGCCCAAATGGCCACAGTAGAGGAAATATGCCCATAGGACGCCTCAGATACAATAATCCCCAGCCCCCTTAGCTGGATAATCAAATAAGGGATCATGGCAACAATAGATACAGCGGCCACTAATATACCTAGCCCTTTACTTTCGTATTTGCTGACGAAATAATCCGTTTGTGAAACCAATCGATGTTCCTTCGCATATTTCCAAATGGCAGGGAGCATCCAATATGCTATTATGTTGGCCAGCGTTCCGTATGTAATGATATAAAGAGCTGGTCCACCTTTTCCATACGCCCAACCGCTTCCGCCTAATAGGGTAAACGTAGTGTACGTCTCTCCTGCCAGCAATAAGAATACGAGAACCGTACCGAATCCCCGGCCTCCCACTGCCCATTGCTCCAAATCCATGTCTTTTCCGCGTTTCGCCTGAATCCCCAGTCCGCATGTAAATAAGAGAAATATCCCCATAATAATCAAAGAAGTTGTCATTCTTGTTCCTCCTTGGCAACAGGATCAAATTTGTAAATGATACTGAGCGTTACAGCCGTCAAAATTACTGAGAAGCATATCCAAAAAATAAAGAAAGGCAGGCCCAGTATATAAGGAGTAACCTTATTGCCCCAAATTGGGATCCCAAGCAAGAATAATATTGGTATGAAAGCTAAAACGTATATTTTCTTCATCATTCCACATTCCTTCTCTGTAAATTTAAAATATTAAGACATTTTTAGTTGAAATTTTACGGAACAGCGCTGCCATAGATAGCAGAGCTCTTCCGCTATGAATCTATTTTCTATCCCCTTTGTTCTGAATAAGCATGGCTTAAGAAAATGAACCTTAACGTTTAAGCATGGCTGTATTCTTCAGATGGCAATTTGCCCGCTACGAGGTTTCCTTTAAAGAAAACAGCTTGGCGTTTAGAAACGCGAGCTACAGCTTCTGCCGAGCAGGAAGCTTCTACTAAAACAAAGCTTGCCAAATCTCCCGCTTTAAGCCACTGATCTTCCTTATTATGACCTAAAGTTTCCTTGCCGTTTGTGATAAAACCAAGAGCTTTGCCGAGCGCCTGTTCATGTATCCAATGAAATCTTTGTGCCAAAGTGTTCGCTTTTACGAGCATATCGCCTGTACCGAAGGGATTCCAATGATCTTGAATCGTATCTGTTCCCAACATGACACGCACACCTTTTTCGTGAAGCAATGGAATCGGGATAACTCCTTGTCTTACAGGAACAGTCGAAGCGATGCCGATTCCCAGGCTTGAAAGCAACTCCGCCATCTCCGCAGCTTCCTTCTCAGAAACATCTCCCAATCCAATCGCATGACTGATGGTTACGCGATTTTGCCAGCCTGCTTCCTCTGTCAGCTTGGCCAAACGTTTCATTGTATAAATCCCTAACTCGCTGCCATCATGCAAATGAAGATCTACATCCGCATTAAATTCCACAGCGATATCCATCATAGTCATCAAAGATTTTTCGATATCATCGTCAACAGTAGCTGGATCAACACCTCCCACTAGATTTGCGCCCATGCGCATAGCTTCTTTGACAAGCTGAATGGAATCGCTGCGCAGCAATCCATGTTGAGGAAACGCCACAATTTCAGCATCCATTTTATCTTGATACGTTTGGAGCGCCGCCATTGTGGCTTCCAAATTCTGCAACCCTACAACTTGGTCGATGTTGCAATGCGTGCGGACAAAAGTTGTTCCATTTTGGAGTTCTAATTCCAAAATCTTCTCGGCACGTTCTTTCGCTGTCGGCAAAAGCTTAGGCAAAAGTACTTGTTCTTCATTGATTCGTGTAAATATATTCTTTATAGGTGTTGGGGCTTTCCAAGGACCGCCGTAGTATGTTTTATCGATATGGATGTGCATTTCAGCAAATGTCGGCAACGCCAGTAACGAACAAGCGTCATATGTTAGGGCATCCTTCGGCAACTCCTCGCTTGAAGGAATGATATCCTTCACTTTTCCGCCTCCGATCAGCAAATAAAATAATTTCGTTTCCGTTCCTGTCACAAGCTCTCC
This sequence comes from Ectobacillus panaciterrae DSM 19096, assembly GCF_000430785.1. Taxonomy (GTDB): domain Bacteria; phylum Bacillota; class Bacilli; order Bacillales; family Bacillaceae_G; genus Ectobacillus; species Ectobacillus panaciterrae. Next base: position 20,143 of record NZ_AUMR01000060.1, read on the forward strand.
TTCATACAGATAATTCGTTTCCATACGGACATTGGTTAACCAGTAATGCTTCATACCTACTCCTCCTCATTCCCTGTAATATGTTGAAAAAATCATGAGCAGTGAAATGAAACATCTCCCGTCAGGAGACATACACTTCATGCTTTGTAGCTTTTAAACTACCAAATTTCCGTTACAAGTAAAGGTTTTGGGCGCCTTTCGTAAAGATAGTTAAAAAACAAGTAAAAATTAAGAAAATAATGATAGTCTACATTTTTTATAATGCATATATCCGGTATTTTACGGAGAATAATTGGATACTTGTATTTTTCTTCAGAGACCTTCATCTAAATTTAACTGGAGCAATATATAAGTTGTATAGAATGCAGAAAGGATGAAACAGTTGAAAACACAATCCATCGAAAACAACAACCTACTAAGTATTTTGCAATGGCTTATTTTTCTATTAGCGAATGCCGTTGCTTTACCAGTAATAGTCGGTGACCTTTTTCACCTCTCGGAAGCGGAAATTTCTACCTTGATGCAGCGAACTTTCTTTGTTGTAGGGTTAGCATCTTTTTTGCAGGGATGGCTAGGGCATCGGCTGCCGATAGCGGACGGTCCCGCCGGTTCCTGGGTTGGGGTATTTACGATTTTGGCGTATGCCGCTATTGAACAAAATCAAAATTTGCACGAAACGCTGCAAGTTTTGGAATTAGGCATGATTATTACAGGTGTCATTTTAATTTTGCTGGGAGCAACGGGATTAGTTCAGAGAATTTTATCTATATTTACTCCGATCGTCACGGGTACATTTCTGTTGCTATTATGCTTTCAATTAAGCGGCGTATTTTTGAAAGGAATGCTGCAGGTAAAGGAGGCAGGTGCACAACTTGATTTATTTACAACATGCATCGCTTTTATCGTCTTTTTTACCGTCATTATCTTGTCTGTTGCCGGAAAAGGATGGATGAAAGGATATGCCGTGTTAATCGGCATCGGATTAGGCTGGACTTTATTTTTTATCACTGGGCATATAGAAAAAACTACAGTTTCTTCACACATCGTGAGTTTACCCGAGATCTTTTCATGGGGTGTACCTAAATGGAATACAGGAATGGCAGTCTCGACGATTCTGATGGTCATCATCTTGATTTCCAACACAATCGCCGCACTTACAGCTGTTAATCAAGCAATATATAATGAGACAAAAATGGCATCCGGGCAATTAAACCGAGGAACGTTCGCAGGGGGAATTGCGCATATTTTGTCATCAGTATTTTCAACTGTCGGTGTTGTTCCTTTACCCGTATCGGCCGGATTTATCCGCCTTACAAAACAAAAACGTACCGCACCGTTTCTTATCGCTTGTTTGACCTTAGTCATGATTTCACTTTTCCCTATCATCACTCATTACCTAGCCTTGCTGCCAGGATCTGTAGCCTCCGCAGCCTTACTGGCTTCTTTCGTACAGTTAATCGGGATAAGCTTCCAAAACATCGCAAGAGTCCCGTTTCACGAACGCAGTCTAACCATTCTCGGAATTGGCGTGCTTTTAGGAAGCGGCGTTATGTTTTTGTCTTCCGGTGTTTTTCAAAACCTTCCGTCCATTATTCAATATGTCTTTGGAAACGGGTTGTTTGTCGGAACAGTCGCCGTTATTATTCTGGAACAGGCATGGCGGCCAAATCCTGAAAATGGCCTTCGCTCTTAACACGGATTTTCCCACCTTTATCAGCGGGGATACTCCCCCGCTGATAAAATTTTACCTTATCTCATCTCTGCTGATTCCCCTGCCGCTTTTTCACATCGAGCCTCCCCCTCCGCTTCATATAGAAGAAATCCCCTCGGGAACCATTGACGAATCCTTTTCCTCTTCCCTATACTGATAAAAGCTGACTAAATAGAATCAGGTGATAAAAAGGATTTTCAAATCAACTTCCTATCTTTCTATGTCGTGCATGTAGAAGAAAAAGGAGAACAAACAACCAAATATTATAAGCATTTTCAAACATTGGACGAAACAGAATACGAAGAAAGCGCCCTAAAGGACTTCTTGGACGGCGAGCTGACAAAAATCGTCAAGCGCAAGGTCGAACGCCACCCAAAGGGAGAGCAGGCTCCGACAAAAATCGGCTATTTCATTACAGAAGAAGGCCACGCCTTAGACTCCAATCCAAACTTCAACGTGTTCCAACGCGTCCGTTTCTCTGAAACAAAAGAAGCGTTTCAAGCAGCTAACGAAGTACTCTCTTCTTCCTATGTAGATACAAGCGCAGTACGGGGCGGCGTACTTCTTATCGCAAATGCAAAGCTGAGAAAATACTTCGACGCACCGTTCGTCTTTGTCATGAAATGCGACTTCGAGCCAAAAGTCGCTTCCATTTCAGAT
>NZ_AUMR01000060.1:22523-26326 GCF_000430785.1 Ectobacillus panaciterrae DSM 19096
GCACCGTTTGCCACGACACGAATATCTTCTATTTTTTTGTTCGCCAGTTTAAGAGCGTTGATTAACCCGGCAGCAGTCACAATCGCCGTACCGTGTTGGTCATCATGGAAAATAGGGATATCACAAACTTTTCGTAAGCGATCTTCAATTTCAAAGCATTGCGGTGCTGCGATGTCTTCTAAGTTCACTCCGCCAAAAGTCGGCTCTAATAATTTAACAACTTCCACAATTTTATCCGGGTCAGTTGTATCTAAGCAAATAGGGAATGCATCCACATCAGCAAACGATTTGAAAAGCAACGCTTTTCCTTCCATGACCGGCATAGCGGCTTTCGGACCGATATTTCCAAGACCGAGTACAGCTGTTCCGTCTGAAACAACGGCAACGAGATTTCCCTTCATTGTGTAATCATACACTTTGCTTTCGTCCTCGTGAATGTCCAAGCAAGGCTCTGCAACGCCTGGTGAATAAGCAAGACTTAAATCTTTTGCATCACGTACGGGAACCTTAGAATGGACACCAAGCTTTCCTTGATTTTCTTTATGCATCTTTAATGCTTCTTCGCGTAAAGTTGACATACAATATCTCTCCCTTTATAGATGATGTTTGCTTTTGCTTTCTTTGCAGCTTGCGAGATTATGCATTCCGCATCAATGCAAGTGCTCTTTAACAGCGTTTTTAACTTAATAATTTCATTAACAATGTTGCTAATATAACAGTGGAAGCGCCGCCAAGTCTTGTTGCAACTTGCGCAAACGGCATTAATGACATCCGGTTGGAAGCTGATAAAATGGCTACATCGCCTGTTCCGCCTAAACCGCTGTGACAGCCTGTTACAATCGCTGCATCAACAGGATACATTTTCATAAACTTCCCAACTAAATACCCGGTTCCTACCATCGTAACAACAACTACAGAACAAACAACAACATAAGCTGGAGTTACAATTTTCACTACATCTTTTAATGGAATATAGAGAATACCTAAACCGACCATGAGAGGCCATGTTAAACTTGTTGAAACAAATTTATATAAATGATAAGCGCCTTGTTCCATTTTTGCAGGCATCACTTTCAAACACTTGACCAGTGTTGCAGCCACAATCATGAGTACAGGACCAGGAATGCCAAGAAATTTATGTGCTAGGTTACCAAAAATGAAGAAACCGCAGGCAATTAATAATCCGGCACCCATTAGTGAAAAATCAATAGGTTTATTAATATTCGTTTCTTTTGTAATCTTGTCGCCGCCTTTTGCTTTCACTAGTACACCATTTCCAGTAAGTTCCGGTTTTTTCTCCCCTAAGCGTTTCATTAAACCGGCACAAATAATCGCTACGATATTTCCGATAACAGCTGCCGGTATCATTTGAGATACAAATGTTTCAGCTGATTTACCTAAAATTTGAGAGTATCCTAGGGAAAGCGGTAAGATTCCCTCTCCAATTCCTCCACCAATAATTGGTACGACAATATAGAAAAATGTATGTTTCATCTCATATCCAAACAATGATCCAACTAAAACTCCCGCCACGACGGAAGCAAGCGTTCCTACTACGAGAGGAACAAACATACGCGTAAATCCTTGTAATAATGCTTTACGGTTCATACCAAGAATACTACCTGCAACTAAACAAGAAATATAAAGATAAAGGAAATTAGATGTTTTCATCAAGGTTGTGACCGCTCCCATTGCAGCCGGATTAATCAACTTATAAAATACCATAATAGACGGGACTAAGAGCGCTAAAATCGCCGGACCTCCAATATCTTTCAATATAGGAATTTTCAATCCGATATCCCCAAGTAAAATTCCCATGACCATGATGACGGCAAAACCACCAATCATATCAGCTGGAAGCTGCTTATATATAGATGCACTATAAATAATCAGTGCTAATGCTACATAAAGAGGTAAAGGAATAACTCCTACTTTCAACTCTTTAAGTTTTGATAAAAAGCTTTGATTTTCTGCTTGCTCCTCTATAGTAGGAAGCGTTTGCAACTTTTTTGCTGGTTCCATGTTATGACCTCCTGTCCTCTTATTATCTTAATTTTATTGATTTTCAAAAAACTTCATAGGTTATGTGACTTTTGTAAGAGTTTTTGTAATTTAAAAAAGCAAGCAGCCGAATGGCTGCTTACAAATATTCTAAAAAAGGTACGTAATCAGTATGAAAGAAATACCTTCTGGAACCATTGACGAATCCTTTTCCTCTTCTCTATACTGAGAAAAGCTGAAAAAATAGAATCAGGTGATAAAATGGATTTTCAAATTAACTTCCTATCTTTCTATGTCGTGCACGTAGAAGGAAAAGGAGAACAAACAACCAAGTACTACAAGCATTTTCAAACATTGGACGAAACAGAATACGAAGAAAGCGCGCTAAAGGACTTCTTGGACGGCGAGCTGACGAAAATTGTCAAACGCAAAGTCGAGCGTCATCCGAAGGGCGAACAGGCCCCAACGAAAATCGGTTATTTTATTACAGAAGAAGGTCACGGCTTGGATTCCAACCCTAACTTCAACGTATTCCAGCGTGTCCGCTTCTCCGAAACAAAAGAAGCGTTTCAAGCGGCCAACGAAGTCCTCGCTTCTTCCTATGTAGATACAAGCGCAGTGCGAGGCGGCGTACTTATTATCGCAAATGCAAAGCTGAGAAAATACTTCGACGCACCGTTCGTCTTTGTCATGAAATGCGACTTCGAGCCAAAAGTCGCTTCCATTTCAGATGAAGCCACGCTCATTCGCAACGTCGAAATGGCCATCACTACAAAAAACATGAAGTCGATTCAATATCCGTACATGCCGGAAGAAGGCATGATTGAAGAACGGGAACTGAAAATTCACCAGTCTTCCCATGCCCGCTACTTCGAAGACTTTTTGAAATTCGTGCAGTATGAACAGTCCATGCCGGAGATTGTAAAGAACCAAGTAATGACGATGGTATATGACCGCATTGAAGAAGTGTTCGAGGAAGAAAGCGAAGAACGGCAGCAGTTCGAGGAAGCGATGGAGATTTGGTCCGCCAGCCCAAAGCGTGAGATGATGGAGCATTTCTCTACCGAGGAAGTCATGGAAGCTGCTGCTCAGATTGTGGAGCATGCCCCCGAAGTTGAATTGAAGCTGAAGGCGGACCATATTTCCGTAAAAGGACTTCTGGCGGATTTTGGGGAGCAGATTCATATCGCGAAGGTGAATGACAAGTATGTGCTGATGATTGAGGCGGATACGCTTACGTTTGAAAAAGGATTTTCTCCGATTGAGTTTTTGAAGCCGGATGAGTTGGAGAAAGTGATGGAGCGGATTGGGAGGAAAGTGTGAGGTAAAAGAATTTTAAGGATTGTCAGTGGCTAAAAGTGTTGGTGTAACTGGGGTTTTGAGCATTTTTGTGACCACATTTGTGACCACGGAAACGACAGTATCAAGAGGATTTGTGACCAAAAATGTGACCACGGTTGTGACCACAAAAAAATAAAAAAATTGAGATCTTATGGCTTGTATCTTAAGGTTTCCATTTAATTAAGTTATCCTTTAAACCACTGCTCTAGCAAAAAGAGGAGTGGTTTTTCTATAGGTAAGGTCGATACAAAGCGTAACGTTGAAACACGCTGCTCCGCTCACTAAGAGTTAGTTCCACAAGACCACTTTTTACGTGCCGTGGAAGCAACGATTGACTTTGATTTTATAGAGGAAAAGTTACGTCCTTACTATTGTAAAGACAATGGTAGACCTTCGATTCATCCCATTACTCTTTTTAAAATGATGTTTGTCGGCTATTTTTACGGCATTCGTTCAGAACG
>NZ_AUMR01000060.1:26336-30959 GCF_000430785.1 Ectobacillus panaciterrae DSM 19096
GCCACGCTCATTCGCAATGTCGAAATGGCCATCACTACAAAAAACATGAAGTCGATTCAATATCCGTACATGCCGGAAGAAGGCATGATTGAAGAGCGGGAGCTGAAAATCCACTAGTCTTCCCATGCCCGCTACTTCGAAGATTTTTTGAAGTTCGTCCAATACGAACAATCCATGCCGGAAATTGTAAAGAACCAAGTAACGCCGATAGTATGCGACCGCATTGAAGAAGTGTTCGAGGAAGAAAGCGAAGAACGGCAACAGTTCGAGGAAGCGATAGAGATTTGGTCTGCGAGTCCGAAACGGGAGATGATGGAGCATTTCTCTACTGAAGAAGTCATGGAAGCGACCGCACAAATCGTGGAGCACGCCCCGGAGGTAGAATTGAAGCTAAAGGCTGACCATATTTCCGTGAAAGGACTTCTGGCGGATTTTGGCGAGCAGATTCATATCGCTAAAGTGAATGACAAATATGTGCTGATGATTGAGGCGGATGTGCTTACGTTTGAGAAAGGATTTTCTCCGATTGAGTTTTTGAGGCCGGATGAGTTGGAGAAGGTGATGGAGAGGATTGGGAGGAAGACTGGTACGATGCATGTTTGAGGCAAAAAAGTGATCAAAAATACGGAAAAAATAGGGTTATTGGAGTTGTTTAAGGTTTCCATATATCTATTTGATATACCACTTCTGATGCAAAATTCAGAAGTGGTATTTTATTTCATTGGCTTTGTTAAAGAATTATGTTGTTTTTCTTATTTAACTAATCCAGCATATTAATTGAGTGAAGAAAAGTAATACCCAAATAATGAAAATCATGATAATATTGCTTGGAAAAATCTTATTATGGAGAAAACATACATTTTAAAAAGAGCCTATAAAGGCTCTTCCTACTGTCTTATAGCTTATGTATTACCTCAATAATCTCCTAAGTTAGCATGAAGAATATCCCCTGCTTTAGAGATAACTGCTGTGTAGTTATCACCTTGTACAAAAGTTATATCATCCTGCATAAATACTTCAATCTCTACCTCACTAGGCGGCATAGAGTTGATAATATCTATGATCTTATCCCCATATCCAAAAAGCAGTTGAATGGCTTGAGCCTCAGGACTATCCTGCTCTAATTCCTGTCCTCCAACAACACTAATACTATTTGCAATCAATGTCATAACATGACCTCCAAACATTAGAATACATCACTATTCTACATGTATAGAGCCTTTCCCTTCCTTATTTTCTGCCCTCAGGCATTTCTACCTCATACTTTTCTAAAATTAGACACATCTCAAATTTGACTAGGTTTATACAAGAGTATGTAAAAGAGGCTCAGACCTTAGTGCTGTAGGAATGTAGAGGCCTATACTGCGGAATGTCAGGATAGGTATGGAAGGGATAAAGAGGATACTCATCCCATGTTATGTAATTAAATTTCTCAACCTCTTTGAAGAGGACTTTCTTTCTAAAATTTATAGATGCATTAGGATACTCTTTAAATAATATTGTATTTAAATCTCTAGTAGCTCTAGGATGTTGACTATTTTTGATCTTATGGTAAATCTTTTGATGCACAGGATACTTTCTTGTCCTCAATGCTTGATAAAACTCATCTACAGTTTCATCAAATGCCTTGTCTTTGTTGGCAGGAAATATATAGTTTACTTTTTCCTTTCCTGTTGCCATGCCACTATTAGTTGATTTTAGGGTGGATTCTGCCTGTAGCGGTTGTCCGGTTACCATTAGAACAAAAAAAGCAAAGATGCTGAATAAAACTTTTGGTCTCATGTTGTAAGCTCCTCCATGTTATACCTGTCTACAAAATTAAAGTCAGATAGTGGATGTATTTTGTCCTGATTGCTTGAATTTATGAAGTCTGCATTACTCAAACTATTATTACTTTGCTATAGGTAATTGAATCATGAAGTGAACAGATGAAAAGATTATTAATTGCTTTATCAATGGTTTTATTTTTTGTTTGCTCAACAGTTCAGGCTGAGATACAGGATACTAAAGAAAGATTAATACATGATACTCTAATCACTACTCTAACACCACATATAGCTAATGCAGTAGCAGGACATTATGGAGAACTAACACAATTTGACTTGTTTGATGCAGAATTTCTTGACATAAAAAGGCAAACTGAGGGTGGATATTCATTTACTGTAAAAGTTCAAATTTTACCCTTTGAAGGAGCTCATAACACTATTGGCAAAGATACAATTACAATGGATGTTAATACTGGTAATGTAAGAGTAATCAAATATGAGCATAAGGATTTATAAAACAAAAGAAAAAGAGGAGCTTAATTAGCTCCTTCCTTTGCTTGTCTCCTCAATATCAATTACCTCAGTTATTAAGCTGTTAACTAAAGGCTCATCTATATAGCCTAAAGACTCTTGTATCTCATCAGTAGTTAATCCCTGACTCCTTAGCTGACTAATGGCATCCATTATTTTATCCTCATCAACTAGAGAAACTTTGTCTGTATCCTTTAACATACTGCTCCCTCCTCAGATTGGATGTTTTAGCTGTAGTATACCCAAAATGCCCAAAGATAACAGAAAAAGGAGCTTATTTAGCTCCCTGCTGTATCCCTGCATCAAACTTCTGTAAAGTCTGTATGTATTTACTATCATCAAATTTAAATGTATCAGAACTATGTAAATAGCTGATAACTTCAAACCTCCTAGGCCTTTGCAAGCTCCCCCTATAACGCCCCTACTATCCATGATTCCGAAATTGAAACATAAGTACTTAATATATTCTTATGACTGTAAAGAATAGTTAAAGGTATTTAGAGAGTCTTTCAAAGCGACTTTAACGGATGTACTTATTAAAACATTTCTCTACCGAAGAAGTCATGGAAGTTGCTGCTCAGATCGTCGAGCATGCCCCGGAAGTGGAATTGAAGCTGAAAGCCGACCCTATTTCCGTAAAAGGCTTACTGGCGGATTTTGGCGAGCAGATTCATATTGCGAAAATGAATGACAAGTATGTACTGATGATTGAAGCGGATACGCTTACGTTTGAAAAAGGATTTTCTCCGATTGAGTTTTTGAAGCCGGATGAGTTGGAGAAAGTGATGGAGCAGATTGGAAAGAAAATAGGCATGAGGTAAGGGTTTGTTAGGAAGAAATTTTGGGTTTTGAGTGAACTGCAAGTGTTGATATAACTGTGATTTTGAGCATCTCTGTGACCACAAAAAATTAAGAATTAAGACCTCAGATCTTGTGTTCGAAGGTTTCTATTTTATAAACTAATTCCACTCCTGTTTCTATTATATAAGGAATTCAGGTTAATTCCCCACCAACCTCCCTCAGAATTTACTGAAAGGAGGGTTTTATTGGCAAAAGCGATTAAAAAAGGAACTGAACACCAAGTACATAAATCAGTTTTTTAGTCATACAGTGGTCATACATTAGCGAAAACTAAAGGAAAACGCTGATTTCTCAGCGTTTTTTACGTTGGCTTATTCGTTGACTTAACGCTAACTTGACAACATCGTAACGCTCCGGTCATACGTCTTTTATTGCGGGCTAATTTCGTAATAGGCGGCGTTTTTATTATGTCTGAAAATTAACAACACTCGGCACAACGGAAAGGTAAACATGTGAAGCAACAAGGCCGACCTTCTGCTAGTAATGTACGAAAATTGGACAAGCATACAATCATTTTTAACCTGATCACATACAATGATAAGAATAGTAAATGAGGAGGTGAATAACAATATCAAAGCCAGCCTATGGTTACGTTACACTTGTAGGCCTCAAGCCTATAGAAGTCAAATCAGGTGCAAACATAAAATTTAATAGAAACGGTCCATTAAATCACATAGTGTTTACCCCACCTAGTGACACTCTAATAATTCCTGAACCAGGAGACTATAGAATCGAATATGTATTATTAATTGATGGTCCTGCTTCTATGTCCGTATATGGTTTAGTTTTAAATAATTCTTTAGTAGGCGGACGCCTTACTAATTATGGTATACAAAGACAAGTGGATGGAGCAAGCCTGATGCTCACTGGACAAGCTATTATCAATATACCAGGATGTTCAACACTAACACTTAGAAATATAGGGTCAACTACAAACACCTTACTACCAATTCTAAATGGAAACAGAATTAATGCTGCATCATTAACTATTGAGAAGCTTAGCTTGTAAAACTTATTTGTGCAGCAAAACAAATTTGTCAATATGAGATTGTCTGTATTTCCCCTCCTCTTTACGATAGAAAGAGGAGTTTTTTTATATTCGTGGTTTTACGCCCACGGTTTTCATCCTTGTTCTTGCATGTATTTTTGAATCGTTTCTTTGCTGACATTTCCAATGGAACAAGCGAAACATCCGTCACTCCAAAAGGTTCGTTCCTTCCAAAAATGTTTGGAAAAATACGTTTCATGTTGTTTCCAAATGTGAAACGCAGTCATTTGCTTGCGTAGTCTTACGATTTCAAGAATACCCATCTTAGGTTCATAATGAATAAGCAAATGGATATGATCCTTATCTACTTCTATTTCGACTATTCTAAAATGGTATCTATTGGCTATATCGTGCATGAGTTGTTTCACATCATTTCCAAGTTGAATCAACAACTTTTTTCGATATTTACAAACAAAT
>NZ_AUMR01000061.1 GCF_000430785.1 Ectobacillus panaciterrae DSM 19096
GACGTGCAGAAGCGGTCAAACCTTTGTAGTGGTTCATGCAAGGGTAAACCAGAGAGAAGAAGCATACCATACTCCCTTTTCGTTGCACATCGCACATGGAACTGTCGAATTTATCATTCACTCATATATAGCTGGATTTTACGGAAGAATTCCTTCCTTAGAACAGAAGCAGAAGAAAGTGTATGACGATGTTTCCCCTTTCTTAAAAATGGATACAATAAAGATTAGCCCTATATTTTGGGAGGGAGAAAATTTGAATAATCATGCATCTATACTGGACATTTTTCGTGTATCTGTTCTTATACGCATAATCAGCATTTTAACAGGAGTTATCCTTTTGTTCGGCATTCTGATTCACCTTTTGGAACCGAGCACCTTCCCTACTGTTTTCGATGGCATTTGGTGGGCAATTGTTACTGTGTTTACAGTCGGTTATGGAGATTATGTCCCGGAGAGCCTCCGCGGAAAAATGATTGCAATCTTTTTGATTTTGGTCGGAACCGGCTTTGGTGCATTTTATATGGTCTCCTTTGCTACCGAACTCATCAGCCGGCAATATTCCAACCAACAAGGTCAAACCGCCGTTTCCTTACGGCAGCATCTTATTATCGTTGGGTGGAATGAAAGGGTAAAGCTTATCATAGAACAATATAAAAATTTTCACTCCAGCAAAAATATAGTGTTAGTAGATGAAACATTACCGAATCTGCCGAGCGACTATTCCCACCTTCTTTTTGTAAAAGGCTGTCCGCATCATGATAATATGATTATGAAGGCAGGGATACAAAATGCCCGTACCATTCTTATCACCGCAGATAAAGAGAAAAGTGAAAGCGACGCTGATCTTCAATCTATTTTAACCGTTTTAACAGCAAAAGGACTGAACGCAGACGTACATTGCGTCGTCGAGATTCTCACTCCGCAGCAAGTGGAAAATGCAAAAAGAGCTGGCGCCAATGAAGTAGTAGAAGCGAATAAGCTGACAAGCTATGCATTGACCTCTTCCATCCTCTTTCCGCATGCTGCCGAGACATTAGTTTCATTATACAGCCAAATGAAAATTCAACTGCTGCCGCCGCAAGAAAATCAATCAGGAAAGCATTTCCGGCAATATAGTCAGCAATTGATGGAACAGGATATTCTCTTGCTCGGCATACTAAGAAAGGGTGAAAGGCATATTCACCCTCTGCATCCATTTGAGCTTGAAAAAGATGATGTGCTCATTACAATCAAGAGGTAATCAACACGTCTTCGAGCTCTCGGACAAGAGCCTCTCCTACATCAATATATTTTTTATCTATTTTGGCATCAGAGTCCGTCGGTTCAGAAAATTGGTCAAAGGATGTAAGCGCCGCTGTCATGGAATTAACATTATCATCTAAATTTTCCTGATACACATGGGACAATAGATACGGTGTACCGACACGCACCATAGTTCCTTTAGCATCCAGCTGTCCAAATACCGCTTCGAATGGTACGCGTAAAAATTGATAGCCGTCTTCATCATCAATCTTGTAATCGAATGTTCCTTTTTCGTAATCCCAGTTTCCGCCGATTACATAACCGAGCGGCTTTAAAAGCTGCTCCAGCTTATAAAGCTGGTATGTTTGTCCTTCTACCTTTGAGTGGATGGGGATCATACTTTTCTTCCTTCCTTCTTTGTTTATTTTTAGCGTTCCCCAATACGCTTTTTTTCATAAAAAAAGGACTCTGACTGATGTCAAAGTCCTTTTCCCTGTTATTTTAAACGCTCTTCCAGCTGTGCTTTTAACTCTTCAAATCCCGGTTTTCCAAGTAAAGCGAACATATTTTTCTTGTAAGCTTCTACACCTGGCTGATCAAATGGATTTACCCCTAACAGATAGCCGCTCATTGCGCATGCTTTTTCAAAGAAATATACAAGATAGCCGAATGTATACTCGTTCAGTTCCGGAATGTTCACAATTAAGTTAGGCACGCCGCCGTCGCTGTGAGCTAATAATGTACCTTCAGTTGCTTTTTTGTTTACAAAGTCTACCGTTTTGCCTGCTAAGTAGTTCAAACCGTCTAAATCTGTATCTTCCAGCTGAAGTTCGATTTCATGACGAGATTTTTCTACATTTAGTATTGTCTCAAACAAATCGCGGCGCCCTTCTTGGATATATTGACCAAGAGAGTGGAGATCTGTTGAGAAGTTAGCAGAAGACGGGAAAATTCCTTTTTGGTCTTTTCCTTCGCTCTCGCCGAATAGCTGCTTCCACCATTCTGCAAAGTATTGAAGCGCCGGCTCATAGTTCACAAGCATTTCAATGGTTTTACCCTTATTGTAAAGTGCGTTGCGAACTGCAGCATATTGATACGCCGGGTTTTCTTCCAGCTCAGATTTGCTGAAGTCTTCATGCCCTTGTGCCGCACCTTTCATCATATCTTCAATGTTCAAACCGCTTGCCGCAATCGGAAGCAAACCTACTGCTGTCAGAACAGAGTATCGTCCGCCTACATCATCAGGGATAACGAATGTTTCGTAGCCTGCTTCATCAGCAAACGTTTTTAACGCTCCTCGTGCTTTATCTGTAGTCGCATAAATACGCTGCTTTGCCTCTTCTTTTCCGTATTTCTCTTCCAGCATTTTGCGGAAAATACGGAAGGCAATTGCCGGCTCTGTTGTAGTACCGGATTTAGAAATAACGTTAATAGAGAAATCTTTTCCTTCCAATACATCCATTAAATCCTTCATGTATGTAGAACTGATATTTTGACCTACAAATAATACTTGAGGCGTTTGACGCTGCTCTTTTGTAAGTGTGTTGTAGAATGTGTGATTTAACATCTCAATCGCAGCGCGTGCTCCCAAGTAAGAACCGCCGATACCGATTACGAGTAAAATGTCAGAGTCAGACTTAATTTTTTCAGCACTCTTTTGAATGCGGGAAAATTCCTCCTTGTCGTAGTTGACCGGAAGCTCAACCCAGCCCAAGAAATCGTTTCCGGCACCTGTTTGTTCGTGAATTGCATGGTGAGATACTTTCACTGCGTCACGTAAGTATGTAAGTTCATGCTCGCCGATGAACGATAACGCTTTGGAATAATCAAATCTTACATGTGTCATGAGTTTTCCTCCCAAAAAATAGAATAACTATTCCTAACCTACTTTAACGAAACAAAAATGGTAAATCAAGCCTACTTCCTTTTGTAAGCGCATCCAAAATTGATCTTTTTAAAATTAATAAAGAGATGCACGATAAATGGCAAGCACATCTTCTTTTGTCAGTTTTTTCAAGTTTCCGAATGAACCGTTTACAACCGTTTTATCAGCCATCACTTCCAGCTGTGTATCGTCAATCTCATAATCAGCGAGTCTCGCTGGCGCTCCAATAAATGTCCAGAAGCTGCGAAGCGCCTCAATTCCTTCTAAAGCGATTTCGCGGTCTGATTTCCCATCTGCTTTTACATCGAATACGCGAACCGCAAATTGCTTGAAGCGATCCACATTTTCATCCAGCACGTGCTCCATCCAGTTCGGGAATAAAATAGCCAAGCCGCCGCCATGCGGAATATCATATACGGCAGACACAGCATGCTCAATGTTATGAGTTGCCCAGTCTCCGCGAACACCCATCGACAGAATGCCGTTTAATGCCATTGTGCCGCAATATAAAATTGTTTCGCGGTACTCATAGTTTTCTAAATCATCTACAAGCTTGGGCGCTGTTTCGATGACTGTTTTCAACAAGGATTCGCAATACCGATCTTGCAGCTCTGTATTCGTTCCTTGATGGAAATATTGTTCAAGCACGTGCGACATAATGTCTACAATGCCATAAATCGTTTGATTGCGAGGCACGGTAAAAGTATTAACCGGGTCTAAAATAGAAAATGCAGGGAATGTTACAGGACTCCCCCACCCATACTTCTCCTGTGTTTCCCAGTTCGTGATAACAGAGCCGGCATTCATTTCAGAGCCTGTTGCCGCTAACGTAAGGATTGTTCCAAACGGAAGAGCTTCTGTTGCGAAAGCTTTTTTAATTACTAAGTCCCAAGCGTCTCCTTCATACTTCGCTCCTGCCGCAATTGCCTTCGTACAGTCAATAACGCTGCCGCCGCCTACTGCCAGAATGAAATCAACATTGTTTTTCTTGCAAATATCCACACCCTTGCGAACCGTAGAAATACGAGGGTTCGGCTCCACGCCGCTCAATTCCCATACTTGTGCGCCCAATTCATGCATGATAGTCATCACTTGGTCATACAGACCGTTTTTTTTGATGCTGCCGCCTC
This sequence comes from Ectobacillus panaciterrae DSM 19096, assembly GCF_000430785.1. Lineage (GTDB taxonomy): Bacteria > Bacillota > Bacilli > Bacillales > Bacillaceae_G > Ectobacillus > Ectobacillus panaciterrae. The sequence goes on from NZ_AUMR01000061.1 coordinate 4,258, forward strand.
CGTATACAAGCAATGCTTTATTGCCATACTTCGGCACTTCTGTTTTCAATTGCTCAATTTGTCCTTTTCCAAATATCAATCTTGTCGGATTATAAAAAGTAAAATTTTGCATTGTCTCACCCTCCTTTTAACGTGATACCTTTACCATACCAAAAAATATGGATTTTAAAAAAATATTTGCATAAGAACAGAATGTCCAATCCATTCTATAAGAGAAACAATAATAAAAGGAGGTAATCCTGCATGAGTACACTGCAACGAATTGCTTTAGTGTTAACTGTAATCGGTGCATTAAACTGGGGACTAATCGGCTTCTTCCAATTTGATTTAGTAGCTGCTATTTTCGGAGGACAAGATACGGCGTTAGCAAGAATCGTATACGGAATTGTGGGACTTGCAGGTCTAATTAATTTAGGCTTGTTATTCAAACCTTCAGAAGAGCTTGGCACACATCCAGAAGCAAAGCATGTCCGTTAAGGAAAAATGCTGCAACATATAAATCGCTTTCCACAGCATCTTTATATGCTTCCCCCTTTTACAACACCTTGTAAAAGGGGTTTATTTATAAGAAAAGCGCAGCCGGCTCGTTCAGGTGCAGAACCAGAGGTTCTCACCCCTTAAAGGCGTTTTTTGCCTTTATGCGGGTGAGAACCTCTGGTGGCAGCACCTTGCCGGTGGAGCTAGACATCACGAAAAGCGAAGCCTTCGAGGTGCAGAATCACAAAGTTTATACTTTCTTATAAAAAAGAAGACAGGTTACCCTGCCTTCTTTTATTTTGCTGCATTATGCCCCTGTGATTGATCAATCCATTCATTTAACTTTTCACGAAGTGTATTAAATCCGTCAGAAGCAGGCTTCGGCACCTTCATCGTTGTTTGTTTTTTTAAAAGAGGCTCTTCTTTTGTCGCTTTTAGAGACAAGCTGATTTTGCTGTTTGCATAATCTACTGAAAGTATTTTTACTTCAACTTTATCGCCGACTTTTAAAAAATCACGGATGTCTTTTACGTACCCGTTTGTAATTTCTGATATATGAACTAGCCCTTGTGTTGACTCATCTAAAGCAACGAACGCGCCGTATCCTTGAATGCCGGTCACCGTTCCCTTTACAATTGTTCCGCAATCGTATTTACGTGGCATAGAAACACTCCTATAACTGTACCTATTTTCATATTAGTAAATTATACCACGTAAGCCTATTTCATTCAAAATACAAGAAAATTTTCCAGTATTACGTATATTTTTTTAAATATCAGGATAGAATATTAACACATGGCTTTCTAGTATTCCCCCCCTTTTTGGGACAAAACGTTCTGCGTTTTGTCTTTTTTTTGTAGAAATCGATTAATGCGAGCGACCGCTTCCATCAGCTGCTCCATCGAAGTTGCATAGGAACAGCGAATAAATCCCTCTCCGCTTTCGCCGAACACAGAACCCGGAACGACGGCAACCTTTTCTTCAAGCAGCAATTGCTCCGCAAATTCCGCTGAAGACAAACCGGTAGACTGAATGGACGGAAACGCGTAAAATGCTCCGCCGGGTACATGACAAGAGAGCCCCATTTCGTTAAAGGATTTTGTAATAAAGTTACGACGCTGCCTGTAGCTTCTTCTCATTTCTTTTACATCACGATCTCCTGAACGCAATGCTTCTACAGCGGCAAACTGTGACATAGTAGGTGCGCACATGAGCGTATACTGGTGAATTTTCAGCATCGGTTCAAGGAAGAATTTCGGTGCCGCTATCATCCCGAGACGCCATCCTGTCATCGCAAATCCTTTTGAAAATCCCGAAATTAAAATCGTATGCTCATACATATTCTCAATTGCCGCAAAGCTCGTGTACGGCTCATCATATACAAGCTCTGCATATATTTCATCTGACAGCACAATTAAATTGTACTTCTCGACTACTTTTGCAATACCCTCCAGCTCTTCTTTACTTAAAACGGTTCCTGTCGGATTATTCGGAGAGCATAAAATCATCGCTTTTGTGCGTGTTGTAATCGCTGCTTCCAGCTCCTCTGGCTGCAGCTTAAAGCCGTTTTCCGGCAGCGTAGAAATCGAGACAGGCACCCCGCCTGCAAGCCTAACAAGCGGTGCATATGAAACAAAGCTAGGCTCAATGACAATGACTTCATCGCCCGGGTTCACAATGGTGCGAAGCGCTACGTCTAGCGCTTGACTTGCCCCTACCGTAATTAAGATTTGAGAAGCAGGATCATAAGTCACATCAAACTGTCTTTTAAAATATCGCGCTGCTTCACTGCGCAGCTCAAAGAGACCTGCATTGGCAGTATACGCAGTATACCCCTCCTCTAAAGAACGGATACATGCTTCGCGCACATTCCAAGCTGTAACAAAATCCGGTTCCCCCACACCAAGCGAAATTACGCCTTCCATGCTGGACGCCAAGTCGAAAAACTTACGGATACCGGATGGCTGTAAAGATTGAGCTGTTTCGGATAAAGAAAAAGTTTTCATGGTGTCACCACAATTCGTTTATCATCATCATTTTGCTCATAGATCACACCGTCATGCTTATATTTCTTCAGAATAAAGTGTGTCGTTGTAGATATAACTGAGTCTAAAGTAGACAGCTTTTGCGCCACAAAGGAAGCTACCTCTGACATTGTTTTTCCTTCCATAACGATAGACAAATCATACGCACCTGACATTAGGTATACAGACTTCACTTCCGGATGCCGGTAAATTTTCTCGGCAATATCGTCGAATCCAACACCGCGTTTTGGCGTTACCTTGACATCGATCATAGCCGTTAAGCCTTCCTGCTCCTTTACCTTTGTCCAATCTACCAGCGTTACGTAATCAATAATTACCTTTTCCTGCTCCAGCTTTTTCATCATAGCCTGCACTTCTGTTACTTCTGCATCAAGCATTTTCGCTAATACGTCAATTGGCAATCGGCTGTTTTTCTCTAAACACTCTAAAAGTTCTAATTCTTTTTCTGTCATGGTTTTAATTCCCTTCTTGTAAATTCCAAAGTATTTTCCTATATACATGAACATGTATCTTTCCAAAGTATACAGATATTTTTTCACTTTGAAAATTCCTGTTTTCTTATTGGAAAAGAGACTTTTTCTTTCATTTATGTAAAAATGGAAATGAAAGGGGATGAAAGTATGAAACCAAAGGTATATATAGCTGAACCGATTCCAAAAGCTGTGGAAGAGTATATTACACAGCATTGCGAGTATGAAAAATGGCAAGGAGAAGGAAAAATTCCAAAAGAAGTCTTATTGGAAAAGATTCGCGACAAGGACGGATTATTGAATTTCGGCTCGAAAATAGACGGAACACTATTGGAGGCTGCTCCAAACTTGAAAGTAGTAAGCAATATTTCAGTAGGTTATGACAATTTTGATATAGAAGCCCTGAAGGCACGCAATATTATTGGAACGAACACCCCATATGTATTGGATGATACAGTGGCAGACTTGATCTTCGGCCTGATGCTGAGCGCAGCCCGACGCATTTGCGAGTTAGATTCCTATGTGAAAACAGGACAATGGGATCGGGAAATCAGCAAAGAACATTTCGGCCTGGATGTACATCACGCCACACTTGGCATTATCGGTATGGGACGTATTGGGGAAGCCGTTGCAAAACGAGCGAAATTCGGATTTGATATGGATATTTTGTATTATAACCGCAACCGTAAGAAAGATGCAGAAGCAGCCTATGGAGCTGTATACGGCAGCTTGCATGAGGTATTGCAAAAGTCAGACTTTATTGTGCTGATGACGCCTCTTACTAATGAAACCTATCATCTCATTGGAGAACGCGAATTTGATTTGATGAAAGAAACAGCGGTGTTCATTAACGCATCCCGCGGTCAAACGGTTGACGAACAAGCTCTTATCACGGCACTTCAAGAAAGAAAAATTTACGCAGCAGGCATTGATACATATGAAAAGGAGCCCATTGATATTAGCAATCCGCTTTTGCAATTAAAAAATGTGGTTACGCTTCCTCATATTGGTTCGGCGACGCTTAAAACACGCTGCAACATGGCAATGACAGCAGCAAAAAACCTTGTAACAGCGCTGTCTGGAGAAATTCCTCCTCACATAGTAAAGGAATTAAAGTAAGGACAAAACATCGCGTTTTGTCCTTTTTTCATGAGTATAGCGGAAAAGGGAATGGAGATGATATCAACTAAAAACAAATGGAGTGACAACCATGACAACAGAATTCAAGCCTTCTCACTTCACATTTTCCACATATAACATTACCGTTCATTATGAGCTGTACAATTACGAGCCGCCGAAGCAAAAACCGACCTATGTATTAATCCATGGCTTTCTCTCATCCACCTTCAGCTATCGGCGTCTTATTCCGCTGCTGGCACAACACGGTACAGTTATCGCGCTGGATTTGCCTCCGTTTGGCAAGAGCGAAAAAGCCACGCACTTTACGTATTCCTACCGTAACCTTGCCAATATTGTGATTGGATTAATTGAGCATTTAGCGCTGCCAAAGGTTATCCTTATCGGTCATTCAATGGGCGGTCAAATCTCTCTATATGTAAGCAAGCTTCGGCCGGATTTAATTCATAAAACAATCCTGTTATGCAGCTCCGGCTATTTATCACGAGCGAACCTTCCGCTTCTGTACTCTTCGTATTTGCCTTTTTTCCACCTGTACGTAAAAAATTGGCTTGTACGAAAAGGCGTGTTGCATAACTTGCTGAACGTCGTGCATGACCAGGCATTAATTGATGAGGAGATGATGCAGGGATATGCCGCTCCTTTTGATGACGACCGTATCTTTCAGGCATTGACACGAATGATTCGCGACCGGGAAGGCGACCTTCAGCCTTTTGAGCTGCAGCAAATTAAAACTCCTTCTCTTCTCATTTGGGGAGAAGAAGACCGAGTCGTACCGATTGATATAGGGCACCGTCTTCATAAAGATTTGGAAAACTCCCACTTTATTTCTTACGAAAAAACAGGGCATCTTCTCCCTGAAGAAAAACCGATGCATGTATACGAAAACATTATGGAGTTTGCAGAAGGATAAGAAAAGCGGAGCCGGCTCGTTCAGGTGCAGAACCAGAGGTTCTCTACCCTTAAAGGCGCTTTTTGCCTTTATGCGGTAGAGGTTCTCTGGTGGCAGCACCTAGCCGGCGGAGCTGGACACCAAGAAAAGCGGAGCCGGCTCGTTCAGGCGCAGAATCTAAGGTTCTCCGCCCTCAAAAGCGCTTTTTGCTTTTGTGCGGCGGAGGTTCTTAGATTCTGCGCCTAGCCGGTGGAGCTGGACATCAAGAAAAATAAAGCACAGGTTTCTCCCGTGCTCCGTTTAGATGGGCATAGTGCGCCTACCGATCCTACGCCCTCACCTGTGTCTTTTTAAGTATGCAGATTATATGTCGTATACTGCGAGCATCATAGGTTTCAAAAGCAAGAAAGTAATAGGAAACATTGCCGCGAAATTTTATAATTTCTTATCATTATGAAAAAAGGAGGGGATTCCTGCCCTTCCTTTTATATTTCACAGCTTCCGGAACCCTTCATCTCTACAAGCTTCTTTGCGATACCTCTGCATTTCTCAATTGCAATCACTTCTTCAAACGACATGAAATAAATGTGCTGAATTTTCGTCGCGATATAATCTGCATCATCAAATTCGCTTACAATCTGTACAACGTCGCTTGCTTCCGTCTCATAAAATTCCGGCCCAAATTTAAATGGATCCCATTCCTTGACCGCTTGTACCATTCTTACATATGCACTGTCCATCCAAATGCCCCCCTTTTCTATATCTTTCTTTATCTTATCATATAGTTTATGCTAAAAATGAAATGAAGCTTAAAAGGAGCTGATAAAGTTGGGAGAATTTGATACGCGCATTAACAGACGCGGAACACACTCTGTCAAATGGGATATGCATCCGGAGGAGGATCTGCTTCATTTATGGGTGGCTGATATGGATTTTGCCGCACCGAAGCCTATTCAGGACGCACTGCGTCAGCGAGCAGAGCACGGGGTGTTCGGCTACACGATAGTTGGAGACAGCGTGCGGGAAGCGATTATGGAGTGGATGAAAAAGCGTCATAATTGGTCGGTTGCAAAGGGTTCGATTTCCTTCCTTTCAGGCGTGGTTCCTGCTTTAAGTCTTGCGGTTCAAGCTTTTACAAAGCCAAAGGACCGTATCCTCGTACAGCCGCCTGTCTATACGCCGTTTTTTGATATGGTTACACGGAATGATCGTCAAGCAGTATTAAACCCTCTCTCGCAAGATGGACAATATAAAATGGATTTCGTTCACCTAGAGAAGCAATTCCAGCAAGGCGTTTCCATGATGATTTTATGCAGCCCCCATAATCCCGTCGGAAGAGTATGGACAAAAGAAGAGCTTGAAACAGTAGGCGAACTGTGCCAAACATATGACGTATTGGTTGTCTCTGATGAAATTCATTCCGATTTGATTCTGCCAGGCTATGTTCATACACCTCTCGCCTCTTTGTCTCCTTCTTTATCAAATCGTACAGTTACGTGCATAGCGCCAAGCAAAACCTTTAACATCGCAGGGCTGCAAGCAGCTGCAGTCATTATTGAAAATGAGCAGCTGCGGGAGAGATTCTCTGCCGTCATGCACCAGCAAGGCTTTCACACATTGAATGTATTTGCTTCTGCCGCAATGCAGGCAGCTTATACGGAATGCGAGAGCTGGCTAGAGGACTTGCTTCTATATCTCAATAAAAACATCGAATTTGCTTGTACATATATTGAAAAAGAAATTCCTGCATTAAAGGCCTATCATCCTGAGGGTACCTATTTATTATGGGTTGACTGCTCAAAGCTGCAATTGTCTAAGGAAGAACGCCTTGAGCTACTGAAAGAAAGAGGCAGAATCATCGTCGAGCCTGGAGAAAAATTTGGACAAGGCGGCGAAGGATTTATCCGCATGAACCTCGGTTGCCCGAGAAGCATGCTCGAAGAAGCTCTTATAGGGCTGAAAGAAGCTGTCTATTTTCACATAAGAAATGCAAAAGCGTGAGGAATTCCTCACGCTTATTCTTTATACCCTTTTGTTTTTGGAGTAATGACACCGCATGCTATGCGCTTGCCGGAATTCCCAGTCGGCTGTGTCATGCCGTCATCCGGATTCTCGGTAATGATGAGTGCTGCGCCGCTCTTGCGGTAGAGCGTTTTTTTTCCTTCCTTAAACGAAATATTGGGCGCCGTAATTTTAGCCTTAATATCGCCGCTCCCATCTGCCACGAGATTTGGCAAATCCCCATTTTCTGCTCCTTTTTGATTTAACAGACCGTGTTCCTTGCCATCCGGATTGAAGTGATTCCCTGCGGACATGAAAGATGGCGCTTCGCATTCGCCTATCTTATGTATATGGAACCCATGCGATCCGGGCTCAAACCCTTTTGCTTTTACCTTAATTTGAACACCGCCCGGCTGCTCCGACATAGTTGCCGTTCCCACTTCATCTCCTGCGGCATTGCGCAGCTTCACTTCCACTTCCTTCGGTTTTCCCTGATCACAGCCGGCGATAGCAAGAAGAGATAAACATATAAACGCCAGTTTCTTTCCCATATCGTAACCCTCCAACGTTCAATCTCTTCTTATATTTTCCGTATCGGAAGGAAACATACCAAGAAAAGCGGAACCGGCTCGTTCAGGCGCAGAATCTAAGGTTCTCCGCCCTCAAAAGCGCTTTTTGCTTTTGTGCGGCAGAGGTTCTTAGATGGCAGCGCCTAGCCGGTGGAGCTGGACATCAAGAAAAGCGCAACCGGCTCGTTCAGCTCCGGAAGGCAGAGGTTCTCTACCCAAAAAGGCGCTTTTTGCCTTTATCCCGCTCTAAGCGTCCGTAACAGAGATGCTTAAACAAGATGAACAAACGGACGCTAAGAGCCCGATTGATTCAACTAACATCCGTAGAGGAAAATCATCTCCACGGATGAAGTTTCATCTTATGGGTAGGGGTTCTCTGACAGGAGGAGCTAGCCGGTGGAGCTGGACACTAAGAAAAGCGCAACCGGCTAGGCGCAACTTGGCAAAAAAAAAGAACCTGCCATACAAGCAAGCCCTCAGCTATCGCTTTTTTGGTACGTTCCGTTAATCTTATGAAGATTTTTCTCCATTTCGTCAAACTTTTTCATTTCGCGTTTGGAGGCTTTTACAAATATTCTCCATGTAAAAAAAGCGCCGGTGATAAACAATATGCACGAAATTGCTGCAGGAATATATTCTGTTTTATCTTCAGGAAAATATAAAGGCATCATAGCAGTCACACCCCTTTACAAGACCGTATACGATTCATTATAAAGAATTTTCTGCTGAAAATATAGCAGTACCTTTTGACTTCTTGTGCATCTCTTCTGTACGATGAAAGAAAAGGAGGGATTCAACATGGAGCACACATTGCAAACAGGAGACATTGTGACCGGCATTTATAAAACTGGAAAGTACATAGGGGAAATTACAGCCCTGCGTCCACAGCATTATCTCGTTAAAGTACTCGCCGTTTTGAAGCATCCGACACAAGGAGATTTACATAGCGTAAAGCAAGCAGACGTACCGTTATTTCATGAGCGCCGCGCTCTTGCATACCGCGAGCAAACAAACATACCGATGCAAATGGTAAAGAAATATGAGGGAGAATTGCCCGATTATAAAGATTCGCTGCGTCAGGCTCTTGAAAAACAAATAGCAGATTTAAAAGAAGACGGCTCTCCTTGGGCAGAGCGCTGCTTGGAAAATTTATATACGCTGCAAACAGAATATAAGCTGTAAAAAACTAAAGGCCAAATTACTGAGTAAAGAGTAATTTGGCCTTTTAATGTGCACTTACTTTTTTCAGCAGCTTAGACAAATCAACAAGATCGCCGATTGTTGTCGGAGCCGGCTTCACCAAGTATTGCTTATCCTTTTCCACAAGTTTAAAAATGCTATAGGTTGTCAGCGCATCGTCCAGCGCTCGATGATGCTTCCCCGTCCCTTTTTTTCCGTATGCTTCAATCGCTTTCCAAAGTCCTGTTTGGTTCCGGTCTCCAAAGAAACGCTTATACTCAAGCGACAAGTCCCGATGCTTTTTAAACGGATACGGGATTTGGGAGACTTCACAATTTTGCTTCAGTACCTTCATATCCATGTTTCCCCATGTAATCACTGTGCTCGGACGCACCTCTTCGTACTTCGCCAGCCTGGCAATCAATTCAGAAAACGAAATGCCGCTCTCAATCTCCTCCTGAGTGATATGCAAAAAGCCCTTGCACCGTTCTGTCAGCGTAGGAAACTTTTCCGGTCTCACGTAGGAGGAAAATGTATCTGTTATTTCATTCCCAATGACCGACACAATTCCAACCTCAATGATTTCCGGAAAAAAGCCATGCGGCTTTTTTTTGTTTTCCGGCATCGTAAACTCAAAGTCTAAAAATAGAAATTGCTGTTCATCCATGAGATCCCTTCCTTCTTGTTTCTTTCCGCTTCATTTTTCCCTATTATAGCATGAGAATAAGGTGAAGGCGGTCGTGTTGTCATATTTCCTGTAATTTCTCATTGTCATGTATCTTATATATATGTGAAATCTAGACAAATATTTTCATAAAACAAAGATGACAAGACAAGAAATTAAAAAATCGCCTTGTATCATGCACATTTACACCTTTTTCCGCCACTATGATTCCGCTTATTAACAATATGACGGTCGGACTCGGCTTGTCCCCCTCCGCTCCCGAGGTTGAAGTATTATGGTGGTCTCTTGCATCAGGGGCTTGTCTAGGGACAGTATATTGATCGGCGCTTCAGCCACATGACATTCCTAAAGCTTGGCCTTCCTATCACGATTGTTTCGCTGCTGCTTTCTCACTATATTTATTTGCGCTATTTCATGTAAAAGAGGAGGGGAACTTTCCCCTCCTCTTTCCTTAATAATGCGGCTCATTTTTACGAATGAGGAATACGTGCAGCGGAAAGAAAACAGAGCACGTTATAATATGCAAAATGGTAAACAGAACAGCGTTGGAACCATATCGCTCCAATAGAAGATACATGAGCCAAATGCCGAATACGATGGATACAATGTAAGCCAGAATATTTATAATCGGAATGAGATTCAAAATAATACAGCCTACGACTATCCAAACTGTTTTCCAACCTGCCTGTGGCTTTAAAAAATCCGGAAGTTTTTGCTCTACCAAGTCGCCCCAAACCTTTAGCTGTACAATTGGAATAAACGCCAAAAAGGCATCTTCCGCTCCTTGCCGCTTCGCCATTGCGTTGAGCGCAAAAGCCGTCAGCAAATAAGCGGCGATTGCCCAAATCAGACTGATAATAATAGCGCCGGCACTTAGTGCCAATAATCCTGCTGTTGCCTGATCGTCCATATGATCCCTCTTTTCTCTAGATGTTCCTTTAAAATGTATGTGCGTTCCTCATGCGTCATTCACATTTCTGTATAGGACAATGAAAAGAATTCATATATGATATGAGAAACAAAATATAAAAGGAGAATGTTCTATGCATCCGTTTGTACAAGCTTTGCAGGCTCACTATGCGCCTCATCGAAATTCCGAAAAAGCCGAACCGATGAGCCGTTACATGAAAAATCACTTCCCTTTTTTGGGCATTCAAACACCTGAGCGCAAGCAATTGCTCCGCAGTTTTTTAGCAGAGCACGGAAAGCCTTCTAAAGAGGATCTCCCGGAGATTGTCCGCGGCTTATGGAATTTGCCGGAGCGGGAATATGCGATTGTTGCTTTAGATATACTGGAGAAAAACATCAAACTGATGGATGAATCCTTCGTTTAAGCAAAAGAGAAGGACTAAAGCATATGAAGTAAAACATAAGCAGAATGAAAGTCATGCAAATGGACAATACTCTATAAGGACATACGAAAAAATGCATCATATACTAGGAGCATATCTTGTTAATTTACAAAGAACATGTTAGAATATGGACATCTATTCTCATATAGTAGCGATGACGGACAAATAAGTACTTGCGCTTAAAGCGATTCAGGGACGGTGAAAGCCTGGAATATGCAAGGAAACGGCAGTCTCGAGCCATACATGTTTCAAAGGGGGCATGCATTTGTATGCCAACTAGGGTGGAACCGCGAGTATACGCTCGTCCCTAGGCTAATAGCCTAGGGACGAGCGTTTTTTATTTAGAAAAGCTTTTCACTTAGAAAAGCCACACATCTCATTTGTTTAAAACTAAAGGAGGATTTTTAAAATGTCTTCAATGGAGCAAATTGTAAACTTGGCGAAGCACCGCGGCTTCGTATTTCCTGGTTCTGAAATCTACGGCGGCTTAGCAAACACTTGGGATTATGGTCCGCTTGGTGTAGAGTTAAAAAACAACGTGAAAAAAGCATGGTGGAAAAAATTCATTCAAGAATCCCCATACAACGTAGGCTTAGATGCAGCGATTTTAATGAATCCGCAAACTTGGGTAGCATCCGGTCATGTTGGCAACTTCAACGACCCGATGATTGACTGCAAGAAATGTAAAGCTCGTCACCGTGCTGATAAGCTGATTGAAAATGCATTAGAGGCAAAAGGCATTGAAATGGTAGTAGATGGTCTATCCTTCGACCAAATGGCTGCTTTAATTAAAGAACATGAAATCAAATGTCCAGAGTGCGGCAGCGATGATTTCACAGAAATTCGTCAATTCAACTTAATGTTCAAAACGCACCAAGGTGTAACACAATCCAGCGCAAACGAAATTTTCATGCGTCCTGAAACAGCACAAGGTATTTTCGTAAACTTCAAAAACGTACAGCGCTCTATGCGCAAAAAACTTCCGTTCGGTATCGGCCAAATCGGTAAAAGCTTCCGTAACGAGATTACGCCAGGCAACTTCACGTTCCGTACTCGTGAATTTGAACAAATGGAGCTTGAGTTCTTCTGCAAGCCGGGCGAAGACATGGAATGGTTCACATTCTGGCGCAATTACTGCAAAGATTGGCTTCTTGCTCTTGGCATGAAGGAAGCAAGCATGCGTCTTCGCGATCACGGCGAAGACGAACTTTCTCACTACAGTAATGCAACAACAGATATCGAGTTCAGATTCCCGTTCGGCTGGGGCGAGCTTTGGGGCATCGCGGATCGCACAGACTTCGACTTAAAGCGCCATATGGAGCATTCTAACGAAGATTTCAACTACGTAGACCCGCAAACGAACGAGCGTTACGTACCGTATTGTATCGAGCCGTCCCTTGGCGCAGATCGCGTGACATTAGCATTCTTATGCGATGCATATGAAGAAGAGCAACTGGAAAACGACTCACGTACAGTGCTTCGCTTCCATCCAGCTTTGGCACCATTTAAAGCAGCGATTCTTCCTTTATCTAAAAAGCTGTCTGAAGGCGCGACAGAAGTATACGCAGAGCTATCCAAACACTTTATGGTGGATTACGATGAAACAGGTTCAATCGGTAAACGTTACCGCCGTCAAGATGAAATTGGTACACCGTTCTGTATTACATTTGACTTCGATTCAGCAGAAGATAAACAAGTAACAGTGCGCGACCGCGACACAATGGAGCAGGTTCGCATGCCAATCAGCGAGCTGAAAGGCTTCTTAGAAAGCAAAATTGCATTTTAATTAAGAAATAAGCACGGGGATCCCGTGCTTATTCTTTTTTGGTGAACATAGAGCGCCTGCTGAGTATAGTAGCGGTCAAACCCTGTTAGCCTCTCCTCTATGTCTTTTTACTAAGCACATAGGCTTGTGTTGCATACGGCGAATTGAAGGAATGGAGACAAAAAATCGTAAACGATTTTTCAGCTTCTTTTTTCCTTAATCGCTACCGTACAGCGGGACACACATAACAGATTTTCATCTTCATCTGTAATCTTAATATCCCATACCATCGTCGTTTTTCCTTTGTGAAGAGGCGTGCCGACCGCAGTGACAATACCTTCTCTTTTAGAACGAAGGTGATTCGCATTGATTTCCAACCCAAAGCAAATCTCATTATCCTGATCAATTAGGTTATATGTACCTACACTCGCTACTGTTTCTGCCAATGCAACAGAGGCGCCGCCATGCAAAAATCCGAACGGCTGATGCGTGCTCCCGTGTACGGGCATGGTCGCAATGACCCGTTCCTCATTTAATTCCTTCAATTCAATCCCCAATGCCTCCATTAATGTGTTCGCCATTCCATTCTCTCCCTTCTCTTTTTATTCTTTGATGGATTTGCCCCTTCCCTCTTTTCCAAAATATGTATGAAATCTATTTCTTTGTTGCACACTAGCATTGTAATTCTGTCCAGAGGAGGTTTATCCATGAAATTACGGTACATTGTGCTAATCGCATACCTATTTATTGCTATTGTACCAAACTATGTATTTGCCGAACATCCAGTTGTTTCTCCTTCTGCTGAAGCTGTGAAAGTTGAGACAGAAAAAAAGGAAGGAAAAACGGAATACTTCGAGTATCAAGTCAGCATTCCTGAATTTCATACTTTAAAAAATGCAGCATTTGAAAAGAAACTGAACCTATACTATAAAACAAACATTCTAATATTCAAAAAAAAGCTCGAAAAAGAAGCAAAAAAATACTATGATGATGCAAAGCAAAGCAGCTTGAGCATTCATCCGTATGTCGCAAACGCAGACTACAAAGTTACCTATAACAAAAAGCCTCTCTTGAGCTTATATGTAAATTATTATCAATATACAGGCGGCGCACACGGCATGTATGAGTGGAAAGCCAATACATTTGATATGAAGCTTGAGAAAGAGCTTGCGTTAACAGACTTATTCAAAGAAAACAGCAGTTACGAAGAGAAAATTCGCGAAGAAATTACAAGACAGATTCAACAAAACAAAGATACTTTTTTTCCTGATGCAATAGAACAAATACAGCAGGCGAAGAACCTGAAATACTTTTTAGAGCCTGAGCATCTTATTATTTATTTTCCGCTTTATGAAATTGCGCCATATTCTTCCGGTATCCCGCAATTCCGTATTCCTTACACACTGCTGCAGGATGATTTGAAAGACGAGTATCGAAACATTTTAATTGATAAGTAAGGCATGTATCGCTACGATAATGTTAACTTAACATTAGATGTCGAATTTATCATTCACTCATATATAGGTTTTACTGTGCTGGGAGCTGTTATTGCCCCTCGCATCTGCTGTAACGCGTTTCCGCGTACCGTGTAGTAAAACGCCTGTCATATGACAGGCGTTTTACCATTCTTATCCCTAACCGCTCCCTATAAAATGCATTCTCACTCTCCATGAACCATCCCCCACTTATTCGCTTCCGCTCCTATGGGGGGATTCTCGTCTAATTTATGATAAAACAAATCTAAAAGCTTGTTGCATTATAACCCTCTGTACAATCCTAATAATTACGAACGCTGAAAAAATAAACCAGGCATAAAGCCCGGCTTATCATACGTGTTACGTTATGCGTTTGGTTCTTGATTTATATCTATTTTCTTTCTAAAGATGAAGTATTTGCTTGCGAAATAGTTGAATACAACCACAATGACGTTTGCGATAATTTTAGATATTAATTCATTTATACCCAACACTTTTGCAAATAAAATAAGGGACCCTGTATCAATAAAAAGGGACAGAAGTCTAACTCCCATAAAGGAGACAAATTCTTTCATCATTTGACTCATATTACTATTCTGACTATTGAACACGTATTTTTTATTTGTTACATAAGCAAATGAAACAGAGGCAATCCATGAAATTATGTTTGCAATTATCATTTTATAAGCACCATGATAACCAGCAGTAACAAGGAAATACGTCACGATATTCATCAATGTCGTTAAACCGCCGAAAAACAAATAGTTAAAAATTTCTTTTTTTCTGCTCATATTTCTATTCTCCTAACGGCCGGTTTTCACTTCTCGCTCTTATACTGTGTATACAGACTCTCCGCTTAAGTTCGTAACCTTATCATCGTTATACTCATCCAAATACAAAGATCTTCCTTACGGCGTTAAACGACTGTACGACTGATCCAAAACTTCTTCGTTATATACCAGTACTAAAACCTTTTCAAAAAAGGTACTCCCTCCTGCTTCTATTCTTTCGAATAAACCCTCTTATATTCGATAAGCATAGACGAGACATAGTAAATAGGGTTTTTCGTTTATCATCCCTCCCATTCACTATGTCTACTCTCTGAATGTATATAATTAGCTGTTGACAGGCAGCGTTTGTACTTGAACAAGTTGCTTCATGATTTCCAACAAATCATCCTTTAATTCATCGTGCTGCAATGCCATTTCGATTGTTGTTTGGATGAATCCAAGCTTTTCGCCTACATCATAACGTTTTCCTTTAAAATCATATGCGAACACGCGCTGAATTTCATTTAAGCGCTGAATAGCATCCGTTAACTGGATTTCGCCCCCAGCTCCAACTTTCTGTTCCTCTAAAAACATGAAGATCTCTGGTGTTAATATATAACGCCCCATAATCGCAAGGTTAGATGGCGCCGTGCCTGGTACTGGCTTTTCAACAAATTTTCTTACTTGATAACGGCGGCCTTCTCTCTCAAGCGGATCGATAATGCCGTAACGATGTGTTTCGTTATCATCTACTGTTTGTACACCAATTACAGCAGAAAGTGTTTTTTCATACTCGTCGATTAATTGACGAAGGCACGGTTTTTCCGCCTGTACGATGTCATCTCCTAAAAGCACTGCAAATGGTTCATTTCCGATGAACTTGCGAGCGCACCATACGGCATGACCAAGTCCCTTCGGCTCTTTTTGACGGATGTAATGAATATCCACCATTTTCGAGGATGCTTGTACCTTTTCAAGCAATTCGTACTTTTGCTTTTCCAACAGGTTTTGCTCTAATTCAAAAGCGTGGTCGAAATGATCTTCAATCGCGCGCTTTCCTTTTCCTGTTACAATGATAATATCCTCAATACCAGATTCAATTGCTTCTTCAACAATATATTGAATAGTCGGTTTATCGACGATAGGCAGCATTTCTTTCGGCATTGCTTTTGTCGCAGGTAAAAAGCGAGTTCCTAATCCAGCAGCTGGAATAATCGCTTTTCGTACTTTCTTCATGTTTACAACCTCTTTCTTTACTCTCGTTTTGTCTTTTATCCTCTTTGTTGCGTTTAGATGCTATATAAATACAATTTATAAGTTCGACATATCCAAACTCGTCCCATATACGCATGCAACACAGGTAAACGTTTTCTGCGAAAAGGTATTTCCTCGTTTACACGAATATCCATAACATGCAACCGTACAGCAAGCATCTTGAAAGGTCTAACCGCTTCTACGCTTAGTCGGATGCTCTCTCCCCCTAAAAGAAAAGTTTTTATGTCGATTTTTTTAGTTGCATTTATATATTAACAAAGGCGTATTCTCTTGATACAAGCACCTTTATATTATATATCTAGTACTCTTTCTATGCTGTTAGGATTACTTAACATTTATTGTAATTATATGGAATCCATGAAATTCATTTCCTGTAAATTCTACATGATTGCTTTTTTATTCGTCAAGCTATAGTGGAATTTACCTAAGAGAAAGAAATATAAAAACGGCTGTCCCGTCATAAGGACAGCCGCTGCTGTTTATTCTCCAAAACGTTCCAAAAGCGTTGCCAGCGTACGCACCATTACACCAGTTCCCCCCGCAGGCCCCAAGTTATGCTCGCTTTTTGTATCGGATGTTCCAGCAATATCCAAATGCACCCAAGGCGTATCTTCTGCAAATTCTCCGAGGAACACACCGGCCATAATTGCATGTCCGTCACGTCCTGGAGAGTTATTCAAGTCCGCGAATTTACTGTTGCGTACACGCTCTTTGTCGCGATCAAAAATCGGCAGCCGCCAAATCGGTTCGTCTGTTTCCATTGCGGCTTCCAGCACTTGCTCATAGAAACTTTCATTATTTGTCATTGCGCCCGTTGTATGGTTGCCGAGAGCTACAATAACACCGCCTGTTAACGTTGCTACGTCAATCAGATAGTTTGCTCCGAGCTTTTTTGCATAAGTAATGCCGTCTGCAAGAGCAAGGCGGCCCTCCGCATCTGTATTCAATACTTCAATTGTTTTGCCGCTCATGGATGTAATGATATCATCCGGCTTGAATGCATCACCGCTGATCATATTATCTGTAGATGGAATAACTGCCACTACATTTTGCTCCGGACGAAGCTCGCCAATCACTTCCATTGCGCCGAGAACAGTTGCAGCGCCGCCCATATCGCCCTTCATGCCGACCATGCTTTCTCTCGGTTTTAAAGAATATCCGCCTGTATCATATGTAATGCCTTTTCCAACAAGACCGATTACATCTGTCCATTCCTCTTTTCCTTTATATAAAAGGGCAATCATTTTCGGCGGGTTCGTGGAACCTTGATTCACCGCGAGCAGCGCGCCCATACCCAGCTCTTCCATCTCTTCTTTGTCTAAAATTTTGTAGTCCATGTCATATTTTTCAGCAAGCTTAACAGCATAAGCAGCAAGTTCAACGGCTGTCAATTTATTCGGCGGCAGATTGACAAGAGTACGTGCAGAATTAGTAGCGCGTCCGTGTACGCAGCCTACTGTCAGCGCTGCCTGCACTTCTTGCTGATCCCGCTCTGTTATGACTGTAATGGAAGGAACAGATCTTTCTTCCTTTTTATTTGTTTTGTACGTATTAAGCTCATACGAGGCAAGACAGTATGCTTCCGCTGTAATATGCGCTGCCTCTAGAGCATCCATACGATCTGTCACGAATGAATCAAGCATTACAGCAACGTTTGAGATATTTGTGCCTTTTAAAGATTTAAACAGCTTCCCAAGCGTTTGACGAAGCACTTCCGTTGTATACGCATCTTGCTTGCCAAGTCCTGCGAAATAGTAACGCTTTGCATCCGTTTTTCCGAGTGTATGTATTTTAGAAACCGCTTTCTTTTTAGCGGATATGTCTCCTTCTTTTAATAATGCCGTCAATTGTCCATCTATTAAACGGTCAATCTCGCTGAAAAACCGACTTATTTCTCCTTCAAATAACCCAACAACAACAGCTTCGTGGCTCCCAGACTTTTCTTGCACTTGAAACATAGGTAAGCACCTCCATGTATATTCTTTTTCAATTATAGACTTATTCTTTGAAAAATGCGACAATTCACCCCTCCATATATAAGAAGAGAGCAGGCAAGGACGGCAACTGCCCCGTATCTTCATACGAGACACGGTCTATCTGAGGCATGATTTGTAAACACGTCTCTATAAAGGGATACATCTTTTCTAAATCAAGCGACCAATGCAGCGGCCGATACACCTGCAAATACCGATGTGCCGCCTCCATCATTAGGCGCGCTCCTTTCACGTTGCCATAGCCGTAATGATAGAGAGCTACCGTCATTTGCAGCAGCCCCTTCAAGAAATAATTATCCCGCTCTGTAAGCCACATTTCTTCTAACAAGTCATGGCATGTATAATAATCCCCTTCGTTAAACTTCACGAAAAACTCATAATACTCCGGCGGATATTCCTCCATATCATCCCTCCATTTCCGAAATATTCCGCCTTCATTATACCAAAAGAAATAGTCCAGAACATCAGTCCTGGACTATGGTTGTTTACGATATTGCTGGCGGAATACCTGCATGGTTTTATCTTCGTTCAGTCTCGTCAGTTCTTCTTCCGTCAGCTTTCCGTTTCCTACTTTTATAACATATACTTTTAATTCTTTCTTTCCCCACTGCTTGTATACTTCTTGAACCGTTTCGTAATACAAGTCAAGTGAGTTGCCTTTAATTGCTCCCCCTTTGTCTGCTACGACTCCATAGCCATAGCCGGGAATGAACAATACAGTTCCGATTGGGAATACATTTAAGTCTGCCGCAATGGTAGAGTATAAGTCCCGCTTCACATGAACACCAGAATACGTAATGCCGTACTGCGGATGATGCGGATGCTTTCCTGTTGATTCTACCCCAGCCGTATAGCCTGTTGCCTTTACCGTAACAGAACGATATTTTGACCAATCTTCAGCTTGCTCCAATGTTTCTCGTTTCTTTTCTATTTTCGCGCTTGCCGCATGTGCAGTATGGCTCTTCGCAAACCATCCCTTCAAATCAGCAGCTTTTAATCCAGAAATCGAAAAAAAAGTAACGAGAAGCGCCGTGCAAAATAAACAGGTCATAAAGAGGCGAATCGCAAATGTTCGTATCGTCATGCTTATTCTCAACACTCCTTCACAACTAGTGTTGACCAAGACGATTTCTTTTTATTCATAATAAAGAAGAAAAACGGAGCACGGGAAAAAACTGTACTGACTTCTTTAGGCGGGCATAGTGCACCTGCCGAGTCTATATACAAGTGAATAAAAAAAACCCCGTTATAACGGAGTTAGAACATTTGATAGCCTTTTTGGCGAAGCGATTTAATGATAACGCCGGAAAGAATGGCGCCTGCTAATCCGGTTGTCAAAATAATCATATCTGCCTTCCCCAGTGCAGAAAAATGATTTGTAAGCGACGCCAAAGAACCCGACGGATTACGGAAATAATCCCAAATGCTTACTTTATCAACTATCAATACACAAATCAAAGGATACAAAATCGTCATCACCCATGTTTGGCGCAAGATCATATTCAATAGAAAGCCGATGCCAAAAAATAAGACGAAAAATAGCAGCATAGAAATCAATAATACCGGAATGCTCATTCGTTTCTCCCCTTTTCCCCCTGTGCTTCTCTTTTAGTGTACAAAACAGTTGTTCAAATCGTCAATTTCTGTTTTCAGGAAGATATACATGATACGCTGTATAGCCAAAGTGATTTCCCGGATTTACGCTTGTATCCAGCGTAAGAAGCGAACTTGGCACAGCGTCCAGCAAATGCCGAATCAAAACTGAAGCGTTTTCATCTTTTAGAATGGTTTCAGGCTGCAAAAATGCTGCTTCAGACAGCTCAGTTTCTTGCAATGTAATATTTTCATGCATGGGAGCCAATAAAAATATCACCATGTTATCGCTGATTTCGTCCCGAATAACGCCGGACCGAATGCCGAGCACGCCTTTCATTTCTGTTTCAATTCCTGTCTCTTCGAGCACTTCTCTTCTAACCGCTTGATCAATGGTTTCTCCTTCATTCACAAAGCCGGCAGGAAGAGACCACTTTCCTTTTAAACCGCCGTAACTCTTTTTAACAACGAGCCAGCGTCCATCCTCTGTGATAACTAATCCGCTGACTGCCAACCATACTTTGCCGCGCTTGCTCATTCTACAGCTCCCCTTTTATGAAAAAAGAGCAAAAACAGCTTAAGCTGCTTCTGCTCTTTTTCTTATCGTTTATAGCTCATTCTTAGAAAAACTTCAGCTTGCCTTTTTTCAATACTAATAGCGGTCCGCCAAGCAAGAACAAGTAGCGGTTGTCGATTACTTTCTTCATAACAGAAGCCTTCCAGCCGAATACTTTCTTGCCGAATACAACACCGATACCATCGTCATGTCCTAAAGAACATACAGTACCTTTGTTATCGAAGGAGAACTTCTCTAGCTCGCCTTTGCCGCGAACCGTCACCGCGATATTGTGAGCCACATTGTAGCCTTCTTGAATCGCGATTTGCGCTGTTGGCGGATATGGGCGATCGTTTTCCGGGTTAATGATTAATGCGGAGTCACCTACGATGAATACATCGTCGTGCCCTGGAGCGCGCATGTACTCATCCACTTTAATACGGCCGCGCATTGCTTCAAAACCGGATTGCTCTACAAGAGAGTTGCCGCGTACACCGGCTGCCCATACAACAGTTTCAGATTTAATTTCTTCTACATCATCACCTTTTGCAACGATGATGCCATCTTCTGTCGCTTCTTTAATTGCTGTACCGATACGGAATTCCACGCCTTTTTTCTCAAGGTGCTTCACCGCATACTCCACAAGCTCAGGATCGAAGCCAGGAAGTGCTGTCGGCGCAGCCTCTACGCAGACTATGCGCACTTTTTCACGAGGAAGGTCATACTCTTCTACAAGCTCAGGAACGCGGTTCGCAAGCTCAGCTACGAATTCGATACCCGTAAAGCCCGCACCGCCGACTACAACTGTCAGAAGCTCATCGCGCTTTTCTATTGGATATAACGAGAACATATATTCAATATGATCGCGAATTTGACGCGCACCGTTAATGTTAGCGATGGAGAATGCATGCTCTTTTAAGCCTTTAATGCCGAATGTTTCGGACTCAAAGCCCAAACCTACAACTAAGTAGTCATACTCTAACTCGCTGTTATGAAGGATTACACGTTTTTCTGCAGGTTTGATGTCTACAACTGTATCTTGAATGAATTGTACTTTGCTTGTATCGATTACGTCCTTGATGTTCAAACGTGTTTTATCATGATGCAATGTACCTGCCGCATTCTCATGTAGCCATGTCGTTTGATAATGGTAGCTGTTGTTATTCACAAGTGTAATGTCAGCTTCGCTCACAGAGAACATCTTTTGAAGACGCACAGTAGTAATCATACCGCCGTAACCAGCACCAAGAACAACTATTTTTGGCTTTCTCACCCTAATCACAACCCTTTTTATATAGTAATAAGTATAAAATATTGCATATGCAATGTAGATAATGATGTCGAATTTTATCGACAATTAATAAAGATTTTAAAAAAAACGCTCGAAATTTGTCATAAAAACTTAACATTTCACTACACTATATTATTCTTTTTTGAACTTTTTTTCAACCATTTTTCAAGTATCCGTATGCATATAAAACCCATGAAATCAAAGAATGGGCTTTCATTTTTTAGTTTGGGGTTTATTTTTCGTTTTTTCCCTAAATATATACAAGAGAGCTTCTAGATTGTAGCGTTTTCCTAAGTTTTTTTCATTGAAATATGTTATCATTTTTTTGTGAGCAGCTGCACTTGTGCTGCCAAAAAGACTGTTTTCCTCATGTACATATACTTGCTTGAGGACACGATCGAAATTCCTATGGGGGGGAGAAAGCTTTGACAGAACAAAAAGTGTATGATATTACGATTATCGGCGGGGGACCTGCTGGATTGTTCACTGCTTTTTACGGCGGCATGAGACAAGCAAGCGTAAAAATTATCGAGAGCCTGCCTCAGCTTGGCGGACAGCTTTCCGCATTGTATCCAGAAAAATATATCTATGATGTAGCGGGATTTCCGAAAGTGCGCGCGCAAGAACTTGTTAACAATTTAAAAGAACAAATGAGCAAATTTGAACCGACAGTGTGCTTGGAACAATCCGTACAAACATTAGAAAAGCAAGCGGACGGTATCTTCAAGCTCGTTACAAATAAAGAAACGCACTACTCCAAAACAGTTATCATCACTGCAGGAAACGGTGCGTTCCAGCCACGCCGTTTAGAGCTGGAAAACTCCGTACAATACGAAAAGAAAAACCTTCACTACTTTGTAGATGACATGAACAAATTTGCAGGCAAACACGTTGTAGTGTTTGGCGGCGGCGACTCTGCTGTAGACTGGGCGCTTATGCTCGAGCCGATTGCAGAACGAGTAACGCTTATTCACCGCCGCGATAAATTCCGCGCTCACGAGCACAGCGTGGAGAACTTGATGAACTCTCGCGTAAACGTCAAAACGCCTTACGTGCCGACAGAGTTAATCGGCGATGACAACATCGCGCAAGTCATAATTCAAGACGTAAAAACAGAAGAGAAAGTCGTACTGGATGTAGACGATGTGATTGTGAACTACGGCTTCGTTTCTTCTCTTGGACCGATTAAAGACTGGGGCCTGACAATCGAGAAAAACAGCATCGTTGTAAACTCCAAAATGGAGACAAATATCCCTGGCATTTACGCTGCCGGCGATATTTGCACATACGAAGGCAAAGTAAAGCTCATCGCATCAGGATTTGGCGAAGCGCCGACAGCTGTAAACAACGCAAAAGCTTACATCGATCCAAAAGCGAAAGTGCAGCCTATGCACAGCTCCAGCATGTTTTAAAATATAAAGTGTCTGCAAAAGAACCAGCTATTTGCTGGTTCTTTTTTAAAGATAAAAAAGCAAAATGCACCTGAACGAGCCGGTTCCGCTTTTCTTTATGTCTAGCTCCACCGGCTAGGTGCTGCCACCAGAGAACCTCCCCCCATAAAGGCAAAAAGCGCCTTTGCGGACGGAGAACCTCTGGTTCTGCACCTGAACGAGCCGGTTCCGCTTTTCTTTAATTCCGACAAAAAAACCCATTGTACAACCTCCTATTTTTTGTCTACAATGAATTAATAGTATTAGAAACGAGACAACCTGAAACAATAGGTAATAGAATCTCATAAGAAAGGAAAAAATATGGAAGAACTAGAACGAAATAAAACCTTATCAGTTCCGAAAGAAAGCTCGTCGCTGTTTCGGAATGTTAATTTTCTTTATTTATGGGCAGCTACACTGTTTTCCAGCTTCGCCCTATCCTTTTTCACATTTTCACAAACATGGTACATCGTTAAAAAACTTGATTTAGAAGCCTCGCTTGGACTTGTCCTTGTTGCGTCTAGCGTTCCCCGCCTCGTTTTTATGATTGTAGGCGGCGCTGTGGCGGACAAGTTTCCAAAGAAAAACATCATGTTTTTTTCAAATATCGCCCGCATCCTATTGGTGACCGCTTTATTGACTTGGCTTATACTGGACAATGTGACATTACATACCTTTATATTCTTTGCTTTATTTTTTGGACTGGCAGACGCATTTTTTTGGTCAGCGGATGGATCTATTTTACCTGAGCTTGTAGAAAAGTATCGTTTAACCCAAGCAAACTCCATTACGCAAATGACAAACCAGTCCTCGCTCATTCTTGGGCCGATGCTGGCAGGTGTTATTATTAAAATCAGCAATTATGAAACAGTTTTTGCTTTGACCATTTTTTTCTTAATTATTGCGGCGGTTCTTGTTCAAAAAATCCGCATGAACGCTGTAAAAGACCCTTTTCAATCCGACAGAAATATGCTTACTTCTATTAAAGAAGGTATTTTATATGTAAAGAAGTCAGCATTTTTAACAACTTTGCTGATTTGCAGCGCATTTTTGAACATGTTTTTAATTGGGCCCATGCAAATCGGCTTCCCGATTTTTGTGAAGAATGTTCTGCACGGCGACTCCTTGATGTTCAGTTATTTAGAGGGATCAGTCGGCGGCGGCATGGCGGTCGGGGCAATTTTAGTAGGCATTTTAAATATACGCCGCAATCGGGGCTGGTTCTGTATCGTGATGCTGTTTTTATCCGGAATCTCTTTCTTCCTTATTACACAAAGCAATGAGGTATGGCATGCACTGCTGGCTGGAAGCGTATTCGGCGCCACATTAGCTATGGCTTCCATTCCGCTGATGGCTGTCATTCAATCTACTGTACAAGAGGATATGATGGGACGCGTGATGAGTTTATTGATGCTGTCATCCATGGGACTCATTCCATTGTCCTACGCAGCCACTTCGCTGCTTCTCACCGTTGGTCTGCCGATTATCACGATTTTAAAAAGCGGCGCCATTGCAGTTATGCTGTTTGTTATCTTTGTGGCATTGCGTGTGCCGACTGTAAGGAAATTCGATTAAGAAAAGCGCTGCTGGCTCGTCCTTGGCCGGCGGAGCTAGACATATCTCAAATTTTATAATTTCTATCATTGTAAAAAAGCAAAGAAACAAGTTTTTTCTTAATTTAGTGGGACTTTGTTTCGCATTAAGAATTATAGATTACAACGCTTAGTAGCGGATAGATAGCGAAGTATATTGCGTTATATACCGCTAGTGCCGCCAGATAAGCTCATAAATGCGAAAAGCCTCCGCTGAGCGGAGACTTTAGCGCCATTACTTTATAAGGGATGTATGAGGCAATCGCGCTGCGCAGGAAAGTTTCATTTGGTATGAATATGTAAAGCAAGGCTCACCACACCTTGCTTCTTTGTGTTGTATACCACATATCTCTGGAGTTGGAGATACTTTATGGTATGCGTAGCCTGTCCTTTTGATTGGACAAGTTACCTAATTATGAAAAAATCAACGAATGTACGCTCCCGAATCCCTTCCGCTTTTTTCCCCGCAATTGCCAATATCAAGCGCTTGCTCTAGCGTCAATTTGAGATACTTCTTTTGACCGACATGTTCAACGCGTTTTTCTTACGCTTAAAGACAATAAAAAACCTCCTTAACGTATGGATCCATCATCCACCGCTAAGAAGGTCGTTATTATCAATCCTTATAAGCGCATTCTAGAGTTGAGTATAGGCTCATGAACACTTGTGTATGCGCAGATTTTAGGCGTTATTTACCGCCCTCGTTCTTACGCTACACTTATGCGCTATTTGT
>NZ_AUMR01000062.1 GCF_000430785.1 Ectobacillus panaciterrae DSM 19096
TTTGCTTTTATGTTCGTAACGTGATATAGTGGATTTAAACCATTTTACTTTTAATACCATAGAGATTTAAATAAGCTGTAACTTCAGTAGGGGATAGCAATGTTAAATCTTCTCAGAGGTTGCAGCTTTTTAACGCCTTTTGGATTGTTAGTGAAATGGTGAAAATGGATATGTACATAAAGGTACATTTTAGGAGGATTTTTTTCATGCAAAACGGTAAAGTAAAATGGTTTAACGCTGACAAAGGTTTCGGATTCATCGAAGTTGAAGGCGGAGACGATGTATTCGTTCATTTC
Organism: Ectobacillus panaciterrae DSM 19096; assembly: GCF_000430785.1. Classification (GTDB taxonomy): domain Bacteria; phylum Bacillota; class Bacilli; order Bacillales; family Bacillaceae_G; genus Ectobacillus; species Ectobacillus panaciterrae. Next base: position 297 of record NZ_AUMR01000062.1, read on the forward strand.
TCAGCTATTCAAGGCGAAGGATTCAAGTCTTTAGAAGAAGGTCAAGAAGTTACTTTTGATGTAGAACAAGGCAACCGCGGACCTCAAGCAACGAACGTAAAAAAGAAATAATTGAAATGAGAGAGAAGGGGATCTCCCTTCTCTTTTTATGTTGTTATGCCTTTATATATCTTAGGCGCTTGTTCCAAATATACTCCCCAAAACGTATTTCACTCCTTGTATAGAGGTCTCTAAGGCTCTGTTGACAGTTCTTTATCTATAACGTACCATTGAAAGCGTGTCTTAATCATGTTAGAATTTAGTTTTTATCTTAATTGCTCTTCTAACTTATCATACATATAAAAGACAGGAAAAATTTTTACCAGACTAATGCCACCTTACATTCTGTAAAAAGCAACGTTTATCTGAATCATCATACTCGAAAGGACTATAGGCTATGACTAGTGTACAATCCAAAAAAGACAGTATTTCACGGCGCACCTTTGCGATTATCTCGCATCCGGACGCAGGAAAAACAACCTTAACTGAAAAACTATTGCTGCTTGGAGGCTCGATACGATCAGCAGGGACAGTAAAGGCGAAGAAATCAGGGAAGTATGCCACTTCGGACTGGATGGAGATTGAAAAGCAGCGTGGGATCTCGGTTACGTCGAGCGTCATGCAATTTTCTTATAAAGATCATCATATCAACATTGTGGACACACCAGGCCACCAAGATTTCAGTGAAGACACTTACCGTACTTTAACAGCTGTTGATAGTGCGGTCATGGTAATAGACGGAACAAAAGGAATTGAAGCGCAAACGCTTAAATTATTTAAAGTTTGCCGTATGAGAGGAATCCCGATTCTGACTTTTATCAATAAATTGGATCGTGAAGGGAAGGATCCTTTAGCGTTATTGGAGGAAATTGAGGACGTGCTGGGTATCGAGTCTTATCCTGTTACATGGCCTATCGGAATGGGAAAAAGATTTCAAGGAACGTATGACCGTTTCCAAAAGAAGATTGAGGTATATCGCGGAAATGAGGAATCACTCTTTATCGATTTTGATGGGGAGGATACGAACGGACAAGTATCTGAACATATTGATCCTTCTGTTTTGCCGTCGCTTACGGAAGAGCTTGCTTTATTAAATGAAGCAGGCAACGACTTTTCTATGGAAAAGGTGAAAAATGGAACGCTTACCCCAGTCTTCTTTGGAAGTGCAATTGCTAACTTTGGGGTTCAATCATTTTTTGATGCGTTCCTGCAGCTAACATCGCCGCCGCAGCCAAGAATGTCTTCTATTGGCGAAATCAGTGTCGATAATCCTCATTTTTCGGGATTCGTATTCAAAATACAGGCAAACATGAATCCTGCACATAGAGACAGAATCGCGTTTGTTCGTGTGTGTTCAGGGAAATTCGAACGAGGGATGACAATTACGCTTGCTCGTACGGGCAGAAAGCTGAAATTGGGTCAATCCCAGCAATTTTTGGCCTCTGATCGGGAAACGGTAGATGAAGCATACCCGGGTGACATTATCGGTTTATATGATGCCGGGACTTACCAGATAGGAGATACGTTACTAGAGGGCGGTAATCTATTCAAGTTTGAAGCATTGCCGAAATTCCCGCCGGAGCTGTTTATGAAGGTTCGGGCAAAGAATGCGATGAAACATAAACATTTTGATAAGGGAATGACCCAGCTTGTGCAAGAGGGAGCTGTACAACTCTATCGCACGCCTTTTTTCGGAGATTATATTTTAGGGGCGGTCGGCGAGCTGCAATTCCAAGTCTTTGAATATCGAATGAAAGCGGAATACGGCGTGGATCTAGAAATGATTCCAATGAAACACGACATCGCAAAATGGGTTACCGAGGGGCAAGTTAAAGACAATATGCTGGATTCGCGTGTTATGCTTGTTGAAGATAAAGACGGACATCCGGTATTGCTGTTTGAGAATGATTTTGTGTTTAGGATGTTTCAGGATAAGCATTCTGCTGTTAAGTTGAGCAGTGTTTTGGAGTTATAAAACAAAAAAAGTATAGGAAAACAGCCCGGTCCAATTAGGACCGGGCTGTTTTCGCGGTATCAATGTATAAGGAGCAGATTAATTGAATTCAAAGTCATTTGTTTGAAAAAACTTTTCAATCTTTAATCATAATTCCAAGCGGCCCTCTTCTTCGATGATATCCTCAAGGTCATAAATAGAAATCGGAAACATCGGATAGCCGAGAGGGCGGGGGCCAATTTCATATCTTTGGAAAAAGATGATGAGCGCTTTGTCGGCGATGTGAAAATCTTGATTTGGACGAATGCTTTCAAATTCTTTAAATAACGGGAGGTTGCGTTGTTTAATCTGAACTTTAATATGTTCTGATATCCGCTCAACATAAGGGCTATTTGGTTTAAATAAATCTTTTAGCTGATATATTTTCCCCGTTCGAATATCTGTAGTTAAAGAAGTAAGATTGTCTATAGGATGAGCCATCGGGAACATATTTGCAAAATTACTTAAGGTTAAGCTAAGGATGCCCCTTTGATTGTTTTTTATTTCGTAATGAGACGATACTTCTGTTTTTCCGAGCTGAAAATATCCTTGTTGGTTTATTGAATGAAACATTCTGTATACCTCTTGAAGAATTGCGCGGTTAATGTGATCCTGAATCATACTGTTGGGAAGCCATGTGATTTGAGGATAAGCCATAGAGATTTTTGGAGCCGTTATCAGCATGGTTTGAATAGGTACAGGAAAGCAGTATGCGTCCATCTGAATGAATTCCTTTCTAGGCTTTCGTTCCTACATCATATTCAAACGCTGGGCATATGTTCTAAGTGTTTTCTGAACAATAAGTTCGTTTGCAGGGGATATTTGGTTCAGGTGCAAAAAGAACTAGATAGACAAACCATTATGAAAATTACCTACTCTATGGGCAACTTTTATTCGGAATAAAAAAATAATAACGAATTTTCATGGAAGTAACCATGAGAGATTTTTTAAAAAAGGCTATATTAACTGGATCATTAATTGATTACTGTTGTATAGATTGTGACTTTATTTTCAAGGGGATTTCGATAGTAGTTTGCAACTCCACGAAAAAAAATAATAGATACAAATAAATGATTTCGATCATACATAAGGTATTCTTCTTGAAGGTATTTAGCAAAAGTTTCATATTAATCTGCCCCTTTCATTGTGTGTGGTTTATATTAACCTATCATACTATTGATCCCGTATAATGTATCATTGTTTGTTAGAATTTCTTACATGATTCTTTCCTTTACTCACTGTATAGACAGACAATGCTACTCTATAAGAGTTTTTTTCGTAAAGGTACACCTTTATGAACATTTTTTTAAGCATGAAAAAAAGGCTTCAGGGGAAGATGAAGCCTTTTTTCTTATTCTCTGGTTGCTGCTAGTTGTGGGTGTCATCCAGCTTTCTAAACCCTTCTATCCTTTTGTTTGAGCTCTTTTGTATAAAGGGTTGTTGTTATGTACAAAACATAAAAGAAGAAAATCATGGGGTGATTAGAATGAACCATGAACTCGATTATGATTGTGACCATGACAGAGAAGATGAATTATCTAAGAAATCACTAAAACAAATTTTACAGACATCATTAGAAAGAGAAAATGAGATGATGAGAACATATTTAATTACCGCTGAACGTATACATAACAATGCAGAACTGCAAGCCCGATTGCAAAATTTTGCTGAGGGTAATGCCAAACGTTCTCGACAATTATTAGATGAACTAAAGACTATGAACTAAATTTAGAGAAGAATCTTCTTTCATTTAGTAAAAAGGTTTAAGTTTTTCGTTAAAAAGAGGTGATTTCCATCTCTTTTTTGGTGTGTTTTTTGATTGTGGTTCTGATGCAACAAACATAGGATCCCTCGAGAAGGGAATCACCATCGATACGGATTCCTTTTCTGTACAGCAATGTACGTCGGCGCTACGAACTAAGCGAGTGAAATCTCGGGTCTTTTGCATCAGAACCCTTTATCTGTAGACAATGGATACTCTTAAGCAGGGATTGGGCGAAGATGAACGATCATACATTGACCACATTTTGACCACAAAGCTTGTAAAAAATGCTGAAAATATGTAAAAGTATAGCTTATTAAATATCAGATATAACAAGTATGAATAAGGATTTTGCAATAAGGTGAAGAAAAATGCACAAATTTCCTGATATGTTTAGTATAAAGTAATAAATTCGCTATAATATCATTTATTATTTGAATCTTCCTATATTATTTTTGTTGTTTGTGCTGCTTTTGGGAATAAAAGGACTTTAGATGTGCATTTGAAACATAAAGTAAAAGAAGAGGGAGGATAGTATGATACTAAATATACGTGACGTTTCCTGGAAACGAAAGGACAAGCTGATTTTGGATCAAGTTTCATGGCCATGAAACTACAGAGGAAATTGTACTGGGAGGGAAATTTGCCACAATTGGACTGCATGAGGAAGTAGAAACAGAAGATATTCAAAAGGCAGTGGAACGTATAGAGGAATTAGGATGCGAAGGTTTATTAGGAAGACAGTTCGCTACTTTATCACAAGGAGAGCAGCAAAGAATTCTGATTGCACGGGCATTAATGGCTTCTCTGGATATCCTTATACTAGATGAACCTTGTACGGGACTGGATTTATTGGCGAGGGAACAGCTGCTGGCGAAGATTCATCAGCTTACACAAGAACCAAACTCACCTACGCTTATTTATGTAACACATCATATCGAAGAAATCCTCCCAGGCTTTACGCATACCCTTTTATTGAAGCAAGGAAAGGTGTATGATGCGGGAGCAACATCTGAAATTGTGCGCACAGAAACATTGAGTGAGTTCTTTGAAACTCCGATTGAGGTTCATCAGCAAGGCCGAAGAAAATGGGTTATGTTACATAACAAAGAATTTGTGTAAGGAATATGGAAGGGTGAGTATTCTGCTTACGACTATAACATTATTCTCAGCGGGAAATAATTTAGGTTTTCATAAAATAATTGTGAGATTTTTAAATATGAATTGAGATTTTTATAACAGAGAAAGAAGTACATTTTTTTAGAATCTAGATGATATATTTCAAATAATAGGTATGTTATTGTTGAACTGATAATTTTTATATATGTAATCAATTTTCGGTTTTCCATACTATATAAGTCCACTTTGTTATTCCGACATATCTATCGTTTGCCACATAGAACAAAAGGGAAACTGCGCTCCCTCTCTCTCTCTCTCCTTGCATGGGTCACGAAAAGGGTTTGACCGCTTCTACGCTTAGCCGGATGACCTCTCCCCCCTAAAAGAAAAGTTTTATGTCGATTTTTTTAGTTGCATTTATATAGATTAATCAGATGCGGTATAATTCTATTTACTTATTAGCAAATTCCCTGTAATCTGTTGTTTGCATAGTAAAATTTTTAAGAACATAATTAGTAAAAGAAATGAGGGCATACAACAATGATTAAAGCAATATTTTTTGACCTTGATGATACGTTGCTTTGGGATCAAAAGAGTGTAAAAGAAGCTTTTGCAGCAACTTGCCGAGCGGCACAACAAAAATACGGCATTGATCCTGAAGCGCTTGAAGAAGCTGTTCGAAAAGAAGCGAGAGAACTTTATTCCTCCTATGAAACATATTCTTTTACTCAAATGATTGGCATTAATCCATTCGAAGGAATGTGGGGGAACTTTTTAGACGATGATGACAATTTCCGGAAAATGAAAGGGATTGTTCCAGCATATCGTCAAGAAGCATGGACAAGAGGATTACAAGCAATGGGAATTGAAGACCCCGAGTTTGGTTATGAGCTAGCGGAACGCTTTCCTGCCGAGCGTCGCAATAACCCATTTGTATACGAAGAAACGTTCAAAGTGCTAGATGAATTAAAAGGAAAATATCAGCTCTTGCTTTTAACAAACGGCTCACCTGATTTGCAAAATACGAAACTAGAGATAACACCGGAGATTGCTCCATACTTTGATCATATTGTTATTTCTGGCGCATTTGGCAGAGGGAAGCCCGATCCTTCCATTTTCGAACATGCATTAACACTTATGTCACTTCATAAAGATGAAGTGATTATGGTAGGCGATAACTTAATGACAGATATTCTTGGCGCATCTCGTGTCGGCATGAAATCAGTTTGGATTAATCGCCATAACAAGGAACGAAATGAAGTAGTACCTGATTATGAAATCAAACATTTAGAGGAGCTTTATTCAATTCTTGAATCACTTAAGAAGGAATAGCTATTATTATGTGTAATTGCTAGACTAAAACAACAGTTTTTTTAATAAAATAGTTTTTTACATCTATATACAAATGAATAAAAAGACGTTTTTTTATTCACTTGTATATAGAAGCCAATTTATTACGGCGGGAGCGGAAATGTCCGCTCCTATTCATTTTCTTTTGAGTCTTCTTGAAAGTGCTCATGCAAATAAGGATTTTCCGTTGTTGCAAAGCTTACTGACTGCAGACTTGTTTCCAGGTCCATTCCGTAATATCCTTTTAACTTCTCCTTTAACAATGCTCCGCTTTAAAACATAGGCTCTTTCTTCCTTTTTCTCATAACCGGTGTCCTCCTTTGACGATTCCCGACTCCTATTGTGTATAAATGGCTGCATAGAAAGTCCAGTAGCTCGTCGTTAGAGCATGACAAAAAGAAACGATTTTCCGTTTTAAAAAAAATAAAATACAGGTAACGTCTTAGCTGAAGGCGGTAATTACTAAAAAAGTATCGGACAATGAATACTCTATTGAGTATTAGATAAACTAAATGTGAAATGCAATTATTGGATTTTATAGTTGTGGAAAGGTGGAGCTATATTGTCCTCTCGATTTGTCAAATGGGTACCTAATTTGTTTACAATGGGAAATTTATTAAGCGGTCTATTTTCTATTACCTTTAATATGAGTGGTTATTTGCGAATGGCGGCTCTTTTTATTTTTTTAGCTGCTTTGCTCGATTTATTCGACGGAAGAATTGCAAGAAAATTAAAAGTGAATAGTGAATTGGGAGTTGAATTGGACTCGCTCGCAGATGTCGTCAGCTTCGGGGTTGCCCCTGCTTTGCTTTTTCATACATTGTCTCCGCATTCTTTGTTAACCTCTCTTGCATTTATGCTTTATCCGGCAATGGGAGCCTTAAGACTAGCGAGATTCAGCGCGAAACCGACAATCGGGTACTTCATGGGCATTCCCATTCCTCTCGCAGGACTTATTATGGCAGGTATGGGGTTATTTCTTTATAGCAATCCTTACGTAGCAATTCTGCTTGCTATTTTGATGGTAAGTCCGATACGTATCAAGAAATTATAAAAAGAAATAAGAAAAAGACTATGAAGCATAAGCCATTCATAGCCTTTTTCTTATTTCTGTACAATTCATGAGCAACGAGAAATATCCGACATGTCTGCAGTGAATGAGATGAAAACCTTAGAATACAGATCAATAGGGGAATAGTCCCGCACGTCTTCATTCATTAAGTATATAAGTTCACTTTGTTATTCCGACATATCTATCGTTTGCCACGTAGAACAAAAGGGAAACTGCGCTCCCTCTCTCTCTCCCTGCATGGGCCACGAAAAGGGTTTGACCGCTTCTACACTTAGTCGGATGCGCTCTCCCCCCCTAAAAGAACCCTTTTTTACATATGTTGATGAAATACTAGCCAAACTAGTATATATGCTAAAAAGGAGAGATGTGATGTTTAAGCCAACAGCAGGTGAAAAGTTAATTGAATTACTCATTGAATGGGGCGTTGATCATATCTATGGCATGCCTGGGGATTCCATCAATTCTATTATTGAGCCGCTCCGTAAAAAACAAGATCAAATTCGGTTTATCCAGGTACGACATGAAGAAGCGGGGGCATTAGCTGCCGCGGCTTATGCAAAATTAACTGGAAAATTGGGCGTATGTACGGCTATTGCTGGTCCTGGTGCAATACATCTATTAAATGGATTGTATGATGCTAAGCTCGATAAAGTCCCGGTGCTGGCAATTACAGGGCAAGTAGAATCAGATTTAATTGGGACGGATTTCTTTCAGGAAATTAATCTAGAGCGAATGTTTGATGATGTAGCTGTCTATAATCAGCGGATTATGTCTGCTGAACAGCTTCCAGCTGTAGTAAATCAAGCGATTCGAACTGCCTATGCAAAAAGAGGAGTAGCGGTGCTTACAATTCCCGACGATATCCCGCGCATGGAAGTCGGGCCGGAAGCGCGTGTGACTTCCAGTTTATTTGTAAAACAAGATGTTCTTCCCGATAAAGAGGATCTGCAGCGAGCTAAGGAAATATTGGCGAGTGCCGAGAGTCCCGTCATTCTTGCTGGGAAAGGCGCGCATGGCATACGGGACATACTCTTATCATTTGCCGAGAAAATCGCAGCGCCAGTTGTGTTAACCTTACCTGGAAAAGGCATCATTCCTGATGAGCATCCTTACTGCCTTGGCGGCTTAGGTTTGATCGGGACAAAGGCGGCTTATGAAGCGATGCAGGAAACGGATACGCTCATTATGATTGGGACTTCCTATCCTTTTACGGGCTTTTTGCCGAAACATGCGAAGACGATTCATATTGATATTGATCCGGCACAAATCGGTAAACGCTATCCAGTGGATGTCGGATTGGCTGGAGAGGCGGGAAAAACATTGGAATGGCTGTCGCAGCATGTGAGCCGAAACGATAACCGTATATTTCTAGAGCGCAGCCAGGAAAGGATGAAAAATTGGTGGGAGCGTTTGAATCAGCAGGAAGATAATGAATCTGTTCCGATTAAACCGCAACGTGTCATGCATGCCCTGCAACAAATCATTCAAGATGATGCTGTGCTGTCAGTAGATGTTGGAAACGTTACAGTCTGGACTGCACGCCACTTGCGTATGACCAATCAGCAATTTGTGATCTCAAGTTGGCTTGCGACCCTTGGCTGCGGATTGCCAGGCGCCATCGCAGGCAAAATAGCTTATCCAAATAAGCAAGTGTTTGCCGTTTGCGGCGACGGGGGATTCGCGATGACAATGGCAGACTTCGTTACTGCAGTAAAGTACAATTTGCCGATTATAGTGATTGTACTCAACAATCATAAAATAGCAATGATTAAGTTCGAACAAGAAGTGATGGGAAATATAGAATTTGGAACAGATTTATTGAATCCCAACTTTGCTAGTTACGCTGACATTTGCGGGGGAATCGGATACCGGGTAGAAAAGCCTGACGAACTCTTACCAGCTTTACAAAAAGCAGTTCAGCAAAATAGACCATGTATAATAGATGTAGTAGTCGATGCAGAAGAAGCACCGATGCCAGCAAAAATTACATTTGCCCAAGCAACAGGATATGCCAAGCATATGATCAAGGAGTTATTTGAAGAAGGTAAACTAGATTTGCCTCCGTTGTAGCAGAAAGAAGATGTTCCGAAGGTTTGGAACATCTTCTTTCAGTTTTGCTCATAGACAATACTAAGCCTAATCATCACACCTTGTATAGGAAAAGAAGCTTCTCAAGCTTGATTTGCAATCCCTTTTGAAAGATATGAACTTTACTTTTGTTTCATTTGCTTTACCAATAATTCTTTTACTTGGTTATACGTTAAGCCTGAATTCTTATTAAGACGTTTCACTTCTTCAATATCAGTACCAACGACTGTGTACTTTTTCTCTTTCTCTTTATTCATGCTGCACATCCTTTTTTAGATATTGACATGTAATACGCTTTTATTTTCTTTCGTGCCTTATCATATTATTCTTATGAATATGAGCATTTTAACAAATGAATAGCTTTTTAATCCGTTGAAATTTGTGGACAGAAGCAGAACAAGGATTATTCATCCTGAATCCCTTTAGCAAGAAGCTTCAATAATTCTCTCAAAGCAAACGAATGATAGGAATCTTTTTTTGTTATAATCCCTAGCTCCCAAGTAAGAGTGGAATGAATCAATGGAATAATCTTAATGTTAGGGTTGTTTTGTTTATAATAAATAGATTTAGGAAGAATAGTAATCCCTAATTGCGAAGCCACAAGCTCAATAATTAAATCCCATTGTGAACTTTGATAGGAGACGATAGGCGTAAAACCAGCGGCTATACACTCTTGCCTGATATAGTCATGTAACGTAAATTCACGTGAAAAAAGGATAAACCTTTCATCTTTTAGCTGATTTAAAGATACAGCATTTTGCCCGGCTAAATAGTGGTCTTTATGAAGATATAAAACGAATTCGTCTTTTATAAAAGGGCTAATATTGAATTTAGTTTGGTCGCTCGGCAATACAATAATCCCTAAATCTATTTGTCCCTCCTCAACTAAATCACCTATACGTTTTGCCCCAAGCTCTACTAATTCTAAGGATACCTTTGGATATAGTTCATTGAAGTTTCTAGCGATAGAAGGAAAAAACAAAGTCCCTATTAAGGGAGGGATACCAACTTTGATTTCTCCAGCCTCTATGTTCATTAATTCATCCAAAAGCGTTGTCAGTTCAGATAAAGGTAACAATGCTTTTACTCCCTGCTGGTATACGATTTTACCAGCATCCGTTAACTTCAATTGACGTGTGGATCGATCGAATAGTTCGACATGAAGTTCTTCTTCTAACTTTTTAACTGCTTTGCTTAATGCAGGCTGAGATAAATAAGAATGCGATGCGGCTTTCGTAAAGCTTTTATAGTTCGCTACTTCAATAAAGGATTTTAAGTCTCTTAACTCCATTTTCATCTCCCTTTTATTCCTATTAGTCATATAAAGTATTCTTTTTATTCATTTTACTTATAGAAATTTCCAATGTAAACTCATAGATATATAAATAATTTTAATTTTCAGATAAAAATTAAGTTAATTTAATGATTATGTGGAAAGGAGATAGTTTGATGAAGAAAAGCAAGATTATGAATTCTTTTACAGAAGCGGTTCAGGATATCCAAAATGGAGCGACTTTAATCGTTGGAGGATTTGGACTTTGCGGAATTCCGGAAAAAGCGATTCAAGCTTTAAGAGAACAAGGAACAAAGGATTTAACAGCCGTGAGCAATAACTGCGGGGTAGATGATTGGGGGCTGGGACTTCTGTTGGCTAACAAACAAATCAAAAAAATGGTGTCCTCCTATGTGGGAGAGAACAAAATTTTTGAACAGCAGTTCTTAAGCGGGGAATTGGAAGTGGAATTGGTTCCTCAAGGTACGCTAGCTGAACGAATTCGTGCAGGAGGAGCTGGAATCCCAGGGTTTTATACTGCAACGGGAGTAGGAACCCCTATTGCCGAAGGGAAAGAGCATAAGGAGTTTAACGGTCGGACATATATCTTGGAAGAGGGAATTGTAGGAGATTTTGCCCTTGTAAAGGCATGGAAAGCGGACAAGCTCGGGAACCTCATTTACCGCAAAACAGCACGAAATTTCAATCCTTTAGCTGCTATGGCAGGTAAAATCACAATTGCAGAAGTGGAGGAAATCGTGGAAGTAGGAGAGCTGGATCCTGATGAAATCCATACCCCTGGAATTTATGTTCAACGTGTCTTGCTTGGTTCAAATTATATGAAAAAAATTGAGCGACGTACGGTTAAAACAGTTTAGTATAAGCTGTCTTAGGGGATAGTGTTGCTTGCTGATACTCATAATAGTTTGACTGAAATTAATAACATTGTACTTTAACAAAGAAAAATTTGATTTGAATGGAGGCAAACACATGAACGATATTCGCTTAAAAATTGTGAAACGAACTGTACAAGAAATTCAGGATGGAATGAATGTCAATCTAGGTATAGGGATTCCGACTCTGGTAGCAAATGAAATTCCAAATGATTTTAATGTGCTGCTTCAATCGGAAAACGGACTACTGGGAATAGGTCCTTATCCTGTAGAGGGACAGGAAGACCCTGATTTGATTAATGCAGGAAAAGAAACGATCACTGCGGTTCCTGGCTCCTCTTTCTTTGATAGTGCAGAATCCTTTGCCATGATTCGAGGCGGGCATATCGATCTTGCTATACTCGGTGGAATGGAAGTTTCTGAAAGAGGAGATTTGGCCAATTGGATGATTCCAGGAAAAATGGTTAAAGGAATGGGCGGAGCCATGGATCTTGTCAATGGGGCAAAACGAGTTGTGGTGATTATGGAACATGTAAACAAGCATGGGGAATCTAAAATCAAAAAGGAATGTACTCTTCCATTAACGGGAAAGCAAGTCGTGCACCGTTTGATTACAGACTTGGCCGTCTTTGATTTTACCCCTGCAGGCATGGTTCTTATGGAAACTCAAGCAGGGGTTACAGTGGAGGAGGTAAAGGAAAAAACGGAAGCATTTTTTACAGTTTCACCGGAATTGTTGCTAACAAAATAATGGATATGTGTTTGAAACAAGGGCTAGATAGTAAGCAGTTTAAGACAAAGATTTATGGTTAACGGGGAAAATGTAAGCGTGAACATATGTAACTTATCAACAAATTAGAACTCATGAATTAGTAAAAACGAGGAGGAGATTACGGATGATTCAAAAAGGCTTAAAAAATATAGTAGCTGCGGAAACTGCCATAAGCTTGGTTGATGGGGAAAATGGAAGATTAATTTACAGAGGTTATGATGTGAAAGAATTGGCTTTAAACTTTTCCTTTGAAGAAATAGCATACTTAATATGGTATGGATACTTACCGGGGGATCAGGAGAAACAAGCTATTTCTGAATTATTGAAAAATAATCGAGTTTTACCTTCACATGTATATGAATTAATTAAAATACTTCCGAGTGACATGGAAATGATGAGCCAAATTCGAACAGCTGTATCTGCTTTAGGCACAAAGGAGTTCGGTTGGAAGCCTACTGTTGAACAAGCCATTCAATTAACAGCAGTGATTCCTACGATTACAGCTATGATTTACCGAAAAGGAAACGGTGAAGAGATCGTTCAACCAAATATGGAGTTAGGTCATGTTGAGAACTATTTATATATGTTAACAGGCAATCGCCCTTCTTTCACCCATGTAAAAGCGCTTGAAGCTTATATGATCTTAACGATGGAGCATGGAATGAACGCCTCTACATTTGCATCAAGAGTAGTGGCCTCTACAGAATCGGATATGGTGTCTGCCGTGACAGGAGCTATTGGAGCCATGAAAGGACCTTTACATGGCGGTGCACCTACAGGGGTAATCGATATGTTAAATGAGATTACAGACAAAGAAACAGCGGAAATATGGATGCGGAACAAGCTGGACAATAAAGAATACCTTATGGGCTTTGGACACCGTATTTATAGAACACGCGATCCTCGAGCAGAAGCGCTCAGTGAAATCACGAAACGTATTGGGACGGATGATGGATGGCTTGAATTAGCCCTTTACGTTGAAAGACTTGCTATTCAATTGCTTAATGAGTATAAACCCGGAAGAAGGCTCAGCACGAATGTCGAATTTTATGCAGCTGCCGTTATGAGGGCAATTGATATGTCTTCTTGTTTGTTTACACCTACTTTTACGGTAAGTCGAATGGTGGGCTGGACGGCGCATGTTATAGAGCAGTCTATAGACAATACTATTTTTCGTCCAGAAGCAAAATATGTTGGGAAGCAACCAGCGGAGTGTGAAACCTTAATCACGGGTGAAAAAATATAACTGAATGTAAATTGTAAAATATAGTTTTTTATTAGATATAATTTCTGGTTATTAGGATATAAAGAAAAGGAACGGCATCTGCTAAACAGATGCCGTTTTTTGAGGGAGAATCAGATTTCGTATACTATGAATGTAGTATATGCCACTACGCTATTTCACATATTGAGAAAAAACCCATCCTGAAATGCCGCCAGCCGACATGCGATACCATCCGTTATTTGTTTCGTAGATCGTGATGGTTGTTCCTGGCTGTAGTGTTGTAATGCGTGTCGCTGAAATACTTGGAGCTGTACGGACATTCAATGCAGTAGTTGTTCGCCCGATTTTTGTATTGGAAGCAGGCTGTGAGCTTGATGAAGTTACGTATTGAGAAGAAACCCATCCTGAAATGTTGCCGGCCGACATACGATACCATCCGTTACTTGTTTCATAGATAGTGATGGTTGTTCCTGGCTGCAGCGTTGTAATGCGTGTTGCTGAAATATTTGGAGCTGTACGGACATTTAATGCAGTAGTTGTTCGCCCTGTACTTGAACTAGATGCAGGTGTTGAATGAACGGGACTTGACGAATCAAGTGTAATACTGTATGAGGAAGCGATGGCTTGATAGGATGTTTGCGCTCGTTTAATAATGACGGTGGTCTTTACATTAATACGGTCGTATAACCAGTGAATATCAGCGTTATGCATGCGAACGCAGCCGCCGGTAATCCAATTGCCGATGGTGCTTTCATTATTATTCCCGTGGATGGCGTACGTATTGCCGGGTGTTCCGTAAATATCCATCCCCATCCAACGATCCCCAAGCGGGTTGCTTGGGTCTCCGCCCTGAATGTGCCCCGTATAGTACGGACGATTTGTAATCTTGTTTACAATCACAAACTTACCATCAGGTGTAGGTGAACTGCTTTTTCCTGTTGCTACAGGGAATTCTTTGACTAAATTTCCATTTTCGTAAAATGCAAGCTTGTTGGTTGCGGTATTAATGATAATAAGTTGTGAAGGCGGCGAGGAAGCTGCTGCGAATCCTTGAGGAATGAGGAAGGAGAGTAAAAAAACAAACCCCAATAATAGCCGTTTCATTCTGTTCCTCCAATCTGAAATGTGTGTATTTCGTCTAACAAATTAAGTATATTGTTCATTAACTTGGAAAATGAACATCATTATCCTTGTACAAGCATGATATAGTTATAAACAATAAGTTGGTTCTGATAATGTTGATTGACACAGGAATAAGAAATTTAGAGCTGTGCAAATTAACACATAATGATGTACTTAAAACGTCAATCTGAATACAGAATAACGACAATAAGAAGCGGTACATCTGTCAGTGTTGAAGAAGATTATGATTGAGTACGACCAGGAGGATAACAATATGACAAGTCTGAAAGATGCAGTTGAAAGGATAAAAAGACTGGAATGCCCAACAGGAGATCTAGAACATCGGGTTATGGGAATCCTAGAGGAGTATGGAGTGGCAAATAAGAATGAGATAATGGTTAACAGGGATGAAAGATTTGATAGAAACGAGGCACAGGCATATAGCACTAAAATCTCAGGCGATAGGGAGCAATCTATTGTGATTTTAGCTACATCAGGACTGGATGATTATGTAGCTAAGGTTGTAGATGTTTATATAAGTTAGGCTGAAATAAAAATGGCTGAAATCCACGTTTGATGATAAAGAAATGAAGAACATGGATAAAGCATAAAAGCTGACTGCTACTCTGTAACGATTTGAGTTACTAATAGCAGTCTTTTCTTCTTATTGGAATCGCATTCTTTCACAATTTTTTCATGTTTGAAAAAAGTAGGGGTCTGATGTTACTTCATCTATACAAGTACATACATTTGTTCAATCATATTTCCCATTAATGAAAAGATATTTTATTCATAAATTCAACATTATTTGACTACATGATCTGAAGGGCTCTTAATGTTTCTTTCCTTTAAAATATCTTGAATTATTTCTATATGAACAGCAGCCCATGCTTTTTCATGAAAGTGAAGAATCACACTAATGGTAAGAAGTAAAATATAAACAAAAACGAAACCGACAAAGAGTAAACTTCCGTATTTAAAAAGAAATTGTTGCAATTGATTTGAGAATACCAACAAAATCAACGGTCCTGAGGATACAAGGATAGGGATGATTCCTGATCCATTTTTCTCTTTAACCATGCGATAATAAATTTTTTTCAATATACGGTCATCGAGTGTTATATAAAAGTTTTGGATTTCATCAATTTCTGTAAGTTCTTTAATGCATTTAAAATGTTGGTTTTTGTTTAATGCTGTTTTAAGTTTAAGATAAAATCTATGAGCATCGCCACGTAGTGAAAACATATTCTATCCTCCGTTCAAACAATACCTTAATAGAAGACTTTGCATTTATACTTCTCTTTATGCATAACCTTTGAGTTTGGAGATGATTCTCTTTAGCATATATAAAAATTCACTTATGTTTATAATTATTGTCCCAGTATTTTTGGAAAAACAATAAAAAGCACTTAATTAGAGTCGGACACTAGTAGGAATGTATTTATTTTTTTATAGATATTTTTTAAAAAAATCTTGATTTTTCAGAAAATGAATCTATAATTAAGAATATTAAAAATGAATTCCGATGTGTTTACTTGAATATTGGTTTGTATTTTGCAAGCGGTCATATATAAATCATATTTTTAGAAAGACCATTTTGCTCTTTAATTCTATTAAATACATATGTTTAACGTAGGATGAAAATTAATTTTTTATGTAAGGCAAACATCTAATAAAGGGAAAGGAATAGTGCTATGATATTAACATATATTGCCATTATCGTGTGTCTTTTCTTCGCTATGAATATTGGGGCAAGCGGAACTGCAGCTTCAATGGGAGCGGCGTATGGAGCAGGAGCAATAAAAAACAAACGTCTAGCTATGCTTTTGGTATCAATCGCTGCTTTCCTAGGAGCAATACTAGGAGGAGGAGAAGTTGTTAAAACGATTGGAAAGGGAATTATTCCTTCGAGTATTTTAAGTGTTGAAATTGTTGTTATTATTCTGACAGGAGCTACACTTACCCTGTTTTTGGCTAATATTATGGGAGTACCTTTATCAACAAGTGAAGTAACTGTAGGCTCCATTGTGGGGGCAGGAATTGCTTATCAAGCTGTATATGCCAATAACCTCGTTTTCATCGTATCGTGTTGGCTTATTGTCCCTATACTATCTTTTTTTATCACCTTTACATTAGGGTGGATCATTGAACGCGCAGAAGAGCGTTGGAGTGAATTAAAAGGTCAGGGTAAATGGGCGAAATGGCTGTCCGTGTTGCTTATAATCGGCGGGTGTTTAGAAGCTTTTTCCGCCGGAATGAATAATGTGGCGAATGCTATCGGTCCTCTCGTCGGCGCAAATATGTTATCCGAGAATAAGGGTCTATGGATAGGAGCTTTATTTGTTTCGATTGGTGCTATGCTGTTAGGCGGAAGGGTTTTGGAAACGAATGGAAAGAAGATTACTAAGCTTTCATTATTACAAGGAAGTGCTGTTTCATTTACGGGCGGATTTCTTGTTATTATCGCCTCGTTATTTGGTTTGCCGATTCCGCTTACACAGATCACCACTTGCGGTATTCTTGGGATCGGAGCTTCTCAAAGCGGATTTAGTGTATTGCAAAAAAATGTTATCAAGCAAATTTTGATGGTATGGATTACCTCTCCATTATCTTCACTTGTAGTTTCTTATTTTTTAGTTAATTTGTTTGCAAAGCCGGATATATATAACCTCTTTATTATTCTATGTACGTTCATTGCCATTATCGGTTTAATGAAGTTATTTCAAACTGTGCGCAAGGAGAAAAGAGCGCTGTATGATGATGGCGGCGGTATATAGAAAATGCAACGTGAAATACGTATGCAACAATAGAAACCCCTTGATATAGGGGTTTTTATTTTGGTTCAGCCCACGTTTCATTATTGATTGTGCAAGAGACTAGAACAGTATGTTTCCGAAAACTTTATAACTTGAGTTGGTCGCCATTTTTTGTTTAGAAAATGTATGACTCTTTATAATACGAGGAAAATAGAGGTAGAAAGGAGGGATGGAATCCATGAAAGATCAACGAATTTCAGAACATAAAATGAATTTCACAAGTACAGTAGATCAAGCTCTTGAAAACATGTGAAAGTTTCCCGTTATTTTGTATGGAGCAACTATGGATGTAGAGATGTTTCTTTGGAGAATCCTTGGGTTACATGACTATTTACTCGGGAGCGGAAATAGTCTTTATACGCTATGCAGCTTAAGGGTTCCCAGTACAGGCAAATGGTCTGATGCTTCCGGATTGATCGTAACCACTTCTATTTCAACCGCTTCAAAATGCTTAGAAATAAAAATATAGTCTAGCCTTCTTAACGGATAGTTGGAAGGAAAAGTATGACCGCCTTTCTGTTGCGGATGACTCTCGACCCATGCGTCTTTTAAACGCTGCGTCATTCTTCTCCATGTTCTTGAAAGGGGGCTCATGTTCCAGTCTCCCATTACGAACGATGGCCCGGCAGTATCCTCTATCTTCTGAAGAATAAACTCGGATTGTTTTCGATGAAGAAACGTTGCCAGACTTAGATGAGTAACGAAAGCTGTTATTTCCTGTTCTTCTATTTTCATCCGAACCTCCAATAATGCCCGGTCTTCAGCGAAATTCGGTAAAAAATCAAAAGGATGGTTTTGCGACTTGACGATGGGAAACCGGGTAAGCAAAGCATTTCCGAATTGTCTATCTCTTCCCCCGGGAGTTTTGATTGTAACAGCGGGGCCGTATACATATTCCATGTTCAACTCGTCTGCTAAGAATTGCGCCTGGTCCGCAAAATCACTGCGCCTGGCAAAGTGTTTATCCACCTCATTTAGGCTGATAATATCTGCATCTGCGGCTTTTATCACATGACCAATCCGTTTTAAATCCAGTTTTTTGTCTGTTCCTCTGCCTTGATGGATATTAAATGTCATCACTTTTAACAGCATCATCTTCATTTGCCTCGTTCCCTTAGTTTTTTATAAAAATCCTTTTTTATCGTGTGCAGATTTAAAAAATTTATCATAATGAAGGTCGTCTATTTTTTCTAAAATCAACAATAAAGTTTAATCTAGCCTTTTTATAAAAAATACGCATAAAGGAGTTCATTCAAAATGATACTTATAAATTCACAGCAAGTTCACAGCAAGGGCACGAATTGTTAACAAGAATGGATTATCATTCATATGAAATAAGACGATCATAAACAGAATTTTTGAATGTGAAAACGTCTGATTTTGCAGACATGGATATGCGGGCATAAGGAGGCCGTCTAAACATGAAAACTTGGGCATATATAAAAAATAGTGAATTAATAGCAGGCATTACCGAAGAAGGACTCCCATTCTTTGAAAATAAGGTGCAAGGTTGGAATGATAATAAAAGGGATTCAGATATAGAGGATTTAATCATTCACCGTGCTGTTGTATATGATGAAGGAGCAGAATTACGAATTAAAAGCATCTATACATACACATCTGAGGATGTTATGAATAATCCTATTGTCATGCAAAAATATGAAGAAGCGGAACAAATTCTCCTGCGAGAAATTAATCTGTGGTTAAATGGAGCGAATTAATCTGGTTATCACTAACAAAAACACAAAAGACGAGGTCAATTCCTCGTCCTTCAAGTACATAGGTGTTGCATTCAATTTCGATATCGACTAATTTGATCATAATTTATAACCCTCAAAAATCCTTATTCTCCGCTAGTCTTTCCCCGCAACCCGCTCTATCACTTTCTCCAGCTCGTCCGGATTCAAAAACTTAATCGGAGAAAAAACTTTTTCAAATGAAAGAGAGTCAGCTTCAATCATCAGCATATAACACCCGTTCATCTTCGCAATATAGATTTGTTCCCAAAAATAGGCAAGCAATCCCTTTACGGAAATATGGTCTGCCTGCAGCTTTAACTCAACCTCTGACGCATGCTCCATAATCTGCGTTACGGTTTCCATGACCTCCTGGGTACTGAAATGCTCCATCATCTCGCTTTATTTTTTATAGCGTTGAGTTTCTTTCATAATGGTAAATCCGATGTGTGTTATATCATCCACACGCAAGTTCTGATTAGATAATAAAATAACGAGAGTGGAATGGTCTAAAGAAACGAAGTTCCCTGACGTCCAACCAGGAATGGATCCAGTATGGTAAAATGTATCTTTTCCCAAAAACCAACCGCTGGCATATAGGGAAGATTGTTTGGTTAGCATTTGAGAAAGTGAAGAAGAGGAAAGAAGCGTTCCGTTGCTTAACGCACGGTCAAATTGATATATATCTTTTATAGTAGCATAAACATCGCCGCTTCCTCTAAGTTCACTCATATCAATATACAAAGGAGTCTGAAGGGATTTTGGATTCGTATATCCAGTACTTCCATCAGGAAAGGAAGGTAAATCTTTTGTAAATCCTGCTGTCTTCATATTTGCTGGTTCGAAAATATGTGTACGTACATACATTTCATATGGCATTCCTGATACAAGGTCAATAATTGCAGCTAATAGGCTATAATTTGAGTCCGAATATCGAAAAGTGTGACCGGGATAGTCAACAGGCTTCATCGAATGAATCTCTGTAATCAAATCGTCCGCCGAAACAGGTCCAGTGGTTTCATTATGTTGATCCAAACCTGATGTATGCGAAAGTAGATGTAGAATGGTTAGGCTTGGTTGGTCTTTGAATGCAGGAATATAACGGGACACAGAGTCGGACACATGTAATTTATGTTGTTCTTGTAATTGATAGATGGCAGTAGATAACATAGATTTTGTAAGAGACGCGATGTAGTAACGGGTATTTGGTGTATTAGGAATTTGTTGTTTTCTATTAGCGTTGCCAAATGATTCTTCATATATCACTTGTTGGTCTTTTACTACAAGCACTGACCCATGAAACTTATATTGGTTTAACAATAATTGAGTGTCTTCTATTAAACGGGCATGGGAAACCGATTTGTAGGATGTCAATTGTAAGGTTAAACCTAGAAGACCGATTAAACAAAGGGAAAATGTACTGATAATTATCCATCGTCGAAATGAAATCATATTCTTATTTCCTTTCTTCCTAGTTACTTGTATCATCACCTAATATTTCCTTAAACTTTTTGAACTTCCTTACCAAGAAAGTTTACATTATAGAGGCTAATGTAAGCACGAATAATTTTAAGGAATTTATAGTAGAAAGGGAAAACCTAATAAGAGAAAAACTTTTACAGGTAGTAGCAGGACAGAGTATTAATTGGTGTTTGCTTAAGATAGCAAGCGTCTTTTTTAGGTGAATTATTAAATATTAAGTATCGGCAGTATTTCATATCTTCAATCATGTTAAAAATATAATACGTGTAAAGAGCATTAGAACGATATCAACAGACATATTTTTGTCGTATGAATTATCATGTCATTGATAAATAGAATTATTGTAAATCTAAAGTTAACCCTTGATTTCACAGATATTTCAGATTATATTTGGTTAGGGAGTATATGATAAAGGGGGAAAGTTAGAGCGTGGATTACATGAAAAAGAACATACAAAAAGCAAAAGAAAAAGAAGTGAGTGTTGAAAATATACATAGGAATGTTATGAAGGTTACATATATAGAAGAACCTAATATAGACTTATTAGTAGAGGAATTGATGGCTATAGTAGAGAGACTTTTAATGAAAGAGAGGCAATAGGCGAAATAAATAACCAAAGTCTCTTTTTATTTTATTGTATCATAAAAAATACGGGCAAGCGTGAGGCAAGCCCGTTATTTTTATATCTGTAATTTAATTAAATGAAAGCTTCAACCTTCTGTTCATTGGCTAATCAATGAATTTTCTCAGAATCTACAGTTTCCTGATGACTTCGGCTATAATTGGAATAGTGATCATTTGTTTTTCTTTTTGTCTTCGCTGTCTTTCTGCATTTAAATCAATAATATTCATGCTGTGTGTTCCTTTCTAACCATGTTCTCAACAAAAGTAAAAGCACTCATATTGAGTGCCTTACTTTAACTTGAACCACCAATATGTATTTATAAGAATCCCATCCCAATATATATTCTACCATAATGATCCAAAATTTTCATTTAAGAAAATAAAAAAGATACAGTAGCAAGGTGGATGAACAAAACGCTACTAATCAAAGTTTCACTTTATGAAAGAATACGTTTTTCTCCTTGAATTCCTTGAATTGGATTGATGTTTTGTGTGAATTCAAGGGTACCCATATATTCTCCATCTTCACTACGTATAGCAAAATAGCGAATGTATACATATTTATCTTTAAATTTAATCCAGAAATCTTCACAATCTTTATTTCCAGATTTGAAGTCTTCCAGAAGTTTTTCAACGACATGAACGCTTTTTGGAGGATGGCAATTTTGGACTGTTCTACCAATTATCGCTTTTGTGCGAGCAAAAATTCGCTCTTTTCCATGAGAGAAATAGCGGACAACATCATCCTTGTCAATGTACGTAATATCCACAGGCAAGTGGTTCAACATCAGTTCTAATTGTTTTAAAGATAGTATCCCTGTTTCTAATCGAATAAATCCTTCGGACATAGCTTCTTTCTCTTGTATCACGTTTCTTTCAGGCTTCCATACACCCGCAGGACCTGTTAAGCAATAGCCAATTCCATCACTTTCATGAGCGATTTTAATCCATTCGTCTTCCGTAAGAGTTTGAAGCGCCATCGGAAATAAAATATTTTCTTCTTTAAAAATCATTTCACTCGTTTCACGAATGATAAAGTCAACATTATCTAAAACGGACTGTTTATCTCCGTTATAGTTTATTAGCTTTTGTTTTGCCTCTTTAATGGCATTGCGAATAACATCATCGATCCCCCACATTACTTGTGTTGGTCCATAAATTCCGTACTTTTCTAAATAAGGGAAAAGTAAATTTTCTTTGCGACTGTAGTGCTTATCTACATCTAATAATAGATTTAAATCTTCTATTAGTTTATAACCGTTTTTTTCACTATCTTCATTTTCGAATTGTTCATAGTGAAGTTGAATTTTGAAGTTAACAAGTAGGTCAATTTCTTTGTTTTCAAGCTTAAATGTATGAATTGGATGCCCAGGTTGTTCTTCAGGTTTATCCAATCTATGAATTTCTTCAATGGAACCTTTAAATATAGCTGTATGCACGGAGCATAAGCGTTGAACTTCTTTCACGGGAATTCCTTCTTCTTCCATAAGTGCCTGTTCAAGCTTTGAGATTTCCGCAACGGTAATATTACCGACAGCTTCTTCAAATTGGACCTTCACTTCTTCAACACTTTTTCCATTATGAAGACTTTTAATAATTTCTTTTAAGATTGCTTGACGTTCAAATTTATTCATATTCTCTTGTTCACGATTGTTAATTATTTCGCTCATAAGGACTCTCCTCTATTCTTTAATTTTAAACCCGTTAGTTTCAAACGCTTTTTTTACTATATCGAACGAAATTCCTTTCATCCGGCATCCATTTGGAATAGTCATTACACGGCCGGCTGTTCGCAGCATGCCGGGTTTCGTTATATGTTCAAAGCCTAGTTTTTTTAAGATAGGGATGATTTCAGGGTATTGGGTAACCAAATCGCCAACTGTTTGACTAAAATCAATCATCTTTATCATCATTCTCACCTCGAAGATTAGTGATATTAATTCTCAATAATAATGTAGCATAGGGATAATGAATAAGGTGTGAGCAAAATCACACGTATGATTTTAGAGAGTTCAGTTCATTATTACGCTTAATTCAAGTAGAAAATTTGGAGAGAAAACTTAAGGAGAATTAGTGGAGTACGCTGTGGAAAAGAAATGTTAGAGTATAGAATTCAAAAGAGGAATACTCCCTATGATAAAGAAAAATTTTTATCTTGTTATTTGTAGGAAGTAATACTTTCACCTCAAAATTCAGTGAAAGCAAAGAAGTTAGGGAGGGAGGATTACTGCTCGTAAAATCACTGATTGGTGAGGAGGAATAATCAGTTGGGGATGAAGAAGCCTCCACTGAGAAAAGTTTTGCTTTATACTGGGAATTTCATGCGTGATGTATCTCACAACATGAATGCATTTATAAATTTACAATTAGAATATAAATCGATGGGAGGTTTTAATCTTGATTAATCGTGATTTTAATAAAAATCCATTTATTGTGATATGGGAGTTGACAAGAGCATGTCAATTAAAATGTATTCATTGTCGTGCGGAAGCTCAGTATCATCGTCATCCTCTTGAGCTAACATTTGAAGAGGGTAAAAAACTAATTGATGATATATATGAAATGGATAATCCAATGCTTGTTTTTACTGGTGGAGATCCGTTAATGCGTCCGGATGTATATGATATTGCGGATTATGCGGTAAAAAAAGGTGTTCGGGTATCCATGACACCAAGTGCTACTCCAAACGTTACAAAAGAAACAATTCAAAAAGCAAAAGAAGTAGGGCTTGCTAGATGGGCATTTAGTTTAGATGGATCAACAGCTGAAATACACGATCATTTTAGAGGAACAGATGGGTCATTTAAATTAACAATGAATGCGATTCATTATTTGCATGAATTAAAAATTCCTATTCAAATTAATACTGTTGTTTCTAATTATAATGTGAATGTACTTGAAGATATGGCAATTTTAGTAGAAGAATTAGATTGTGTGCTGTGGAGTGTATTTTTCTTAGTTCCAACGGGGCGTGGTAAGGAAAAAGATATGATTTCACCAGCCCAACATGAAAGGGTATTCCAATGGCTATATCAACTCAGTAAAAAGGTTTCTTTTGATATTAAAACAACAGCTGCTCAGCACTATAGACGCGTTGTTATTCAACAAAAAATGAAAGAAAATAAAAAAATGGATCAGGCTATTCAATATCAGGATGTATTGATGAATGGGATGACGGGGCAAATTGATGGGCTTGGGCGTGCTCCAAAAGGGGTGAATGATGGAAACGGTTTTGTATTTATTTCTCATATTGGAGATGTATATCCAAGTGGGTTATTGCCTATCAAAACCGGGAATGTTAGAACAACACCGCTAGCTGATATTTATCGAAACTCCCCTGTCTTTCAAGACTTGCGTAATCCGGACAAGTATAAAGGAAAGTGCGGAGTTTGTGAGTTTCGATATGTTTGCGGAGGATCTCGTTCCAGAGCATTTGCGATGACGGGAGATTACATGGAAAGTGAACCTTTCTGTGTATACATTCCAAAAACATTACGAGAACAGAAAAAAAACGTATAAAAAACGGGACATGAGCACTTTTTACTCATGTCCCGTTTTTTATTTAAGCTTTTGCAATTGCACGTGGAAATAAAATATTATTTTCTAAATGAATATGCTGGAACAAATCAGATTCAAGAGCTTCCAGTCGTTGGTAAACAAGACGATAAGTACCACAAGCACCTTCAGGAGGAGTAAAGTCATTTGTAACCTTACGAAGTTCTTTAATAATATTGCCAGCATGGCTATGTTTATTTTCCAATTCGTCCACTACTTTGCGTAATTTTGTATAATTTTCATCGGTTGGATTTTGTTCAAATGCTAAAATTAATGGGAAATCTTCTGTTTCCTCCTTAATTAAATGCTGTTCTAATTCAGTTTTTAATTCATGAAATAACTTGTGAATTTGAGCTAAATGAGGTTGACCTGCTCCATGAACGCGTAACACTTTTGTCACATATGGACTTAACAGTGGTAACTCTTCATTTAAATAGCGATGATGCTTATTCACAATATAGTCAATCAATTCGCGATAAGAAGCAGTTTTCCAATTAATTTCAGATTCGCTTAATAGTTTTGTTTCATGATATAGAGTATTTAACTTTGTGATAACCTCTGTTGCTGATAAATTTCGTTCATTAATAGCATTAATAAGTGGTCTATTACCACCACAGCAAAAATCTATTCTATATGATTTAAAAAGATCACTAGCCTTTGGAAATTGTGTAACAATGTCACCAATAATAGAAGTCTCAGTAAATGTATGTTCCATATGAATGCCTCCATAAAGTTTAAATTTAGTATCTAGATCAAGAATATCAATAATTTTGAATCTACATGGTGATATACATCACTTGTTATGTGTTAATTTCATCAGCGGTTCTTTTTATCTTGCTATTGGGGGCTGTAATAGTTCCACCTTAAAATTTAAAGAGAAATAAAAAATGGGCAGGAGGTACCTGCCCATAAAAGCCCGATTGGTGAGGGCTAATAATTAGTGGAGGATGAAGAAAATCACATTGATAAAAGTTTCACTTTATAAAATAAAAGGTATAAAAAAAACCGAATGCAGTGATTTCACTCACAGTACCCTTTTTCAGCATAGTTTATCATTTAAGAGAAGAGTGAGTGTGAAAAAATTACTTTATTCCGCTGTTCGGGAACGGTAATACGTCGATTGGTGGGGGACGATTACCAGTGGGGGAAGAACCTCCACTGATAAAAGTTTCACGTTATAGAGTTAATGATATGCATTCTTTTGGTTAACATTGGTATATCAAATTGTTGATGAAAATTTTTGAGTGTGAGGCGTTGAAACAATGAAATTGATTATTCCAAAGCAGCATGGAGCTTGGGGAATGTTGCTTATTCCATTTGTTTTGGGTATTTTAATTGGTAAATGGACATGGTATCATATACCCCTTTTTTTAGCATGGTTATTTGTATACTTGGCTACATATCCTTTGTTAATGTATGTAAAACAACCAAGAAAGAAGTATTACTTACATTGTTTCTTTCTTTATTTTAGTGTGACTTGTGTGTGTGCGATCATTGCTCTTATCTATGAATGGCGTATAATGTTCTTTTCTATTATTATGCTTCCATTTTTTCTCATAAATATTTATTTTTCTCACCAGAAAAACGAACGAGCTTTACTAAATGATATATGTGCTATTGTTTTGTTTTGTATAGGGGGAATCATTAGTTATTATTTTACAATGAAAACAGTTGATAAGAATATATTGATGATAGCG
Organism: Ectobacillus panaciterrae DSM 19096; assembly: GCF_000430785.1. GTDB lineage: Bacteria > Bacillota > Bacilli > Bacillales > Bacillaceae_G > Ectobacillus > Ectobacillus panaciterrae. Next base: position 26,915 of record NZ_AUMR01000062.1, read on the forward strand.
GCTATATCATTTTTATATTTTATGGGAAGTACGTTTTATGTAAAAACGATGATTCGTGAAAAAAAGAATCCAACGTATCGCTTTGTTTCATGGTGGTATCATTCTTTACTTGTGAGTGCTACTTTAATTGTATCGCCGTGGGTTACCATTATTTTCATCCCAAGTTTGATACGTTCTATAGTTCTTTATGGTAGAAATATTTCGATTTTAAAAGTGGGTATTTTAGAGATTATAAATTCTATTTACTTTTTTATTGCAACAATATTAGTCTTTAAATTTTTGATCTCGTAAAAGCTTAATTCGTGAAAGCTAATAGTTTCTTGCAGTTATTAAACTAAAGAAGCGGCTTAAGGTGTCTTGATTTAAATCAAAGTTGATATTGTTACATCAAATAATGAAGAAATTTTTTATCATAAACTATTAATTTGTACAGGAGCAAATAATAGGAGGTTAGCAGTAGGTGGAATCAATAAAAAGAATGTTTTTACTATTAGAGATATGCAAGAAGCGGATAACCTTAAAATAAGTTTAGATCACCAAATCGATTGTGATAGTATTGTATATTCAATTGGAGTCACTCCTAACATTTCACTAGTGAATAATACTCCTATTCAATTAAATAAAGGTATTGTTGTCAATGAGAAGATGGAAACGAATATAGAATCAGAGCGTGTCGCAAAACTCATCTTCATGCAAAAATTGTGCATAAAAAAGTCCGCTTCCTAACATCCTATGATAGACTCGACTCAACCATAGGAAGGAAGACGGACTATCATTATGATGACCCAAATGACGGATACACATACCCATGTTTTGCAAACTTTCTTTCATTACATCGATAGTCTAGACTTGATGCAGGAACCGTATCAGATCGGTCGTCCTACTCTGTGCCGAAAAGCATTTCTAAAAAGCTTCTTTCTCAAGACATACTTTCGCTTGGATTCCCTTCGTAAACTGGTTCGTTTCCTAAAAGAGTTTCGATATTTCCAGCACTTGTGTGGCTTTTTTACTCTTCCTCATCTCGCTACCTTTGCCCGTGTTGCGACTTGGTTCCGAGAAGAAGGGTATGAACAGATTCATCTTCACACCTTACAACGGATGGGACTCCAGCCAGGACTGTTGGCTGTCATTGACAGTACAGCTCTGCGGAGTAGTTTGTATGATTCACAGGCTACCTGCGGAAAATCAACCCGCTTGCATATGTTTAAAGGCTACAAGCTTCATTTGTATGCATCTGTAAAGGGTGTTGTTCTATCACATGCGTTTGTGCCGGCAAACCGGCATGACAGTGCCATCGCACCGAGCCTGCTTTGCTCGTCCGAGGAACTCGGTTTAGATATAGCGTGTGCCCTCGGTGATGCTGCCTATGATAGCCGGGAGATTCGAGAAACAGCAGAATCACTCGGCATCCAGATGATTACAGCGGTAAATAAGCGAAATGGTGCCAGAAAAGATGCATATGGCAGGGGCATGCTATATAAGTCCACTTTGTTATTCCGACATATCTATCGTTTGCCACATAGAACAAAAGAGAAACTGCGCTCGCTTCCTCTCTATGGTTTACCCCTGCATGGGCCACGAAAAGGGTTTGACCGCTTCTGCGCTTAACCGGATGATCTCTCCCCCCTAAAAGAAAAGTTTTATGTCGATTTTTTTAGTTGCATTTATATAG
>NZ_AUMR01000063.1 GCF_000430785.1 Ectobacillus panaciterrae DSM 19096
CTCATTGTCACCGGCAGAAAAATTCGCTCGATCCATCAGCTGCGCAATAAAAAGCTGGGGGAACTTCAACGTCTCATGAGTAAATGCAACAAGTATTCCCGACAATGGAAGAAATACAATCGCGCGAAGCAGTTCGTCCTGTCTAAGTCATCAAAGCAATTGCAGGATGCCCTCCACAAAACAACGAAGAATTTCGTTGATTGGTGCAATAAAGTTGTTTAATAACTCATCATCCATCATATTACTCCTGTGAACTACCACGAACCTAAAGGTATCGTAGTTTTACGCCCACAAATATAAAATAAAAATAGCGCCAACTTCTATTTAATAGAAATCGGCACTTCGTTTATTCGCTATACGTTTAGCGTGACGCTTTTGGCGGTTGGCACATGTCACATTTACGTTGGTTATTATTTTTAAATTTCGTAAATGTTTTTTCAAAATTGCTACCACATGCACATTTAAATAGTAACTTTTGAGAAAAACCGTGATATTCCGTCGTTAGTAACTTACTTTCCGAATTGTTCTCAACAAATTCTTTAATTTTACCGATCGTCCATTTTTTATTCATTCTCTTACACCTCTATATTTTTTCGCTAGGCGGAGGCTTTTCTTAGCATCCGTTCAATTATGAGCAAAAGTCGTAATTATCCTAAGTTCCTCATTATAACATGAGCTGACACACAATTAAACAGATCGTTATTTTTAAAGAACTTTATTGTTTTTTAAACGATTTTATTATTTTTCAAACAACTTTAACGTATAAAAACTGTACGGAATTGAATAAGGACTACAAAGGTGGCGTTGCTCGCTCTTCCTCCGCTAAAAACAAAGGTGGAAAAACATACTATAAGCCATTTGTTTCAAAGGAGCTCTATGACGCCAATAAACAACTAGATCGCGATAAAGACCTAATCGCTTGCGAACGATAAGCATTCGTTTTCTAGTCCATCATCAAACATTTATTGCAAAGACCTTTCTAATTAAATATATTAAAAATTCTTGTATATCTGATACGATGATAAAAAAAGATCGGTAAAGAAGCCCTTGTCATATGACGAGGGCTTCTTTGCGGTGCGTATGGTAGAGAAAAAAGAGGCTTATACAAGAGTTCGTACCCAGTATGAAAGAACGGTCCTAAACGGAAGATTCTAAAAAACTTAAAATATTTTCATTAACAAAAATATCTTGTTCATCTTACAGGTGCGTTTCTACAATAAGTAGAGATGCATTTTTCTTATTGTGCTAACGGCGCAGGTTAATTGAAAAAGCCTTTTATAATAGTAGTTGAATCTTTTCTTTTAAAAGCCAAAATAACGAACATACTTCGTATGAAGTTTCTGGACCCCAGCACAAAGTAAAAAGCTCGCCAAAAACGGACGAGTTTTTTGTGTTAGACCAATTATTTGCGTAACAGGCATTTTCTATAATAACCTTTAACACCAAACTATGATTCTATAGGGTGTGGTTTGGGCAGGGATACTTTTTGTGGCAGGTCCATAGATAACAATTAGATTTCGGTTCGCAGGGTTTCTTGAGTAGGGTTGCCCATTTGTTAATACTATTTGGGTATATGGAGATATATTTAATTGTAATCGTCCATCACTACTCTTCAGCTGACTATCAAAATAATCTACTTTTACATTCTGATAAGGGCTATCTTTTACCATTACCAGTGCTCGGTATTGTGGCGGGTATATAAGAGGAACAGGTGCATTCCCATCATAGTATCCAGTCACTTTATCTCCTACTGCCACCACTACATGGTCTACAAAGTAAGTTGTGGGTGAAACCACGAAATTTACTATAGTTCCCAATCCGTTTTCTACAGACATTAATTTATAACAGCCTTCTCCTTCGGCATTTTGCCCTATAATGAAATCACTAATCATGGTGACGGTCCCATGAAAAGAATTAAATTTTATCATTTTCATACCTCCATTGATTTAAGGTAGGCGGCGTACCAATAATCCTCCAAAAACAGTAGGTAATTACTTTGTGTACAATATGTAGGTCAAAACCTATATGACTGTGTGGATGCCCATAAAGGTTAGGAAAATGTGATATATAGTGAGAGTAAGGGCTCAATTGTTCCATAAAACCAGGTAAGAGCTAACAATTTTGTAAGGTCTACAGGGAGGATTACTAAGAAATAACTATTTTATAGGTAAATACACATTTATGAGAGAACAAGTTTGTAGGTCAATGACTAGAGAATATGATGATGTGAAATTAAAAAGAAAAGGGTTTGAGGAAATTGCTATTAGTTGGTGTAGAAATATGCCAAATAATACACAACAATCAAATATTTGACTAACAGGTGCGATGCTTTAAAATAAGGCATCGTCTATTTTGGATTTAATTAACAAAACACATTGTGAAGAATTGTACTTAAAGTAACGGGTTGCGTTCGTTAGTTGAGATTATAAGCTGCTTAATGCAGCTTTTTTTATTGAAGTAACTGGCAGTTTAGTTGAGCAAGAGAAAATGTACAAATGTATTGAATTAAAATAAATATACCTCTATCATTTAAGTAAATTGAGATAATAGGAGGAGAAACCAAATGTTCGATCTTTCTACTTTAGGTACGTTCGTGGCAGTCGTAATTGGACTATTTTTGATACCGGGTCCCGCTGTTCTTCTTACCGCTACTCGTACCGTTCAGGGCGGGCAAAAAGCGGGAGTGATGGCAGCTCTTGGGATCGCGACCGGCGATTTCATTCATACGTTATTTGCGGCAGTAGGACTTTCTGCTATTTTGATGACTTCCGCGTTTGCTTTCAGTATTGTTAAGTTTGCAGGCGCAGTCTACTTGTTTTACCTAGGCATTCGGGCGATTTTGGAGAAGCCCGCAGACCCTCAACTGCCAAAGGTTTCTCCAGTGTCGGCTCTAAGTGCTTATGGGCAGGCAATTTTGACTGAAGTTCTAAACCCGAAAACAGCTCTGTTCTTTTTGGCGTTTTTGCCGCAGTTCGTGCATCCGGAACGTGGGGCATCCATTGTCCAGTTTTTGGTTCTTGGCTTAATCTTTGTGCTGCTGGGCGTGGTCTATACAACGATTATTGCACTGAGCGTACGTCCGCTCGGGCGGCTGGTCAAACGGGTAGCTTGGATTGGCCGTTGGAGCGGCAAGATCGTAGGGGCGGTCTATATCGGACTTGGCTTGAAAGTGGCGTTTCAGAGTCGGTGATTTCTTCAGCTAATGAGGATGTTAGTGAAACAAGAACGGATGTTAGATAAGACCCTAGGCTTTAAATGCAAAATCCCCAATCCTTTTCTGGATATTGGGGATTTTTTGTTTCCTTATTTAATTTTTCTTGGAAGGCTTTTGTGGTCTTCACTACGTTAACAAAGGTTTTTGTTGAGGGAGAAATATCTCATACAATCAGCTTCTTCTATTTGGAAGAAATCATCTGTTATAGAAGGTGCAATCCATGCTACTGGATCCTGTTTTTGATTTGTTCCTGAGTAACTTGGTTTTCATTGGATGTAATATGTACTTCACCATCTTCCACGCGTCTTCGAATCACTAGAAGCTCAATCATTATACATACTCCAATTCCTATAGAGTAGGCTAACAAGTCGCTCCATAAAAATCCATATCCCAATACTAATCCGCCTAAAGTTGTTTCGCGGATACGATCTATCCAATCCGCATGATACAATTGGCTCAATTCAATCAGATAGCAAAATGAGATTGCGATTAACGCCACGATCCTTGTTGCTGCCACTTTAAAAATAAAACCAAAACCAAGGAAAATCATCGCTGCCCACAGAGCGTCACCTAAATATGTATCCAAAAAATCCGGTATCACATCAGCCATCTTTCGTGCGCATAATCCTAAAACAACTACGATTATGATCATAAGCGCATACAAGAGCCGATTACGTTTATAAGCCATACTTAAACCTCACTCCAAATGATTCTTTCAAAAATGAATGAACCGATAATCCATATGTTTCACCTGTATCTATGCTCCAATCAGGGCACATCCTCTTAAATATTGTAAGGACTTAACTAAATTGTGTCCATGAAAGTTATATTAACATCACGTATCTACGACCGGTACAGGCGTAGTAGATGGGCAGAACCAGTTTAGTGGGGGAGACTGTCAAAGTGGATGTATGGCAAATGGCTGGGTCGATCAGGATGGGAAAATGCTAGATGAATGAAAAAGAAGATAGGATTCGTTTTTAGATCATACAAGTTGCATGAGGAAATGTGAAAACAGGGGATTTGCCTGAAGATGTATGTACGAACTTTAATTAGGCGAGAATCCCCCCACTTCAAGCGTATAAATGTTGTAGTGTAACGGTAAGTGGGGGAGGTTCATAGTTTGTTCGTGAGTGAAAACTGCATGTTTGAAGTGTGAAAGCCCCGGCAGGAAATCCGGAGCCTTTTTGTTATCTGTTTCCTCGTGTTTGAGTCACTTCAGTTTTAGTATTCTCAAGTTGAATATTCCCGGTCTCTCCAATATTAATAGGCTTGCTGACATGATTAGTTCTTTTGTTTTTATCCTTGCGTTGATAATTACCCATGTTTGTCACCTCCACAAGTAGTATGCGCTACTATCTGTATTTTTTGTCGAACGAAAAATTCACAAAAAGTGGAAAATAAGGAGGGAGAACAAATGAAAAAAGTGAACCTTAAAGTAAATGTGTTTGAAAAGGTGAAGCTTTTTCATGAAGTTTGCTTTTCGCTTAAATATAGTGACATGCCGACAGAGGCTATAGACAGAAAAAATAGCGTATCGGACGAATGAGAATTACCTATACTGGTGGAGTGATGATGAAAGGGATGAGCTCACTGAATCATATCAATTGAAAGATTAATTTGAAGTTCTGTTTTGGATTATCTTGACGAATAGAACATTAGTTCGTATAATGATAGTAATTCAACATGAAATGGAGGAATGCGATGAAAAGCTGGACAGAGGAAGTACAAATTAGCACGCCGATTGAGCATGTGTTTTCGTATGTAGATGGTTCCTTAGAACAGATGCAAAAGCTTATGCCTCAAGTGGTAGAGAATACGCCGATTAAAGAAACGGATGCGATTGTAGGGAATGTGTATCGCCAGAAATATAAGGAAGGCGAAGAAATCCAAGAATATGATGTAGAGACACTTGAATATGTAAATACATCTGCCCATAAGAAATTAAAAATTGGGTTTGTTCTTGCGAATACGTTTGATATTACCGCTACATATGAATTGGAAAAACTCGATGAAAATCATACGTTGTTTAGATATACAGCTACAAACCAGGCTTTAAATGAACATGCTGAGCTATTTTTGAAATCCGCAACGAATCAAATAGCGGTTGACTTTGTTAATCGGGTGAAACGTGTTGCTGAGTCTGAATATAACAGTTGAATTGGAAGCTTGATAAAAAATGAAGAAAAGAAAAATATTAAAGGAGTGTTATAAATGAAACATCAAGCAACCCCGTATCTTACATTCAATGGCAATGCTAGAGAGGCATTAGAGTACTATAAAGAAGTATTCGAAGGTGAAGTATTAGCGATCCAAACCTTTGGTGAGGCAGATTTTCCGACTCCTCCAGAAGTTGATGACAGAATCATGCATGCGCAATTCAAAAAAGGTGATTTATTTCTTATGATGTCGGATTCATTTTTAGGGCATCAGGTTGAAGTTGGGAATCACATTTCCTTAGCGCTTGAAATGGAAAGTGAAGAAGAAATTCAAAAGCTGTATGATGCATTAAGTGCGAGCGGTTCTGTTTTAATGGAGCTGCAGGATACGTTTTGGGGAGCGAAATATGCTAAAGTCAAGGATCGCTTTGGCGTAATCTGGGATCTCAATTATACAAAAGCTTAAGTAGAATACTAAAAAAAAGCGGCGCAAAGCGTCGCTTTTTTCTGTTCCTAGTGTAAGGACTCAACTAAGTTGTATCCACATATACTAGCTCCACATTATACAATGCCCTTTTTCGTATGTATTAAGAAATACTCTCCAGAGCAGGAGAGGGCCCTTTTATTTAACAGCTTCTTTTAATTGTTTACCTGCCTTGAAAGCTGGCACCTTCCCCGCGGGGATTTCAATTTCTGTACCAGTTTGTGGGTTACGACCTGTACGAGCAGCTCGTTCGCGTACTTCAAAGTTACCAAAGCCAAGCAATTGAACAGAGTCTCCCTCTTTCAAAGCATTTAGGATTGTTTCAAATACAGCATCAACCGCTTGAGCTGCGTCCTTTTTTGTCAGTTCTGCTTGTTCTGCCACACTATTAACAAGATCCGTTTTATTCATATGAAATCCTCCATTAATTATAGATGTATTACTTACCATAGCCTAATTATCAGTATTTACTTGGCGAATACATGGTTGCCAATAACGGCTGTTACTTGTCGTGTTTTCACCCAATCACTTTTTGCTGTTCGTGGGTTGTAGAAATAAAGAGTATCACTTGGATGATTTTGACTAGCCAGCGCTTCATTCACTGCTCGTTTTGAAGCATCAGATGCAGGCTGATTAATCGCTCCATTTCCTACAGGTGTAAATTCATAGCCACCGTTTCCTAACGGCTGATAGATTACATCATGAATCGAATTTGGGAACTCTGGAGATGCCACACGATTTAATACAACAGTCGCTACTGCTACTTTTCCTTCATACGGTTCACCTTTTGCTTCTGCCTCTACTAATCTGGACAGCAAGTCTTTATCTTCAGCTGAAATAGCAGAAGCTTGGGCTGGAGCTGTTTGTGCATCAGGTGAAGGTGAACCATTTCTAATAGTTAAGGTTTGTCCAATATAAATAGTATCATTTTGTAAATGGTTCGCTGCTTTTAGTTCTGCCACTGTTACACCATTTTGTTTACCAAGCCTCCACAAAGTATCACCTTTCACCACTTTATGTACAGTAGAGCTGCTTACTTGGGCTGCCGTATGGTCGGGAATGGTTAATGTTTCACCGACAAATATCATACCATTTTGCCGATTATTCGCTTTTTTTAATTCAGCAACTGTTACACCATTTTGTTTACCAAGCCTCCACAAAGTATCGCCTTTCACCACCTTATGGTTCGCTGCTGCATCTGCTATTCCTTGTGCTGCGAGAAATGATAAAGATGCTGCAGAAGTAAATACCCACTTTTTCATGCTTGTCTTTTTCATAAAAAAATACCTCCTGAAAAACTGGCATAACATTACCTTAGCATAGAGGATTGGGGATTTCATTGAAAGAATGGGTAACATTTGTGCTAATTCTATTAAGATTCTTACATGGCAGGTGATGATGTTACAAGATTTACAGCCACCTTAAAAAAACTCAATAAATATGACATTTGTATCATGAATTTACTTTAGAGGAATTTTTTTCATTGTAAGTAAAAAACTTGGCAAATGCCAAGTTTCAGTTTATAGACAAAATCTGAAATATAGACTAGTCTCTAAGGGGGAGGACAATATATTTATCATATTTTATAATTGCCGATAATCTTGTGTTAATCTCAGCTGGAAGTTTTTATTTTGTAATCACACTTTTCAGAAACCTATAAAACAGTTATTTCTAAAAGAAAGCTTCTTGACCCCCTTAAAAATAAGACTCATTGCGAATACATATAAGGGGACGGATTAAAGGAGTGAAAACAATTAGAATTCCTGTGAACGATTTCATATTAATTTTTTTAGGCTTTATCTTTGGTATTTATAAAACATTCATAGATATTACAGATAGGTATGTTACGAAAGCAATAGGAATACTATCCCTAATTTTATCAATATGGATGCTTATTTCGTGTGTAAAGTCTATGAAAGATAAAACTGAGCGATAACTACGTGTTTATGCAGTATATAAACTTTATGTCTATACCGTTTCCATAAGTAGAAGTTCATTTCTACTTAAAACACCAGAAATAGTGCTGGGAAGGGGAATTTAGTTTGAAGGAATTTACTGTTTGCTATACTTTGGATAATGATATTAAAAGGGAAAAAATAATAAAAGAGTTAGATGTTAAGAACGAAGAAGTTATACAAGAAGTATTAGAAAAGATGGAACGCAGCAAGTATTTTATTATTACAACCGACGAGGGGGATTATATTATAGACTCCTCTTTAGTACGCTATGTAAGCATTGTAGAGGAGAAAGAACTAGTCCAAATATAATCCTTACGAGTTAGAAAGGATTAACTATCGATAATCTATATACAACTGAATAAAAAAACTGTCTTTTTACATTGGGGCGAGAGCATCCGGCGACGTGAGGAAGCGGTCAACCCCTTGTAGTGGTCCATGCAAGGGTAAACCATAGATAGGAAGAAAGCGCCAATGCCTCTGTACACAGCACATTGAAATGTCGAAATCATAAATCATTCATATATAGGTTATGTGAACCCTTCTTGGAATAAAACAAGAAGGGGCCCTTTACACAATTTCTTGTTACACTGACTGGTGCTTTAATTGAATAGGAACAACAAAAGGAGTTATCTCATCTGAGAATAACTCCTTTTGAAAGTCCTCAAAAAATTATTTGTTCGGGCTTTTATTAGTTTTTTACGCCTGCATGTTCAATGACGCGCTTCATCGTTTGAATATGTCCCAAATGGTTTGCTTCATGAAATAACGCCATACCGGCTAATTCTCCAAAGGTTTCAAGTCCCATAAATGGTTTTTTCAGCGGTTCATTTAACCGTTCAGCGGGAATTTGTTGAAGACGAACCAACTGATCCTTCAATTGTATGATGAGCTCATCTATGGTAGGGACATCGTCTTTCCAATCAGCCGGCTTTGTGCCGTTCCCAAATAATTCGATATAGTTTGCCGGAAGATAAGTCGTTTTGTGGGGGAAGCCCAGCATAAACTGTTCAGCAACCGTTAATACATGGCCGATATGCCATTGAATTGTGTTGTTAAAACCGTCTGGCTGTACATTTGCTATTTCCTTCGAAACTGAGTCTACATTTTTAATAAAAAAACTTCTTGTCATCTCAAACTGTTTAAACACTAAGTTAGCCATACCTTTCTCCCCTTTCAAATATCGATACTTCCATAATGTACCATAAAAATAGGTGGGTTAGGGTTTTCAATGGAATAAAAAGAATAAATCAATCATTTTTTTTATACGTTTTAGCAAAGTGTTAGTTTGAATTAAAGTTTGATAGATTTTTTGCACCAGAACCAGAATTTCTCTATCAACAAAAAATACTTACCTTAATAATTGTTGCAGTTGAGTCATTGTGATTAGATAACTTTATATCTAAATTGTTGCATGAATGATCAATGTGTACAATTACTATGTCACCTTGCTCTAAAACAAAAGTCTCTTTTTTATCGATACTCATTTTACTTGTTCCTTTGAAACAATAAAAGGCTTCAGATCTTTTCGTAGATTCCCCATTATCCAACACTTCATGATGGATCCCATTATTAATATGAATCGTGCTAAGGTCTCCCTCGCATCCTTCTGCTAACATCAAATTAAAGTCCGTCACCCTCCCAATACTTCGGGTTGTCCAGCCGCCATCAAACCGATCCTGTTCAAATGGCTTTAAATGCACATGGTGCTTTCCCTTATGTTGAAGCGACATTTCTCCATCAAGGATCATGATGATCCTCTGAATGCCTGGAAGGTGAGTAAATAAGGATTCATCTACCTCAACATCTGCGGTGCTTATCCGCCATTTGAAATCACGTTTCGCGTAATCTCCATCTTCAGGATAAATAGCAAGTTGAGTTGTTTTACCACCTGACCAAAGGCTTGTTATTTGTTCACTTTTTCTGATTATTTTTAGTAAATATGACAACTATTTTCTCCCCTTTTTTTATTACATTACTTCAGTTCAAATCAATTATTATCCGCCCAAAGCGTACATCCCAAAAGCAATGGCAATTCCAAAGCAAAGGTCTTTTAAAGACCCATCATTCCCTAGGTAGCATGAATGTCTGTAATAACATTTTAATATTATTTGTAAAAATAACAACTAAAAATAAAAGAATGCAAACAATTTATAAAATAATCATTAAATCATAAATAATTATCAGAATTTTTATTATAAAATGAACATAACACAACGAGGAGGTTGAAAGAAATGAAGACGATTGCAGAAAACAAAGTTATCCGTTATGAAGGTACAGAATTGCATACGAAAGGCTGGCAACAAGAAGCGGTACTCCGCATGCTAATGAACAATTTAGACCCTGATGTAGCTGAACATCCAGAGGAATTGGTCGTATACGGCGGAATTGGAAAAGCGGCACGTAACTGGGATTGCTTTGATGCGATTGTTCAATCATTAAAAGAGCTGGAAGAGGATGAAACCCTGCTTGTTCAGTCAGGAAAACCGGTGGTCATTTTTAAAACCCATTCAAATGCACCACGCGTTCTCATTGCGAATTCAAATATTGTACCAGCATATGCGAATTGGGATACATTCCATGAACTCGATAAAAAGGGATTAATGATGTATGGCCAGATGACTGCTGGAAGCTGGATTTATATCGGCTCTCAAGGAATTGTACAAGGAACATATGAAACATTTGCGGAGCTTGCGAAGCAGCATTTCAACAATACGCTTAAAGGCACGATCACTGTAACAGCGGGCCTTGGCGGCATGGGTGGCGCACAGCCGCTTGCAGTAACGATGAACGGCGGCGTTTGCATCGGTATTGATGTGGATGAAACGAGAATTGACCGACGCATTGAAACTCGTTATACAGATGTGAAAACAGATTCACTAGATGAAGCGATTCGTTTAGCTAAAGAAGCAAAACAAGCAGGCAAAGCATTATCAATCGGTCTATTGGGCAATGCCGCTGAAATTTTACCGGAAATGATTGCACGTAACTTTATCCCGGATGTGTTGACAGATCAAACATCAGCGCACGATCCACTGAACGGATACACGCCTGCAGGTTTGTCCTTTGAAGAAGCGGCAGAACTGCGACAATCCAACCCTGAAGAGTATGTGAAGCGTTCGAAAGCTTCGATGGCAACGCATGTTAAAGCGATGCTTGAGATGATGGAAAAAGGCGCAGTGACATTTGACTACGGCAATAACATTCGCCAGGTTGCAAAAGATGAAGGTGTAGAAAATGCATTTGACTTCCCGGGATTCGTTCCAGCTTATATCCGTCCGCAATTCTGTGAAGGAAAAGGGCCTTTCCGTTGGGTGGCGTTGTCAGGCGATCCGGAAGACATTTATAAAACGGACCAGGCTATTTTACGCGAATTTGCTGATAATGAACATTTGTGCAACTGGATTCGCATGGCGCAAGAAAAAATCCAGTTCCAAGGTCTTCCTTCCCGTATTTGCTGGCTTGGCTATGGAGAGCGTGCCCGTTTCGGAAAGATCCTTAATGATATGGTGGCAAGCGGAGAATTAAAAGCACCGATTGTTATCGGACGCGATCACTTGGATTCCGGTTCTGTTGCTTCACCAAATCGTGAAACAGAAGCGATGAAAGACGGATCAGATGTAGTATCAGATTGGCCGATTTTAAATGCCATGGTTAACGCAGTGGGCGGCGCTACATGGGTATCCGTACATCACGGCGGCGGCGTAGGAATGGGTTACTCTTTACATGCAGGGGTGGTTATTGTAGCAGACGGCACGAAAGAAGCAGAAGCCCGCATTGAACGAGTGCTGACAACTGACCCAGGTATGGGCGTAGTGCGTCACGCCGATGCCGGATATGAACTGGCAAAGAAAACCGCACGTGAAAAAGGAATCAACATTCCAATGCTTGATAAAGGAACAGATCAGTAATGACAAAACCGAAAAAAAACGTTATCTGATTCTTGAGAGACAAAATAACTTAGGATAAGTATGTTGTTTTGTTGAAACTAGGGTGAAACCACGAATTCAACACTCGTCCCTTACTTTGGGACGAGTGTTTTTTTAAACATATAGGAGGAGAAAAAATGAAGAAGAAATCAGTAAAAGTAGGTTTAATAGGATTGGGAACAGTTGGAACAGGTGTGGTTCGAATTGTATCAGACCATCAAGAGGATTTGTTTAAAAAGACAGGGCTTAATATTGAAATTCATAAAATTCTTGTGCAAGATAAGGCGAAAAAACGCAGTTTATCTGTGCCTGAACATCTTCTTACTGCAAATGTGGAAGATATTTTATACGATTCTGAGATTGACATTGTGATTGAGGTTATAGGGGGAATTTATCCAGCTAAGGAATATGTTTTAGCTGCTTTAGAACAAGGAAAGCATATCATTACAGCAAACAAGGATTTAATGGCTTTACACGGAGCAGAAATTTTAAACCTTGCACAAGAAAAGAACTGCGATGTATTTTACGAAGCAAGTGTGGCAGGCGGCATTCCTATTCTCAGAGCATTGGTTGAGAGTTTTTCCTCTGACCGGATCACGAAAATGATGGGGATTGTAAACGGAACTACGAACTATATTTTGAGCAAGATGAATCAAGAGGGCGCGGATTATGCCGAAGTCTTAAAGGAAGCTCAGGCGTTAGGATATGCTGAAGCGGATCCAACATCTGATGTGGAAGGATTGGACGCCGCCCGCAAAATGGCAATTCTCTCTACGTTAGGTTTTCGCGTAGCGGTAAACCTCGACGATGTAGATGTAACAGGGATTAGTCATATATCAAAAGAGGATATCGCCTATGGCAAAAAGCTAGGATTTGAAATCAAGTTGCTGGGTTTAGCACAATGTGATGATAGTGATGAGATAGAAGTAAGCGTTCAGCCTACAATGATCCACAGCTCTCATCCTCTTGCCGCGGTGAATGGAGTATTTAATGCTGTCTACGTACATGGTAAAGCTGTCGGAGAAACGATGTTCTACGGACCGGGTGCTGGAGAACTGCCAACTGCCACTGCAGTAGTATCCGATCTTGTTGCTGTTGTAAAGAATATGAAATTTGGAGTAACTGGTCGGGAAATCGTTGTTCCTTACAAAGAAAAACGGCTGAAGAGCGATAATAAAAAGTTTTCCAAGTACTTTTTGCGTATGATTGTAACCGATAGACGCGGAGTACTTGCAAAAATCACTCAATTGTTAGCTGATAATAATATCTCTCTTGATCAGGTTATCCAACAGCCTTGCAGCGGGGAAGAATATGCAGAAATTGTTTTGATTACGTATGAAATCGCAAAAAGCGACTTAGATGGTTTCCTTTATTCCATGAGAGACGTGGATGTCGTCAAGGAAATTAAAAGCTGTTATCGCATTGAAAAAGGGGAAGAACAATGACTCAATTACTAGATCCATCAAATATGGGAGAATGTTTTGACACATTTGCACAATTGTAAGAACTTTTTCTGTTAGCGATTAGGTACCAATGTTAACTTCACATGAATAGATACATGTTATTTTTTATCATAAAACACGAACTCCTACGCTTTAAAAATTCAGAAAAAATGAATTTTCTATTTTTTATTGAGTGATGTAGTTTTTGTCATAAATGAAAGATATGTGATTTTGCGTTGGTTTTGATTATTCCAATTAGTTCTTGTGCAGAAACAACCAGCCTATCTTATTTTTTGCACATATTATATGTACGAGAAGCAGGGCTATCACCCTGCTTACATGTTTACATCAGAATCGGAAATACAATTTAGACATTCTATTCGGAGGCGAAATTATGATTGCTAAGTATACGATTGAATATGTATATAAAAAAGCTAAAAAGGGTTTAAGAGGCGAGGGAAAACAGGTTAAAGGAGAGTTATTCATTCTTGCAGAATCAAGAGAAACTGCAATGCGCGCAGCAGAAATAAAATTACTATCTAAATTGCGCTCAAAACGCAATTTTAATATTACAGCGTTATACACAAGCAGTCTATTTGATTAGATATATGAAAGAATTATAGCTACAATATTATATATAAATCTTGTTAAATATATCGACATGTATGAAATCCCATCGTTTCTGTCTATACCGCTATATAAAACTGAATAAAAAAATCGTCTTTTTATAGTGGGGCGAGAGCATCCGGCGACGTGCAGAAGCGGTCAAACCTTTGGTTCATGCAAGGGTAAACCAGAGAGAGGAAGTAAGCGCCAATGCCGTTTTGTTCGAAATAGCAAATGAAAACGTCGAAATTATAAATCATTTGTATATAGTAGGGTTCTGGTGCAAGAAATCTAGTAAATTTGGACATACTGATACTATCGGTCTAAAAAATGAAGATTTGAGCCGAAACGATTTAATCAACAAGGGATTTCCTGCGTTATAGAGAAGCTTTATAGCGGAGGTGTAATGTTATGACGGTAATATATTCACCTAGCGATGTACAGGAATTGCTTGGAATTGATAGCAGTACATTACGGAAGTACGCTATTCTCTTGGAAGGACATGGGTATCATATTCACCGTAATGATAGAGGACACAGAGGCTATTTTGATAAAGATGTTATCACGCTCCGAAAATTAATCGAATTCAGTAAGCAGGAGGGTATGACGCTGGAACGGTCTGCCGAAGCAGTAATGACGTGGGTTTCTGAAGAAGATGAAACGGTCACCGTTACGGAAGTAGTACCGTTACAGGCTGCTAATGACCGCGGTATCGAGCGTGATACGAACCATGATGAGATATTGGAACGTGTAGAACGTTTGGAGCAAGTAAACTTGGAATTAATTAAACATTTCAAGGAGAAGGCAGTACGGGAAGCTAAGCAAGAAGAAAAAATAAATCAAATCTTGACATACATCGAACGTCAGGAGCAGCTGGAAGTGGAACGAGGTAAAATGATAGAGGAAGAAACCCAAAAGCAGATTGCGGCAGCTCAAGAAAAGAAATGGTGGCAGTTTTGGAAATAAATTGATTTTTATACAAAAGAGGGCAAGGAAATTGCCCTCATCTTGGAGAATGTTATGTCGTGGAGGTGATGTTCTATGTCAACTAATACTGGGAGAGACCAGGAAGTTGAAGAAACGAACTACATTACAAGAGCGGAGTTCGATGAATATCAGCTAAGACAGACAGCCTGGACCCTTACGATGTGGCAACAGCACAAAGTGGCTGTAAGAGAAGCTGTAAGGGAAGGTGTGAAAGAATTTCTTGATCAAGCGGGAGACCGAGAAGGACAGATGATTGATAAGATGCTCGAGAAGGTAAATCAACGTTTCTCGGAAGGGATTAAGGAGATTCAAAAAGCGAATAAGCTGATAGCAGCTTCTCAAGAAAAGAAGTGGTGGGAGTTTTGGAGATAAAGGAACAAATTTTAGCAGCTACTCATCTATATAGAGCTAGTTTGGATTATTGACATAGAAGCAGTGCGAACTTGTCCATATTTAGTTTTTCCAGCAACATATTCAAAAATGGGAACAATGAAGTTAATCGAATGATGGTACTGATTAGAAAAATCAGTACCATTTTTGTATTTTTAGCTGGGGATTAATCAGTCGGAATGTTTTTGCTGTTCCCTCTTTTTATTATTTGTTATGGAAAAGGTTAATGGTTGATCAGAACCCGTCATTAGTTTAGAAACATATGAAGATGTTAATTTGTAACCGTCTTCAAGTTTCATGGCTAAATAGTTTGCTCGTTCAAAAAGAATTGAACGGATATGATTGAGTTGGCGGGAGATTTTTTCTGTCAACGCTTCTTGATTATCTAAGCGTTTTAGCACCCCCGCTTGAAACTCCTCTTGGTTTGACAGTTTATCGGCTACTTCTTTTTGTAGTTCAAGCTGCTCGTTCAGCTGCAAAGAGAGCTGCTGGTTAGCAGCTTTATTCTTTTCCAAGTGGCTTGCAATTTCTTGATTGGATTCACTTAGAGTATTAATTTGGTCTAAGATAGATCTTTTTAACACACTTTCATTTTCCAAAACCGCTTGTAGATTGGCGTTCTTTTCATCTAATGAGTTTAACCGTTGCATCATCTGGCTTTCAAATTCTTCACGGTGATGACTACTAACTGTAAGATTACTCATTTGATTTTTAACATGATTCCACTGAATTGTCTGTGTTTCTTCTATTTGCTCGTAGCGCGTTTTAAGTTCAGCAATTGACTTTGTAAGCGCCACGTTGGCTTTTTGCTGCTCGTTAAGTAGCTCTGTTAAGAAATTATGTCGTGCAAACACTTGGTTGGGTGCATTAATTTTTTCATTATTTTTATAGACATTAGGATGTTCATCATTATTAATAAATAGTCCCATTCTCTTTCCACCCCCTCTTCATTATTTGTCGTAATATCTTATGCGTAAAAAACAGAAGAGGGAACACAAGCGGTTCTGGTGCAAATATGGTACGGTTTTAAGTCATGTAGTTATCATCGGTGTCCAAAGCTGATCCCAAAAAGATACTGTTAGGAAAAGACTAGTCATGCTCTATTTCTCTAATGAACTGTTTTTTCCGCAAACCCATTTATAGCAAAATAACAATCTATTATGATAAGATGTATTGTGTTAACAGTGGGAAATCAGATAGATTGGAGAATGAAAGAATGAAATCAATCGTACTAAGAACAGGACTATTAACTGGTTTAATACTCCTGGGCTGGTCTTACAACGAAGCTTCCGCGGCGTCAGCATGGCCATCCAAATGTGTATCGTATGGAGAAATTAAGCCAAATCAAAATCCTTCTCTTCAGCATATGAACTGTTTGCTGACGAACGCGGCGTTAGAAGCAAAGATCCCTCCTGAAGTCGTAAAAGCTGTGGCTACACAAGAAAATGGCTGGAGACAATTTGATGGGAATGGCCAACCTGTAGTCTCGAAAGACGGCGGCATCGGCCTCATGCAAATTACGAATCAAGCAGGCTATGATCAACAGAAATTGAAATACGATATCTATTATAATATCCAGGCAGGCGTTGAGATTCTCAGCAGCATGTATCAGCGTACAGATCTGCCCAAAATAAAAGGGGCAGAACCAGAGGTGATTGAAAATTGGTACTTCCCCGTCATGGCTTACAATGGCACAAAGCCTATGAACAGTCCTCTTTATCAGTCCACTGGGGCAAAAAATATAAACGCCTACCAGGAGAAGGTTTTTGCTCTTCTAGAGCAAAATAGTTTCTTAGGTAGTACTAAATTAGGGCAGTTCCCTTTCAGTACAGCTGATTTTGAATATGATCCGAACAGCAACAAAAATATTGTATTCAAAAAGATGGAATATACACTGACTGACCAAATGCATGCATCTGCACACCTTTTGCAAACGGGAGACCAGGTAGTTGTGACAGGAGATAATGTAAAGTTAAGATCACAGCCTAGTACATCCTCAGTTTGGAATGTGTTAGCTAAAAATACTGTCTTAATCATTCAAGGAAATTTTTCATATGACCAATCTGCAAGCAGTAAAAACCAGTTTGTGTGGTACCCGGTTAAAACCGTAGATCAAAAGCTGGCAGGTTATATTTCCTCTGCTTACATTATGAAAAAGCTGGATGCGCCTTCGGTCGACCCTGTGGATGATAATGATGTATCTCTTTCCGGTAAGGCTCCTGCGGGTGCTACGATACAAATCATGAACGGAACAAAACTAATCGGCAGTACAGCCGCAGATGCGAACGGATATTTCAAGGCTGGCATTCCTGTCCAAAAGGCAGGGACACAATTGAAAGTAGCCTATAAGGATAAACTGAATGCGCTTAGCCCTTCCACAACAATAACAGTGACGGATAAAACGGCCCCATCAGCGCCGAAAGTGAATGTGATTACGAGTAAAGATAAAGTAGTAACAGGAACGGCGGAGGCCAATACCCTTGTATATGTAAAGGTAGGGTCAACGATTATCGGCAGAGGAAAGACAGATGCGGCAGGAAAGTTTTCAGTTGCTGTACCTGTCCAAAAAGCAGGGACGAAGGTAGGCGTAGTAGTACAAGATAGCGCAGGAAATTATAGCCCGTACGCAGTGAGAGTGGTAGGGTAAATGAATAAGTCCCCGTAATGAAACGGTTTTATTATAAGTAAGCAGGTCAGTGGCTTAACCATAAGAATAAGAGGGCTTCTTTCTAGAATAATCGGCGGTACGAAGATTCTAATGAAAGTAAGCCTTCTTTTTTGTTTCCTTGATGGATGTAGAACTGACAAGGATTATAGTAGACGTAAACCTTTTTTATTTTTTTCTCTTAAAATAAGCATCACAAAATCAATTATAATATATCGAAAATTCAAACCCTAATGAAACCATAGTAGTTCTTTTTTCAAAAAGTATGAAATAAAATGACCAATTCCCTCTCCCTCATCTTTATATATATGGCAGAAACACAATCCGGCACAAGCCGCAAAAACCAGGGAGGAATAAACATGGCACTACAAGCTAACTTTTGGCAAGACCATTTTGTACTTCATCTCACACCGCAAGAGCGATACTTTTATCTATACTTGCTGACATGCTCGAAAACAACGGAATGCGGCATTTATGAGCTGCCGATGCAATTGGCGGCAATCGAGATCGGTTACAATCGGGACGTTGTGGAGAATCTGTTGGAGCGATTCGTTACATACGGAAAAGTTTTATACGACAAAACGACAAAGGAGCTGTATCTGGTAGATTGGGTATGCTACAATCCCGTTACGAACGCGAATATGGAGAAGTATGTCTTGCAGGAGCTGCAGAGAGTGAAGAACAAAGAGTTTGTATATACATATTTGTACGATTGTTTAGAGGAGGAGCTGAGCATTCCGCTGCTGTTGAAGCATTTTGGCATACATTCTGAAGAAGCGTGCGAAATAAGCCAAGAAGCCGTTTCTGCCGGTACTCGGTTATCCGATTTTTACGAGCAGCATTTCGGGATTTTGTCACCACATATAAAAGAAGAGCTTGCGAGCTGGACAGAGAGCTTTGCGGAGGAGCTTGTGCTGAAAGCGTTGCAGATCGCACAGGAGAACGGTGAGATGACACTTGCTTACGTGAAGGAGATTTTACGAGATTGGTATGAAAAGGGATACACGACACTTAGTGAGGTGGAAGAGGCGGAAGTAACGTTTTAAAAAGGTGCTAGAGTCACAAGCCAAATTATTATTGTTTGTTCTGTACGGTAATTACTAGTGAAAAATAAAGGCACTTGTAAATAAAAAAGGTAGCGGAAGCTACCTTTTTTATTTACAAGTACCATAATATTCATTAATTGATTCTAGAATAGTTGGATATTCTTCTTCAGTATTCTTTACTGGTTTTGTAGAAGTGTTTTCCTTTTTTTGCATTATGATCATCCCCTTTTTAAAATTAAGTAACTTCCGATTTGTTATAAAACATTTTGTTATATGTTAATTTGTATTATAACAGATGGTTCGAAATAATCAAGCTATTATTCTGATAATTGAGGCAATTTATGTTAGACATGTTCTTTTCAATATCCTCGCTGTAACCGTTTAAGGCAACAACAGGTTGTACGTCAGTTTGGACAGGGGGATGCTCGTATTCTGCAAGAATCAAAGCATAGTATTTACTTATTTTTGTACGGGAAATCGTGCAAGCTAAGTTAGTCGCAAATTGTTACATAAATGGGAAAATAAAAAGCACCGGTGAGTAACCGGTACTTTTGTATTCTGTAATATCTGTTCATGCATTTATATAATTTAAAAACGCTCAGCAGCAAGTTGGTTAATTATGTCGGCATCACCTTTTTTAGTCCTCCAGTTTAAATGTTCAGCAGTTTTCTGGCATTGTTTCCAAAGATATTTTCTATATCGTCTTCTCGCATATTTATTTCTCGGCAAACTTTAACTTGTTCCTGAAGATACCTGTATGCATACCCCCTTGGAAAGCCATTTGAGTCAGTTCCAAATAGGATTCTCTCCGAACCGATTAGCTCATACGTTTTACGGAATAGTATTTCTAAATCTAAGTGATAAGGCATCCATCTTACCCACTGATTTGATCCGGATGTATCAATGTATATGTTTGGGCAGCTCCAGCATAAGTGTAATAACTCTTGATAATAGCCTGCCCCAAAGTGCGGAATGATGAAAGGAATTTCTGGATATTCACGAGCAACCTGGAAAAGAGAAAGAGGGCTAATGTTTTGGTGATTTACAATCCCTCCTGCTCTTCCAAGCATTCCAAAATGAATTAGAACTGGCAATTTCCTGTCCGCAATAAATTTCCACAGCTCCTTGAATGCCGGATCATGAAACTCCCGATTAACTAGAGGTCCAAATAATTTATAACCTTTTAATCCTAACTCATCTATAGCTCGTTCTAATTCCTCCCGGGCGTTTTCACTTTCAATCGAATGGTAAGCAAAGCCCGTAAATCTTGCTGGATTTTTCTTAATTTGTGACGCCATTACATCATTGCTTTCGGCAGTTAAAAAATTCAGAGTGCCAATGTTATACTTATCTAATTCCTTTTCCCAACGCTTCATAAGGGGAAGGTTATCATTCTCATCAGTTTCTTTTTCGGATTCAGGTATAGGGAAGTCCCAAGTTAACATCATTCTTTTAGAGCGTTCCTTATTGTATTCATCAAACAATTCATGCTTTTTGATGAACGATAGTGAGTAGGGTAAATGCCCATGAATATCTACCACCTTAAATTCATTCCTAAACATAATGATGCTCACTCCTATTCTATTTATAAAACTAGTATTCTTATTTTTATTATTCCTATACAATTACTTGGTATTTGGGGTGAAAAATAAACAGCTTTTTTATTAAACAAACATATTTGGCGCAGCTTCTCTTTTGGTAGGGATTCCGTTACCGAAGCTACAACGCATCTTATTAAGAATGGTATTAATTTTTATTCATCATACTACATATAGTGGGTAAAATTGTCAATATATGAAGCTCAATTTTTTCGTTATCAAAATCTACTGCTTTGTTTAAGCATAAAATCATTCTATTAACGGTAAGATGGTACCTCCAATTATGTATAAGATTTCTCTTTTTGTAAAAATACAACAAAAAAGCATTGACATCATAATGGTCCCTTCATATAATTTTTAACAAAACCGATTGATATATTTGGAAATAACCAATGCTCAAACCGACTAGTCGACTAGAGGTTTTTCCTGTTAGCAGGAAAAACCTCTTTTTGCGTTTTGATTGCATTTTCAAGAAAATCGGTAGATCTAACAATCATCTAGATAAGGCCGGGCGGTAAACATTTAAAAATGTGAGGAGATGATGGTATGACAGAACGTAAATGGGGTATTGAAACTTTGTCAATTCATGGGGGGCAGGAGCCGGATCCGACGACCGGTTCAAGAGCCGTACCAATCTACCAAACTACTTCATATGTGTTTAGGGATACAGAGCATGCGGCAAACTTGTTTTCGCTGGCGGAATCGGGAAATATCTACACCCGGATTATGAATCCGACCCAAGACGTGTTTGAACAAAGAGTTGCGCTGCTAGAAGGCGGTGTTGGCGCGCTTGCCACGTCTTCGGGACAGGCAGCTATCACATTATCAATTCTTAACATAGCTGGATCGGGGGATGAGATCGTATCTTCGACTAACTTGTATGGAGGCACTTACAATCTGTTTGCTGTCACATTGAAAAAACTCGGCATTAACGTGAAATTTGTCGATCCGAGTGACCCCGAAAACTTTCGCTCGGCCATTACCGATAAAACGAAAGCAGTGTATGCTGAAACGATTGGCAACCCGAAGATTGATGTTCTTGACATTGAAGCGGTCGCAAGAGTGGCGCATGATGCGGGTGTGCCGCTGATTGTTGATAATACGTTCCCATCTCCGTATCTGAACCGTCCGATTGATCACGGAGCAGATATCGTAGTTCACTCGGCTACCAAGTTTATCGGTGGACACGGCACATCCATCGGGGGCATTATTGTCGATGGAGGAACGTTTGATTGGACAAATGGCAAGTTTCCCGGACTAGTTGAACCAGATCCAAGCTATCATGGAATCTCTTATACGCAGGCATTGGGTAATCTTGCTTATATTGTGAAAGCGCGTGTACAGCTGTTGCGCGACATTGGTGCAGCAGTTTCCCCTTTTAACGCGTTTCAATTTTTACAAGGATTGGAAACTCTTCACTTACGGTTGGAACGTCATTCACAAAATGCGTTAGCGGTGGCTAAGTTTCTTGAGAACCATGAACTGGTCAACTGGGTTAATTATCCCGGTTTGGAATCAAGCCCGTATTACCAGTTGGCAAAAAAATACCTGCCTAAAGGACAGGGAGCGCTTTTGACTTTCGGTATCAAAGGCGGGGGAGAAGCTGGGCGTAAATTCATCGATTCTTTGGAATTGTTCTCCCATTTGGCAAACGTTGGAGATTCGAAATCGCTTGTCATCCATCCAGCAAGCACAACCCACCAGCAGTTGACCGAAGAGCAGCAGGAATCTACCGGTGTTACGCCTGATATGATCCGCTTGTCGATTGGCACGGAAACGGTTGATGACTTGATTTACGATTTAGATCAAGCGCTAAAGAAAAGCAAAAGCTAAAGTGGTGCGGGATCAGTTAAAAGGTCCCGCTATCGGATCCTCTCTCGCCGTGACTGAGGGAAGAGATATGGAATTGTCTCGATGAAAAAGGAGCTGACACAAGTATAAGTTCCTTAAGCTCGTTCGATCGTGTTGAAACAGATAAATGAGATTCTATTAGACTAGCTTAACCTCTTCGTACTATATAAATGCAACTAAAAAATCGACATAAAAACTTTTCTTTTAGGGGGGAGAGAGCATCCGACCGCTTCCGCACGTCGCCGGATGCTCTCGCCCCAGTAAAAAAGACGGTTTTTTTATTCACTTGTATATGAAAAACATTTGGGTGCGGCGGGTTGATAGTTTCGTTCATATCAGCCTAATCATATTGTAATCATTCGTTATCAAAATCTGTTGAGCAGGTTATTTCCTTCCATTCATCAAACTCTTTTTGCAGGGCAACTAGTTTTTCCGAAACCATTTTATAAGCATCCGGGCCTAACAACAAATGAACGGGGGGATTAGCTTCTGAGGCTGTGCGTATCATTGCTAAAGCTGCTTTTTCAGGATTACCTGCTTGCTTTCCATCCATTACATTATCAAGAAAGTACTTCATTTCGCGTACTGCTTTATAATCCGCAATTTCGTTTTTGCCATACATAACAGAACCACTACTTAAGAAATTGGTTCTAAAAAAGCCAGGTGCTACCATTGTAACTTTTATGCCAAATGGCCTTGCTTCCTCTGCCAGAGCCTCAGATAAACCGACCACTGCAAATTTTGTAGCAGAGTAGCTGCCAAACCCGCCATTGCCCATATATCCTGAAACAGAAGCTATATTAAAAATATGCCCCGACTTTTGTTTTCTTAAATAAGGCATCACTTTCCTAATTACATTCAATGTACCAAATACATTCACATCAAAATTTTGACGGATTTCTTGGTCTGTTAGTTCTTCAAAGCTTCCTCCCAAACCATAACCAGCATTATTCACAACTACGTCAATCTTGCCGAAAGTTTCAATGGTTTGTTCGATTGCCTGTTGTACGCTGGCTTCATTAGTCAGGTCAACGGCTAACGGCAGGAATTGTTTCGTATCATCATTAACTGCCTTTGTTAAATCATTCACCGTTCTTGAAGTCGCAGCAACTCGGTTGCCATTCTTTAATAATTGTTTTACCAATGTAAGTCCCAAGCCTTTTGAGGCTCCGGTTACAAACCATATTTTCTTTTCGCTCATAATACATATTCATTCCTTTCTTATCAAATCAATATTTTTGTTACGTTCTGAAACATACATAGTTAGAGTATGTTTCAGAACGTAAACAAATGACACTCAGCCACAAAACCAAAGTCGAAGAACAAATGGTTCTATAAGGGATGACAGGACTGTTTAGGGAAAATCGTACGCTAAGCTATTTTTCTATTTTAGAACGTAAAAGGTAGTGTCAAAAAGGGGGACGAACCATCAACCGTCCAACAAACCGCAATCTGCACAGCTTTAGAAATTTTTCTATTTTATGGTTGACGATTTACAAAAATTCCCTTATTCTAAAAATGAATGATTCAGTCATTCATCGTTGAGATACGGCAATTTCTTTATGAAGAAAAGGAATTTCGAAACAGATCAACTGATACGATCAGAATCGAAAGGGGGTACTAGAATAGCTTCTTTTACTCGCTCCAAAGCTTTGCGTGTTTCTAATCAATTTACAGGTTGCTATTTCTGTTAGCGAATGGTTAGTTTGCGTTTAATCATAATCAGCAATGATTGATTTATTCATAAACGGAGGGGGAAGATTATGACGGATACAAATTTCGCACTTACACAAGGGAAAACAGAACGGGCTCTTATCATTGGGGGAGGTATTGGCGGATTACTGACTGCAAGAGTGCTTTCTGATTATTATGGAGAGGTTCTGATCGTGGAGAAAGATGCTTTGCCCGAAAAGCCTGAGCATCGCCCTGGCACTCCTCAAGCTTTTCATCCACATCGTTCTACACCGCGTGGTAAGATGATTATGGAACGCCTTTTTCCAGGTTATGAAGATGATTTATTGGCGCAGGGAGCTCCCTCGTCACTGAATAAGACGATTCATCAAATGAATCAATATGGAACCATGGTATTTCAATACCCACGGAATGATATTAAGTTTAGTAGAGCAGTACTTGAGTGGGTATTTCGTCAACGCGTGAAAGAGATTCCCAATGTCCGTTTTCTTCCAAAACATGATGTGATCCGTTTGTTAACGACTCCAGACCAGACAACTGTCACAGGGATCCAGGTCCGAGAACGTGGACAAATCGGGCAGGAGAAAACACTGACAGCCGATATGGTATTTGATACGAGTGGACGTTCCTCCAAACTGGCAAAATGGCTTGAGGATTTGGGGTATGATGTGCCACATCCAGACCTTCTGAAAGTCGCTCTTGGCTATAGTACTCGCCGTTATAAGGTTCCGTCCCATCTAGCGCATCTAACAGAGAAATGGGATGCAATTAACATCGCAGGTCAGCCTGCTAATGAGACTTTCACAGGAGTTTTTTCCTTTATTGAAAATCAAATAGCAGAGGTGCTGCTTTATCGTCCGGGTGGACACTATCCTCCTACGGATGCCGAAGAGTATGAAGAGGCGGTTGCTCAGCTCCCAAGCCCGATAATCGCGGAAATATTGCAAGAGCTTGAACCGATCACACCCCCTCGCGGTTATCGCGTGCCAGAATTGTATCGTCATCACTATGAACAAATGCAGCGATGGCCATCTGGATTGTTAGTCTTGGGAGATGCATTCTGTATTTATGACCCGATTTTTGGTCAAGGAATGACCGTCGCTGCGATCGAAGTGGAAATGCTGGAATCCTGTTTGCGTGAACAACGGAATGACCCTAAGCCCCATTTTGAGCAGAGAGTACTCCGAAAAATACAAGATGTGATTGAACCTGCTTGGTGGTTGAATTGCGCTACTGATTTGCAATGGGAAGGCGTCGAATATGCGGGTTCTCAACCGTTGAAAGGGATTTCTTTTGCTCAGAAATACATGGATTTGTATCTCAAATATGCAACAATGCAACGCAATTTTGAGCTATATGGACTGTATTGGGCAGTGAATACATTGTCAGTCTCACCACATAACATTATGAATCCACAAATGGTAACGACTGTTCTCACTGCATCTGATGAAGGCAAACAATTACTCGCTAAGCTTTCACAAGAATATGGTCAGCCATTAGAGGAAGTATTGGATAAGGTTGTACCTTCCTTCTCTGGGGCACCCTTTGCGTCAATGAGTAAATAATCATTCAAACGGATCCGTAAATCTTACAAACCAAATTCAGACAAAGGAGTAAAAGCACATTGTCACCTTTAAACGAAGAACAGTTGCAGCAGATTCGCGACGAACGCAAAGAACAAATTATGGAAGCAGCCCTTAAGGTTTTCGCTCGGCGAGGCATCATTGGAACGAAAATGAGCATGATCGCTACTGAAGCTGGCATCAGTCAAGGCCTTCTTTACCGCTACTTCAAATCGAAAGACGAGCTTTTCACTACACTCGTTCAGCGGGCAATGGAAGAATCGATTGCTGGTATAGGGAGCGTCTATAAACTACCTGGATCGCCAATCGAAAAAATAAGGACTTTGACGGAGCTCATACTTGATGAAGATGGTCAACTTTATTTTATGCTGATGCATCAGGCTCGTACGTCGGATGAAGTGCCAGAGCAGGCTAAACAGCTTATCGAACAGTATTCCATGCAGACTTATGTCGACCAATTGGAGCCCTTATTCATAGAGGGGCAGAAGGCAGGCGAATTTGCGGCAGGCGATCCCCGGAAACTAATTTCCTGCTATATTACAGTTCTTTCTGGTCTTATGACGTTGAATATTCACGGAGATGAAGATTACCAGATGCCGGAAATCGACATATTGCTGCGGATTGTATCGGGTTCTTAGCGGATGAAAGTAAGTTACCCAGACAATTTAGGGAATCAAATTACTTAAAAAGTCCTGTGTCCCCTATAAATACCTAGAAAAAATCAACTACAAATTGGCGTCGTATGACGTACTAGAAAAAGAAGTAAAAACCTTGCCTTAAGATTTGAAAAGTTATAGGAAAACACCTTGAAATTATTGTCAATTCCAAGGTGTTTTTCTTTCTTCGTTATTGCACGATTCCGCCCGTTAACCAACCATGCCGCGCGCGACACTACAGATTATGAAAATGGATTCCCTCATACCGATACTACGGCTGGGAGTTCAACTGTTTATTATGGATTTTTGTTTCTTTAATTCTATATATGAGTGAATGATAAATTCGACATTTATGTGCTATGTGCAACGAAAAGGGAGTATGGTATGCCTCTTCTCTCTGGTTTACCCTTGCATGGACTAAAGGTTTGACCGCTTCTGCACGTCGCCGGATGATCTCTCCCACTATAAAAAGACGGTTTTTATTCACTTGTATATAGTTGATTAACAATATGAAGCACTAATGTATCCAATGGATTTTTAATTGTCTTAGATGTCTCGTGCTCAACTTTTCGAGCAGCATCAACCATAGATAATTGAGCCACGGAGATCACTCTATTTTCATCTTTAATCATTTGATTTAAGAACTTAGATACTTCATGATTGTACTTTTCTTTTAGTCCTTGCATGATCAAATCAAAAGTATTTTCAATAACAACAATCTCTAAATCTAAAGATTTTTTATAGGCATTAGCGTAATGATTAAGACGTTCCACTGTACCTTCAACAGTCGCAGGATTTGTAAAAAGGATTGTTTGAGGTTGCTGTATATTACAGATGTACGCAAAGTAGGGTTCATCAATTTTAATGATTGGTACTGGTATTGAGAGTTGGTCTTCCTGCAAAATCGCAATATAATTTGTACAAGTAATAAGGATAGCATCAACTTTACATTGAGCAATCCATTCAATTTGTTCCTTCACCTTTTTTTGAGCATCAGACGCCCCGAAATTTTTATCTGTTGTAACTCGAGACATCAATGCTGGGTCAACGAAATGTATCAGTTCAATTTCAAATGAAGAAAATGCCTGTTCTATATATTCAATATTCGAATAATGAGCATGTAGGCAACCTAATCTTTTTTTCAATTTTATTCCACCTTAACATACATTTCTGATTATTCTAACATTTATAAGTGGAATTATCTATTAAGAAATGGAAATAGATACAACGACCTGTTGCTAATGGATTACACCGCCTCTTCAACCTCATAAAGAAAACGCGGAGGCTGACAAGTTTTTAAGCGACGACAGAACCTTAACGGTATTTAAAAAAGACACTGATAGGTATCCAGTGTCTTCTTTGGACCGGAGGTTATTCAGGTCATGAATCTATATCATGTTATGCCAAACATTTACATTCGTACAATGACCGCTCCTCCGCCACCTGAAATAACGCGACTTTGCTGTTCAATGGATCGTAACAAGCGATTGTTATCTTCTATTAACTTAATGAGCTTATCCAATCGATCCTCAAGACTTGTCATCATTTGCATTATATGTTGTGTATCTGGGGGGGCAGGTTCATTTCTAGTTGGGTAATTAGTGAGTTTATTTAATCGATCCTCAAGACTTGTCATCATTTGCATTATGTGTTGTGTATCTGGAGGTGCAGGTTCATTTCTAGTTGGGTAATTAGTGA
>NZ_AUMR01000064.1 GCF_000430785.1 Ectobacillus panaciterrae DSM 19096
AGCGCAGGGCGGTATGCCGACTCGAGAGCATATGGCGAAATTTGAGAATGAATAGAATATGTGAATGGAAATGAAAGCATAAGCGGTCTAATCAAACGTTTGTTTAAATCAAAAAACTGAGGAAACTCGGTTTTTTTCTTATAGATTGCAGTCTTAATAGTTGTATTTATATATATAACTGAATAAAAAAATGTCTTTTTATAGTGGGGCGAGAGCATCCGGCGACGTGCAGAAGCGGTCAAACCCTTGTAGTGGCCCATGCAAGGGTAAACCAGAGAGAGGAAGTAAGTGCCAATGCCGTTTTGTTCGAAATAGCAAATGAAAACGTCGAAATTATAAATCATTTATATAGAAAACGCGTCCTGCCAAGCAGGACGCGTTTTCTATCAAACTGTAAATCTCTTAATAAGGCTTTGTATAGCCTAAGAAATGACTCTTCCAGTAGGAATTGCTAAGATTGCTTATAGCGACGCCATTGTCTCCCGCCTGCACGAATGCGCCGTTTCCGAGATATACACCCATATGAGATGCTCCAGGCTTATACGTGTTTTGGAAATAAATTAAGTCGCCCGGCTGCGGATTGGATGTTTTTGTTAAGCTGCTCCAATAGCCGGCTACGCTCGTGCGGCCGAAGGAGAAGCCGGACTTGCTGTATACATGATAGATGAAGCCGCTGCAGTCAAAGCCGCTCGGTGTTGTGCCGCCCCATGCGTAAGGTGTGCCTGTTAATGACTTGGCATACGCTATAAGAGCAGCGGCATTCGATGCGGATGAAGCCGGCTGATTATTAGTTTGTGCGCTTTCGACAAGTGTTTTGGATACGAAATCCTTCGTAACGTAACCCGTTTTGCCGTTATAGCTGATTTTAAGCCAGCCGGATTGCTCGCCGGAAGCTTGTACCTTTTGTCCTTGTGTCACGACCCCGATTACACCGTAATTTGTCCCCGCGCCGCTTCTTACATTCAGCGCGCTTACGCTTACATAGTAATCTTCCATTTGAACGGGCTGTTGTCCTTGTACAAACGTAACAAATTCAGCACTTACATATCCTGTTGTGCCGCCGCGGTCCACTTTGTACCAGCCGTTTTCAATTCCTGTTACTTTCAGAGTTTGCCCTTTTAGAACACCTCCGATAACCGGATGATATGTTGCCGGACCTTTGCGAATACGAAGAGCATCCGTATTGACGATATAGCTTCCATCTGTTTTTACAGTGATTTCCGGCTGCGCTTGTGTCTGCGCGCCTTTGGATACATAGTCTTTGCTTATGTATGCCGTTTGGCCGTCATACGAAATTTTGTACCAATCCTGTACCTCTCCCGTTACTTGTACAGCTTGTCCTTTAGCAAGAGATCCCAAGACCCCGTGCGATGTGCTTGGACCTGTACGAACGCGAAGGGAGGATACGTTTACTGTATATTCTCCACTTGGCTGAGCGGCTGTAGCTGTGACGAAATCTTTGCTGACATATGCCGTTTGCCCATTGTAATTTACCTTATACCAACCATCTACTTCTCCTGTAACCTGCAGTGACTGCCCGTTGCCTACGAGACCAAGAACGCCATCTGATGTGCTTGGTCCTGTACGAACGCGAAGAGCATCCGCATTAACCGTATACTTTGCCGTCTGAGTCTCGTTTTGTACTGCTTGGGCAGTAGCTTCTTGGGTTTGATTCGGAGCTGCCTGTGCTACATCGACAGCAGTTCCACCTACTACAGACACTGCGGCAATACTGGCGAGAACGTTTTTCATATTCCCCAAATTCCCTTCTATTGTATATTTATTGGAAAAGAAAGATTTTCCAACCTTAAAAAATACTAAAATAGCTGTCGAGACATGTCAATACATATCGAGCAATCTGCATATGAAAAAACTATTAAAAATCAATTATTTGTTAGCTGTATATACAAATACAACTAAAAAATCGACATAAAAACTTTTCTTTTAGGTGGGAGAGAGAGGGAGCGCAGTTTCGCTTTTGTTCTACATGGCAAACGATAGCTATGTCGGAATAACAAAGTGGACTTATATAAATATTTTCTTTGAAGCAAACTATAAGAACTTAAGTTAAGAAAAATGAATTAGAGAAGAGGGTTGGAAGATGAGATATGCAAGAATCTTATTGATTATATTTGTGTTATTAAACTGTGCACTGCCGCACGGGTTGGCAGCGGAGACGAAGAAAGCCAAGAAGCCGCTTACGGTAGGCATTATCGCTCCGATGGAGGAGGAGGTTGAGCTAATTCGCTCTAAGATGAAGGTCGAGAGTGTGGAAAAGCTGGCAAGATTCACGTTTTATAAAGGAAAGCTGAATGACATTGATATTGTACTTGTCCGTTCTGGCATCGGAAAAGTGAATTCTGCAGTAGCGGCACAAATTTTGATAACCTTATATAAGACAAACTTTCTCATTAATTCCGGTGTAGCCGGAGCATTAAATCCAGAGCTGAAGGTAGGACAAATTTTGATTTCCAAGGATTCTGTGCAGCATGATGTGGATCAGACCGCCATCGGTCAGCCGCCTGGAAAATTTGAGGATTCGGATGTGATTTACTACAAGGCGGATGAACGTCTTGTGCGCTTAGCGCAAGAGGCGGCAAAAGGCTTGCCGAATGTGAAAACGTACGTGGGGCGCATTGCGAGCGGCGATCAATTTGTAGCCGATGAGAAGAGAAAGAAGTATATTGTAGATACATTCAAGGCAGATGCTGTTGAAATGGAGGGAGCGGCAATCGGCCAGGTTGCTTATTTAAATGGCGTACCGTATGTTATCATCCGTTCCATTTCCGACCCGGCCAGCAGTGGAGCGGGTGAGGCTTATCAAAACTTTGTGAAGCTTGCGGCGAAAAATGCAGGATATATGATTGAAGAAATGATAAAGCGGATACCTAAAACAGACCGATAGGAAAACGCAAGGATGAAAAAGAAGGAGTGAATTCCTTCTTTTTTTGCATACTAAAAAACGGATTATAAAGGAGGTTTAGGATGAAGAAGATCATAGCATTATGTTCGGCAGCAGTATTGTCTCTTTCCTTGTCCAGCTTTAGCGCCGGTGCAATGGCACCGCCCGGCAATCTGCAGGAGCAAAATACGATGTCAGTGCTTTGGTATCAAACATCGGGCGAGGCAAGAGCGCTTTATTACCAAGGGTACAACATCGGAAAAATGAAGCTTGAGGCAGCTCTTCGAAAGAAGCCGAAACAGATGATGAAAAAGCCGGCAGTAGTCCTTGATTTGGATGAAACAGTACTCGATAACAGTCCGGTTCAGGCTTGGGCTGTTAAAACGGGTCAGGGTTATCCTGCGAAGTGGGAGGAATGGATTCAAAGAGCAGAGGCGGCAGCGCTTCCCGGCGCCATTGACTTTTTGAAGTATGCGGATCAAAAGGGCGTGGATATTTATTATATTTCCAACCGCAAAGCAGCCCAAGGCGAGGCGACTTTAAAAAACCTAAAGCGCATCGGTGCGCCGCAAGCAAATATGGATCATGTATTGCTTCAGCAGCCGGGTGAAAAGGGAAAGGAAGCACGCCGTCAAAAGGTTGCGCAAACGCATGAGATTGTCTTGTTGTTCGGGGACAATTTAGCTGATTTCAGCGGATTTGATAATAAAACCGTGACAGAGCGCAATCAAATTACAGATCAAAAGAAAGCGGAGTTTGGCGACAAGCTCATCATTTTCCCGAATCCGATGTACGGCGACTGGGAGAGTGCCATTTATCAATATGATTTCAAGAAGTCCGACGAAGAAAAATCAAAGCTTCGCCGCTCGAATTTGAAGCCATTTCAGCCATAAGAAAAAGGTCGTGCGTGTCACGACCTTTTTCTTATGGAAAGTATAACTTTTTATAAATCATTTATATATAGCTCCGCCGGCAAGGCACTGCCGCATTCCCCGCCACAAAAAGGCAAAAAGCGCCTTTTAGGGCGGAGAACCTTGACCGCTGCGCCTAAACGAGCCGGCTGCGCTTTTCTTGGATTGGAATATTGTCCTGAAATGCTTTTTGCAAGGCTTTTGTAATAGGACCGACATGCCCTCCTGCAATCGGAGAGCCGTCCAAATGTGTCATCGGCAGCACTTCTATAGTCGTGCCGGTAAAGAAGCCTTCATCCGCGAGCTGCACGTCGCGTACGCCAAACAGCTCTTCGCGCACTGGAATATGCAGTTTTGATGCAAGAGATAATACGTATTGACGCACGATGCCGTTTAAAATAAGGTGATCGGCTGGATGTGTGTACAAGATATTATTTTTGACGAGAAAGAAATTAGAAAGGCTGCCTTCTGTAACGATGCTTTTGCGGATGAAGAGAGCTTCCTGGCAGCCTTTTCGCTCTGCGTTTGTGCGCGCCAATACGTTCGGCAGCAGATTCAGCGACTTTACGTCACAGCGCAGCCAGCGTATATCCTGCTCAGTGCAAGCATGAATTCCTTCTGCCATTAGCTTGACAGGGCGTTCCTTCGGGACAATATAAGCATATAACGTAGGTGTAAGGTCTAAGGAAAAAATGTGATTGCGGGGCTGCACCCCGCGGGAGATTTGCAAATAAATGATGCCGTCCGTTTTAAAGTTATTTTGTTCTGTAAGCTCGTACAGCCAGTGTATAAGCTCCGCTTTAGAAAATGTTGGGGTAATTTCAATCTCTTCCATGGAGCGGTACAGACGGGCAAGATGCGGATCCAGCAAGTGGAATGTGCCGTTATAGAGACGAATGACTTCATATACGCCGTCTCCAAATTGAAGACCGCGCTCCTCCAGCGCAACGGAAGGCTGTTTTTCTCTCGTATCTATTAGTTTTCCTTCGAATAAAATAATCGGTTCATGACTCATATATTCCTCTCCCATCCGCTTAGCGTTTTGTATTAAAACATTAGCGGTTTTTGGAGAGAATCCTTCTTTAACGAGAAAAAAAACCACGCTTCTGCGGAATGTGCTACATAAGGAGGGTATAGCACTTGCAATTATATAAATGCAACTAAAAAAATCGACATAAAAACTTTTCTTTTAGGTGGGAGAGAGCATCCGACTAAGCGTAGAAGCGGTCAAACCCTTTTCGTGGTCCATGCAGGAGTAAACCATAGAGAGGGAGCGAGCACAGTTTCCCTTTTGTTCTACGTGGCAAACGACAGATATGGCGGAATAACAAAGCGGACTTATATAGGGACATCATCTAGACAAGTTTAGTATAGTGCTTATATACAAGTGAATAAAAAAACCATCTTTTTGAGGGAGGTTCATGTAAGCTCTATGGACCATAACAAAAAAGACGATGCCGAAGCATCGTCCTTATTCTTTCGTATTTTCTTTAATGATTGTTTTCACAGTACCTGTTTTAATCTTGTTTCCTTCAAAGAAACGAAGCAGGTCGCCTTCGATGATTTTATCAGACATATGAAGCTCATTTTGCGTACGATCCGTCATTGCTTTTGCTTCATCTGCCGGCACCTGTGCTTGTTCGCCAGTCAGGCGATCGTAGAATGTGTTGTTATAATAAAAGTATTTGTCAGTAACAAAGCTTCCGTCACGCATTACAACGAACGGTTTGCGTTCCGGTGCGAATAAGTCATGACCGAACTCAATATCAGAAGAAGTATCTACGCCCAACAGATTCAAGATTGTCGGTTTTACATCCATCTCACCTGCAGGAGCAGAGATTGTTTGCCCTTTTGTTTGGCCGGGAACGTGAATGAACAATGGTGTACGCTGTAAATTCATATGATCGTACGGTGTGATTTCTTGTTTGCCCAAGAACTGTGCCATTGCACGGTTATGGTTTTCAGAAATGCCATAGTGGTCACCGTAGAATACAATGATTGAGTTATCATATAAGCCTTGAGCTTTTAAGCGTTCAATGAAATGCTTCAATGCCTCGTCCATATAACGAGCTGTTACGAAGTAGCGGTCCACTGTGCCGTCGCCGGAGTTGAATGGCTCGATTAGCTTCGTGCTGTCATCATATAAGAACGGATAGTGGTTTGTTAACGTAATGAAGCGAGTATAGAACGGCTTCTTTAGCGTTTTGAGCATATTTACTGATTGATCAAAGTACTCTGTATCCTTCAATCCCCAGCTTAATTTGGTTTCCGGGGTAATTTTGTAATCCAATTCGTTAAAATAACGATCATATCCTAAAGCAGGGTACATCATGTTGCGGTTCCAGAATGTTGCGTTGTTTGCATGGAATACAGCTGTATAGTATCCTTGCTGACGCAAGATTTCCGGCGTTGCCACAAACTCGTTGTTTGAGTGTGTAAAGAACACAGCACCGCGATCTAACGGATACAGAGAGTTATCTACCATGAACTCTGCATCAGATGTTTTACCTTGTCCTGTTTGGTGGAAGAAGTTCTCGAAGTAATAGCTTTCTTTTGTAAATTGATTCAAGAAAGGCGTTACCTCTTGTCCGTTTACTTTTGCATTAATTAAGAATGATTGTGTAGATTCAAGAGATACTACAATTACGTTCTTTCCTTTTGCAGCGCCGAACATGTTAGGATTCGGCTTCACTTCATTCGCTTTCACGTAGTTTTGAGTTTCCTGAAGCTTGCTGCCGTCTGCGAATGCTTTTTGTGAACTTGATTTTGCCTGTAAGCCGATATCGTACACTTGGTGAACGTATAAGCCTAAGTTTTTAACAAGCATGACGCGGTCAAAGGAACGAGTTAACAATTCTGGACGCTCTGCTTCTGCGAGTCCTAAGTTCACAAAAAATACAGATGCTGTTGTTAAGAAATATAACGCTTTTACTGGTCGTGCTACACGCGCTGTTTGCGCAAAGTCCTTTTTCTTTCTTACCAAGAACAGCAAGAAGATGATGTCGGCGAATACAGCCAGCACTTTAAAGCTCATAAGCTCCTTCGCACTGGAGCCAAGGCTGCCGAAATTGGACGTCTGCGTTAATACCGGCAAAGTAACGAAGTCGTTAAAGAAGCCGTAAAACGCTACGTTTCCAATCAAAATAATTGTTAATAAGAAGTTAATAGAAATCGCAATATAGTTTCGCTTATTGCCTGTCGCAAGCAACGAGAGTCCTACTAATAATAAAGAAGACGCAAGAGGGCTGATAAACAAAATAAACTCTTGCATGAAAGACTCGAGTTTTAAATCAAAGCTTACACGAGTGACAATATATGTTTTCAACCATACAAGAAGCGCTGCTAGCAATGTAAAACGTATACTTTTAAATTGTGTTTTCAATGACTCTTTCATCCGTTCCCACCCTTTCATCCTTTCTTTCTATATGACCCCATAGAAAAAAGGAGCCCGGCAAATAAAAAAATACATAGCGTACTTTCCATGGAGTTCTGCAAGTGCCCATGTTAAGTATTCAACTATGCAATACTTGCAAGTTTCCTCACTGTGTTCATCTCCGAGTAATAACATTTAAACATTATACAACAAATTTACTTTATTAGGAATATGACATTTCGTTATGTATATTTTAGAACGTCTGATTGGACTGGCAAAGAACACTTTAACACTGGTTTATATGCTCGTCAACTAAAAAATATAACATATTCGCTGGATTTAGCAGCCAGACTTAATTTTACTTGATATTTTTTTCCTGATATGAGCGGACTGGATTTTCTTTACTATGTCTAACAGCAGCGCAGATGTCATTATGATTGCTGCAGCAAAAGAGGTAGAGGCAGTCAGTGACGCCATTCTAACAAACTGTTACTGATTCGTTTTATATACAAGTGAATAAAAAAACGTCCTTTTATAGTGGGGAGAGATTAAAAGACGTGCAGAAGCGGTCAAACCTTTGTATTGGTTCATGCAAGGGTAAACCAGAGAGAAAAAACATACCATACTCCCTTTTGGTTGCACATAGCACATGGACATGT
Organism: Ectobacillus panaciterrae DSM 19096; assembly: GCF_000430785.1. Classification (GTDB taxonomy): domain Bacteria; phylum Bacillota; class Bacilli; order Bacillales; family Bacillaceae_G; genus Ectobacillus; species Ectobacillus panaciterrae. The sequence goes on from NZ_AUMR01000064.1 coordinate 7,846, forward strand.
CGAAATTATCATTCACTTATATATAGCTATTTGGGATATATAAGTTTTTGCTATATAATGAAGGGAAAAATAGGCTTGGAGGAATTTTGATGAAACAGAAATTCTCTGCAGAAGCATTTTGGCATAAAACAAAGCACGTCGCAAAGAAAGCGGGACACCTTGTCATTTATTCAGGCTTGCTGCTGTTTTATGTACTGAAAAAGCCTGAAGTGCCAAAGCGGACAAAAGCAACGATTATCGGGGCACTTGCTTACTTCATTGCGCCGGTGGATGCAATTCCTGATATTTTGGCCGGAATTGGATATACCGATGACTTGGGGGTGCTGAGCATCGCTTTGGTACAGGCAGCGATGTATATTGATGATGATGTGAAGGAGCAGGCAAGGACAAAGCTTGCAGGTTGGTTCGGAGATGACGTGGATACGTCGGAAATAGATCAAAAGCTAAAATTGAAGCACTAGAGCGCCTTTTTCGCAAAAAAGGCGCTTTCTCTATGGAAAGCGCCTAATATGAGGAGAGTGCCGGTATCTCGGTTTCCTCGTTTCTGATGAAACCGGTACAATGCAGTATATGTCAAAGTTCTTTACGATGTTAAAGTTTTGTTGGATGAAAGGCTTGCATTATATATATAAAATTGAGAAAATGAGAATTCGAGCAACCAGAGAAAGGAAATAGCCTATGCCTTCAGGAAAAACGCATACGAAGCTGAATTTAATCGCCCTTCCCGTTCTCGTCTTTCTTCTCGTTTCGTACGGTTTTACAAGCTGGGGCTTTTTGCTTTGGTTTAGCGGGGGATTCGTAGCCGGGACTTATTTGCTAAGTCCGGATTTGGATACGCATAGTTCACCGTACCGTTCATGGGGACCTTTGCGCATTCTTTGGTACCCGTATCAAGCCGTTATGCCGCACCGATCTGTATTGACGCATACGTTTATTATTGGCGACTTAATTCGTGTGCTGTACTTGCTGCTTGTATTGTCGCCTTTTTTGTACATATTGAATAAAAATGTATTAGACGGACAATTGCCTATGATGATGGAACAGCACAAACCAGAGCTGCTGACTATCTTGTTAGGAATTATTACAGCGAGTGCGCTGCATATTATGGCGGATGTTTTAAACACGAAACGAAAGCGATTGTTTCACAGGAAAAGACGGAGAAGGTAAGACTCTTGTTTAGAATGAACAGGAGTCTTTTTTTACGGGGATAAGAGAGGAACAATCACTTGTATGTACAATTAAATTTAAAAATAAGTAGAACACTACATATGAAAACACTAGTGATCCTAGCGTATTCTATATAAATGCAACTAAAAAAATCGACATAAAAACTTTTCTTTTAGGGGGGAGAGAGCATCCGACTAAGCGTAGAAGCGGTCAAACCCTTTTCGTGGCCCATGCAGGGAGAGAGAGAGGGAGCGAGCGCAGTTTCCCTTTTGTTCTACGTGGCAAACGATAGATATGTCGGAATAACAAAGTGGACTTATATATATACAAGTGAATAAAAAAACCGTTGATAGTGGGGAGAGATCATCCGGCGACGTGCAGAAGCGGTCAAACCTTTGGTTCATGCAAGGGTAAACCCGAGAGAAGAAGCATACCATACTCCCTTTTCGTTACATATAGCACATGAACATGTCGAAATTATCATTCACTCATATATAACTTGGCAGAATCCCGCCCATACCTCCGAAAGGATTCCCTCTCTCAATCAAAAGCTACATGCTTCTGAAAAGCTTCCTCACCAATGTACTGCTCTCTTTCATCGGATTCGGGTGTTAGACTCTACTACACTTCAGCTTCCAGATACTTTTTCTTCTATATAGCGACGCCTATAAGTATGCAGAAACCATTTGGTATTAATGGTGAAATAGTTTTTTAATTAGCTGACTTTTTATCATAAATTAGGCGAGAATACCCCACTTCAAGCGTGTGAATGGTGTGTAACGGTAAGTGGGGGAGGTTCATGAGGGATACCGATAATGTATTTGCCAGCATGTGGTTTGGATTCGGTCACTTGTTTCATACAGAAATGATGGCAAAATATATCGGCTGGAGCTCAAATTTGTTTCAAAAGGAAGTAGGATACGCTGACTTTGCGCTCGGCGTATTGGGTGTTCTCAGCGTTTGGCTGGGCTGCGGCTTTGTTCATATAGGGGATATTCGGAAGAATGGCAATCACAGCCCCGGAAATGGCTTGCTTCATATATTGAGGACGTGTTTTTCAATTCCGGCTGTTGTAGCGGTTCTTTTAGTGCTAGGAGCTGTGAAGTAGAAAGGAAATGGTATAGAAGCCTGATAAAGATATCATCCTTACCTAAAAGAACTTGCCTGGCAAGTTCTTTTTTTGCACACATTTTGGACGAGATAGATAAACATCCATGCACTTGTTCAGCAGACGAATACGATATAATCAGATATCTCTTTAACGTGATGTAAGGAAAGAGTGATTCTCATGCTAGATGCAAAATCTATTATTACAGTTCTATTGTTCCTTGTCACGATGTGCATAATTTTTTGGCGCCCGAAGCAGCTGAACGAGGCAATTCCCGCTTCTGTCGGAGCATGCCTTGTTTTACTTACCGGGACGGTTTCGATGCAAGACTTGTTCACGATTTCAGAAAAGGTGAGCGGTGCCGCTCTTATTATAATAGCGACTATCGTGATGGCCGTCGTACTCGAAAGTTTTGGCTTTTTCTATTGGGCTGCAGCTGTGCTTGTGAATTGGTCTAAGGGCTCTGGCATCCGTCTCTTTTGGCTTACAAACTTACTTTGCTTTTTGATGACACTGTTCTTTAATAACGATGGCAGCATCCTGATTACAACGCCGATTCTTCTTCTCCTTTTTAAGCATATGCGGCTGAAGCAACATCAGAAAATTCCATACCTTGTAAGCGGTGCGTTGGTCGCTACAGCCTCAAGCGCTCCAATTGGCGTAAGCAACATCGTGAATCTCATCGCTTTAAAAATCGTCAACATGGATTTGTATTCGTATACAGCGATGATGTTTGTGCCTGTTTCGCTAGGATTGCTATTCCTGGCGGCACTTCTTTTTGTTGTGTATTATAAGGATTTACCTAAAGTGCTGCCTAGAAAATCCGTGTCTGTACAGGAATTGATACAAAGACCGCGGCATCATCATCCGCAGCAGGCGAAATTGTCAGCGCAGGAGCAAGCAAAGCAAGTGAGGTTTATGCGAAACATTCTATTTTTCGTCCTTGCTGTACGTATCGGTTTGTTTGTAGCCTCTTATTATGGTGTGCCGATAGAAATCGTGGCAGTAGTCGGATCTCTTATGCTATTGGCGTGGCGCTGGTATAAGCTGCGTCAAAACCCATTAGATATCTTACGAAAGGCACCTTGGCATATTCTGGTATTTGCTTTTGCTATGTATATCTTAATTTATGGCTTACGTAACATTGGTTTAACAGATCTTCTCGTGCATATCCTGAAACCGGTTGTATCGCATAGCTTGCTGTATACAAGTGTTGTGATGGGAAGTGTATTGTCTATCCTGTCGAACATTTTCAATAATCATCCGGCTTTAATGATTGGAACGATTACCCTGACAGAAATGGGATTAGGTCCGCTGACGTTAAAAGTCATGTATTTAGCTAATATCGTGGGAAGCGATATCGGTGCGCTTTTACTGCCTATTGGTACGTTAGCAACGCTCATTTGGATGGGGATTTTACGGAAAGAAAAAGTTTCGATTCGCTGGGGACAATATATCCGGGTTACGATTATTGTAATTCCGCTGACCGTACTCTTCACTCTTTTATGTTTATATTATTGGATCGCATGGTTTTTTACTTGATGATGACAGCCAAAAGGCTATCATTTTTCGTAGAGTTGAAATACGTGTGGAACAGGAATAAATTCCCTATAATATAAAAAAGGAGTGATATTGTGAGGAGTCTTTCTATTGGTCTTGCTTTGTTGTTTCTCATGTGTGGATGTCAGGCGGATAAAGACGTATTTGCGGTATCGAGTGAAAAGCTCTTCCAACAGGCGGAAGATGGATGGAAGCAGGCGGGCTACGAGCTTGTTTTAAAAGCGGAATCTTCTCCGATTTCGCTTTCTGCTCCGCAGCGTTATTATGACACAGGAAACGGGGATACACTGGCAATCTATATATTTTCTTCTGTGCAGGAAGCGAATGCGGCAAAAAAAGAACTGGAGAAGCCATCCACGGAATGGGATTTCCTCATTCCGGTTTATATGGTGAAGCGAAATGTATTGTTTGTATACTTTACGCCAGTCAATAAAGCGAGGCCGCCGCTGTTTGAGAAGCTTGAAAAAGTGGTGTCGAATTTGAATCTTGATGCATAAGGATGAGTGCGCTTCGCCTATGTTTCTTGTTTGAAGCAATACAAAAGAGATTGTGCTATAAGAGAAAGGAATGCAGGATGCCTTACATCATACATTCACTTGTCAAGCATCTTCAAAGTAAAAAAGCAGGTTGAGGAAAAAGTGCTCAATCTGCTTTTTGTATGGAATTGCTTCGTAATTGTGAGAAAATTTGTTAAAATACCTGTTTAAAATAAAAAAGGTATGCTACAGTATACATATCAAAAATGAAAACGCTTTATGAAATCGCTTTTATTTTTGGATTAAAGGTCTGATGACCATATGAACAACTCATCTGGTCATCATTGTAAAGTGCAATTCAAACAAATGACAGTGAACAGAAAAGGAGAGGAATTTATGCAAACTTGGACACAAGTCTATGATCCGCTCGGTAACATTTGGATTTCTGCGGCAGTTGCGCTTATCCCAATCGTATTTTTCTTTTTAGCGTTGGCCGTGTTCCGTATGAAAGGTTATACTGCAGGTCTGATCACCGTATTACTTACTTTAGCAGTTGCACTTATCGTTTATAAAATGCCGGCTGCAATGGCGGTTATGGCAACTGTTTACGGATTCGGATACGGTTTATGGCCGATTGCCTGGATTATTATCACTTCCGTATTCTTGTATAAAATCTCTGTGAAAACAGGACAATTTGATGTGATCCGTTCCTCGGTCCTTTCTATTACAAATGACCACCGATTACTCGTAATCTTAATTGGCTTCTCTTTCGGTGCGTTCCTTGAGGGTGCGGCCGGCTTCGGTGCTCCGGTAGCAATTACAGCAGCGCTCCTGGCAGGTCTTGGTTTAAATCCATTATATGCAGCTGGACTTTGCTTAATTGCCAATACAGCTCCGGTAGCATTCGGCGCAATGGGGATTCCGATTACAGTTGCAGGACAAGTAACGGGCATCGATCCTCATAAAATCGGTCAAATGGCAGGCCACCAGCTACCGCTTTTATCCTTATTCGTACCATTCTTTATCGTTTTCTTAATGGACGGCTTAAAAGGCGTAAAACAAACATGGCCGGCTCTATTGGTAGCAGGCGGATCGTTCGCGGTATCTCAGTTCTTAACAGCAACTTACCTTGGACCTGAGCTTCCAGATATCACATCCGCATTAGTGAGTCTTGTGAGCTTGGCGCTGTTTTTGAAAGTATGGCAGCCAAAGGAAATTTATCGTACAAGCAGCGGTCATGCAGAAAGTGCCGCTGCGGTTGATGCTGGGACAATGAAGAATTTAACGGCAGGCAAGGTGATTAAAGCTTGGTCTCCGTTCATTATTTTGACTGTAATGATTATCATTTGGAGCCAAAAATCTTTTAAAGCATTGTTCGGCCCCGGCGGCGCATTGGAAAGCTCGATACTCAAGTTCCATGTAACAGGCTTAGATAACTTAGTTTTAAAAAATACGCCAATCGTAAAGAAGCCTGCTCCATATGAGGCGATTTATAAGCTCGATTTCATAGCTGCAACAGGTACAGCAATCTTAATTGCAGCTCTTATCTCTATGGTTGTATTGCGCATGAGCGCGAAGGCAGCGGTTGAAACTTTCGGCGAGACGTTAAAAGAATTGGCGTTCCCAATCCTGTCTATCGGTCTAGTATTAGGTTTTGCGTTCATCGCAAACTACTCGGGTCTTTCTTCTACACTCGCATTGGCATTGTCCAAAACAGGTCACCTGTTCCCGTTCTTCTCGCCGTTCCTTGGATGGATAGGTGTATTCTTAACAGGCTCAGATACATCTGCAAACGCATTGTTCTCCAACCTGCAATACATCACCGCACAGCAAATCGGCGTGAAGGAAGTATTGCTTGTAGCGGCTAACACAACAGGCGGCGTAACAGGTAAAATGATCTCTCCTCAATCCATCGCAATCGCATGTGCGGCTGTGGGATTGGTAGGCAAAGAATCTGATTTATTCCGCTTCACAGTGAAACACAGCTTATTCTTCGTTATCCTCGTAGGCATCATCACCTACGTACAAGCTTACTTCTTAACTTGGATGATTCCATAAAGAAAAGCGGATCCGGCTCGTTCAGGCGGAGGTTCTTAGGTGGCAGCGCCTAGCCGGAGGAGCTAGATATAAAGAAAAGCGGAGCCGGCTCCGCTTTTTTTACTTTCCCTTGATAAATGTCCGATCCTTCAAGAACAGATTCCAGAAGAAGATAAATCCTGGAAGCAAGATTGCGATGCCGACAGCGTATAAAATGAGGAGCGCATAGAATGTTTCTTTTGTGGTAAAGCTCGTATCCACTATAACTTTCGGATAAACGAGATACGGCAAATGCGCAGCGCCGTATCCGTAGCTGGCAAACGCATATTGTGCGATGACAGCCAAGACGGCGATGCGCGGCCAGCCAAGCGAGTTATGAATCCTGTTGTTCCACCACAAGGACGTGTATCCGACGATAAAGAAAATGAGCGAAATTGCAAAGAACGGAATTTGCTTTACAAGATTGTTCAAGAACCAGCTGGCTTCTATATCAGTGGCGACGAGTGCAATAATGGCAGTCAGAAGAGTTGCCGGCCCAAGCAAAATGGCGCTCATACGGTACACCCGATACGTTTCTTCCGATCCTTGCTCTCGGGAGAAGTCAGCGAGAAAGAGGGAGGAAAGAAAGAGCTCGGATGTAAGGCCGAACAGCATATAAAAATATACGGCCGGACTTGAAACCAGCTTGCTGTACAAAAGCTTTTCCGTTTCCCCCGAAAAATCCACATAGCCGCCTTCCGTTACGGGCAGTACAGTGATTAGAAGGGCCGGAATCAATAGTCCTGTGATGCCCGATATGACGCGCAGTATTTTTTCATAACGCGGCAAGGAATAAGCAAACACCATGAATGTGCTGCGAATTGCAACTAAGACAAGGATCAGCGTAACAGGTGCGAACATAACCGTTGCCAACGAAAAGGCAGCCTTTGGGAAGAATCCGATAAAAGCGACAACTACAAATACAAGAACAGTATTCGTTAGCTCCCATGTAGGCGATAAATACCGGTTTGCGATTTTACTTGCCAGCGATTTATGGTTGGCATATATCATGGCCCAGAAGCCTGCGCCAAAATCAATGGAGCCGAGGATACTGTAAGCGAATATAACGGCCCATAGGATAAGGATGGCAATGCTTTGTTCATTCATGATGTTTTTCCTCCATTTGATTCAAGTTCAGGCAAAAGAGGATGGCGTCTAAAGAAGGTGCGCAGCACGGTAACAGTCAGTGCCCCAAGGAAAACGTAAAGCACGATAAACAGCATGTACATCGGAGCGACAAAATCTGCCCGCGTTGCAGCTTCAGTCGTTTTTTGAAACCCGTAAATTGTCCATGGCTGGCGGCCGCTGCAGCTGAAAATCCAGCCAAATTCAATGCCAAGTATCGAAATCGGACCGATGGAGACGATGGTCCAGAGGAGCCATTTGGGCAGCTGCCCGCTGCGCTTGTAGTGAATGAAATACCAATACAAGAGAGCGATTGCTGAAAAACCTGTAGATATGCTTGCTGCGCCTACCATGAGATTAAAGAATACATGCGTATAAAATGGAGGCCATGTTTCCGACGGGAATTCATTTAACCCTTTTACTACTGTATCCGGAGTGAATCCTGCCAATATACTGAGCGCCCACGGAATTTCAATGCCGTATTTCACTTTTTTTGTTTCAGGATCCACAAAGCCGCCGATAGCGAGCGGTGCGTGCGATTGTGTTTCAAATAATCCTTCCGCTGCGGCCAGCTTTTCCGGTGAATGCTCATGCAGATTGACAGCAGAAGCGTGACCAGATACCCACATGAGCATTCCCATGGAAAATGTCACAATTAAGCTGAGAAGCAATCCTTTTTTATGATAAGCGATTTCGCGCTCGCTTTTATTGCGTTTTAGAAGTTTGTACCCCGCAATGGCTGCCACAACCCCTGCACCTGTCGCATATGCTGTGACAACAACATGTGCCGAACCAGTATAGAAGCTGGGATTAAAGAAGGCTTTCCATGGATTTACGTCAAAAATTGTACCATCCGGCTTCATGGAAAACCCCGCAGGCGTGTTCATCCATGTATTTGCAGATGTGATTAAAACAGCAGAAGCAGTAGCACCAAGCATAACGAAAACGAGAGAAAGCATTCGCAAAAATGCTGATAATTTGTCGGCTGCATACACGTAAATAGACATGAACAATGCTTCTAAGAAAAACGCAAAAATCTCAATTTGGAACGGAAGGGAAATAACCTGTCCTACGATTTTTGTAAATCCGGGCCAAAGCAAAGCAATTTGTACCCCGACAATGGTGCCGGTCGGAATTGCGACACCAAGAAGAATCGCAAACGCTTTTGTCCAGCGCTTGGCCATTACCGCATAATCAGGATCTTTTTTCCATTGATACATAATCTCAAACAGTAAAATCATAAGTGAAAGCCCAATCCCTAATGTTGCAAAGATGATATGAAAAGCAAGGGATGTACCGAAGAACGCCCGTGATAACGTAACTGTATCCATCTTTACTTTCTCCTTCTTGTTTTACCAGTATTTTCTTACACACTCAGGAAAATTATTCAAAAACATGCAAATTTGCATATATGCAAAGGCTAGGTGGTATTATCAACTCAAATATATAAAATAACGATTCCTCTATATATGAGGATTGATTTCTTCAAAGAGCTGTTCTATAATATAATACGAACGTAAGTTTGTGTCGGTTGAAGGGGGCTTTATATGTATCCGGAGGTAATCAGCAAGATGGCGTTCTCTAAAGCGCATAAAGACTTGCTATTGAGACTTTACAATAAGGAGATTACAAGAAGAGAATATGATCGTTTAGTGCAGGAGCTGTATCATCCTGCGCCAGAGGCATCAGCATATAAAAAGTAAAGCTTATTTTACAAAAAGGTATCCTCGCGGGTACCTTTTTGTATTCTCTAAAACTATATGAACCACCCTCGCTTACCGTTTGAATGTGCCTTTCACACGCTTGAATGGAAATGTCGAATTTATCATTCACTCATATATAGTTCATGAAAAACAGGTGCATGCAGCACCTGTTTTTCATTGAAAGATGAGAGAGTATAAAATAGACGGCATGTCTAGCGCCTGAACAAGCCGATTCCACCTTTCATGATGATGTCTAACTCCGCCGGCTCCGTTTTTCTTTAGAGTCTAGCGTCATGCCAGAAGTTGACTTCTTCATGTGAAGCCGGATTATACGGAAGCAATATGTAGCCCATGGACCGAAGATATTCAATGATTTTTGGCAGTGTTTGTACGGTAAGGCTGGAGTCATGAAGTAAAATGACTTCTACGTTTCGATGGGATTGCTTTTTGATTTCCTGTAAAACAGAAACAGATGTACTTCCTTGTTTCCAATCGTACGTATCGATGGTCCAATCCCACAGTTTGAAGCGGGAACCGACAAGTGCATCACGATATGTATCAATCAAGTAAGGCTTGCTTCCGTATGGGACACGAACAAGGTGTGTATCTAAGCCGGTTGTTGTTAAAACGAGCTGCCGCGTGCGATCCATTTCTGTAATAAGCAGGGACGGATCACCGCTGTACAGCCGTTTGGCATTGTGAGACATGCTGTGCAGCCCGACGTAATGACCTTCTCTTATGATACGGTTCATCGTTTGCGAATAACGGGGTACACGGCCGCCGATAACAAAGAAAGTTGCTTTTGCATGCGCGTTTTGTAAGATGTTTAAGATTTGCGGTGTATAACGGTTTGGGCCGTCGTCAAATGTTACATAAGCAATCTTGCGCGTTGATTTTAGCAGTGTGCTTGTCATCTCCTCAACAGGTGAAGCATGAAGCTGCTGCATAGCCGGACAGTCCAGACGGCTTTGCAGGATAGCAGAGGATACGGAAACGTCTGTGAGGGATGGCAAGAAAACAAGTTGCAGCATGCATAGGAAAAAGAGGAGTCGCCATGTATTTGCCATAATGTTCACCTTGCGTATATGTAGTCATATGCTTATGTTGTTCTAATCTCCCAAACATAATCAAAACAGTTTTTGGAAACAAAAAATCCGCTGCTCGTTTGAGCAGCGGATTAAGGAATATCAATAATTATCCAGACGGCTTTTTACTTTTCTGTACATCGTAATAATGGGCTTGTACTTTTCATGTACAAGTCCAATCAACTCTGCGATAATTTCGCCGACTAAGATTAAGACGAACAAAATCAAGACCGACTGCCAAAGCGTTAAACTCGAAAAGATAATTGCGTTTACGCTGAAGAAGATACCAAATCCATAAATCAGAAGCACCGTTTTACGATGGGAAAAACCCATTGCAAGCAAACGGTGATGCAAATGAGATTTGTCTGGTGCCGAAATCGGCTTTTTGTTTACGATGCGACGGATAATCGCAAATGTCGTGTCAAAAATCGGAACGCCTAAAATGATGATAGGAACGAGCAAACTGAACAGCGTTATGCTCTTGTACAGTCCGAGCAATGATAGAACGGAAATACAATATCCGAGGAACAAAGCGCCGGTATCCCCCATGAAAATCTTTGCCGGATTGAAATTGTAAAACAAAAATCCGATTGTGCTGGCAATTACAATCACTGCAATCGTCAGAATGAGCACTATATTTCCTTGAAATGCCATAAATGCGATTGTAGCAAGCGCAATAGAGGAAATGCCAGCAGATAAGCCGTCAAGCCCATCAATTAAGTTAATAGCATTCGTAATGCCCACAATCCAAACAATCGTGAGTGGATAAGACAGTATACCAAGATGATAATATTTATCTGAAAACGGAATACTGAGAATGTCTATTGTTAAACCGCTCTTCACAATCAATACAGCAGCGGCTACTTGACCAAGAAGCTTCCACTTTGGCGACAGTTCATATATGTCATCCAAAATCCCGATAATTACAATAATAATGGCTCCCACCACAATCGTTGTCATTCGCTCATTATACAATCCGCTGACAAAGTACCCTACGACTACTCCAATAAAAATTGCGAGTCCGCCGAGACGAGGCGTAATCTTTTGATGTACTTTTCTTGCATTTGGTTTATCAACGGCACCAATTTTAAACGCGAGTTTGATAACGAAAGGGGTAACGAGCAGTACTGTGATTAAAGATGCAAAAAAAGCATAAATCATTTGCAAGTTCACTAATACCCCACCCTTAAGTATAGTTTCAACCATTTAAACAAAACTATGTGCAGGTTTAAATTCCATATTTTTAATTCATAAGTTATCGTAACACAAAAAAGGCATAATTCAATCTTTTTTTTATTGTAAAATTCATTACCGAAGCGTGAAATATGTTACAATTTGTCTTTAATTTTTTCGACAATCGGCAGGGTTATAAGAGAACATAGTCAGAAAAAGAGGGAATATGGTATAATGACGGTATTTTCAAAGTGAGGCACAACACTGTATGATTAGTATGATACAGGCTTTGGTTGTTTATTTGGGAGGGATCAAAATTGAAAAAAATCCGCAAGGCCATCATTCCGGCAGCCGGCTTGGGAACGCGTTTTTTGCCGGCGACGAAAGCAATGCCAAAAGAAATGCTTCCAATCTTGGACAAGCCGACCATTCAATACATAGTAGAAGAGGCAATTGATTCAGGGATTGAGGACATTATCATTGTAACAGGAAAAGGAAAGCGTGCTATTGAAGATCATTTTGATCATGCATTTGATCTTGAACAGAACTTGCTTGAAAAGGGAAAGTATGAGCTGCTTGAGAAGGTGCAGGAATCTTCGCGCATGGCAAATGTCCATTATATTCGTCAAAAAGAACCGAAAGGGCTGGGTCATGCTGTATGGTGTGCCCGTAACTTCGTCGGTGATGAGCCGTTTGCAATTCTTCTTGGAGATGATATTGTACAGGCAGAGCGTCCGTGTCTGCGCCAGTTGATGGATGAATATGAAAAGACATTATCTTCTGTAATTGGTGTTATGAATGTAAAAGACGAGGAGACGCATCGCTACGGTGTTATCGATCCGATTGAACAATACGACCGCCGTTATCAGGTGCGGAAGTTTGTGGAAAAGCCAGCTCCCGGCACTGCTCCTTCTAACCTTGCTATTATAGGAAGATATATTTTAACACCGGAGATTTTCATGTTTTTGGACAAGCAGCAGGTTGGTGCAGGAGGAGAGATTCAATTAACAGATGCCATTGAAAGCTTAAACGGCATTCAGCGCGTATTTGCTTATGAGTTTGAAGGAAAGCGTTATGACGTTGGGGAAAAAATCGGGTTTGTAGAAACAACGATTGAATTTGCCCTGCAAAACGAAGAACTTCGCCCATCTTTATTGCAGTTTATGGAAAAGAAAATGAATGAATATACTAAATAAAATAGAAAAATAAGGGCACATCATGCATGATGCAAGCTGCAGCGTGCCTTTTTTTGTTTAGAAATTTTTGATGAAGTGGTGAACTATGTCAACGAAACGAAAGCTTTTCTCTAATTTTCTTTCATTAGCTATACTACAAGGGTTAAACTACATTTTACCTTTGCTCACCGTACCGTATTTAACAAGGGTGCTCGGCAGCACAAGTCAGGGTTTAATTTTTACAGGTCAAGCAATGAATGTTATTTTTGTGACAGTTACGGATTACGGTTTCAACTTAATGGCGACGAAGCAAATCGCGATTGCACGGGATGATAAGGAGCAAATACGGCGTATTCACAGTACAGTGCTTACAGTAAAGTTGCTGCTGATGGTCATCAGCTTTCTCGTGCTTCTAGGGATTTGCTTAATCGTGCCAAAATATAATGAGCATTTTGTGTTTTATGTTTTATTCTTTGGGATTACAGTGGGAACAGTACTATTTCCGGTATACCTTTTTCAAGGTATGGAGGAAATGAAGTACATTACGATTTTGAATGTTATTTCCAAAACAATTTTCACAGTAGGTATTTTTGTATTCATTCGAGATAAGGGAGATTTAATGTATTCTCCTATTCTTTTGTCAGCTGGGTATATTACAGTAGGTGTTATATCGCTTTTTATGGTTCGATATAAGTTCGGTATCAAGTGGATTTCACCAAAGCTGACGGACGTTAAATATCAACTTCGCCAGGGCTGGAGCGTATTTGTTTCTAATGCGGCTGTAAGTGCTTTTACTGCAGGAAATACTGTTTTACTAGGATTATTTGCAAATCAAAAGCAGGTTTTCTATTACGGAGGTGCTGAAAAGCTTATCAATGCGGCTGTAAGTGTGGTAAATCCCGTTGCCGGTGCTTTATTTCCGCATATTAGCTCGCTTGCCCATGAATCAAAAGAGCAGGCGGTTCAATTTTTGCGTAAATCACTATGGGCCGTTCTTCTCGTGACAGTGCCAATCACAGTTGTCACAATTGTGTTGGCGGAATTTATCGTGACGATTTTCTATGGATTTCACTACGAGCAAGTGGTACTTGCTCTTCGTATCTTATCGTTTCTGCCTATCATTATTGGATTGAATAACCTGTTCGGCGTTCAAACGATGATTACGTTCGGTTATGAAAAGGCATTTATGCGTATCATGCTTATAACGGTTATCATCAATTTAGTATTGACGGTCTTTCTTGTACCGCAATATGGCTATGTAGGAACAGCAATCGCTGTTTTGCTGACGGAGCTCAGTATTACGGTGCGTGAATATGTATTTCTGCGCAGGCAAGGCATTCGCATTTTGTAAGAAAAGGGAGAAAAAGAATGAAAATTTTACACGTTTCCGAAGCTCTTGATAAAGGCGGTTTGGAGGAAGTGATTTATAATTTAGTAAAGCATACAAATGATGCAGATTTTCATGTGCAGGCGGCATCATTTAAAAGCGGAGAAGTGAGCAGTCGAATGGAACGAAACGGCTTTGCATACCACGACCTTTCCGCACCTATGAAACAGGACAGAATTCAAAAGCTTACAGACTTGATCAAACGAGAAGGATTTGATCTTGTACAGGCACATTTCTGCTTTGAAGCGATTGCTGCTGCAAAAGCATGCGGCGTAAAAGTCATCGAGACAGTCCATAATACGTACGGTTTTTTTGTTAACCCATGGGGTAAATTGAAATACAGCTATTATTTGAATCGCGCAGATGCAGTGGTCGCTGTGTCAGATGCTGTAAAGGAATTTAATGAAAAGCACTTTTTCCTGTTTAACAAATCAAAACAGATTGCAATCCGCAATTCCATCAATCCGGAGCGGCTCGTTCCTTCTTTTCGTTCGCGCGAAGAGATAAAAAAAGAACTTGGTATTCCAGTAAATAGTACGGTAATCAGCACGCTATCAAGATTAGATGTGCAAAAAGGGCTTGAATATTTTATAGACACAGCGAGAAAGCTCAATGAGCAGTTTGATAATCTTGTGTTTCTTATTCCGGGTGAAGGAGAAGCAGATTATGCAAAGCATCTGAAGGAATACGCGAAGGATGCAGCCAACGTTTATTTTCTGGGACATGTATCGCAGGTCAGCGACTTGTTTGCGATTATGGATATATTTGTAATGTCTTCGCTCTGGGAAGGTGCGCCGTTAACGCTGCTTGAGGCAATGGCGCACGAGAAGCCCAGTGTGGTTACAAGAGTAGGAAATACGGCAGAAGTTATTCAAGACGGTCAAAATGGCTATCTTGTCGATGCAAAAGATACGAATGCTTTAACAGAAAGAATAAAGCGTCTCCTTGAGGATGAGAAAGAACGTCAAGAGCTGGCAAGGCAAGCAAAGGAAGATTTTTATGCGAAATTCAGCAATGATGTGATGATTGACCGATACAAGGATCTGTATAGAGAGCTCATAAAATAAATATGTATGGCAAGAATGGCGATTTTCAACCTCTTCCTTTTTTGTGAACCAAGAATCGCAGAACGAACAACAGCTTTATAATTGCTTTACATAGTCTTAAAAATATTTTTGAATCTGTAAAGTTATAATGGATATGTAAAGACTGAAAATAAATGATTTGAAGGTGTATGAGAAATCCTGTACAGTAACAGCAAAAAAGCATATGGAGAGGTGCTTGGATGAATATTACGGTTGTGGGGACGGGATATGTGGGGCTCGTGACAGGCGTAGGCTTGGCGCATATTGGTCATACGGTTACATGCCTGGATATTGATAGAGATAAGATTGAGCAGCTGCAGCAGGGCATTGTTCCTATTTATGAACCAGGCTTGGCGGATATGATGAAGGAGGCGGTTCAAGAAGAGCGCCTTTCTTTTACAACTAGTCCGAAACAAGCCTACGGGAAGGCGAATATTATTTTTCTTGCAGTTGGAACACCGCCAAATCCGGACGGATCTGCCAATTTAACATATATCGCGCGCGCTTGCGAGGAAATTGGCGAGCATATTACCGAAGCTGTGATTGTTGTGACGAAAAGTACGGTTCCAGTAGGGACGAATGATTATATTAAGAAAACAATCCTGCAGCATTTGCAGGCTGACGTGATAGTAGACGTTGCCTCCAATCCTGAGTTTTTGCGGGAAGGGGCAGGTATACACGATTTTTTCCATGGAGATCGGATTGTAATCGGGGCAGATTGTGAGGAAACGGCAGCTATAATAGAAGAGATTTATAAGCCTCTTAACATTTCTATATTTAAAACAGATGTGCGGAGCACAGAGTTGATTAAGTATGCATCCAATGCATTTTTGGCTGCGAAAATCAGCTTTATAAATGAGATTTCAAATATTTGTGAAAAAGTAGGCGCGAATATAGAAGATGTGGCGTTTGGGATGGGACTAGACAAGAGGATAGGCAATCAATTCTTACATGCAGGCATCGGCTATGGGGGTTCTTGTTTTCCAAAGGATACAAATGCGCTTGTTCAAATTGCAGGGAATGTTCATTATGATTTTCAATTGTTAAAGGCGGTAATTGAGGTAAATAATAAACAGCAAGCATCGCTTGTAAAAAAGGCGGAGAGAGTGATAAATCTGCGCGGCAAAAAAGTTGCGCTGCTTGGTCTGGCATTCAAGCCGAATACGGATGATATGCGGGAGGCGCCTTCGCTTGTAATTGCCAAGCAACTATTGGATGCCGGGGCGCATATCATTGCTTATGACCCCCAGGCAATTCACAATGCTAGAGCTGTATTGCCTGAAAGTATTGTTTATACAGAAGACTTGGACGAAGCTCTTACAGGGGCGGATGCAGCTTTTCTTGTAACTGAGTGGGACAGCATTAAGCAATATCCGTTAGCAAAATATGTTCAACTCATGAAAAATCCTTTATTATTTGACGGTAGGAATTGTTACTCCTTAGATGCTGTAGAACGATATGAAATGGATTATTATTCCATAGGTCGTGCCGCTGTGCTCAGAAAGAAGATATCTGTATAAGTACCGGTATGATGGGACTTTTCTTTTTTGTAACAAATCCAATTTTTGTATTTTGCGTTGTGCTCTATTGTAATATAATAAAGAAACTAGAGATTGTCGTGCAAGCGACTGACAAAGTGAGGGAAAAGCATGAAAGAACGTATCAAGGTTATGACGATTTTTGGCACACGTCCGGAAGCTATTAAAATGGCGCCGCTTGTATTGGAACTGCAAAAGCATCCGGAGCAAATAGAATCAATCGTAACAGTAACTGCACAGCATCGGCAAATGCTGGACCAGGTTTTACATATCTTCGGTATTACACCAGATTATGATTTGAATATTATGAAGGACCGTCAAACGCTGCTTGATATTACAACACGCGGTCTGGAAGGTTTAGATGCTGTAATGAAGGAAGCAAAACCGGATATCGTACTTGTACACGGTGATACGACAACAACATTTATCGCAAGTCTTGCAGCATTTTATAATCAAATTCCGATTGGGCACGTAGAAGCAGGATTGCGTACATGGGATAAGTATTCTCCATATCCTGAGGAAATGAATCGCCAGCTGACGGGCGTACTTGCAGATTTGCATTTTGCGCCAACTGCAAAATCAGCAACAAATCTGCAGCGTGAAAATAAAAAAGAGCAGGCAATTTTCATCACAGGAAATACAGCTATCGATGCTTTAAAAACAACGGTAAAAGAAACGTATGAGCATCCTGTTTTAGAGAAAATCGGAAAAGACCGCCTTGTTTTAATGACAGCGCACCGCCGGGAAAACCTTGGTGAGCCGATGCGTAACATGTTCCGTGCGATTAAGCGTTTGGTTGATAAATATAAAGACATTCAGGTTGTGTACCCGGTTCACATGAATCCAGTCGTTCGTGAAATCGCAAATGATATCCTCGGCAATGATGAGCGCATTCATTTGATTGAACCGCTTGATGTGATTGACTTCCATAACTTTGCCGCCCGCTCTTATCTTATTTTAACGGATTCTGGCGGTGTGCAGGAAGAAGCTCCTTCTCTCGGGGTTCCGGTTCTGGTGCTTCGTGACACAACAGAACGTCCAGAAGGTATTGATGCAGGCACGTTAAAGCTTGCAGGTACAGAGGAAGAAACAATATTTGAGCTGGCAGATGAGTTATTGTCAAGTGAAGAATCCCATGCCAGAATGGCGCAAGCGTCTAACCCTTATGGAGACGGTCATGCATCCGAACGTATTGTAGAAGCTATTTTGAATAACTTTGCAGTCAATAAGTAAGTATAAAAAGGAATTTCCAGAATCGTGGAAATTCCTTTTTTGTTTTATATTTTCCCGAAATTTATCATAATTTGTTAGATTTTATTAGAAAATATCTCTTTTTGTCTATAAAAATAGTAATATAAAATAGGGAGTCGGAAGATCGGGTTATCGTATTTTTTCCTTTCTTTTTGAATGTATATACAAGTGAATAAAAAACCGTCTTTTGATAGCAGGAAGAGATCATCCGGCGACGTGCAGAAGCGGTCAATCCTTTGTAGTGGTTCATGCAAGGGTAAACCAGAGATAAGAAGTATATAATACTCCCTTTTGGTTGCACATAGTACATGGAAATGTCGAAATTATCATTCACTCATATATATATATGAATAAAGATGGCTTAAACCTTGCATCTCCTGCACTCCTTAAAAAGATTACTAGTTTTCAAAAGGAGGGTATGTGTTCTAGTGAAAAAGTTTTGGAAAACTGCTTGTGCAGTTGTTTTGGCTTCTGAGCTACTTGTGCCGTTTACGCAAGTGGATGCAGCCCCGCCAACTTTTATCCAAAATGGCGGAGAAGTACATTACAACTGGGGTGAAGGAAGCCCATCCGGTTTTCCGGCAGATAACTTTAACGGACTGTTTACGCAGTCTAAATCATTGGCGGCAGGCGACTACTTCGTTCAGACGTTTGCGGATGACGGAGTAAAGGTGGAAATGGACGGAAAGCCTGTAATTGACCGCTGGAGCGGGTATACAGCGCAAGCGGACCGCGCTATTGTGCCAAACGTGGCGGCAGGTCAGCATACAGTGAAAACGAGCTATATGGAAGGTGTCGGATCGGCAGCGATATTCTCGGATGTTGTACCGTTTGACAGCTGGTTAGCGTACTATTATCCAGGGAAAAACCCATCCGGACCGCCAGTTGCAGCGAAAACGATCAAGCCATCTGCGGAGAACGGCTTATTAGAAGATAACGGCCGCGGTTCGCCTATGCCGGGACAAATCGGATCTGACAACTTCTCGGCAAGATACGTGACAGCGAAGCGTTTACCGGCAGGAGATTATATTCTTCGTGCAGGAGCAGATGACGGTATTCGCGTGTATGTAGATGGCCGGAAGGTATT
>NZ_AUMR01000065.1 GCF_000430785.1 Ectobacillus panaciterrae DSM 19096
ACATTAGCAGATGCGCTTGTTGGCGCTGATGTATTTGTTGGGGTATCGGCTGCAGGTGCCGTCACGAAAGAAATGGTTCGTTCCATGAACGAGAATCCAATCATTTTCGCCATGGCAAACCCTGTACCGGAAATTATGCCAGAAGAGGCGAAAGAGGCTGGAGCGCTAGTAGTAGGGACAGGACGCTCTGATTTCCCAAATCAAGTCAATAACGTCCTCGCATTCCCTGGTATTTTCCGCGGTGCTTTAGACGTTCACGCAAAAGAAATCAATGAAGAAATGAAGCTGGCAGCTGTGTATGCGATTGCCGGATTAATTTCAGATGAAGAGCTTCATGCCGATTATGTGATTCCAGATCCATTTGACCGCAGAGTAGCGGCTCATGTAGCAGCAGCTGTTGCGAAAGCTGCGATGGAAACGGGTGTTTCACGAAAAAAGGTAAATGTAGAAGAAATCAAAAATCGTTTATTAGTATTAGCGAAAGAAAAACAGCTCGTTTTTGGGTGAAGCTAGCGCTACTAAAGGTCCTTAACTTTTTTATAGTTAAGGACCTTTTTTGTTTATTAATCCTAGTTAAATGGTACGAATGAGGCAGTACAACGTACATTTAATATAGTAAACATTTTTCCTCATTATTTTAATGGCAATCCACCTTTACTTTAAAGGTAAAGATAAAGTCGTACTATCTATATATAAATGATTTGTTTCATAAATTACTAATATAAAAGTTCATAGACGAGTATTAATAAGTATAAAGTAACTATGACTGTATAGTAGGGAGAAGAGATGATAATTAATGAGCAGATTTAACAAACGGTTAACAATTTAATTCAAATTGAACACGTTTTTGGATGCAATTCCTATTATGATCTTTATCTTGTGAAAAAGGAGAGATATTAAATGTATCCTCAATTTTACTCATATCATCGTATAAACCATGACATTCATATAGTTAATGATATCGCTAAGGCTATTAATGGAGAATACAGTGCAATTGCCTGTTACGCCCAGTTAGCAGAAATAGCTCCCACAGAGAAAGAGAAAAAGCGAATTCTTGAGATTCGGGAAGATGAAATCAGACATTATCAGATTTTTTCAGCTATTTACATGAACCTGACAGGCAAACAGCCGACACCGCAAATTAACGAAACATGTCCAAAAGTTTATAAGGAGGGGTTAGAATTCGCTATAGAAGATGAACAAAAAACTGTTGATTTTTATCTAGATATCTCCGATAAAGCACAGGATTCCTACACTAAAAAACAGTTTCGTCGAGCTGCGGCAGATGAACAGAATCATGCCGTATGGTTTTTGTACCTTTACACCAAATTTTTTGGAAGATAACACCTTCATTTGATTTCTAGCGAAGAATAAGTTTTTAACTAGCTATGAAAGAATTGAACGAAACCGAAGTAATGACGACTTCGGTTTTTTCTATTGTTTATAATTTCATATACTGAATTGTGATTCCTAACTCTGTGAAAAATACACAAAGATAACTTTAGTTCACGTATTCATTTCAGTAATTCGGTGAAGAGCTTTTTCTGAGCTGAAATGAACGGATAACTTATGAAAGAGACTCGAATAATAATTGTAAGAATATTTAAGCAATCTGAAAAATATCCCTGCAACGGATTGACATCTTTCTTTTTGTTGTTATAATTTATTTCATCTGATGTTAGAAAACCTTACACAGGAGGCTGTTGGATGAAGAAGATTGAAGCTATTATAAGACCCGAAAGGTTAACGGATACGATTAAAGAGTTAAAAAACATTGGAATTACAGGATTTACTGTATCTCAGGTGGTGGGAAGAGGGAAGCAAAAAGATGCGCAAGGAGTGTATCGTGGAAGGAATTACAAAGTCACTCTTCATCCGAAAGTAAAACTTGAGATCGTCCTTTCTGACTACATGATTGAAAGGACAATTAAGGCTATTATTGATTCTGCTCAAACGGGTGAGGATGGTGACGGTAAAATCTACGTTTATCCTATTTTTGAAGCCTATAACATACGAACGGGAGCAGTGGACTTGAGTATAGATGATTTAGCTGAAGAAGGAAGGTGAGTTGAATGAAATTAATATATTTAAATACTGTATGGGTTGTAATAGCTGCAGCGATGGTTTTGTTTATGGAAGGTGGATTTAGTTTACTAGAAGCTGGTCTGGTTCGGACAAAAAATGCTGTTAATGTAACGATGAAGATTTTTGTGGATTTAACGGTAGGATCCTTGGCTTTTTGGTTGTTTGGTTTTGGCCTTATGTTTGGAAAAGATGCTTTTGGAATGATTGGTATAAATTTATTTGGCAGTCCTGAGAAAATCTCCTTAGGAACAGAGCTGCCTAGTGCCGCCTTTGTGCTATTTCAAATGGGCTTTGCGATTGCGTGTGTATCCATCATTTCAGGAGCGGTAGCTGAACGGATGAATTTCAAAGCTTATATTTTGACAGTAGCTATAGTAACTTTATTGGTTTATCCAATCTCAGGTCATTGGATTTGGAACAGCGATGGTTGGTTGGCTGAATTAGGAATGAAAGATTTTGCTGGATCGGCTGCCATTCATGCGTTGGGGGGGTTTACTGCATTAGCTATGGCGAAGCTGTTAGGTCCAAGAAAAGGCAGGTTTAATTCTGACGGCAGTGCTAATGTTTTTGCGCCTAGCAACATTCCATTGGCTTCAGCTGGAGCGTTTATTCTATGGTTTGGCTGGTTCGGTTTTAATGCAGGGAGCACCCTCGATGCTTCTAGTCCGATACTTGCGCCTGTAGCCATCAATACTATGTTAGCGGGAGCAAGTGGTGGTGCAGTTGCTTTATTTATGACGTTGAAAAAGTACGGCAAAGCTGATCCGAGTATGACCATTAATGGTGTATTATCCGGTTTGGTAGCAATTACAGCTGGGGGGGCGTTTGTTTCCCAATGGAGTGCTGTTATTATTGGTGCTATAAGTGGCTTAATTGTTATTTACGCTACGTTGCTGATTGATAATTTGAAGATTGATGATCCGGTTGGTGCAGTTGCTGTACATGGGTTCAACGGTGTTTTTGGAACGATTGCTGTTGGGTTATTCGATACGTCAAAAGGGCTTCTCACAACAGGTCATTTCTCGCTTCTGGCTGTACAATTATTAGGAGCGGTAGTAATTGGTGTTTGGGGGATTCTGGGCGGTGTCTTTATTGCGAAGCTGTCTGAAAAAACTGTTGGTTTCCGAGTGAGTGAACGTGAAGAAGAAGAAGGACTTGATATGTCATATCATGGTATACCAGCCTACAATGAATTGGAACGATTTGCTGATTTACCTACGAGTCTATATGATTTTGAAGAAACTACCGGAATTAGTGTAGCTCGGATTGATAGTAAGGAAGTTGCAGGGTAAGTTGTTTAACGTTTTCTGGAAGAACTTATTCAAAGTATGATGGACTATATACCTCCAGTTATGGGAGAAAAACTAAAAAAGGAAGTAATAAATACCAAAGAAAACAGCCTTAGAAACAGGGCTGTTTTTTGTTGCCGTAGCTGCTTGAATTTTTTATTATTCATTTTTAATCTCTGATTCATCTTTATTTCTTTGCTTCCAATAGCTGCCTTCATCGAAAAATTCCAGACATACTCCATTTAACGATTGCAGCTTTTCGATAAATCCGTTTAAATCGCAAGTATGAAAAGTATCATTAAGTTCACGATTTTCTTCGGTAATTGAATAAACGTGAATTTCCATGCAACCATCCCATCTAACGTTGACATCGAATTTACCATCTTCGCTTTCTAATTCAAGCGCAACTGTTCCGCCGTCTTCTCTCTTATGCTCAGTCTTTATAATCCACATACAAGCACCCCTTTTTTTATAAAACGGACCTTTTAGCTCCTTGTTTATCTGCATCATTACAACTCGTTTACCGTCTTGCTTCAGTTTCTGCATTTATGGGTGTTTTTATTACTTAGGGACGCTCCGTCTGCTCATTAAGTTAAGAATCTGGGTTAATTGATGATATGATTCTATCGATAAGTTTAAAGTGAATGAAATGTGTTTTGAAATGAAGAATGCAAAGAGCCTTTGTGTGCGAAGAAAACGTGTACGTAAAGGCTCTTTTGTTGATGGATCTTATATAAAATCTGTAAGTTGATGCTTTGAAAGTAATGAGAAATACTGTTTTACAAAATCATAAAATAGTTTTTCGGAAGGCGGAAGTTCCCGATGTCGAGGAGAAATTAATCCGACCGTCCTCTTTACTTCCGGGTCAAGGATTTGTATTTTCACTGTATTCTTTGGAAGGTTTTCATAGAGTGTACTCTCAGGTAATAAAGTGACGCCAATTCCTGCGGAAACCAAGCCTTTTATGGTATCGAGATCTTCACCCACATAGGGGATATTAGGACGAAACCCTGCTTGCAGACAAGCGTCTACTGCAATTTTTTGAAGAATGAACCCTTCAGGGAAAAAGACAAAAGACTCTCCCGCTAATTGATATAGTGAAATCCGTGTTTGATTCGCTAAAGGATGTGTTTCGGGTAACAGAGCAACGATTTTCTCCACAAAAAGGATATCTCCGTGAATATCCGGCTCCCGTGTCGGGACAGGTCCGATAAATGCTAAATCTATCTCCCGTTGTTTAACGGCATCTATGAGAAAATTGTTAGAACCTTGCCGTAAATGAAATCCGGTATGAGGATGCTCCTTTTTGAATGTCGAAATCACATTTGGAAGCGTATAACTTGCTAGGCTGGAAGGAAACCCTACACGAATTGTGCCTCGTTCTGGATCTAAATATTCATAAATTTGTTGTTGGGCATTGTCAATGGCTTTCAATCCGATCATCGCATGTTCAGCGAATATTTTACCAATAGGAGTAAGTTTAATATTGCGCCCCTCTCGTTCTAACAATGAAACCCCTAATTCATCTTCTAAATTTGCAATCTGGCGGCTGACAGCGGATTGTGCAACATGTAATGTTTCTGCTGCTTCTGATATATGTTCCTGTTTGGCGACTTCAACAAAATATTTCAATTGTCTGAGTTCCATGGATTGTATCCCCTTTCATATCAAAATGAGATGAGTATTATCTAAATTATATATTGTTTATATGAATAATGAAACTTACAATAAGATTATTGATTTAGTCGAAATATACAGAAAAAGGGGATACGGAGATGAAGAGAAACTTTCAACCTCAAGGATTATATCATCCGGACCTTGAACATGATGCGTGCGGCATTGGCTTGTATGCTCATCTGAAAGGAAAAGCTTCCCACGATGTGGTCGAAAAAGGATTATATATGCTTTGTCAAATGGAACATCGCGGCGGGCAAGGAAGTGATGCGAAAACAGGAGATGGAGCCGGGATTATGCTCCAAATTCCACACGCTTACCTACAAGCAGTATGCGATATGGCTATCCCGGAACAAGGGCGCTACGGTGTAGGGATGATATTCTTTCCGCAAGAACAAAAGGCACGAGTGGATTATCAAAAGAAAATAGAAGATATTATCAAAGCCGAAGGGCAGATCTTGCTTGGATGGAGAGATGTACCAGTTAATCCCGATACGATCGGAGAAGGTGCAAAAGCAAGTCAGCCTTATATCCAGCAATTAATTGTTGGCGCGAGCGACGATATGGAAGATACAATCGCTTTTGAGCGTAAACTGTATATCATTCGTAAAAAAATGGAGAAGCTAGAGCAAGGTGAAGAGAACGGGTTATATGTTGCGAGCTTCTCAAGCCGTACAATCGTGTACAAAGGTTTGTTGACTCCAGACCAAATCCGTGCATTCTACCTGGATCTGCAAGATGAAAGATTTGCCTCCGCTTTTGCGCTAGTGCATTCCCGTTTTAGTACAAACACTTTCCCAAGCTGGGAACGTGCCCATCCGAATCGCTATTTGGTTCATAACGGAGAAATCAATACGCTGCGCGGGAATATCAATTGGATGAGAGCGCGGGAGAAGCAATTTGTTTCTGATGCATTTGGAGAAGAATTGGAGAAGGTATTACCTGTTATCGATATGAATGGAAGTGATTCTTCTATTTTAGATAATAGCTTTGAGTTTTTTGTATTAGCTGGCCGCACTCCTGCACAAGTTGCGATGATGATGATTCCTGAGCCATGGGTGCATGAGGATGAGATGGACAAAGAGAAAAAGGCTTTCTATGAATACCATAGCAGCTTAATGGAGCCGTGGGATGGGCCGACAGCGATTTCGTTTACTGACGGCAAGCAAATTGGTGCGATTTTGGACCGCAATGGACTTCGCCCAATCCGATATTATGTAACAAAAGATGATTATATCATCCTTTCTTCTGAAGTAGGGGTTGTTGATGTTAAGCCTGAAGAAGTGGCTTATAAAGATCGGTTAAGCCCTGGAAAAATGCTGTTGGTTGACATAGAAGAAGGTCGAATTGTTTCGGACGAGGAAATCAAGCAGAAGATGGCAAAAGAACAGCCGTATCGTCAATGGGTAGAAGAGCAGATGATAAGTGTTGATGAGCTGCCGGCAGTTGAAGGGAATGAAGCGTCTATTGAAGACGTATTGGCGCAGCAAATTGCGTTTGGTTATACGTACGAAGATGTAACGAAGAATATCGTTCCCACAGTAGAGGAAGGTAAAGATCCGATTATCTCTATGGGAACTGACACACCGCTCGCTGTGTTATCTGATCGTCCACAGCTGCTATTCAATTATTTTAAGCAATCCTTCGCTCAAGTAACGAACCCGCCAATCGATGCGATTCGTGAGCATGATGTAACTTCAACAGTAACATTCTTGGGGGCAGAAGGAAATCTCCTGCATCCAGATGCGCAAGCTGCGAGACGGATTCGTTTGGAAACTCCGATTTTATTTAAGGAAAATTTTTGGAAAATTAATAATAATCCGTATCTTGAATTTCAAGCAGCGACGCTTTCTCTCTTGTTTAAAAGCAATTTGAAAAGTGCTCTGGATGAGTTATTCCGGGCCGCGGATCAAGCGGTTGAATCTGGTGCTCGCTTGTTGATCTTATCTGATCGTGGAGTGAACAAAACATTTGCAGCTATCCCGACGTTATTAGCTGTAAGCGGCCTGCATCACCATCTAGTCGAAAAAGGAACGCGTACAAAAGTAAGCATTCTTTTGGAAACAGGTGAAGCGAGAGAAGTTCATCATTTTGCAATGCTTATCGGCTACGGGGCAGATGCAATTTATCCGTATTTAGTTTTTGAAACATTAAAACAATTGATTCAAGATGGTTCTCTTTCCATGGATGAACAGCAAGCTGAAAAGAACTTTATTGCTGCTGCAACAGACGGCGTTGTAAAGGTAATGTCTAAAATGGGGATTTCAACAGTGCAAAGTTATCGGGGAGCGCAAATCTTTGAAGCACTTGGCATTGGCTCATCAGTAATTGAGAACTATTTCAAAGGAACTCCTTCCAAAATTAATGGAATTGGCTTAGATGTTATCGAGCAAGAAGTGTTATTGCGCCATGAGAAAGCATTTGCAGAAACAATTTATGAAGATAAAACGTTAGAAACAGGGAGCGACTTCCAATGGCGAAAGCATGGCGAACATCATGCCTTTAATCCGGGAACGATTCATACGCTGCAACAGGCTTGCCGAGCTGGAGACTATGAATTGTTTAAGAAATATTCCAAACAGGCAAATAAAGAGCAGCTGGCATTTTTGCGCAACCTCTTTACCTTTAAGGATGGACAACAGTCTATTCCGCTAGAAGAAGTAGAATCAGTAGATTCTATTGTCCGCAGATTCAAGACAGGAGCGATGTCTTTTGGCGCTCTCAGCCAAGAAGCGCATGAGGCACTTGCGATTGCTATGAATCGTCTGGGCGCAAGAAGTAACAGCGGTGAAGGTGGAGAAGATCCGAAGCGTAACATTCCTGACGCAAATGGGGATTTACGCCGCAGTGCGATCAAACAGGTTGCATCAGGACGTTTTGGTGTAACGAGTCAATATTTAGTCAATGCCGATGAAATTCAAATTAAAATGGCGCAAGGAGCAAAGCCGGGAGAAGGCGGACAGCTGCCAGGCAAAAAAGTTTATCCGTGGGTTGCCGAGGTAAGGGGAGCTACTCCAGGTGTTGGTTTAATTTCGCCGCCGCCGCATCATGATATTTATTCTATTGAGGATTTGGCTCAGCTCATTCATGATGTGAAAAATTCAAATCCATCCGCACGCATTAGCGTAAAGCTCGTATCGAAAGCCGGAGTTGGAACAATCGCTGCAGGTGTAGCGAAAGCTGTTGCGGATGTTATCGTAATCAGCGGATACGATGGCGGAACAGGTGCTTCTCCGCGAACAAGTGTCAAACATGCCGGGATGCCGTGGGAACTTGGATTGGCGGAAGCGCATCAAACGCTATTAATCAATCAGCTTAGAGACCGTGTAGTGTTAGAAACAGATGGGAAATTGATGACAGGACATGATGTTATTATGGCCGCGCTTCTTGGAGCAGAAGAGTTCGGCTTCTCTACAGCCCCTCTAGTTGTATTAGGCTGTGTAATGATGCGCGTTTGTCATAAGGATACATGTCCGGTCGGAGTGGCGACTCAAAATCCAGAGCTGCGCAAGAAATTTATGGGCAGCCCGGATGATATCGTTAACTTTATGCTCTTTGTTGCGCAAGAAGTTCGTGAGATTATGGCGCAACTTGGCTTTAGAACAATCGAGGAAATGGTAGGAAGAACGGATATGCTGGCTGCTAGTGAGCGCGCAGCTTCGCACTGGAAAGCGAAGCACTTAGACTTATCTGCAATTCTGTATCAGCCGGAAGTGGCTGAAGGGACAGCACGCACGTTTAAACGTCCGCAGCAGCATAAGTTGGAGCAATCCCTGGACATTCGTGAAATTCTTCCGCAATGTGAAACAGCAATCCGCGAGAAAAAACCAGTAGAGCTTTCATTGCCAATTCGCAATACTAATCGGGTAGTGGGAACGATTCTAGGCAGTGAAGTGACGAAGCAGCATGGGGAAGCAGGCTTGCCTGAGGATACAATCCAGCTGAACTTCAACGGTTCGGCGGGGCAAAGCTTCGGTGCTTTTGTACCGAAGGGGATTACACTTCAATTAGAAGGCGATGCCAATGATTTTGTTGGCAAAGGATTATCCGGCGGGAAAATTATTGTCCGTCCGTCTTCAGAAACAAGCTTCTCTCCGGAAGAGAATGTCATTATTGGAAACGTGGCATTTTATGGGGGAACATCTGGAGAAGCGTATATTTACGGTCAAGCAGGAGAGCGCTTTGCTGTAAGAAATAGCGGTGTTCACACGGTCGTTGAAGGGGTAGGCGATCATGGTTGTGAATATATGACAGGCGGGCGTGTTGTTATCCTAGGAGATGTCGGCAAAAATTTTGCAGCGGGTATGTCCGGCGGTATCGCCTATGTGCTTGTGGAAGATAAAGAAGCATTTGCTGCAAAGTGCAACCTTGAGATGGTGCTTTTGGAAACGTTAGAGGATGAAAAAGAGATTGAAGAGGTTGTTCATCTTATTTCAAACCATTTCCACTATACAGGAAGCTTGAGAGCGGCTAACATACTAGCGAATTGGGATGAATATGCACCTTATTTTGTTAAGGTGATTCCAAGCGACTACAAACAAGTGGCAGAAACAATTGAAGGCTTAAAGGAAACAGGGATGAGTGAGGAAGAAGCGGTTCGTGCGGCGTTTGAAGCGCACACGGGTCAGACAAAGGTCAGCATTATAAAAACAGATGAAAAAACAGTTGTAGTGTAAGGAGGAGAGATCATGGGGAAAGCTACAGGATTTATAGACTATGTACGAGAAGAAGCACAAGAACGTGATCCTCTTGCACGGATTCAAGATTGGAAGGAATTTGCCGTTCAATTACCAGATGAATCATTACGTATGCAAGGAGCCCGCTGTATGGATTGCGGGACTCCTTTCTGCCAAATGGGAACAGAAATCAGGGGATTAACATCAGGCTGTCCGATACACAATCTGATTCCAGAGTGGAATGATCTCGTGTACCGGGGAAGATGGAAGGAAGCATTGGATCGATTATTGAAGACTAACAACTTTCCTGAATTTACAGGGCGTGTTTGTCCCGCGCCATGCGAAGGATCATGTACAGTCGCTATCGCTGATCCAGCGGTTTCCATTAAAAACATCGAGCGTGCCATTATCGATAAAGGCTTTGAAGAAGGATGGGTGACACCTCGTCTTCCGAAAGCGCGTACCGGAAAAAAGGTAGCTATCGTCGGATCAGGTCCGAGCGGTCTTGCTGCTGCAGACCAACTCAATCAAGCGGGTCACGCTGTTACTGTATATGAACGAGCTGATCGAATCGGCGGTTTGCTTGTGTACGGTATTCCGAGTATGAAGCTGGAAAAGGAAGTAGTGGAACGCCGCGTAAAGCTGCTGGAGCAAGAAGGTATTCGTTTTATTACAAATACTGAAATCGGTAAAGACATTACGGCGGCGGAATTGAGAACGGAGTTTGACGCTGTTATTCTTTGTACAGGAGCTCAAAAGCAACGCGATTTAGTTATCGAAGGCCGCGAGCTGCAAGGTGTCCATTTTGCGATGGATTACCTTACAACATCTATAAAAAGCTTGCTGGATTCCAATTTTACTGATGGGAAATTCATTGATGCTAAAGATAAAGACGTAATTGTAATCGGCGGCGGTGACACGGGAGCTGACTGTGTGGCAACTGCGTTGCGGCAAAACTGCCGCAGTATCGTTCAATTCGGGAAGCATCCTCAATTGCCGGAGGATCGCGCTTATGATAATCCATGGCCTGAATACCCATTAACGTTTACGGTAGAGTATGCTTATGAGGAAGTGGAAGCGAAATTCGGCGAAGACCCACGCGTATATTGTATCCAAACGAAAAAGCTTGTAGGGGATGAGCAAGGTCGTTTAAAAGAAATTCATACGATTGGGATGGAAAAGCTTAAGGATGAGAACGGTAAGGTTATTTTCCGGGAGATTCCAGGAACTGAGAAAGTATGGCCGGCGCAGCTCGTATTTATTGCAATTGGCTTTGAGGGTACTGAGCAAACGGTCATCAATCAATTTGCTCTCGAGACAGACGGACAAAAGATTAAAGCAGATTACGGCAAATACACAACTTCTGTTGAAGGTGTATTTGCTGCAGGTGATGCAAGAAGAGGCCAAAGTCTTATCGTTTGGGCAATTAATGAAGGCCGCGAGGTTGCCCGTGAAGTAGATCGTCATTTAATGGGGGTATCTGTTTTACCATAAAAAGAACCTATATAGGTTGTAGTCATCAAGAAAGCACCAGAACATTTCTGTTGAGAAGCGTTCTGGTGCTTTCGTTTGTAGGTTGAAATCAACTGTTTTAGGCATAATGAAGTAAAGTTGCATAACTTCTTTTTCGTTAGGCTGTGTTCAATTATTTTGTAAACCAAATATGTCACATATAACCGAGCGGAGTGATTATCTATTTATGATAATCACTCCCGCTTTCTTAACGTATTTTTTGGATTCCTATTTTTATTCAGCTTTGGTTATCTTTGTTTCCGTGTTGTTGTAAGCTTTCGTCAAATTACTTTTTTTCTTACCGTAGAATGCATAAACAACAAGACCGATAATCATCCAAACTACAAAACGAATCCAAGTAATCACAGGGAGACTGGCGATCAGATAGATTGAGAATCCAATACCAATTAAAGGAATGACTGGAACAAATGGTGTTTTGAATCCTCTTTTGAGTTCTGGACGTTTTACTCGCAGTACCATGATAGATGAACAAATTAAGATAAACGCTGTTAGCGTTCCGATGTTAACTAATTCGGCTACTTCACTAATAGGAGTAAGACCTGAGACAAATGCGGTAATAACTCCGATAATTAAGGTTGGACGATAAGGAGTTTTATATTTAGGATGCAATTTTGTAAACCACTTCGGTAATAAACCGTCACGACTCATGGAAAACCATATGCGTGAGCCGGCGAGCATAAAAGAAAATAAAACAGATAGAATACCTGCGATAGCAGCGGCAGAAATGATTAACGTAATCCATTTCATTCCAATGTTACTAAAAGCTTTTGCTACAGGTGCTGCATTATTGAGTGTTTCGTACGGAGCCATTCCTGTAATAACAAGAGACATTCCGATATACAGACATAAAGCGACAGCTAATGATATGATGACAGCCAGCGGTAAATCCCGTTGTGGTTTTTTTGCTTCTTCCGCTGCTGTAGTCAAGGTGTCATAACCGAATACAGCAAAAAATACGAGAGCTGCCCCGCTCATTACCCCATGAAAACCGAAAGGCATGAAAGGATGCCAGTTGGCAGAGTCAATATGGAAGCTTCCTACGCCAATTACAAGCAGGATAATACCTAACTTAATGATAACCATTAGTGAATTAAATTTAGCTCCCAATTCCGTGCCTAATGTAAGCAAGCCGGCAATACCAAGACTAACTAACATGGCAATTAAGTCTACTTTGTGACCGGCACCGGAGCCGGGCGCACCTTGTGCCCATACGGGAATATGAATTCCAATTTGTTGCAAAAGTTCTTGCATATAACCAGACCAGCCAATGGCTACTACGGCGACAACTAGAGCATATTCGAGTAATAAATCCCATCCAATAAGCCAAGCTGTTCCTTCTCCTAATACAGCATAACTGTACGTATAGGCACTTCCAGCCACCGGTATTAAACCGGCAAATTCCGCATAGCATAATGCTGCTGCTGCGCTGGCAAGCCCCGCAATAATAAACGATAAGAGAACTGCTGGTCCTGCGTGTTTAGATGCTGCTACACCGGTTAATACAAAAATACCTACCCCTATAATTCCTCCTAAACCAATGGCAGTAAGTTGCCATAATCCTAGGACTCGATTAAGACCGGAGTTTTTGGCGCCCTCTAGCTGCAGTTGGTCAATAGACTTTTTTCTGAAAAAGGCATTCATTAATGATTTCCCCCTTTTGTTATTAATCTGTATTTGAATTAAAAACTACGCATAAAAATAAATTTTTTATGCATAGTACATTAAACAAATCGTAACGGGAGGTGTACTACGTCCCGGATACTATACGAGAGAGAAACAAGCTTTTAAAGAGATGTTCTAGACGTCCACTTCCTTATTGTAAGCGTTTTCTATTATTGCTATAAGAAAACAAAATTAGACAATTTTGTGTAAATAAATTTTGTTTTCTGACATTTTCTTAAATAGTATAACATGTTTCAACAGAAATGCACAATAAAATTATGGTTATTTCAAGAATTTACAATGTTGTTTAAAGATTGGTAATTTTCGATAAATTACATAGGCTATGTGCAGGG
This sequence comes from Ectobacillus panaciterrae DSM 19096, assembly GCF_000430785.1. GTDB lineage: Bacteria > Bacillota > Bacilli > Bacillales > Bacillaceae_G > Ectobacillus > Ectobacillus panaciterrae. The sequence goes on from NZ_AUMR01000065.1 coordinate 13,273, forward strand.
ATGAGTTCTTCCATCAAAGAGGTTTTGCAGTTTATTAACAGCATGATCCTTCCTGATATAGAGTCTGGCTATCGTGTTGAGTGTTAACAATTACAGTCCTGCACACAGTGTTTTAATATAGTTATTAAAGTATAAAAACACAAAAAAATAATTGCTATTACATAATTATAAAGAAGAGGTTCCTGAATAATAGAGAAATATGCATTCCTAAATATATAAATGCAACTAAAAAAATCGACATAAAACTTTTCTTTTAGGGGGGAGAGATCATCCGGCTAAGCATAGAAGCGGTCAACCCCTTTTCCTGTCCCATATAAGGATGAGAGAGGAAGCAAGTGCAGGCTGCCTTTTGTTCTGCATAGCAGCGGTTCACATGTCGAAATTATAAATCATTTATATATAGCTGTTTGCACACTTATGTTCAATAAAATAAATTTAAACATAAGTGTAGACAATAGTGTTTATTTTTTGTACAATAAATCCAATTAGTAATTAGAATTTTTTTTCTTCGCTAAATTTTCTGGTAAAAGGGAGAATGTGGTATTTATGGAAGTTCTAATGAGAAATGTGTTTCAAGCTTTAGGGAAAAATCAATCAGCAAATAAGTTGGCAAAGAGATACGGTTTACAGTTTGGGGCAAAGCGCTTTGTTGCCGGGGAATCAATTGAAAAAGCCATTGCATCAGTTAAACAGTTGAATAAGGAAGGGAAAGTTGTCACACTCGACCATTTGGGTGAATTCGTCTTCACTGAAGCGGAAGCGAATGAGTCTGCTGCTATGTGTATTAAAACATTAGATGCAATTGCAAAAGCAGGTGTTCAGTCCAATCTATCTCTCAAAATGACTTCTTTAGGACTCGATATTAGTAAAGACTTATGTATGAAAAATATGCGCAGAATTTTGGATCGGGCAAAGATGTATGATAATTTTGTACGTATTGATATGGAGGATTATGCTCACTGCCAAATTTCCCTTGATATTTATCGGGAATTACGAAAAGAGTATGACAATGTAGGGATTGTTATACAAGCATATTTATATCGTACCGAACAGGATATACGAGATTTAAATGCGTACAATGCTAATCTTCGTCTAGTTAAGGGAGCGTATAAAGAAGCGACAGAGGTTGCATTTCCGGAGAAGAAGGATGTAGATGAAAACTATAAAAAAATTATTAAAGAACACCTTTTAAACGGTAATTATACTGCCATAGCCAGCCACGATGAAAAAGTCATTGAATATACAAAAAAAGTTGTTCAAGAACATCAAATTCCTAATGATCAGTTTGAGTTTCAAATGTTATATGGAATTTGTGTTGACCTTCAAGAGAAATTGGTTCAAGAAGGCTATAAAGTGCGCGTCTATGTTCCGTATGGGGTAGACTGGTTTGGGTATTTCATGAGACGTTTGGCAGAGCGTCCGGCAAATGTTTGGTTTGTGTTGAAGAATCTAGCAAAATAAAATATCTATATAAAAAGGAGTTAAAGAATATGACAACAACTATTAAAATTACCCCGTTCACTAACGAACCGTTTACAGATTTTACACGTGAAGAAAATAAACGAGCAATGGAAGCGGCTCTTACTAAAGTAAAGCAAGAACTTGGCAAGGAGTATCCGCTGCATATTGGAAATGAAAAGGTATTCACCGAAGATAAAATTGTATCGATTAACCCAGGGAATGTAGATGAAAAAATCGGTTTTGTTAGTAAAGCGACAAAGGAACTGGCAGAACAAGCTATGCAAGAAGCATTAACGAGATTTGAAGATTGGAAGAGGGTTTCTCCGCTAGAACGTGCGGAATATTTGTTCAAAGCAGCTCATTTGATGCGTGAGCGCAAGCATGAATTTTCTGCTGTGCTTGTTTATGAGTCAGGGAAGAACTGGGCAGAAGCTGATGCTGATACAGCAGAAGCGATTGATTTTATGGAATTTTATGCTCGGGAAATGATTCGCTTAAGCGAAACTAATATTCATCGACCGCTTACAAAACTAGATGGAGAAGCGAACGAGATTACATATATTCCGCTTGGGGTAGGTGTAGTTATTCCGCCGTGGAACTTCCCATTAGCTATTTGTGTGGGTATGACTACAGCAGCCATAGTTTCCGGGAACACGGTTCTTTTAAAACCTGCATCTACTACTCCGGTTATTGCCCATAAATTCGTAGCATTAATGGAAGAAGTGGGGCTGCCATCCGGTGTTATCAACTTTATTCCAGGAAGCGGGGCGGAAGTAGGCGATTATTTAACGACTCATCCGAAAACTCGATTTATTAGTTTTACCGGATCTAAAGAAGTGGGTCTTCGCATTAACCGTCTAGCTGCAGAAACTGCGAACGGACAAATCTGGCTAAAGCGTGTTATAGCGGAAATGGGCGGTAAGGATGGAATCGTTGTTGATGAAACGGCGAACTTGGATGATGCCGCTGCTGCTATCGTTGCTTCTGCTTTCGGTTTCCAAGGACAAAAATGTTCCGCTGGTTCTCGAGCTGTTATAGTTGAATCAGTCTACGATAAAGTGGTAGAAAAGGTTGTAGAATTAACGAAAAGATTGCAAGTAGGGGCGCCGGAAGAAAACTTTTCAGTCGGTCCGGTAATTGACCAAAACTCCTTTAAGAAAATTCTAGAATATATTGAGATCGGGAAGAAAGAAGGACAGTTGCTGGTCGGAGGAACAAAAGCGGCAGGAAATGGCTTTTATATTGAGCCTGCTGTGTTTGCGGATGTAGATCCGAAAGCACGAATTATGCAAGAAGAAATTTTCGGCCCGGTACTTGCTTTAGCAAAAGCAGCAGATTGGAAAGAAGGCATCGAGATTTATAATGATACAGAGTTTGGATTAACAGGCTCTTATTTCTCGCAAAATGAAGAACGCATTGCTTACGCGCTAGAAAATATGCATTGCGGAAACCTTTATATTAATAGAAAGTGCACGGGCGCTTTAGTTGGAGTGCATCCGTTTGGCGGATTTAATATGTCTGGAACGGACTCTAAAGCTGGCGGTTATGATTACTTGCTGTTGTTTACGCAGGCAAAACTAACGTCTAAAAAGGTAAGATAAGGCAAGGGATCTTTTAAACAACTATTCTAATATAGAACACATATATATCCTGAATGAAATTTCGACATAAAAACTTTTCTTTTAGTGGGAGAGATCATCTGGCGACGTGCAGAAGCGGTCAAACCCTTTTCGTGGCCCATGCAGAGGTAGACCATAGAGAGGGAGCGAGCGCAGTTTCCCTTTTGTTCTACGTGGCAAACGATAGATATGTCGGAATAACAAAGTGGACTTATATAGCAAAAAATCATAATGTTCCTAGGATTATGATAGAAAAATAAGGAAAACTAAAATAGAATAAGAAATCTCTCTATCTAAACAATTGTTGCAGAAACGATACTCATTTTTAGACAGGATCCCTTTATAGGAGAACCTGTCTTTTTTATATGTATCCTTCCCGTACTGCTTATGAATGATTGTTTTTTCTATTACGGCATAATGTTTGCCGACCTTGTTTTGAATACAAAAGGGCGTGACTTCTTTCACACCCACTGATGGTTAGTTGAACTAATCGGGCTTATTCCCCACTTACACTTCTTTGAACACGCTATGTTTTGACGCGGGGGTCTTACTGCCCGTTAATACGGGATAACGGATGAGGAACTCATGCCGAAATAAAAATGAGTGCCTAATTGGCACCCATTTTTATTTGTTGCGGGAGTAATAGTAAGTATGCGAATAGGCACTTAGTTTAATCGTTATTTTCATCTAGCCCATACTCTTTAATTTTATTGTATATCGTTCCTCTAGATATACCGAGCAATTTAGCCGCTGCGCTTTTGTTTCCATAAGTTTTGTGCAATGCTTCCCTAATCGTTGCTATTTCTTCATTTGCAGATGTAGGATCTTCATGTAATACATTGTCTTGATTAGATACATCATGATCCTTTTGGGGATGAGTGACGATTATACCTTTTGGAAGGTGTTCAGTTGTAAGCACATCCCCATCGTTCAGTAGGATAATGCGTTCTACTACATTACGCAGCTCTCGTATATTCCCTGGCCAGTTGTATTTTATTAACGTGGTCATCAATGTTGGGCTGATATCCGGCATAGGCTTCTTATATTTAATTGTAAACTCTTTCATAAATCTTTGGACTAATTCAACAATATCCGCTGTTCTTTCTCGTAATGGGGGAATATCGATATTTATAACGGCTAAATGATAGTAAAGGCCTTTATGAAACGTTCCTTTACGCATCATTTCTTCTATTGCAGGGGAAGCCGCAGCGATAATGCGCGTATGTGTCGTGACTGATTCAGTCCCCCCTATACGCTGAAACGATTGCTGCTCTAAATAATTTGAGAATTTTACTTGACTGTCGAACGGCATTTGGTCAATGTCTGCAATAAACAAGGTTCCGCCATGTGCTTGCTCCAGTTTGCCGGCTTGTCCGGTCTGTTCATCGTTGGTAAAAGCGCCTCCTTGATAGCCGAATAATTCTGCTTCCAAAAAACCTGAAGGAACTGCTGTACAATTAATGGATAAAAAAGGCTCGTTCTTTCTAGAACCTCCATAATGGATAGCTTGCGCCAGTATCTCTTTTCCGGAGCCAGGCTCACCGGTTAAAAGGACGGGGATATCAGCGTAGGCAGTCTTCTTTGCAATCTTTAACGCCTCTTGAATTTCTGTACTGCCTCCTATAATAGATGAAAAAGGTCTCTCTTGGTGAACTAGCAATGGTAACGAGGAATAAAGCTCTTCATTGAGACGGACAATTTGAGTAATATCTTGTTCGGTTGCAACACCGCCGATAATTATATTATCCTGTATAATTGGAGAAGCGTTTATTAAGACGTGAGTATCACTAGAGGGTCGATGATAAACCCTTCGAACTGGATGTCCCTCGTTTAAGATATGATGCAGCATAATATCCTCTGTGTGGAAGTATGCTCCAATTTTTTTACCAATAATGGTCTCTCGTTTGATTCCATACGTTGCCTCCGCTGCACTATTCCAGCAAATCACTTCACCTTCCTGGTCTACAGCTGTAACTGCATCGTTAACTGTTTCTGCTAATGTGTGAAAGTAGGAGTTTAACCTTTTGGTTTTAACATTTAGGTGTCGAATCCATTCATCAGCAGTCATAATTCCGATAATACGTTCTCTTCCTTCGTTCTCGATCAGAACTGGACGGCGCCAATCTATTTGCACTTCAAGAAGTTCTGTAATTGTAGAGACTTCAGAAGAAAGCCATTGCATTTCTTCAAGCCACGGAGCTGCAGGTAATGAATCGGCACCTAATGCGATAAAGTTAACCTCACTATGTTTAATAATGTAGTACGTTTCTCCTGTAATAACGACAAAGCGATATTGCAAGAGCTTGTTTTTTAGTTCTATTAAAGGAGTATGTGGTTCAAGCAAAATAAAAGAATCATCTATATTGATTTGTCCATTTTTGAACATAATAAAACCCCTTCATTACAGTATCTCTTTTTAATAATTTATCATGTTTGTATAGTATTATCTAGTGACAGACTTATGAAACAAATGTGTCTAACTAAAAAATGAACAAATTTGTCTTAAATGATAGATGTTGGTAATCATTATTTTATATAAATGTGTAACAAGAAGCATAAGATGGCCGTTTTGGCCAACTTATGCTTCCAGTAATTTTGATGTTTTTGAATTAAAGCTAAGAAGGAACTGTTCAACTCTGATACGGGGGAGCACCCACAAAACGTAAATTTTGTACGCTAAGCAAATTTCGACATAAAAAAACCGATTTTTCCCACGCTAAGAAAAATCGACTCTTATTCTGATACTTTTGTTGTAATGGGCGAAGCAACTCTAGCGTTGTAGTATCTTTTTGGTTAAATTGAATTCTCCTAAGAAGTTGATATGCTCCCAACTTAATGGAGAAATGCGTTCTTGTAAAATGAACTGCTTCGTAATTGTTAGACACAACTAACGATTACGGGGTGTTTTTTATGACCAAGCCTTTTTTAAGAGCTCCACACCAAGCTGGATTTCCTCACAAGAAAGATTACTAAAACCAAGTTTAATAATTGGTTTATCGGTATTATTTTTAATGAAGTAGAGTGAGGTGGGATACACTTTAACACCATAAAAGGAAGCCCTGCTTATTAGCCATTCTTCCGAACGCTTTAGGTGTATTTTGACTAGTATGTACAAACCAGATTGCTCGCCAATAATGGAGATATTTTGAGCGAATTCTTTTTTTAATACTGATACTAAGCGTTGCATTTTTCGTTTATAAACCAAACGCATACGTTTAATATGGCGATTCCATTCTCCCTCTTCCATAAATTTAGCCATTGTGAACTGGCTTAGAATGGAAGTGGTGCTTTCGAAGTGAAGGAATTGCTTTTTGTAACGATTTAAAAGGGGTTGCGGCAACACCATATAGCTTAAACGGATTCCCGGAAGAAAGGACTTTGAGAAATTCCCTAGATAAATAACTTTTGCTGAATCAATGGAAGCGAGAGCTGGAAATGGTTGTTGTGTATAGCGAAATTCACTATCATAATCGTCTTCGATAATATATCCATGCACCTTGTTAGCCCAATGGATAAGTGCATGACGTTGTTGAATGGGCATGCTTACCCCGTATGGACTGTGATGGGAAGGCGCTACATAGATTAATCGTGATTTCATATGTTCTAATTGTGAAAAATCAGCGCCTGTTTCGTAAACTGGTAAAGTTTCAAGCGTAAAACAATTTAATTGAAATGCTTCCCTAGCGCCATCATACCCAGGGTCCTCAACTATAATGCTTGGGAAATCATCCTTCAGTATATGCCCGAGATATATAAGCATTTGTTGGGTACTGCTCCCGATAATAATTGCGTTTGCATCTGTTTTCACCCCACGAGATTGGAGTAAGTATGTAGAAATTTGTTCGCGTAGGCATACCTCACCAAAGTGTTCCCCGTATCGAAAGCTCTCCTGTAACGTTAATACTTGATTAGCAATTCTCCTCCATATTTTTAAAGGGAAATGTGTTTGATCAACTGCGCCTGCTTTAAAATCAATGAGGACAGGTGTCACCGATTCTGTTTGCTTTATATTATGAGAGATTAACGCCTCTTGAAATAAAAAAGGCTCTAATTTATTTGCAAAATAACCTTTTCGCCCCTCCCCACGAATATAGCCTTCAGCTACAAGTTGTTCATAAGCCATTAATGTCGTATTGCGACTTACTTGAAGGGAGTCTGCAAGTTGACGAATGGAGGGCAATTGTTCATTAGCCAGTATGTCCCCTTGCTCAATAAATAATTTAAACTGCTCGTAGATTTGTTTGTATTTGGGGGAGTCATCCTTAAAAGTAAAAATGGTATTTTTCATTTGCTATCCCTTCTGACATGTATATTTGTTTAATATTGTACCTTTTTAGATGTCAGTCTGTATAATATTATTTTTAATGCGTCATGTCTATTGTATTTAAAAATTCATATGTAAGTTGAAAGGAGATTTTTTATGTATATCCCTAAGCAATTTGAAATAAAAGAATTAGCAGTAGCCTACGATGTAATACAGGAGAATAGTTTTGCGACATTGTTTTCAATGCATGAAGGAATACCTTTTGCTACACATTTACCACTGCTTTTGAATAAAGGGAAAAACTATTTGTATGGTCATTTTGCTCTTCCGAACCCTCAGTGGAAAGATATTAAAAACCAAACAGTCTTAGCTGTTTTTCATGGTCCCCATTGTTATATCTCTCCCTCTTGGTATGAGACGAATCAAGCAGTACCAACATGGAATTATGTGACTGTTCATGTATACGGCGAAGTCGAACTTATTGAGGATGAACAAGAGTTAATGGATTCCTTGCATGACATGGTATTGAAATATGAAGTCCCTGATAGTTCATACAAATTGCAAGATGTAGACGCTGGCTTTCTGGCAGGGATGAACAAAGGAATTCAAGGCTTCAAAATAAAAATCAACAAAATAGAGGGAAAAGCAAAGTTAAGTCAAAACCATTCATTACACCGACAAGAGCTAATTGTTAATCAACTGGAACAGATTTCAAATACAGATGAGCAAAAGATTTCCTTTTTAATGAAGACAAACCTAAAAAAATAACGCGTAATGTTACTGCTTTTCTCTTCAATTAACTCAAATCGTACAACCTATTACAATTGAGTAATCAAGGAGGAACCCAATCATGTATATTCCTAAGTATTTTAAAGTCACAGATATAGATGAAATTAGAGAATTTGTTCAAATGAACTCATTTGGAACGATTGTAACAACAAAACAAGGTAAACCAATTGCTACTCATTTACCATTGGAATTAAATAAAGAAGGAGATAATTACTATATAACCGGATACATGGCTTATGGGAACCCCCAATGGAGAACCCTCGAAACCTGTGAGGATGTATTAGTTATGTATCAAGGACCACATGCTTACATCTCTTCTTCTTGGTACGGGCATGAAAATGTACCAACATGGAATTATCAAGCTGTACATGTATATGGCACAGCCAGCATTTTGAATGAAGAAGAGTTGCAACAAGGCCTTATATAGAAGATACTGGTTTAGGTTTTGAGAGAAGTAAAAACTTAGTAGTAATAAGTGTAACTAGTAAACAAAGAAGTGATGATCAAAAGAAGAACTTTATAAACTTTTGGTTCAAGAGCTTGGAGAAAATTGTGGAATAGAGCCTAATGATATTATGGTTTCTATCAAGAACGTTCTGCAGCCGGCCGCGCGGCCGCAAGGGCAAGGGGGCGCTTAGGTGGAAGGCCAGAAAAGTTAGATAACAAGGACTTGGAGATGCTGAGAACCCTTATAGCAAATGGAACGCCTATTAAGGATATTGCACAAATGTGGGGAATTTCTCGTACTACGGTTTATCGTTACTTAGAAAAATAGAAGTAGGCAAGACATGTGAAAAATAGGCTATCCAAACAGATAGCTTATTTTCATTAGATAACGATATTTAATTTTAAAGAAATTACGTCAAATAAAAAAGAAAGTCACAGGTAGTTTTCAGATAAAGTAAACACCAGCCCCATAAACGGACGTTTTCGGTGCTTGTTTTTAGCAAATTAATTGGATATTTGTGTTAATATAGAGGAGAGATTGTGAAGATTTTCACTTAAATTAACGGGCAGGTTTGTTGAAGAAGGAATCTAATTTATTTACGTTGAATTAATTACAAATTGCATTTACAGACCGAGGTGGTAACTGGTGGGCAAGAACAAATATGTAGGCAGTTGGTCAGAATCAAAGTTTATTGAGATTGACTTAGAGTTAAATAAAGAAATTTAGTTGAATTATTGTTGGGTGTAGTAAATAGCAGTAACAAATTTTCACATCAACAAATTTGTAATTGGTGTGATAAATATTATATGAAATATATGGATGATTATAATTTTTATAACAGCGAGATATATAAAGTTATTGAAGATATATCTGCCCAGTGGGATTTATATTTATCAAACACTTATTCATTAGAAGAACTTCAGCAGTTGGATTTTTCTAAAGTAGAACTTCCAATATTTAATGTAATATCAAAGGAGCGAGGAAGGTAAAGTGAATCAATCCTATTTTTATTTAAAACTAGAAACACATCAATTACATATGTCTTATAAAAATGAAAAACGTCGCGTGCGTGTTTTATTGCCGAAAAATTATGATAAAGATGAGGCTAAAAATTATCCAGTTGTCTATATGCATGATGGACAAAATGTTTTCTACAGTAGTGAAGCTTATAGCGGGTATTCATGGAAAGTTATTCCGGCAATTAAACTAAATCCCGATTTACCGAAGATGATTGTTGTTGGGATAGATAACGCTGAACAAGATCGAATTAATGAATATACGCCTTGGAAAATTACTGAAAGCCCACTTCCTGAAGATAATGAACTAGGCGGAAGAGGCGTGGAGTTTGCTAAGTTTGTCATGACAGTCGTGAAGCCGTTTATCGATAAGCATTACCGAACTAAATCGGATAAATATCATACAGCGATGATTGGCAGTTCACTTGGAGGAAATATTTCGGCTTTTATGGGTATTGAATATAAAGATCAAATTGGTGGTTTAGGCATTTTTTCTTTAGCCAATTGGATTACAAGTAAAGCCTTTGACAGTTATATTGCTAGAGAAGAGTTGGATCCTGAACAACGCGTGTACATTCAAGTTGGGACTCAGGAAGGCGATGATGCCGATCGACAATTGATGTATGGTAATATGAAGCAGGCATATATCGATTGCTCGCTTAAGTATTATAAACAACTGATAAAAGGCTCTGTTCCAATTGATAGCATTCGTTTAAATATTTTTGCGGATGAAGAACATGATGAAAAAGCTTGGGCAAAACACCTGCCAGAATGTTTACGTTTCTTAAGTGAGAAGTGGTCTTGAATGAACTGAATAATTATATTTGACTGAATTAGATCATGGGAGGAATCTATCACTTTTTTTGAATATTTTTGGAAGCTTAGATTGATTTTAAATTGAAATAATTGTACCTTAGTTGTGAAAATAATGAATTTTTTGATATTGAGAAAGGAGCTTTTTTATGAATTATATTTTGATATCACCATATTATCCAGGTAATTTTCAGTCATTTGCTCATCGTTTAAAAGACGCAGGTGTCAATGTTTTAGGAATTGGCGAAGAGCCATATGACCAATTAGGTTCCGAATTACAAAACGCTTTAACAGAATATTATCGTGTGAATAATTTAGAAGATGTAGATGAAGTGAAACGTGCTGTTGCATTTTTATTTTATAAACATGGTCCAATTGAGCGCATTGAATCCAATAACGAATACTGGTTAGAACTTGATGCGCAGTTGCGTGAGCAATTTAACGTGTACGGCAATAAAACGAATGACTTGAAAAAAGTTAAATATAAATCTGAAATGAAGAAGCTGTTTAAAAAAGCAGATGTGCCTGTTGTAGATGGAAGAATCGTTAAAACTAAAAAGGAGTTATCTAAAGCCATTGATGAATTAGGACTGCCAGTTATCGCTAAACCGGATAATGGAGTTGGATCAGCTGCAACCTTTAAATTAAGTTCAGAAGTGGCTGTACGTCATTTTGAAGAAGAATGGGGAGAAGCACAAGTGTACTTCTTAGAACCATATGTCGAAGGAGGCGTGCTTTGTACATTTGATGGTTTAGTGGATCAGAAAGGGAACATTGTTTTCCAAACAAGCTTTACATATAATGTGCCAACTCTGGAACTCGTTAAGGGTCAGTTGGATTTAGCTTATGTGATTCAAAAAGAAATTGATCCAAAGCTCGAAACTTATGGAAAGGCGATTGTGAAAGCTTTTGGCATGAAAGAACGCTTTTTCCATATTGAGTTTTTTAAATTAGAAGATGGGGATTATGTTGCACTTGAATATAATAACCGCTTGGCTGGCGGCTACACGATTGATATGTACAATTTCGCGTACTCCATTGATTTATTTGCTCAGTATGCTTCTCTTGTGACAGGAGGAGAATTTAAGGAGTCCGATGCCGAAAACCAGTTTTGTGTCGGTGTAACACAGCGTGATGCGTATGAGTATAAACATGATACGAATGCTATTTATGAACGATTTGGCGACCGTGTGAAGTTTGAACAGCGCATGCCAGATGCGTTTGCGGAACTCCAAGGAAATCAATTTTATGCGATTAATGCAGATTCGCAGGAAGAAGTCTATGACATTATCCGTTTTGTACATGAACGAAAAAATTGCAGCATTGTAAACGTATAGGGATAGGAGATTTTTCTATGCATATAGAACATTTAAACCATTGGAGTGGCGAATTAGGACGTGAAATGCTGTTGAACAGATATGGACACAGTGGCATGCCAATCTTAGTTTTTCCTTCATCTGGAGGGACGCATTTTGAATACTATGATTTTGGAATGATTGATGTGTGTCATGACTTTATTGAATCCGGAAAAGTTCAGTTTTTTACATTGGCTAGTATAGATAGCGAAAGTTGGCTGCACGACTCAAAACCGGCGCATGACCGTGCATTAGCTCATGAAGCATATGACCGTTATGTGATTTCAGAAGCTATTCCATTTATTAAACATAAAACAGGTTGGTTTGATCCAATGATGACAACGGGGTGTAGTATGGGGGCATATCATGCGTTGAACTTTTTCTTGAGACATCCGGATGTCTTCCAAACAACCGTTGCACTTAGCGGTGTTTACGATGTGCGTTTCTTTTTTGGGGATTACGGAAATGATCCTCTTGTATACGAAAATTCACCGAGTGATTACATATGGAATCAAAATGACGGCTGGTTTATTGATCGATATCGTTCAGCAGATATCATTATTTGTACCGGGCTGGGTGATTGGGAACAGGATGGGCTGCCTTCATACTTTACATTAAAAGAAGCCTTTGAAGAAAAACAAATTCCAGCATGGTTTGATGAGTGGGGCGAAGATGTTTCGCATGATTGGGCTTGGTGGCGATGCCAAATGCCGTATTATTTAGGAAAATTACTTTAATAAAATGTCAAAAAAACATCAGTACGGTTGAGTCGCTGTTTTTTTTTACAGGGGATTTTTTGATTTTTAGGTAATAAATAATTGATGTCGTATTAAAAGTAGCAATAAAGTGGTAATAAACACTTAAATGTGGTGATAAAAAGGCAATAAAATAACAATATACTGCCGTCGTTAAAAGAAACCCATAATAATATATTATGGACAATATTCTCACTAAACATATAAAACCATTTAATATAAAAATAGACACCTTCGGTGTCTATTCAGGAGACAAAAACCCCACTATTCATAAGTGAGGAACTTTAATTACTTTTTTAGGGCTACTCTACTTAGGTAGCTCTTTTTATATTTTGAAAGTAAGATTGTGAAGAAATGTACTTACACTAACGGGGGCTTTACTTAAAGAAGTTAAATAAAAAAGTCGGTTCCCTAACGTTCATCGTCGCCTAATGGCTATCGCCATTTCTTTTTTCTCATTGTTCTTGCCAAACTTTTTTCGGCACGTGTTTGACCATCGCCAAGCCGATATACCAATAAGGAAACTCTCAGGTTACCGGCTTGTGCTGTTCAGTATACGTGCCGAACCGCCAGATCATTCGTTCAAGAAAATACGCTTTTTCAATATGCATACACGCTTTTTTATGCGGTGGCTCTGCCCCCACACCCCCGGCCGCCTCAACCCTGGAGTTAGTATAGTTCTATGGACACATCTTTGTGTGGTCAGTACAATGAATGACAGAAAGGATGTGTCCAGACATGGAACGCAAACATTACAA